>JAJCYR010000001.1 GCA_029262775.1 Bacteroidota bacterium
CGCAGGCGGCGTGTACGACTGCGTATCCGTATCCCAGTCAAACTGCACGGCGCGCGTTCCAACGCCCCCGTCATCGTCCTGCTTCTTTTTCTTTTCCTCGCCGGGGCTGCCGCCGCCCTCAAGCAGCAGCGCGCCCCCGCCCCGGAAAATTGCTGCCGATGCCGTTACTGTTGCCGGAACACTCGGCGCCTCCACGTGCTCCGCAAAGCGGCGCTGCATGAGCTCGCGCCCGTAGCCGTCCACGTACGAATACGTGCGGATGCCTTCCTCATCCACCGAAATCGTGTAGCGTACGCGGCCCGTGAGTAGACCATACGACAAATCCCGGTGCGCTTCGCTCATGTAGCGGCTACGGCTATAGCCCCGCGTGCCGGAAAGCGCCGCTTGGTAGGTCGAGTCCGGTCGGCCCTGCCGGTAAGCCGTTTGAGCATACGGATACCCAAACGCGTTCGCCTCCGGGCTGCCGTCCCATGCGGCGGCTGCGGCCGCCGCATAATTTGTCTGGTAGCTGTGCCCCGACGCCGTCTTGAGGTAAGGTTTCCAGACCCTCGACGGCCGGTCCTCCGAGTCGTAGTCCACCGCCGCTACGTAGTCATCGCTCCCCGACTGCTGGTGCTGCTGCACGGAACGCCCCCATGCGTCGAGGTATTCCTTGGTCACATACGACGTCGTTCCCGTCTGCTGTGTGGTCATGATCGAGTTCGGGCTTGACGCCGAGTAGCTGCCTGCCTGGTTCACGCGGCTCATGAAATACGCGTACTCGGTGACGGCGCTATTCGCCGCGTCGCGGATGGACGTCAGGCGCCCGTTGGCGTCGTACGTGTAGCGCGGCGCCAAGTCCCCGTTCGGGTCTTCCATGGTAATAATGCGCCCGTCGCCATAGTCCATTTTCCACTGCAGTCCGTCCCGCTCGACGCACGTCAGGAAGGCGTTGTTGTACGTGGTTGGGGTATTACTGCAGTTCGACGTATTGTCGCCGTAGAAGAAATCCGTCGTGTTGCCACGCGCGTCATCCTGCGAGAGCGTGCGCCCGTTGTCGTCGTAGGATGTGAACGTTGCCGTATTGTGCCAGAGCGTCGCCGCGGGCGGCGACGTGTTCGCCCAGTCGGAAAACGCGGGCGCGCTCGTTGAAAAGGCGCTCGTTCCACTGATCCACTCGTAGCTCTTGAACGGCTTCCAGAAGGACACCGAGCCCGGAGTAAATTCCTTGTACGTGGTGAGCGACGAGCGGTAGTAGCGGTCGGTAGCGAGGTCCTCGTACACGTCGCGCCGCGCCACGGCCGTCAGTATGTTGCTGTTGTCCATACCGCTGTAGGTGCCTATTTCGTAGGCGTACGTGATGTCCGTCGTGCGGTCTGGCGCCACCTCGCCCGACTCCTTGATGAGCACCGGCAATCCCGTATTCGGGTCGTATGTGTAATCAATGCGCGATGTCACACTCGTGCCATTCTGCTGCCGCCACTGCTTGCCCGCCGAGTACTCCGTTTCCTCGGAATTGACCTTGCCCTTCCGAATCCATTCCAGATCCACGTTGCTGACGAAGGTCGACAGGTTGGCCAGCGTAAATTTACCGAAGTCCACGACTCGCGTCGTCTCAACGCTTCCATTCTGGGAGGTGGACGTTCCGGTCGCAATACCCCAGTTGATGTCCTGGTTTCCCTGAACGACGGACGCTATGGCTCCGTTGTAGCGGTAGAGCGTCGCTTCAAGGCGGTCAACGCCCGTATTGAAATCCGTCGAATAGGTCGTGCCCGATGACGTGCCGTCCATGTGCGTAGCGCCGACGGACGTATAGAATACGGCCGCGCGGCCGCGGTTCGCGGGCTTGAAAAACTCGTCCGTCGTCAGCACCTCAAGCCACCACTTGGACGGAACGCCGCTCAGACGGCCGGTGCCATAGCCGTAGGCTGTGGAATCGATCAGTGCCCCGCCCTGATTGGCGTATCGCCGAATGGTTGTGACGCGGACGCCCCCCTGCCGCTGCGTATCGCCATCAATGGTATAGGTACCCGTACCGCCCGTACCGGACAGCGCATTCCACTGGTTGTACGTGTAGTCTTCAGCAATCGGCCCACCGGGGCCAAACGCAAGGTCAATCTGGTCGTTTTCGTATTCGATTTCCTCATATCCGCCCGTCGGGTGCAGAATGCTTCTCAGGCTCCAGGCCTTACCGTCGTCCGTATTGGCGTCGGTCGTGTAGAGATTGCTCGTGTTGTAGTATCCGAAGGCGTCGTTGTCCGTAGCCGAGGGTGTGCCGGCGCTCGCCCAGTACGTGAATTTGTAGCCGGGTAGTTCGTTCGTGTCTGACTCTCCGTAGAATTCGATGCCCTCGAGACCCATGCGCGCTGCGCTGATCCCGCTGTGGCGCGATTCATCCTGGTCGAGTACCACTTTCTGCAGCCGCTTGGACGTTCCACCATAATCCTCGTAGAGCGTCACGGCGGTCAGCTTCTTGTAGGGCGTGTTATTCTGCCAGGGTGGATTCAGAATACCGGATGCGCGTGAACCCGTGGTAAACTCGGCGCGGTGCGTGGGGGTTACAATACGCGTCAGAAACGCCGACTGGAGCTGTTCGTCGCTGTCGAACTGGCTCGTACTCGTCACCGGCGCCGTGTATTCGAACTTGACCCACGACCCCGGTGAGCTTTTTGATGGAATGGCGTTGCCGTCATAATCTGCGCCAAGAATGGCCACGAGCCGCCATGTGCTCACGTAGTACTCGTACGACTCGCACGCGGACGTATAGTTCTTTCCAACAAATGTGGAGAGCGTCGGTACCGCGAAAATATAGCGCGTGCCGTTCTTGGCCGTAACAATGAACTTGCTGTAATCCTCTTTGCTCGTCGTAACAAGATTTCGCACCGTGCGCGTCGATTGTCCGTCGACCGTGACAGGCGTCTGCGTTTCGTACTCGATCTTCCACGGCTCCCATTCCAGGCTGAAAAAATCGCCCGTCGTTCCGCGGTTGGGCTTCTGCGTACCAATGCCAAATTTGTAGCGCCCCATCGTGAACGAGCCGCCGGGCGTCGTAACGTTGTACATATCCTGCTGATAGGTGGGGTTGTCCGTGTAGTCCACGTTGTACAGCGTACAGGAGCCTCCCGTGCCCACGGTCAGGTTCGCCACGTCCCGCGTAATGGAGCCGGGATCAAAGTGCCAGCCGAGCCCTATCCAGCCCGATTCCTGCTTGACACGGATACTCGACCGGTAGGAAAGCGCAACCGGGTAGTCCATGCCGCGCCCGGGCACCGTCATGAGCGGGATGGAAAGCCCCAGGTCGCCCTGCGCATCGACGCCCGGCTCAATGGGCTTGGCTGGCCGCCAGACGTCTGCCTGAAGACTGAATTCGTTGAGCACGCTCTGGGCGGCGACGGGGCCCACCAGAAAGCTGATAATGACAAGAAGAACTACAGGGAAAAGCCGCGTGAAATACATGGTCGCAGAGATCGGGTTGGAGTTACTGCGACCAGTATAATTTTACATCATACGGCTATTATGAACGCTTGGATAAAGTTTGATTGTAATTTGATTACGGCAATAATAAAATATAAATGCAATTTTAATCCTGCACAAATGTTCGCAGACGACTCATGGGTTATTGTAGTGCCTGTTACCACGCATACACATTACCATGAGACGCATCTTGTTTCTTGATGAAGACGGGTTTTCGCTCACTGAACTGATGGTGGTCATCGTCATCGTGGGCATTCTTGCGCTGCTGGCGCTTCCCCGATTCATGAATGTCACGACGAGAGCCAAGATGACCGAGGCCAAGACGATGCTCAAACAGATCCACACGCTGCAGCAGGGGTTTTATTACGAGCACGACCGGTTCGCCGCGGCCGCCGAGGAGCTCGGCTTCGACCAGGCGCGTCTGGTCACGGATGGCGGCTCAGCTCGCTATGTCATTTCGATCCATGAGAGCGAAACCGGACGCTTTGAGGCCCACGCCACGTCGGTCGTCGACTTCGACCAGGATGGCACATTCAACGTCTGGGCGGTCGACGAGGAAGGGATGATTACCGAGCTCATTCCCGACTGATACCATGTTCATTGCGGAACTTGTGCTTTCCATTCCACGCCCGGGCACATCGCTCCTTGTGACCGGAATCATGGTCCTCATTGTGGCCGCGTATACCGATGTCACGTCGGGTATTATCCCGAATCGTCTCCTTGCCCTTGCCTTCATTCCTGGAGCCATCCTACCCTTTATAGATGCCCAGACCGCCCCATGGCATTCATTCGGCGCAGCGGCCAGTGCTCTCGTCTTCGTGCTACTGTTCCGTATTCTCGGGAGCGTCGTGTTCGCGAAACCCGGACTCGGCATGGGCGACGTTAAGCTGGCCTTCGTCCTTGGACTTTTCTTCCAGTGGCACGTCATTCCGGTGTTCTATGCTGCCGCGTGCCTCGGCGCCGCGTTCGGCGTTACCGGTAGCCTGCTTGGGCGCATGCACAGGCAGTCCCGCATGCCGTTCGCCCCCTTTCTTTTGGCAGCGGCTATCCCTTACATAGTGCTCATCCATGAATATGCGGTATTTACCCATGGATGAGGATGGCTCGGCGCTCATCGCCGTACTTGTAGTGATTCTGCTTTTCACACTGCTCATGGGGTCCATTCTTGCCATCGACAGGCTGGGGGCTCGCCTCGTGCTTGGCGACGTGCATGCGCGTGAGGCACTTCTGGCCGCAGAGGGCGGACTGGAACTGGCCCGGGCACGCCTTCGCGACGACTCCGCATTCCAGGGTGACATCCGAGCGATTCAGCTTGGCAACGGTTCCCGCGCCAGCGCCACCGTCTCCGCACACGGCGCCTACATGCGCGTCGTTGGCCGCGGTCAGGTGGGGCGGCGCACGGCCGAAGTGCACGCCCTCCTCGGAACGGAGCCATCTGCACCCTTTCAGGCCGCCCTCTGGATCGGCGACCCCCACTCGGGCATCAACGTCGGGGGCACAACAAGGATCACAGGCCGCGTCGTCGTCGGCCGCGCCGGTTATGAGGAGAGCCGCTTCAACCGGCGCGGCTTTACAGGAGCGCACACGGGCGAGTTCGTGGCCTCTGACTCGACGCGACTACCCGAATGGTCGAGCGGCATACTCGACGCATGGCGGGCCGGGCGGGAACACAGCGACAAACAAGGCACGGCGATGGAGGGCTCACTGCGTCTTGATGGCGAGCGGCACCTGCCAACAGGCACGGTCATCTCGGTGTCAGACACGCTGTTCCTGGATGGGCGTATAACAGGCAATGAGCTCATTTTCGACGCAGGCGAGGGCATTGTCCTTGGTCCGGAGTTTTCCGGATCCGGCCAGTTCATTTCCGATGGCTTTATCCTTGTCATGGGTGGCGCCCGCCTCATCTACCCCTCGCTCGTGCTTGCTGCCAACCTGCGCAATGACCGCCCGCTGACCATTCATTCGGGTGCCCGCGTGGAAGGCCTCATCATGGCCGTGCCCCGTGAACCCGTGGCGCCGGGCCGTGGTAGCCCGGTCGTCCTGGAAGCTGGAGCCACCATCGTGGGAGGCATTTACAGCCAGGTCCCGCTCGACGTGTCTGGCCGTGTCGAAGGCAGCGTGGTTACAGGCCAACTCCAGTTCTATGTATCGCCCACGGTCTACGTAAACTGGCTCGTCGACGCTGAAATAGACTACGACAGGCGACCCCATCCCTTTATTCTCCCGCCCGGACTCAACACGCAGCCGTCCTGGACGCCTGTGACCCGCGAGCGGCGCACGCGGCGGCTCCCCGCATACAGCGAGTGATACACGGTGACACGCCATGACTCCTGACAGGACACGCGAGGCAGGGTACTCCCTCACGGAAACGCTCGTCGCAACGGCGCTGTTGCTTTCCGTGCTTCTACCCCTCGGGGCGATCCTGGGCCGCGCGGCGCTGGTCGATCCGGTGGCGGTGCGCAGCCAGGCCCTGGCCGAGGCTGTGGCTGCCATGGAAGAAACGCTCGGCGCCGCGGCCTCGCAGCAGAGCGACTGGTTGCTGGAAATCAGGTCGCCGAAAACGTGGCCGTCACGGCGTAATCGCTGGCGCATTGAGCGCACGGTGGAGCGGCGCCGCGGGGTGATGGCGATCGACATTCTCGTGTACCGGAAGGCAACAGACCGGCCCCTTGTTCATCTCAGCACGCTGGTGGCTATGCCATGAAGGACGACGACGGATACACACTCGTTGAAATCACGGTCGCCATACTGGTCTCAGGGCTCGTTGCCACGATTATCTACGGCGTGTATCTCTTTGGCGTGCGACTGCACACAGACCGGCTCGCGGCGACGACCCTCCACATGGACCTGCACGCTGCGGCCGTTCGTCTGGCAACCGACATCGAGGAGGCCGAGCACGTCGTGCCTGGCACTACTCCGTGGCTCGTCCTGCGCACCGGACACGCACACATTGAGTACCGCGCCGATTCCTCGGGCCTCTACCGCAACGCGCGCCTCATGATCGGTGACGAACTGCTTTCTGCTCGCCTCACGGCCGTGCCCACGTGCACGACGTGCCACGAACTGCGCATCACCGCCCGCTGGAAAGAAGATACGCTGGCTGTTCGCCGGCTCATTCGTCAGCGGCGGGCATTTACGTGGAGGCCTGAGCCATGAATGTATTTGGGTCCCAAACTGGAGCCGTTCCGAAGGCCCTGCGACACCGGACAGCGCAGCAACACCGGACAGCGCAGCAACAGCGGACAGCGCAGCAACAGCGGAAGACGAAGCAACAGCCAACGTCTTTTCGGTTTGAGCGCCGCATTGCGACGGGTGCCCTGGCCGAAGCCACACGCAGCCTGGCCGTCCTGCTGGAAGCCCGGATTTCACTGGTCCAGGCGCTTCACACGGTGGAATTGCAGCTTGGACATCGACGGCTGCAGGATGTGTTCCGTGTCGTGCGTCTCGATGTGGAGTCTGGCAAGAGCCTCTCCCGCGCGCTCGGCGTCCATTCGAATGTGTTCCCGCCGCTCTACGTGCAGCTGGTGCACGCGGGCGAGCGGGCTGGCATTCTCGGGCAGCTTCTGTCGCGTCTGGCGGCGTATCTGGAAAAGGCCCATGCCATTCGGAGGCGAATCCAGTCGGCGCTGGCCTATCCGGTGCTCGTCCTCGCCGTTGCCGTCGCCGCCACGGCCTTCCTGCTCGTTGTCATTGTACCCACCTTCGCCGACATGTACCGGGACTATGGCGCCGAGCTTCCGGGCCCAACCCGTCTGCTGCTACAGGCCAGTTCCGTGCTGACCTCCCACTTCTGGCTCCTCTTTGCCCTCATCGTCGGTTCTGCGCTGGGTCTGCGGCGCGCCGCACGCCTGCCCTCCGTCCGCCCCGCGCTCGACCGCCTCGCGCTGCGCCTTCCCATCGCAGGCCCCCTCGTCCGCATATCGCACACGGCCCGCTTTGCCCGCATGCTCGGTACAATGCTCCAGAACCGGGTTCCCCTGCTCGATGCCCTGGCCATTCTTGGGAGCTCAAGTTCCTTCACACCGCTCATCGCCACAGTCAAGGCCGTGGAGCGAGCCGTGGAGCGTGGTGTCGGGGTATCGGCGCCCATGGCATCGAACGGTCTCCTCACGCCCATGATTGTCCAGATGATTGCCGTCGGCGAAGAGTCGGGCGAACTCGACGATATGCTTCTCCACGTCGCCGAGCACCAGGAATCAGAGCTCGACCAGCGGACCAACGCGCTGCTCTCCCTCCTCGAACCCATCCTCATCCTGACTATCGGCGTACTGCTCGGCGGCATCCTTGTGGCCCTCTACCTGCCGCTTTTCGACCTGAGTCAGGTGGTGGGTTAGAGTCGTGGCGTAAATCACAGCACTGTCACCACGCGGCTCTTCGTGAACGCCCCGGCTTCCATCCGAACAATGTAAACGCCGCCGGGCGTGCGGCCAGTGCCGCCGGACGAGCCCGACGTACGTCCGGCTTCCCACACGGCTTCGTGCCGCCCGGCCGGCAGGTCACGGCCAACGAGCAGGGCCACTTCGCGGCCGAGCACGTCGAACACGCGCAGCGTGACGCGGGCGGCGCGCGGGACCTCAAATGGCACCGTCACGCCGCCACGCGACGGGTTTGGCCACGGCGCGCCGAGCGCGAATTCCTGGGGCAGCGCGCCGTCCGCGCCGCCACTGACCGCCAAGCCACCCTCCTCGCCCTCCACCCCCACAGCCGTCCCCACAAAGAACCGCACCGGCTCCGATGTGCCGCCCGCCACATCCGTCACGCGCCACCAGTATGTACCGGGTTCGATCGCCGACATCTGCGCCCGCCCGGGCTCAGCCGCATCCAAGACAAGTAGCAGC
>JAJCYR010000002.1 GCA_029262775.1 Bacteroidota bacterium
GCGTGTTGAAAAACCATCACACACCCTTCTGCGGCGGCGAAACGCCATCTGCTGCGTTGTCCCTCCTTCGAATAGCGCTGCTATTCGGCGTCGGGACGCCTTGCATCTGTCATTCCGGCGCTCGCATCTTGGTGCACGCTGGTTCTTCAACACGCTTCCAGGGGTAGAGCCTTACTTCTCATGACAAAACGAAAAGCAGTTCTCGGCAAAGGCCTGGGTGCACTCCTGCCCGACTCCGAATCCGGGTACTCGACGAACAGGCAGGACCCGGACAGCCGCCTGTACAATTATGAGGACCGCATTCGAACGGCCGGCAAGATATCGGACATCGCCATCGACCGTATCTCCCCGAATCCTTTTCAACCCCGGGAGCACTTCGATGAGGCCGCGCTGGAAGAACTGGCTCAGTCCATTCGGCATCTTGGCATTATTCAGCCACTGACAGTGCGCAGCCGCGGACCGAACCAATATGAACTCATCTCGGGTGAGCGTCGACTGCGTGCGGCCAGCCTGGCTGGCCTGGAACGGGTACCGGCCTTTGTTCGCGAGGCCGACACGGAAGCCATGCTCGAAATGGCCATCGTCGAGAATGTGCAGCGGGAGCAGCTGAACCCGATCGAAATCAGTACGGGATACCGGCGGCTCATGGATGAATGCGGACTCACGCAGGAGCAGGTGGCTGAAAAAGTCGGGAAAAGCCGCCCTGCCGTGGCGAACTATCTGCGCCTGCTGAACCTGCCCCCCGTCATACAGGCGGGCCTGCGCGATGGGCACCTCACCATTGGGCATGCCCGCGCGCTGCTGTCCCTCGGGACCGATACGCTCCAGCGGGATGTTCTCGACGCCATTGTCCAGAAGGGACTGTCCGTCCGGGAGACGGAAGCCATGGTCAAGCGCCTGACCGCTCCAGCCCCCGACGGGAAGAAAACCCCATCCGAGCCCCGAACCCTGCCTCATCAGGTCCGGCTGGAACTCGATCGCATCACCAACCAGATCCGTAATCGACTGGGCACAAAAGTATCCATCAAGCCTGCCCCGGATGGCAAGGCGGGACGTATTGAAGTCGAATATTATTCTTCTGAAGACCTGGAACGCCTGGCCGACCTGCTCGCAGACAACTGACCTGTCATGTGCCGTTTCCTGACGTTGATCCTGTTCGTCACGGCCCTCGGTGCATGGCAGCCGAGCCGCGCCCAGGTTGCACCCGGATTGCCGCAGGACCATTCTCCAAGAGGAGCCCTTTGGCGCAGTGCCGCCGTGCCGGGTTGGGGACAGATCTATAACAGGCAACATGTCAAGGTGCCCTTTGTATACGCTGCCCTCGGCGCGCTCGTAGTCTCCACCGTCCGGAATCAACGCGACTATACGCTCTACCGGGATGCCTTTCAGTACAAAGCCTTCCAGGAACTGGTAGACGCGGGACAACTGGAGAGCAATCCAAATGCCGACCAGCTACCGGCCTATAACAAGCTCGTTGCTGAATTCGGGCCCATTTCGTCCCGCCCCATCGAAACCCGAAGGAATAATTTCCGCCGTAACCGTGACCTTTCGTCCATTGGGATCGGCTTTGTATATGGTCTGGCCATGCTGGACGCCTATGTGAGCGCTCATTTACTTGATTTTGACGTGGAAGAAGACCTTTCCATCCGGTTGCATGTCTCTCCTGAGGGGATGGGGCCGGCTGTCCGGTTCCGTTTTTGACAGGACGGGATATGAACCTGCATCCTCCATCGTTGTAACCTGTTCCATCACAATACGTCCCATGACCGTCCTTAGAAGGCTGTTGAAAAACCAGAGCGCGCCCTTATAGGGACGACCTCATTCCACTGAACGAAGTAATCATGCCCCACGGCAACAATTCAATTGGCTCCACTCCGGAACTGACGGATGCGACCGCAACGGCCAGGACCAGTGAGCCTGGTCTGTTCAGGAAATGCCATGCATTTTTCGACGAGTCGGGGTTGTATTCGCAGATCAAAGCGGCCGGTCTCTACCCCTATTTCCGTCCCATAGAACGCAATGATGGCACGCGGGCCATCATGAACGGCCGGGAAATCATCATGGCCGGATCCAATAACTACCTGGGCCTGCTCTCGGACGAGCGCGTTCGCGATGCGGCGAAGGCTGCCATTCACAAGTATGGCACCGGCTGCACCGGAAGCCGCTTCCTCAACGGAACACTTGATCTGCACATTCAACTCGAGGAGCGTCTTTCGCGCTTCATGGGCCGCGAAGCATGCGTCCTTTTTTCGACTGGATACATGACCAATGAAGGGGTCATCCAGTCTATCGCCGGTAAAGGAGATTTCATCTACTCGGACAAGGATAATCACGCGTGTATTGTAGCGGGCACACAACTGGCCCGGGCCGAAACCACTCGCTTCCGTCACAACGACCTGAAACATCTGCGTCTGCTGCTGGAGCGCTCTTTTCTCGAGTCTCCGGATGCGGGCCGCCTGATTGTAACCGATGGCGTCTTCTCCATGAACGGCGTCATGGCTCAGCTGCCGGAACTTGCCGACCTCGCCGAGGAGTTTGACGCCGTATTGATGTCGGACGATGCACACGCAGTCGGCGTCATTGGCCCCGGAGGCCGTGGTACGGCGGCACATTTCAATCTTGGAGAGCGCGTCCATCTGACCACAGGGACCTTTTCAAAGAGCTTTGCCTCGTTGGGCGGGTTCTGCGTCGGAGATGCCGACGTCATTGAATATATCCGTCACACCAGCTCGGCGCACATTTTCTCGGCCTCCATGCCTCCTTCGAACGTGGCGACCGTTCTGAAATGTCTCGAAATCCTGGAAGAAGAGCCATGGCGTCTTGACCGGCTCTGGGAGATTTCCGATTACATGCGCGAGGGCTTCCGAAATGCCGGCTTCAATGTGTGGACCAGCCAATCGCCCATTATTCCGGTTGTGGCGGGCAATATGCGCACGTGTTTTGAAATGTGGCGTGATCTGCTGGATGCCGGTGTGTTCGTGAATGCCGTCGTCCCACCGGCCGTACCCAGTGGGCAGTCTGTACTGCGGACGTCCTTCATGGCCACGCACACGAATGACGAACTCGACTTTATTCTCGATGCCTTTTACCGCGTGGGCCGCAAGCATGGTATCGTGTCCAGCAATGGAAGCGCGGCCTGATGTCGAAGACGGTGGTCAATCCGGTCACGTCGCGCCGGGACCTCAAGGCATTCATTCAGTATCCGTATGACGCATACCGGGACGAGCCCTTCTGGGTACCTCCCCTTCGCATCGACACGAAACACATCCTGAGCCGAAAGAAGAATCCGTTCTTCGAGCACGGCGACATGGAGCTTTTTTTGGCCCGTAGTCCGGAGGGCCGTGTTGTCGGGCGTATAGCCGCGATTGTCAACGGCGAACATCTCCGCAAGTACGAAGACAGCGTTGGTTTTTTCGGATTCTTTGAGACGAGCCGGGACCCGGACGTATCCGGGGCACTGCTGACAGCGGCGGCAGCGTGGCTCAAGGCGCGGGGTCTGACCCATGTGCGAGGACCGGCAAACCCATCCCTGAACGATACGGCAGGTTTGCTGGTAGACGGTTTTGACAGCCAACCTGCCATTCTCATGCCGTACAACCATCCTTGGTACGAGGAGCATCTGTTGGCATTCGGGTTTGAGCGGGCCATGACCATGTGGGCCTACTACACGAACATCAAGTATCTCCAGGATGCCAAGCTCAAGCGCGGATCGGAGCTGGTGCTCAAACGATATCCGGGCCTTCGTGTGCGCAACCTGGATATGGATCACTTTGAGCGGGACGCCGAATACATCCGCGAAATCTACAACGAGGCGTGGTCGGACAATTGGGGCCACGTGCCCATGACGAACGCCGAATTTGATCGGCTTGCAAAAGACATGAAGCAGATCGTGGATCCGCGGCTTGTCGTACTGGTCGAGGACGAGGGGGAGCCCATTGCCTTTGCCGTCTCCCTGCCCGATCTGAATTATGCCATCAAAACGCTGAATGAGGGCCGGCTGCTTCCGTTCGGACTGCTCAAATTGCTTCTGCTGGCAAAAAGTGGTGTCATTCGTGAAATCCGTATGCCTCTCATGGGCGTCCGGAGGTCGCACCACGGGCGCGGACTCGATGCGCTCGTCATCAATGAAACCATCCAGACGGGTCGTCGCATGGGCATTACCGGCTGCGAAATGAGTTGGGTACTCGATTCCAACAAACGCCTCAAAAGCGCCCTCGACGCACTCAATTCGGCCGTGGACAAGGAATACGGCCTGTTCGAAATGCGCTTGTCATGAACGACATCCGGTACGTCTGGTTTGATCTCGACGACACGCTGCTGGATCACAGAGGGGCGGAATCGCGTGCTCTTACGGCGCTCGCTACCCATCATGCACATTTTTTTGGCGATGCGTCGCAGAGCGACATCCACGACGCGTATGCTCGGATCAATGGTAGGGTCTGGTCAGAGTACGCTGCCGGACGCCGGGACAAGGACGGCGCCAAATACGGCCGATTCGAATTGCTGCTGAGGGATCTGAATCCGGCCGGATTGGACAACGCGATCCTACTCGCAGATGAATATCTTCGGCTCTACGCTTCATATTGGCGCTGGGTGGACGGCGCCCGCAACGCCCTGACACGCATTGCGAAGCACGTACCCGTAGGACTCATGACCAATGGGTTCACCGAGATTCAACATGCCAAGCTCCGGCAATTTCCGGAGCTGTCCCGTATGTGCTCTCACATTGTTATCAGTGAGGAAGTCGGCGTTCTCAAGCCTGACATCCGTCTTTTCCGGCACGCCGAGGGTCTCTGTGGTCATGCCGGCGACCAGGTACTCTACGTCGGAGACTCGTTGTCATCTGACGTCACCGGTGGCGTCGGAGCCGGGTGGCAGGTAGCCTGGTACGGAGGCGAAGAGCACGACTCAGCACGGGTGTGGTCATTCCACGACTGGGCCGATCTCGAACAGCGGTTACGGCCTGTTAACAGGCCGTAACGGGCGTGAAGCCGAGTACAGGCACCTCGACTGGCTATAGCCAGGCCGTTTGAAGACACAAAAAAAGCCACCCGAAACCGGGTGGCTTTTTTGCGGACAGCCCACTCTTTCGAGATGAGCCAGCCAAATGTTCTCCCGACGCGAGAACCTTCCCGAAGGAAGGTTCTTGTCTTTTGGTGGATGGAACAGCACGCAAGGTCCTGCTCCGCCAACCGACGACCACCGAAGTGAATCGCCAGCAGGTTCTCCATCGCATGGGCACACGATAGATAACGTCTCTCCCGTACTACAGGACTTCACCTCACCGATCCGCTCCTAAAAGGGCCCGGCTTGAAAAAGCCTGATTGCCAGTCGTTGTCCTGATATCCGGATGCACCCTTTGCAGGGCCCGTCCACCAAGTATGGTACGCGACGCACAGGTTCACCTGCCGTACTCCGCAGACCCAAGGGTCTGTCGCAGTACAACACCTTCCTGGCGTCCCGGCTTCATACCCAGCCGAGAGATATCCATTCAACAGTCGGCAGCACGTGCAATGCGTAATTGCGCGAGAAACTTCTCATGCAGCCTAAAGACTCAGTCGCGTCAAGGAACGGTGCCGTCAGGCACTGGGAGAATTATAATCCTGATTTCATGTCAAGTCAACGGTGACTATTCAACAAAGAGTTCACAGTGTTGTCCACATGGTTGTCCACATGTTACAATGTGCGGCGGCTTCGAAATGTGCAGGGCCCGGTCGTTGGACCGGGCCCTGCACTGCCCATAGTCACTGCGCGACTGAGTAAGCCGGAACGGCTTGGTACCAGGCGGCATGAGTGGGAGGAATGTACATAACAGGAGTTGGAATGTCCAAATCCAATAACGGTATTTTAATACAAATAACTACATAAATGTGATAAATGGCCTTTGGTCCCCATTTTTCATACTGTGCAATAACGGATTTCAGAATATTTGTCGGAAGAATATAGAGAGTGCCGAAGGCTCCAGAAGCAGTGTGGTCAGCAGACCACCAACAGCGCCACCCAGATGCGCTTCGTGCGCAATACCGCCCAGTGCACCCGCCTTTCGCTGTTTCATGGCATAGACCGAAAAACCCAGAAAACCTACTGCGAACAGCCAGGCAGGCATCCAGATCGCAAAAAATAATCCGATACGGTCAAAGGGACGGAACAGGCAGAATGCCAGTAGCACGCCTGATATCGCTCCCGATGCTCCCACAGCAGCATAGGCATGGGACCCCCTCTGCCACCAGAGCGTGACCCCGTGTGCCGTCAGTTCGCTGACAAAGTACACCAGAAGAAAACCGGCAGATCCCAGGAGCTGCTCCAGCGCCGGACCGAAAAAAAACAGCGTCAGCATATTGAATGCAAGATGACCTGGTCCCGCGTGGACGAATCCCGCTGTCAGCAGGCGATAATACTCCCGGTCACGAAGAACGCGTGCTGGTCTGAAAGCCAGACGATCCACCAGACTCTGGTCGCCGTAAAGTGTATACCCACTCACCATCACATTGACGAGTATCAGGAAAAGGGTAAAAGGTGTCTCGTTGAACATCAGCAGGTAGCAATTGGATCGTGGGACGCGAAGGCGATGTACGTCAGGCTGTGGAGCAGGATTCCCCCGTCTTGCGCGCACCCTTTGGCACCCGTACACTGCATGGACATCAACCTTCCATCAGAAGCATCATGAAGCTGCTGTTCGCCACCGACCTCAACGAGCCTGAATACATTACAGACGCCGTCCAACAATTGGTGTCCCGGCTCGACGCCGAACTTTTTGTTGTTCATGTCTACGTTCCCACACCCACAACACCACTGGGAGTGGATCCCCTGAGTGGCTTCGGAGAGATATCCTATGCCCTCTACGACCCGACCGTGGAAGAGAGCATTGTCGAGGCCGAACAGCACGATTTTGATGCTTTTCTACAGCAGCGCTTTGAGTGCCCTGTCCGACCGGCCCTGCACAGCGGAGACCCTGCTCGCGTCATCCTGGAGGATGCGAACCGCCTCAAAGTGGACATGGTTATTCTTGGGAAACCGCGGCACTCTGCCATAGAGCGCATGTTGCTTGGGAGTGTCACCAACACCGTTGCCCGCGAATCACGGCAGATGGTCGTTCTGCTGCCTATGACCTGAATCGGTTGTAGGGCCTGTTGACACTACCCCTCCCCCAGGAAGGCTACAAACTGTTCTACGTTCATCATTCCGAAGGACCGGCGAATGAGTGTTTCCCCATCGGACTCAACGATGGCATAGGTCGGTAGCGCTACAATGCCTGTCAGTCTCAGTTGGTACCGGTGAAACTCGTCTCCCAGCTCAGGACCATCCGTATACAGCTTCAGGCGCACAAAATTATTTTCCAGTCGCTCGGACACCTCAGCCCGCGGAAACACGTTCGTTTCCATGGCGCGGCAGTTCGTACACGTGTACCCCGTAAAGTCCACAAATATAGGGAGACCACGCTCTGACGCCTCCACGACCGCCGCATCAATGTCGTCCACATACCACCCGTCGTCGGCACCAGCAGGAACCGAGCCTGCGCTCGCACCCAGCATGTTGAACAGCCCAGTATCGCCCGCCTGCCGAGGTGGCAGGTATGCGTCCAGCGCATTGAGAGGCGAACCCAGTAAACCTGGCAGCATGTAGAGCGACAGGACGAAAAACGTCGTGGCGGCCATCAACCGGCCAGCCCCGATACTCTCCACCGGTGGCTCATGGGACAGCCTGAGCTTGCCTATCAGGTACAATCCTGCGAGAAAGAACAGGACCAGTACGATGGCTATGCCCAGAGGGCGGGACAACAAGCCCCAGCCCCAAACCAGATCTGCGTTTGAAAAAAACTTGACAGCAGCCGCCAGTTCCACAAATCCCAGCACCACTTTGATCACATTCATCCAGGAACCAGACTTGGGAAGGCGCTGCAACGCGTTCGGAAACAGGGCAAACAGAACAAAAGGGGCGGCGAACGTGGCCGAGTACGCTACCATACCTGTCACAGGAAACAGCCATGACCCGCCCGCTGCAGCCGCGAGCAGCCCCGCCACAAAGGGCGCCGTGCAGGAAAAGGAGACAAGGGTCAGCGTAAGCCCCATGAATACGACACCACCATGACCTCCGGTCGAAGAGCCCATGGCGTTCACCCGGTTCAACAGTCCGGATGGTACCCGCAGTTCATAGAGTCCAAGGAGTGACAGACCAAAGGCTACCAGAACGAGGGCAATGAACAGGTTCACAAATGGATTCGATGCAACGGTCTGTGCGCCTGCTGCCCCGACGACGATGGCCATCACAATACCAATTACCGTGAACGTCGCTATAATCGACACCCCGTAGGTGGAAGCGAGTCGTACCGACGCTGCGCGGTCGTCCGCATGCTTGGTGAAATAGGAGACTGTGAGCGGAATCATGGGGAACACGCATGGGGTCAGAAGCGATGCCAAGCCCGCTCCAACGGCCAGCAACAGGAATCCCGCAAGTCCTTCCATGGGTGCACGGCCACCGCCCCGTGACCTGGATGAATCTCCATCGGAGGCCACCATCGCATAGGACGCCACCAGGGCTGCCTCAATTTCGTCGGAAGTGGCGCCAAGCTGCTCATCTATCGAGGCAACGGAGATCGGCACCGAAACAGAAGCCGTCTCGGGACGGAGGCACACACCGAATTCGTCCGAACAGATCTGGTACCGGACGCGGGCGTCCAGCGTATGTACCTGCCCCGCATCCACACCAACGGAGTCAACATCAACGACCGCTGTGAGGACGGCTTCGTCGTGGAACCACGTCAGGGTCATGTCGAAGTTTTCGTCGTGACCCTGCTCAGGCCGGGCCTGCCCCATAGCCGTGCGGGGCGTGACGCCTTCAGGAAGCGAAGACCAGCCAACCTGCACACCAAATGGGCGAGCCCCGACGGTACGCTCGGGCATTTCCGAGTCGAGGGCGTACATTTTCCAATCCCCCTCCCCCTCTATGAGCGCCGTGAAGCGGACAATGGTGGCACTACCTGGCGATACACGCTCAGGTGAGACATCCACGGTCCACGTAACGTAATCGCTCGGTAACCCGATGTCCGGACCGGTATTCAGTCCGAAATCCTGGCCCTGGGCGGCCGGTATCTGCAGGAGTGCCACAAGCGCGCCTGCGAGTACGAACACACGTCCCAACAGGTTGAGAGGGGCGGCGACAGAGATACGGCTGGAATTCACGACAGTGGAATACGGTTCAGTTACAACAGGAACGTCCGCACGCTCTCCTGGTTCGGGAGCGGCCTACGTCTGTAAGCCTCACCGGACCTGCCGTTACACTGTCACGACGTCGCGACTTCGGGCTCTACGCGCACCTTGATGGTGGCATCCACTTCCGGATGCAGTTTGACGGAAGCCGTATACACGCCGAGCATCTTGATATCGTCTTCGATCTCGATTTTACGGCGATCCACGGTGACACCCTGGGCTGCCAGCCCGTCCGCAATGTTGTTGGTCGTGATGCTGCCGAAAATGCGGCTTTCTTCGCCCACTTTCGCAAAAACGACTACTTCCATGCTGGCCAGTTCCTTGGCCAGGTTCTGGGCGTCTTCCTTCTTTTTGCCGAGCTTGCGCGACTGCTGACGACGCTCCTCCTCGAAGGCCCGGATGACCGACGCGGTCGCCTGGCGCGCCAGACCACGGGGAATGAGGAAATTACGGCCGAAGCCGGGCTTGACCGTGACGATCTGGCCCTGTTCGCCCAGCTTGTCGACGTCTTCTATGAGTAATACTTGCATGACCTTGGAAATTCTACTTGAGCGAGTCAGCGACGAACGGAATGAGTGCCATGTGCCTGGCCCGTTTGACGGAGCGTGTGAGTTGGCGCTGGAATTTGGCCGAAACACCGGAAATGCGGCGGGGAAGGATCTTGCCCTGCTCGTTCAGGAACTGCTTCAGCATGTCGACTTCCTTGTAGTCAACGTATTCCGGCTCGGTAAATTTCGTCTCTGGAGACATGGTGGGAAGAGCGTCTTTCTTCATATTACTCGGTGACCGCGGTTTTTTCCTGTGCTTTTCTACCTTGACCTGCTTCGAAATGACGAATCATCTTGGCATCGAGCCGGAGTGTCATGTAGCGGAGAATGTTGTCGTCGATTTCAAGTGCTCGTTCCATTCGCGGAATGAGCGCCCCGATGGAGCGGAAGTGCATGTTGACATAGTAGCCATTGCGCTTCTTCTCGATGGGATAGGCCAATCGGCGGCTCCCCCATTCGTCTACTTCGAGGATTTCTCCGCCTGCATCGGAAACGTATTCCGTTATGCGCGCGACAAGTTCTTTGACCTGCTCATCGCTGATCACCGAATTGACGATGTACGTCAACTCGTACGTATTTCTCGTAGCCATGGAATCCCTTTGGATTTTTGGATGACAGCCCGTTGCCGGAGGCAACGAGCAGGGACTGTTGTACAGAACAGCAATATACGTCTTTTCCCGGAAGCCGTCACGCCTTTACCCAATATCCACAGCATGACCACCGATCGCCGCAGCCGGCCCGTGTCCGGGTCAGAGCGCCGCCAGCCGATCTGCATTCTCGGCCGTGCGCAGCGAGCGGATAATGGGGTCCAGGTCGCCTCCAATCACTTTTTCCAGGGCGTGGTTCTTGTCATCCCCTTCCAGGCGATGATCCGTGACCCGGCCCTGCGGCCAGTTGTACGTACGAATCTTGGCTGAGCGATCACCGGTGCTGACCATGGACTTACGCTGCTCAGACCGCGCGGCGTGCCGCTCCTCGAGCTCACGTTCGTAGAGGCGCGAGCGCAGGACGCGCATCGCCTTGTCCTTGTTCTTCAGCTGACTTTTCTCGTCCTGGCACGTGACCACGAGCCCGGTCGGAATGTGCGTCAACCTTACGGCGGAATCGGTTGTGTTTACGCTCTGGCCACCCGGACCACTCGACCGGAATACATCCACCTTGATGTCATTCGGGTGTAACACGACATCCACCTCCTCTGCCTCCGGAAGCACGGCAACCGTGGCCGCTGACGTGTGGATGCGCCCCTGGGACTCGGTCGCCGGTACGCGCTGAACGCGATGTACCCCACTCTCGTACTTCATGGTCCCGAAGGCGTCGTTCCCGCTGATGGAAAAAATGATCTCCTTGAAGCCCCCCTTCGTACCCTCGGATAATTCGATCAATTCGACCTTCCAATTCCTGGATTCGGCATAGCGTGTGTACAGGCGGTACAGATCCCCGGCAAACAGGGCCGCTTCATCTCCACCCGTTCCCGCCCGTATCTCAACGATAGCATCCTTGGTGTCTTCGGGGTCCTTGGGAATGAGCAGGAACCGGAGTTCGCTTTCCACTTCCGGCAACCGTTCCTCCAACTCCTTGAGCTCCGCCCGCGCCATCTCTCCGAGTTCCGTGTCCTGTTCGCTGTGAACCATGTTCTTGAGATCCGCAGCCTCGGCCACCAGTTGCTCGTACAGGTCGGCGTGCTCAACCACCTCCTTCAGCGACGTATGCTCCCGGCCCAACTCCCTCATCCGGGCCGGATTCGTGGCCACCCCAGGATCTGCCATGAGCGCCATGATTTCCATGTGGCGGCGTCGAATACCATCGAGCACATCGGGTTTGATCATCTGGAGTCAGGACTGAAACTTATTCGCATTATGAGACTCACGTCCGTACGGCGTGCGCTGAGCGGCGGCCAATATACCGCATGGGGGTGATTGCTGACGATTGGCACGCTTTGTGCGAAGGGGGTTTGAGTACTCATCATGCCTCAGACATGCTCGCATCACCCTATCACCAGATTACCGCGTCGAATGCCATACGCGGCATCCTGATCTGGATACTGACGGCCTGTACCGTTTTCTATGTAATCAACGGACTCGCCACACGTCCGCTTCCCATACCCGTCGAAAAATTCAGGCAGGAGGGGATGAACGATGAGCACGTGCTATCCATTGCCCTGCAACGCGCCATCGACAAACGCTCGAACAGTTGGTGGATCAACGATCACGACGTTTACCTCGTTTTCGATTCCACCCGCGACTACCGCATCAGCAAAGCGATGTACGCCGCGTACGATATCCGCATGTCGGAAGACGCTTACAGCGAGAAAATTGCCATCCTTCCATCGGACCGCAATCGCATGGCCGGCATGCGTCCGTAGCCTGAATGCGTCCGTAGCCTGAACGCGTCCGTAGCGAGGCGGCAGTCCCGCGCTACTCGACCGTCACACTCTTGGCCAGGTTGCGGGGCTGGTCCACGTCACAGCCCCTGAGTACGGCGATGTGGTAGGACAGGAGCTGCATCGGAATCACCGTCATGAGCGGACTCAGGAACTCGAGCGTCTTGGGTACGCAGATCACGTGTTCGCACAATTCGTCCAGTTCCCTGTTGTCGTCATCCGTGATGACAATCACGTTTCCTTTACGCGCCACCACTTCTTCGATATTGGAGACCACCTTCCAATAGGTGCTGTTGTCGCGAAGAGCGATGAAAACGACCGGCATAAACTGGTCAATGAGCGCAATCGGGCCGTGCTTCATCTCGGCCGCCGGATACCCCTCGGCATGGATGTAGGAGATTTCCTTGAGCTTCAACGCACCTTCGAGCGCAACCGGAAAATTGAATCCGCGCCCGAGATACAGGAAGTTCGACGCCAGGCGGTTCAGCTTGGCGATATCCCGGATCTGTTTTTCCGTACGCAGCGCCTTTGAAATTTTCTGCGGAATGGCATGCAGTTCCAACAGATACTCGGCGAACGTTTCGGGCGAGAGCGTCCGGTCCTTGCCCAGCGCCAGGGCCAGCATGGTGAGCACGGTCACTTGGGCAGTGAACGCCTTCGTCGACGCCACGCCAATTTCCGGGCCCGCGTGCAGGTATACGCCCGCATCGGTTTCCCGGGCTATGGTCGATCCGACGGTGTTCACAATTCCATAGACGGGAACGCCCTTCGACTGGGCTTCGCGCACCGCGGCAAGCGTATCGGCCGTCTCGCCCGACTGGGAAATGACAATCACGCAGTCATCCGGATGCAGAATCGGGTCGCGATAGCGGAACTCCGAGGCGTATTCGACCTCGACCGGAATGCGCGCAAGGCCCTCAATCAGGTATTCGCCCACCATGGCGGCATGCCAGGACGTGCCACATGCCGCTATCACAATCCGCCGGGCATTCCGGATCCGATCCATGGAATCTGCAAGGCCGCCCAGCACGATATCGGTTCCCACGCGTCCCCGCATGCAGTCCTCGATCGAGACCGGCTGCTCAAAGATCTCCTTCAGCATGAAATGGGGATATCCCCCCTTTTCAATCTGCTCCAGGTCCCACTCCAGTTCGTGGATTTCCTTGGATGTGACCTCGTTATCGATGCTGCGCACTTCGAATCCACCTCGGCGGATGACAGCCATTTCCCCATCGTTCAGGTAGACCACCTTGCGCGTGTGCTCTACGATCGGGGCCGCATCAGAGCCCAGGAAATATTCCCCGTCTCCCACGCCCACTACGAGTGGACTGCCATTGCGCGCTGCTATCAGCAGGTCCGAGTCGTTCGCCGAGACGAGCGCCACACCGTACGTACCGTCGACCTGGGTAAGAGCCTGACGCAGCGATTCCTCCAGCCCGCTCCCGGTAAGCTCCATGACGTCTTCCACGAGACGCACGAGCACCTCGGTGTCGGTCTGGCTGTAAAATGCGTATCCCTTTCCGGAGAGCCGGGTCCTGATGGCCGCATAATTCTCGATGATCCCGTTGTGCACGAGTGCGAACGATCCATCCGAGCTCAGGTGCGGATGAGCATTTTCATCGCTCGGGAAGCCATGGGTGGCCCAACGCGTGTGGCCAATTCCAGCGTGCCCCGGAAGCCCGGCGCCTACCGATTGCTCCAGCGCTGCCACCTTTCCCAGCTTCTTCCGGACGTGCAGTCCGTCGCCATCCACCACGGCCACGCCCGCCGAGTCATATCCGCGGTATTCCAGCCGTTTGAGGCCCGTCACAATGACATCGGCCGCATTTCGGTGTCCGAGATAACCTACAATTCCACACATGGTATCAGAAGTTGCTGCGTAAGGAGAATAAAGTGCCTGAATGTACAACCGGGTCGTCTCACATGGGATTAGCCGGGAAATGTTCGGCAGACCGCCCAACAACGCGCGCTACCTCCCGGACCCGATCCATGAGGTCCATGAATTGATCCGGAAACAGGGATTGTGGCCCGTCGGACAGCGCCTGGTCCGGGTTGGGGTGGACTTCTATCATCAGGCCATCGGCTCCGGCCGCCACAGCCGCCAAGGCCATGGGCGCCACTTTACTGCGAATTCCGGTTGCATGACTCGGATCTACAATGATCGGCAAATGGCTTCGGGACTTGACCACAGGAACGGCCGAAAGATCGAGCGTATTCCGCGTGGAGGGCTCAAACGTACGAATGCCCCGCTCACAGAGGATGACGTCAGGGTTATCGGCGGACAAAATATATTCTGCGCTCATGAGCCACTCCTCGATTGTCGCGGAGAGGCCTCGCTTCAAAAGCACGGCCCGCTTCGACTGCCCCACGGCTCGCAGGAGCGGGTAGTTCTGCATGTTGCGGGCTCCAATCTGAAGGATGTCGGCATACCGCGCTACCAAATCAACCTGACCGCTCTCCATGACCTCCGTCACGACGCGCAGTCCATGGGCGTCGGCCGCCTCTCGCATCCAGACGAGACCCGGCTCTCCGTGGCCCTGAAATGAATAGGGCGACGAGCGCGGTTTGAAGGCGCCTCCGCGCAGAATTCGGGCGCCGGCTGCCGCCACGTGACGGGCACTCTCGTAGATCTGCTCCGCACTTTCAACACTGCACGGCCCGGCCATTACCACCAGCTCCGTACCGCCCACCCGCACTCCGTCCAGGTCCACTATGGTCGCCGTATCTCTCCACGCGCGCGAGGCGAATTTGTACGGGGCCGTGACCCGATGCACTTCGGCTACACCGTCAATAAGCAGGATGTGGCGGTGATCGAATTCCGGTTTCACACCAATGGCGCCAAGCACAGTCTGGCGACTTCCCGACGATCGATGCACATCGAAACCGAACGCATTCAGTTTTTCAATGACCTGTTCAATACGGGCTTCTACCGCGCCCACTTCCATTACCACGACCATGGGTCATGCCTCGATTTGTACCAGATGATAGCTTTTCTTTCCCTTTCTGAGAACGAGTAATTCTCCCTCAATCAGGTGCGATGCGGTGATAGCTGCCTGCTCATCGCCCATGCGCTCGTTGTTCACAAACAACCCACCCGCGCGCACCAGGCGGCGCGCTTCACCGCGCGATGTCGTGAGCCCCGTCAACGCGCACAGTTCAAGAACGCCCACCCCTTTCCCCGAAAACACGTCGCGGGAAAGAGAGGTAGACGGCACGTCGTCGAAAATGTCCCGCAGATCCTTGACGCCGATCTGGTCAAGCACACCTCCGAATAACACCGAGGCGGCTTCTTCCGCCCGATTCCGTTCGGTTTCACCGTGTACGAGTGCCGTCACTTCGCGTGCCAATTCCCGGTGCGCCACGCGCTTTCCCGGATGCGTTTCATGTGCCTGGGCCAGTTCGGCAATGGCCTCACCCGACAGCCAGGTGAAATACTTGAGGTAGGGCACCACGTCCCGGTCGTCGGTATTCAGCCAGAACTGGTAGAACCGGTACGGACTCGTTCGCTCCGGGTCCAGCCATATCGTTCCAGACTCCGTTTTACCAAACTTGGCGCCTGACGCATTCGTAACGAGGGGTAACACCAGGCCGTGGACCTTGCGGCCACTGGCCTTGCGGACCAGATCAATACCCGCCATGATGTTACCCCACTGATCCGATCCGCCCATCTGTATGTCACAATCATACAACCGGTTCAACTCCAGGAAATCGTAGGCCTGGAGCATCATGTAGGTAAACTCCGTGTACGAAATCCCCTCTTCCGACTGCACGCGGCGCTTCACGGACTCCTTGGCCAGCATGTAGTTGACCGTGAAGTGCTTCCCCACATCGCGCAGGAAATCCACGAGTCCCATCGTGCCGAGCCAGTCCAGGTTGTTTACCATCAGAGCGCGGTTTGAGACGTCCCCGAAATCCAGGAACGGCTCCAACTGACGCTGAATGCCCTGCAGATTCTCTTCCACCGCTTCCGTGGTCAGCATCTGGCGCTCCGCGGTCTTGCCACTCGGATCCCCGATCAGACCCGTTCCGCCGCCAACAAGCGCAACCGGACGGTGCCCGAATCGCTGCATGCGGGCCAGACCCATGATGGGCAGGAGCGAGCCCACGTGCAGGCTCGATGCGGTCGGGTCAAACCCGATATACGCTGTGCGCGAGCCCGATGCCGTCCACGCTTCAAACTCAGGGGTGGAATCGTAGACCAGACCGCGCCACGACAGCTCTTCAAAAATCGTCTTCGGCATGAATTACCAGTATCGTTCAAGAGTAAACTTTTCGCCCAGATACCTGCGGCGCACTTCCGGATCGGAGGCCAGCGCCTCGGCCGTCCCCTGCTTCAGGATCGAGCCTTCGAAAAGCAGATACGCACGATCCGTAATTGCCAAAGTTTCGTGCACATTGTGATCGGTGATCAGAACCCCGATTCCCCGCTTCTTGAGCCCAGCCACGATGGCCTGAATGTCTTCCACGGCAATAGGATCGACTCCAGCAAACGGCTCATCGAGCAGAAAAAATCGAGGCCTCGACGCCAGTGCACGGGCAATTTCCGTGCGACGGCGCTCGCCGCCCGAGAGCATGTACCCCTTCGACCGGCGCACCTTTTCCAGGCCGAATTCGCCAACCAGCTGCTCCACACGTTCCCGCCGCTCCGTTCGGGAGAGCGGCATGTATTCGAGCACCGCTTCAATATTCTGCTCCACGGTCAAAAGTGAAAAAATGGATGCCTCCTGCGCCAGGTATCCCACCCCCCGGCGCGCCCTCTCGTACATGGGCAGACTGGTTATACATTCGTCCCCGATAAATACATCTCCTTCGTTGGGACGGATCAGCCCCATCATCATGTGGAACGTTGTCGTCTTGCCTGCCCCGTTCGGACCCAACAGCCCGACAATTTCGCCCTGCTGCACGCTCAATTCGACCGATTTCACCACCGTCCGCTTCCGGAACCGCTTTACCAGACCCTCTGCACGCAGCACCAGCCCACCATCGGGTACCGTCGCAGTACGCTCCTCCAGGACTCCCCCCAACTGCGTGGCCGCCCGTTCGAGTTGCCGCACGAACCGGGAATCATCCGTCTCCGTATCTGCCGCAGCTGGCGCGACCGGGCTGTTCGGAATCATGCGATAGGCGCGCCGCCAGGCCGCTATGGCGTCGGCATTGCGCCCCACGGACTCATACGCCTGTGCAAGAAGCACGTGCGCCAGCACAAAGGTGGGGACCATCGCCACAGTCTGCTCCAGAAGCGGAATCGCCTCCTCCGGAGCCCCCTCCTTGAAATACCCGATGGCCTGTTCTATTTCAGCAAGTGCCATGTCAGTCCTGTCGTTTCCGCCCGTCAATCCGCTCGGCCGACAGACCTCGCATGCGGTCACGAAGCCGATCCCGATCGGGCCGAAGCTGAGGAACCCATACGTAGCCCGGAAGATCTCTGACCTGGTCAAACAGGTTCTCCGTGTATTCGGTCCCGGCCGTCTCTCCCAGAAACAACACCTCGGTCGGCTCCCCGTCCTCGAGCGCCACAAGAACGGTGTCCGAGAGCGCATCGAAGGCCAATGTCCTCCCGGATGCCTCGTCGTAAACGTATAGAATGACTTCGGCGTTCGGGAAGAGCCGCATGGACGTGAGCTCCTCTCCCCGCGTCACTGCATGCAGGAAACGTCCTTTCATCTGGTCGATACGCCGCTCGGTGTCCACCCCACCCGGCTGCCCCTGGAGAGCGGCTTGACGGGCCACGAACACCGATCCGAAGGCCCGGAGCGAGTCTACCTCCAACGGCATGGGAAACGACGTCGCGAACAGGCTGTCAGAGGTTACCTGCACGTCCTCGTACCAGGCGTGCACCCCACCGAAGAACCGGCGCTCCTGTCCCCTTTCGCCGGGCGTGGCATCGATGACGATCATCGAGTCGCTGCGGAGCGCGCCCGCGTCGGCGGCCACCACGACCGAATCCACAGCCGTCATGCCCCCCCCGCCGAAGCGGGCGCGCTCCGCAGCGATCAGCAGCGTATCGGGCGGCTCGGTCTCGAAGCGGGCAATCAGGATGCGGCCGCTGATATCGGTCGTGCCCGTTCGGCCATCGCGGCGCAGGCTGTCGGCAAAAATGCGGGCCGTCTCCGCGCCCGTCGTATCGACCAGAACAATCCCCACCCGACCGGTTGCCCAGGCCATGTCGTTCCCGCGGGAAACGGATATGGAATCCGCACCAACACGGATATCCTCCCGCTCCAGCCAGACCCGTCCTCCGAAATCGGCCCGGTTTTCCTGCCGCGAATACACGCCCCGGTTGGCGTAGAGCACGCTCAGACTGTCTTCAAAACGTACCTGCTCCGCGAAAAACGTATCTCCGGTGCGCGTGTTGTGGCGGGCCGACGGAGAGCGGAGCCGCACGTCCCCATGGGTCAGTTCCACGTTCCCTTCAGCGTGGCCCACACCGGTTTTCTGGTCGTAGCGAACCAGGTCGGCATGCACCGTGTCGGCATCCTGGACAATTACCACATGCCCCCGGAACAGCACCAGGTCGCCCCCCTCGTCGCGCGCGCGGTCGGCGCGGAGCTGGGTGTTGCCCTGGGAGAAGCGGGCATTCACGAGTTCCGAGACCATCCGGCCATTGACCAGACTCGTGGCCACCGAATCGGCCTCCAGAAACACGCGCTCCGTGTCCTGCGCCCTTGCGCTATGTGCCCAGCCCACCGAAAACAGGAGGCCACAGACCATGATGCCGGTGGCAACCGGTAGCAGGCAGGACACCCGCGAAGGCACAGCCCCGGAACGTCGGTACGTGCGCGCCGCATGGGTCATGGCTGCCGCTCTCCGGGCAGCACGCTCCCGCTCACCCGAGAGAGGCGCATGTCGGTCAGCGCCTCGTCCGCATCGAGCCCCCAGCCGGACATGGTCTGCGTGGGCGTGGTAATCGTCGCAAAACCCGGCGTCGACACGCGACCCGAAGCCTCGGACCACGAGAGATGCTCGCTCTCGACCTGCCGGCCCTCGTCCGTAGTCGCTACCACGCCGCCCGTAGCGTGAAAACGCCGCCGCGTTTCCACGTAGATGACCTGGTTCGCTCGCACCTGCGCCCGCTGCCCGCCTGTATCGTCGTGAATCTGCACCTCCACGCGCCGACTCGAAGAGTCCATGCGTGAAAGCACCATGTACGTACTGTCGGGCGTCTCGTAGCGCGCCATGTAGTCGGCCGCCAGTGTCAGCCGCGGCAGGCTGTTTTCCATGATTTGCAGCCTCGTTCCCCATGCCTCCTGATCAGGATCCCCCTCCGAAAGCACCGTCTCGACGCTGACCGTGCGCTCGTGGGGTGCACATCCTGTAGCTGCCAATAGGGCAGCCACAAGAAGCCACCTGCCCCCGCGGGCGTGGAAACGACTCGGAACGACGCTCATCTCAACCACATAAATATCCGTAAATACAGCGTGAAGATACAGCGCGTATATTTCGGGTATGAGACGAGATGCGCACGTCTTCAGTGGCTTTAGTCGACACCCGTTCTGCCGATAAGTCATGTAAGCAGATCGTCCACTTACTGTACACACAGTCATGCAAGCGACAACAATGAGTTTTTTCATGGAGCCGGTCACCCGCGATACCGTCGTGGTGCAGATTGGCAAGGCACTGGACTTCCGGAACGCCGCCGATTTCAAATCGGCCGTCCAGGAACAGGTCCGCAGCGGTGTCCGCAACTTCATTCTCGACTTTACCGATACCGGAATTCTCGATTCAACGGGACTCGGGTCCATTTTCAGTCTGTACCGTCAGGTTTCGCCCATGAGCGGCCAGGTGGTTTTCGCATCGGTATCCCGTCCCGTACAGGTCGTGGTGCAATTGACGCGCACCTACAAGGTGTTCCGTCAGTTCCCTTCGGTCGATGCAGCGCGCGAAGGCATTCGATAAGCGCCGCATCCATGGAAGTCACCACACGACATTTCCTCAGCCTCGATGCCATCATGGACGAGCTGCACGCTCTCTTTGACAGCTGGGAGTCCGACGGCGCGCTGTTCTCGCACCTGGACGCTGACACGGTCCAGTTACTGCGGCTCGCTCTTCATGAATGGGTGGCGAACATCGTGCAACACGCTGATTTCGACCGAAACGAGCCTCGCGTCACATTGCAGGTCATTCCGAATGGTCGGCGCGTCAAATGCGTTATAGAAGACAATTCAAACGGATTTCCTTTCATGAAAGAGCTTGCCCTTCGTGAGAAAACCCTTGAGCCATGCCCCGAGCGGGGCATGGGGCTGCTCATGCTGGACGCGGCCACAGAATCGTTCACGTATACGCGTAGTGAAGACGGACGACAGAAACTGGAGTTCACCGTATCAGGAGACAAAGAGTCATGGCTGAACATTCCATTTTAGTCGTTGAAGACGAACACACATTGCGGCGCCTGCTCGAATACAGGCTCAGCAAGAAATACAGCGTTCGCACGGCTGCGAACGGAGAAGAAGCCCTGTTACGCATCTCCGAAGAACGGCCCGATCTGATTATTTCGGACATCATGATGCCGAAAATGGATGGGTTTGCGCTCCTTGCGGCCCTGCAGGACCGCAAGGAAACCAGTGTCATTCCATTCATATTCCTGACGGCCAAGGCCGACGAGCAGAGCCGTCTCAAGGGCCGGCGCACGGGCGTGGACGACTATATCACCAAGCCATTCGATATTGACCAGCTGTTGGCGCGCGTGGAGCGTCTTCTGGCCAGAACGTCCCATTTCCAGACACAACTGGACACCCGGATCGGCGAGGACTTCTCGCGCCAACTGATTCCCAAGCAGCTGCCCCGCGTGGACGGATACAACCTCCAGTTCCACAATACGCCCCGAGAAGTCAGTGGCGGCGACATTTTCGACTGGACAGAGGTCAAACCAGGCGTCTACTTCATCACGATCGGTGATGTGATGGGCAAGGGCCTGCGGGCCAAGGTATACACGTTCAGTTTTGTCGGCTACATCCGAAGCATGCTACACGCCCTGCTACGCACATCCGACTCACCGGCCGAAATCATGGCTCAGATCAACCAGCTGCTGGTCGATGACCCACCCCTCGAGGATTCCTTCGCAACGCTTCTCTTCCTGCGCTGGGAACCGGCACGCAACCTCGTGACGTACGCCAACGGTGGCCACCCGCGCCCGGTCATGGTGACCGAACGCGGCGCCGAGATCCTGTCGTACTCGGACATTATCCTGGGTCTTGACGGAGGGGCGGAGTTCAAGGACACGTCCGTCTCCATTCCACCCGGTGGCGCCATCCTGGCCTATACGGACGGCCTGCTTGAACAGCAGATGACCTCCGGCGAACAACTTGGTGAGGAGGGCGTCGTCCACGCAGCGGAACATGCCTACGGAAGCGACCATACGCTCGACAAACTGGTCAGTCGCGTACTCCGCGAAAGCGCCAAACCGGAATTCGCGGACGACATCCTGCTCTTTTGGATGCAGCGCGAAACATCCCTGGCGTCCGTCCGGCAGGCCCCACGGTGGTTTTCACCCTTTGGCGAAAACGCCGACCCGGGCTGACATCGCTCTTTTGTGGACACGGGCGTCCATTCAGGCCGGGTGTCCTACCGTCCACGACGCCGATCCACGTTTCGGCTTCAATTCCGGGAACGTGCCGCGCCTGTAGCGTATTTACGCAGTGTGTGTCTTGACCCGTCCAACCACGAAGTCCCCATCACTACTCCCCTGCTGTCCGGATTCATGCGCGTCCCCACCACATACATCCCGGCTGCTGCCCCCTTTCTGGGGCTGATATTTGGAAGCATCCTGCTCCTGGTCGGATGCCGGGAATTTGCCGTCGAACCGGATCCGTCCCAGATCGACGAGGGAGGACGAACGTTCGATGTGCCACTCAAGGAATTTTTCGAAATCCGGCCCGGAGATGTCGTGGGACTGGATGAAACCCTTCGCAGCATTGAATTCCGGGGGCTGATTGAGGAGAGCCGGTGTCCGACCGGCACCACATGCGAGTTCCCCGGCCGGGCATCCATTCTGCTCGTCGTCTCCTCTCGAAGAGATGACGCCGAATACCAGTTGTTGGCATCCGTACCGGGTAGCACAAATGACGATAATGAGTCGGAACCTGATGCGGACCGGTCGGATCGCATCCAGTTTGAGGACCTGATATTTCAACTGACCTCGCTGGAGCCATATCCGGAGGTGGGCGTCCCCATCCGGGCCGAACGGTATGTTGCCACCATGCGGGTCGACCCCCGGTAGTCCAGCCGGAAGGGTTTCACACGTTTTTCCCGGTTGGTCGTGGTCCTCACGACCGCTCGTTCGTTTGGGTCCGGGAATCCAACCTTTTATACCCATGGAACGTACTCTCGCCATTCTCAAGCCAGACTGTGTCCGCAAGAACCTGACCGGTGAAGTCCTCGCCAGAATCCAGAAGGCTGGTTTCAACGTCCGGGCCCTCCGCCAGGTACAGCTCTCGCGCGCCGAAGCCGAAGGCTTCTATGCTGTTCACCATGAACGCCCATTTTTTGGCGAACTGGTCGCTTTCATGACGAGTGGACCGTGCGTACCCATGGTGTTGGAAAAAGAGAATGCCGTGGCCGATTTTCGTACCCTTATCGGAGCCACCGATCCGGCTGAAGCCGCTGAAGGCACCATCCGCCGTGATTTCGCGGACAACAAGGGCCAAAACATTGCACATGGATCAGACTCCGTCGAAAACGGCCGCCAGGAAGCGAATTACTTCTTCGCCGAAAAAGAACTCGTATCGCGCGGCGGCTGAGAGGCCCCGCCGCCGTGTACGGGCACATGTACGGGCTGCCGTGACCCAGGCGGCCAGAAATGTGTCCATCCGCCGCGCGGCGTCGGCTCTTGGAGCGTGGCTGCTTGTCACGCTCGCCCTTGGCTGCACCACCCCGGATACGGGGCCAAAAGCGGATTCCGTGGTCACTTCTTCCGTGGTCACGAAAGGCGCGGTCACTACGGGCGCCGAACGACTGCTGCTCGAACCCGACCTCCTGCCCTCCGGCGTGCGCGTTGGCCTGATCGTAAACCACACGTCGGTCACGTCAAAAGGACACCTGATCGATATTCTGGACCGGCGGGAAGACATCACGATTGCGGCCCTCTTCGGCCCCGAGCACGGCATCCGGGGCAAGGCCGATGCCGGCACGCCGGTCGGGGATGGTCACGACCCGGCTACCGGTGCGCCCATTTACAGCCTCTACGGCGAGACGCGCCAGCCGACACCCGCCATGCTCAAGGATGTTGATCTGCTCCTTTATGACATCCAGGACGTTGGCGCGCGCTTCTATACCTATATCTCCACGATGGGCCTGGCCATGCAGGCGGCCGCACGCGACAGCATTCCGTTCGTGGTCCTTGACCGGCCCAATCCGCTCGGCGGTAAACGGGTCGATGGGTACGTTCTGGAGCCCGGGCAGGAGTCGTTCGTGGGCATGTACCCCATCCCCATACAGCATGGCCTGACGGTTGGCGAATTGGCCCGCATGATCCAGGGCGAGGCGTGGATGGAGGGCGTCGAGACCCTTGACCTGCGTGTCATATCCATGAAGGGCTGGGCGCGATCCATGCTGTGGCCCGAAACGGGCCTCGCATGGATCGCGCCCAGCCCGAATTTGCCCTCCTTTGAAGCCGCACTCCTGTATACAGGTACCTGCTTCATCGAAGCCACCACAGCCAGCGAAGGCCGGGGTACGGACGCACCCTTCCTCACGGTGGGTGCCCCGTGGATTCCTGCAGAAGTCGTAGCCACGGAACTGAATAGCAATGCAGCACAAGGACTTACCGTGTCAACGGGCACAGTGGTTCCGCGCAGCATTCCCGGCGCATCGACCCATCCAAAATGGGAGGACACGGACATTGAAACCATTCAGTTCAGCGTCACGAGTCCCCATGACGTGCGCCCGCTCGACACCGGAATGGCCCTTCTCGCAGCCCTCACACGCAATACAACCGATGACCATTTCCTGGACGCGCAGTGGCTGCGGCGTCTTGCCGGGACGGAGAGGTTGTATGCCGATCTGCAGGAAGGCCGCGACGCCGCAGAAATTGTAGACTCCTGGAGGACGGAGGTCGACGCATTCAGGATGCAACGTGCAGCCTATCTGCTTTACGAATAAACGCCCAGAAGGGTGTGCGATGGTTTTTCAACACGCTTATAATGCGTCACTCAACGCCCCGTGGGACGAATCCAGAATGGTGCGGCCATCGGCAGCTCAGATAGATTCTACAGGGGACCGGTAGGCAGAGGCGGCACATGGCCTCAACTGGCCGCCTGCGATGGGCGCTTGAGAATGGCGTAGATGATTTCCAGGTAGCCACCCAGAATAATGAGCGGTGCCACATAGAGCGAAATCACGCCATCTACTTCGTTCTCGAGACGCATGATCACGTAGCCCGCCACGATCATGGCCAGTCCCAGCAGCAGAAGGCGGTAATTGGCACGCGTAAACACCATGACGCCGGAGCGCCCTGTACCCCTTCTTCGGGATGACCGGTTTTTTCGGGCAGAGGTGCGCTTGGCCATGACGGAAGGATTCTGATACAGGGTGCGGCAAAAACCGATCGCATGCATCCAGGTTCCGCCGTGTATGTCGTAGTTTCGGGACGGGTAACGCCCGGCTTATAGCGCTCGGCTCCCACAACAGCACCCGTACCACCACCGTCCATGCCCCAATTTTCCCGCATCATACTCTCTGGTGTCCTTGTTCTGGCCATTCAGTGGCTTTTTCTGGGGAGGGTGGCGCTCTGGGGCGCCTATCCGGATGCGGTGCTTCTCTTCGTGGCCTGGGTGGGACTCCGGAAAGGACGTCAGTGGGGTGCCATCACCGGTTTTCTGACCGGTGCCGTCCTGGATGCCATCTACGATACGTGGGGGTTGCACATGTTGGTGAAGACCCTGCTCGGCTTCGTAACCGGACTCTATCCAGCATCGGACCGGGAGACGCTGACCATTGTACCGCGGCAGGCCTTCCTGGGTGGCTTTGCCGTGGCCATCATTCACAACGGCATATTCGTAACGCTGCTGGCGCTGCAGGAGGGCGTGCAGAACTCGTTTCTGGTCACCGGCCTCTGGTTGGGCTCTGCCCTCTACACCGCATTCGTCGGTATTCTGGCCGGACTTCTCGGCAGTAAAACCGGCCTGTAGCATGCCCCCGTGATGAATAGACGGTGGATGCAGCCATAACTATTGCCAAAGTCCAGATCAATGCCCTATTTTTCCTGTCTTGACCCGGGGCTATAGCTCAGCTGGTAGAGCGCTTGAATGGCATTCAAGAGGTCAGCGGTTCGAACCCGCTTAGCTCCACAACGGCCCGTCCGAAGATCCGGACTGTACCCCAAATGTCCGTTTTAATCCGTACTCCAGGGTACGGAACTGCACTCATGATCGGACGCTACAAAAACGTTGAACTCTCTCCACAGGGATATCCTTGCCCTCGGCGTCCAGCAATGGAACGCATGGCGCGAAAAGCACCCGGACGAAGTGCCTGATCTCTCCGGCTGCGACTTCACCGGGCGCCACCTTGCAGAGGTCAACCTGAAGAACAGCATACTGCGGGGAGCCTTCCTGACGGTCGCTGAACTCGACGGAGCCCTCCTCGATGACGCCGACCTGACCGGAGCCAATCTGACCGGCACGGACCTGACCAACGCCTCGCTCATCGGGACCAACCTCTCGGGCGCCGATCTGAGTTACGCCATCTGCACGTTTGCCGACATGACGGGGACCAACCTGTCGCAGGCTCGGCTCACCGAAGCCATCTTCTTCAATGTCAACATGCAGCGGGCCGTCCTCCGGGGGGCCCACGTCAGCGAGACCATTTTCACCGGCGCTGATCTCCGGGACGCCGATCTGACCGACGTGGATCTGAACGAGGCGCTGTTGGACGGCGCCACGCTGTCGCTCCCCAACCCCAAAAGGCAGCTGAAAGAGTAACGCCTTCTCACCAGTCCGCTACCGGAACCAGTGCTCGGCCGTCGGCGCCCGGCCGGGCTCGAAGAATCCATCCGAGAACGTCATCCCGTGCTGCACGTCGCCGTACCTCTCCTCGAGCGTGAGCGTGCTGTCAACACGGAATGTTACCGTCGGAGCCACCCAGCCGTCACCCAGCCGCTCGTACTCATCGAAGCGCACGTCCTGGAACGATGCCCCCTGCCGCTGCAACAGGCGCACAAAAACCATCCGCTCCGCATCGACCCAGAACTGATTGGGCTCGGTATCCCCCTCATCGGCCCCGACCACCAGCACTTCCCGGCCCTGCCATACGGTCCGGTGCACGCGCGAGAGGTCGAATCCCAGGGAATCCATTTTCGACACCAGGACTACCGGATCATCGTGGTAGACATCAAACCCGAGCAGCAGGAGCGGATGCAGCGTCGGACCAGATTGCGCCAACTGCCCGCCCGCATACACATAAATGGAATCATTTCGGAAGAGCCACATGTCGCCACTTCCGGGCGATCCGATGTCAATACGCAGCCTCCCCGGCAAATCAAGCGCCTCGTACCAGAGCGTGGTATCGGTCGTGCCACCCGGTCCGTGCTGAATGGTGGTCTGCACAAACGTCATGGTTTCATACCACGCACCCTCATAGGCGGCATGCATGGCCGCAATGACATCCTCCCCGCGCTGGAGGTCCTCCTTGGGGGGTTCTTTTTCGGTCGATGCGCACGCCGCGCTGAGTACCAGCACCGGGAGAAGTAGAAATGCCAGTAGACGGTTCATCAGAGTGTAAACGTATGGGTGTATTTGAACAGTAGCGTCCGGTTCTGTGAACGCGGTAGTGTGGGAATGTCGGCAAAACGGTCCCGGTCGGAGTTCAGGCTCTCGTTATAGACCAGCCAGAAATCATTTCCTTCGCGGATGTTATACCGGAAACGGACGTTCGCGTCGGCCAGTTCGGCATCCGTATTGAACTGAATGAAGGCATTCCACGAGATTTTTGTGTTGATACCTACCTGCGCACGCAGCCCCACGAGATGGACATTGGCCGACTGGTCCCGGTCATCGAACGAGAGCCGCGTGAATGACCACGATCCCTGCAGTTCCAGGTGCTGGCTCGCATTCCACGTGGGTGAGAGATCCACACCCACCCGCGTGCCGTCAAAAAACGTACCTCCCCTTACCTCTGCCCCGCCGCGGAATAACGAACCATCGGCCATCGTATACCGCGTCGAGGCTTCGACATAGGTATGCCTCCCTACGGGAACAAACGTATCCTCAGGTAGCCGAAGCTGCTCGGTGAGGTCTTCCTGGATCAGGTTGATCGAAAAGCGACCGCTCGCGCTCGATTTGAAATCCACATCCCACGAATGTCCCAGGCGCGCCGACTCCACGCTTCCATCGTCGTTGCGCAGGAATACATTGCCGAAGATGGAGCCATCGTAATTCCGGATGAGCGATGCTTCGCCCGGACGCCATCCGTACTGCGTATCGAACCCGAGCTGCGTGAAATCGCGCCGGGTAATGAACCCGATGCCCGGATTATACCGCTCGCCCGCATACATGACCGTCAGGTCGTAGGCCAGCCCGATGTTGCCGCGGCGCTCTACGCTGATGAGACCGAGGCCCTGATCAAACATGTCCGTGGATTCATTCTCTTCGAAGGACTGGGTCCATTTGACGTCCAGGTACTGCTGGTTACCCAGAAACAGGAGTCCGTCAAGGCCATAGGCCACATTCCATGAGCCATCGTCCCCGAGCCTGCTCGTAAACATGCTTCCGGCAAACGATTGCGTATTCACTATGCGGCGCCGGAGGCGCACGACACCAAAATTCTCAGCCGGAAGATCGGCCTCTGCCTCGGTCTGCATGTTCATCAGGCCAATGTCCCATGTACCCACACGGCCTACCATGCGTGCGCCTCCCAGAATGCGCACCGTTTCGCCGCCGCTCAGCCCGATGTTGCGGCTGTGGAAGAGCCTGTCTGTACGCCCGAAACCGAAATTGAAAAGCGCCGATCGCTCCTGAAAGAACTGCCGCTTCTCCGGAAAAAAGAGCGAAAATCGCGTCAGGTTGACCTGTTGATCGTCGGCTTCAACCTGCGCAAAATCCGTATTGATGGTGCCATCGAGCGTCAGGTTGCTCGTCAGATTGTACTTCACGTCCAGGCCCACATCCCGGTCCGTACGGGTCGGCTGCCGGAACCGCGTGCCATCAAACTCGGTGTTCCGGCCTGTTCCGCCCGCAACGTACAGCGTCACGTAGAGCGGCAACGCACTCTCTACGCCCTGCAGTACCACAGTCTTCGACTGGGAGGGTTTGGCGAAGCCCAGGCTCCAGTCCGGACGGACAGCCGGGAAAATATGCCGTTCGCCTTTTCTCGCGATGTAGCGGTATGTGGTGAGACCCATCTCCACGCGGTCATTGACCGTCTGAAAGCCCAAGCTGGAGTAGGGAAGGCGCATTTCCACGAACCATCCCTCCGGCGTCTGACGCGTTTCCACATCCCAGAACGTATTCCAGGAATCGTTCACCGCACCGCCAAAAGCGCTTCCGCCGCCAGATTCGGCATCGTTCGAGACGGCCATGTCGAACCGGACGCCCAGGGGGGTCGTAAAGAACCATAGCGCGTTCTCGTTGTCATTGAACGTATCGAGAATGATGGCGAACGTGTCATCGCCACTGTATCGGTCCCGATAAAGCGTGTTGGCGCGGATGCCGTCCGGCTCAGAGTCGTACAGCCGGCCACCCACATACAGGAAATCATTGTCGTAGGCAATGAGGACTTCGGTCCGCTCGGTCATGCGGCCTCCCGGCGTGGGCGCATACATGGTCATGGGGAGCGGCTTAATCTCCTGCCATCCTGCGTCGTCAAGGCGACCATCGAGAACAATGGAGCCAGCCGTACGCTGAAGGATAAGCGGCCGCGCCGCGTCTCCCGGCGCTTCCGCACGGAAAGCACGTGTCTGGGTGCGCTCGCGAAGCTGTTCCTGGGCATAGGTTGGCGCCGCGGTTTCAATCAATGGAAGCAGGATTGCAACCAGCAGAGGTATCAATGGGCGCATGGGAAGACTGTCATGTTCCTTACGGACGACACTCGCAATATAAGCCGTCATCAAAACTCCTCCGCCCGCAATCCGAAAAACGACGATATCTCTATCTCTACACCTATTTCGGGCGATGGCCATTCGTGCCCATGATCCAGGAGTTCAAACAGGTGAACCTGCGCGCCGTCTTGACAGCTGTCGTACCGGCGGACATCGGCTCGACCCGACCCCATGCGCTCCGTGGCCCGAACCGCATCACCGGTGCATCCGGCTTGATTCCGCCACCTGAGCATGGTACTGACTACAGAGAGCAGGCTCTGGCTCCCGGCATCCTGTCCGTCGAATGGTAGAACCATGTCGTCCGAGCCGTGCACCATCATCATGTGTGCAGGCGTTTCCCGGCTACAGTTCTGGGACACCGGAACCGACATCATGCCGGCCACCGACGCAAATCCGGCGAATGTGTCGCCGCTTTCACAGGCCAGATGATGAAGAAACACGGCGCCCTGTGAATACCCGACGGCATAGACATTGCGCCGATCCACCTCCATGACCTTTTCCACCTCGTCAATGATGGCGGCCGCAAAACCCACGTCGTCGACACCCTCCAGATCAGGGCGCACGCAGTCACACCCTTCTGCCCAGTTCGCACCCGTAGCGGTGGGATAGGCCACCGCAAAATCATTCGCATTTGCCTGCTCATCGAACCGCGTCTGCTGCCGGAAAACAGAGCCCCTGCTCCCGGCGCCGTGAAAGGCAATGACCAGCGGCACATTGGGCACGTCGGTCACACTGCCTGGAATGAACACTTCAACCGAGCGCTCCATGCCGCCATGCTCGAATCGCAGCCGCTGCGTCTGGCCGCCGAGCGACGACGAGTCGCACCCGGAAAACAGCATCAGCAGCACAGAAACAACCGGTAGCGTAATGAAAAGGGTTCGTCCAGCACTCATGATGGTATGCGTGTTTGTCTCAGTAACCAATTCCCGTTGTCATGGCCACAACCGCGTCTGCATCCGGTTCCACATCCGCGTCCACCGCCTTACGCCGGGCCCGCAGAAGAGTTGTCAAAAAAGTCGGAGGTCGTATCCTCTGGTCGCTCGAAAAAATAATTCAAAAAGGATCGAAAGTACCCAATACGCCCTTTCTGAATCCAGAGGAATTTGACTGGGTGAACCCCTTGGAACAGGATTGGAAAGTCATGCAGGCCGAGGTACGTCGTATTTTGGAACGAGTGCATGATATTCCCGGATTCCAGGATATCTCAAAAGACCAACGCGTGCTCACGACAGACGACCGCTGGAAGACGTTTTTCCTCTACGGAATGGGCTATCGGCTGGATGAGAACTGTGCAAGATGCCCAGAGACGACGCGACTGGTATCTCAGATACCCGGCATGACCACTGCTTTTTTCTCCATTTTGGCCCCTGGGAAGCACATTCCTCACCACCGGGGACTGTTCAATGGGTTCATTCGCTATCATTTGGGGCTCATTGTCCCCAGGGATAAGGAGAACTGTCGTATCCGGGTAGAGCATACCATCCGGCACTGGGAAGAGGGTAAAAGTATGGTCTTCGATGACACGTTCGACCACGAAGTCTGGAATGACACAGATGAAACCCGCGTGATCCTTTTCGTCGACGTAAAGCGTCCGTTGGTGCCGGCGGTGGCACTACTCAATGACGCGGTCATCAATCTGGTCAAAGCCTCCGACTATGTGCAGGATGCCCGGCGTAATCAGGAGGAGTGGAGCCTGCGGCTGTCCAACGGCTGACGGTATCCATAATTGGTGAACGTCTCAGGACGCCCTCCGTGCAGAACATCGGTCTCCCAACGCCTTTTCGAAGTGGTGCACCCAGTCCGATGCACAGCAGAGGCGCATACGCGAGACGCCCCGACCCGGGCGCTCCCCCGTCAGGGCAGCGAGGGCCGCCTGGACCTGGCTCGGCGCGGCGTTTACATCTACCCGCAGAAACACATCAAAGCGGCCATAGACGAGGCACAGGGCGTCTATCTGGCACGTTTCCATTTCATAGCGCCGGGAAAACTGAATACCCACGTGCCGGTTTCCCACGCGCAGACACACATCGACACACTGCTCGCCGAGGGGCGTGGCAAACCACGTGGACGTTGTAATGTCCCTCAGGTGCGGGGCCCGGCGAAGGGCTTCTGCCAGAAAAAACGCGGGGACATCGGGTTTCGTTCGTCCAGGGACGGCGGGGCGGTCCACGGCGCAGCGGGCGGGCACGCTACGGTTCTCGCGTGTACGGTTCAGCCAGTCAACGGTGGGCCAGGCAGTTACGTATGTCATGTCAGCAGGGGTTTTGGTTGCTGACAACAGAATACAGGCAGTGGTGTGACAACATCGTGTCATACCCCTGCCATTTTTTACCCGGCCCTATTTGAACGGCCGCCCGATACGCACCGAGAACGAGTTGTCCGTGATGCCGCCAGCCAGGTCAAGCCGGAATGGAAGACCAAAGGGATAGGAGACACCGCCCCCAATTTCGTGGTACCTGTTCCCATCGACGGTGTTGAAGCCGGTGCCAGAGGTAAAGCCGTGCCCGCCAAACAGGTGCACGCCCATCCCCTTCTCGGCCAGCCACCACAGACCTGTTTTTTCGAACAGGGCCGTTGCGAAGTCATGATACCAGAAAACGCCGAGCATGTCGGTGGCCACAAACCGGGCATTCGAGAGCGTACGGAATCCCATGAAATCCGAGAACGGACCGGCCGACCCACTGAGCGTCATGCGCCGCTGCACGGGAAGCATGCCCGAGCGCGTCCCTCCAATGGCTGTAATGCGCATACGGTTCGGACGCACCCTCGCTTTGAAAAACGTCTCAAATGCAATCGTCGCCCGCCCTTCAATACGGGTGAAGGAAAAATCCGAACCCAGGCCTTCTCCCGGACTGTGCTCCACCTGCATGGTGAAGCCGCGGTCCGGACCCTCCCCGAGTTCAATTTCCCACTCGAATGACCGGAGGTGCCCCGAATCGATCTGCGGATTCTCGGGCTGCTCGTTCGTGAACAACCACCCGTCGAAGCTGGTGAGTTTGCTCAGTGAGCTGTGAATTTCGCTCCGCAGACGCAGCGACATCGTCACCGGCCCGCCTTGCGGACGCGTCTGGACAAACGCCGAGACAGCCCGCTGGTGGTAGTAGTCATAAATGTCGTCGTTTCCGAGGTAGGTCGAAATACCCGGCACGAAACGACCCAGATCGCCCTCCCGGGCCGAGACGGACGTGGCATTGACGTAGGCCACACCGAGTCGAAGGCCGAGTTCTGGACCGCTCACAGGCAGCGACATCTCGGAATTCCACGATATCCGCTCCCGGAGCGTGGACCAACCCACACTCGCCTCGTACTCAATTCCAGATTCCGGCAGCGACGACCAGCTTACGCCGGGGTGCCACCCATCCACCCGGTTGTACCAGAACCAGTCCCCGCTCCGGAGCCGCTCGAGCACCGAGACCCGGTTTGCCCTCTCTTCACTGCGGGCAATTTCATCCTTGGTAAGCGGAAAAGACGCGTATTCAAGCAACAGACCTTCGCCACGGAACGCAGTTTGGATGTCCCTCGCCTGGTCAATAGCCGCAACCTGTTCCAGCTCCATGGGCGTAAGCGGAATCATGGACGGGTTGCGCAAAAACAGGAACTCCTGCCGGTCAGCGAGCGGCGATTCAACCACCGACGGCCCGGGCAGGGCCATGGAATCGGGCACGGGTGGATTCACCACGTGGAGCGTCTGACTCGAGAACTGCTCATAACGGGCCGCAGGATGCGTCACACCCAGACGTCCGAACTCCACCACCCCGGCCACATACAGATCTACCGGCATCCAGACCGAGTCCCTGACCTCGGTGAAGCGCTGCTCATAATACACATCGTGTCGCTTTACGGGCGGCGTAACCATGGTCTGCGGAATAGGCCGGACGTTCACCTCGTAGAGCGCAAAGGACGAATCGATCACGGCCACGTGACCTGAGAAGCCAGGGCGCGTCGCACTCCTCGGCGTGAAATAGATGTCGAACACCCGCTTGCCATCCAACTCACGCGTGCCTCCGAGTAAAAAGAAATATTCCTCCAGCGCGTTCGGATGGGTCGGTCCCACATATTCCGTTCCCATAAGGCGGACCACGTCGTCGTAGAAATTGACCACCGCATGGGGCTCGGCAAACCGGAATGTGCCGCTACCGGCAGGAACGCGCCGCCGCGCACGCACCAGTTCACGGGCGCCCGTGTCCCGGGTCCACCAGGAGGCCCTGACGGTCTCGGTCATCTGGACCAGTTCCGAGTGGCTATAGAGCATGAACCGGGTATACGTATCGGCATAGGATGACGTTAAATTCTTCCGCCAATGTTTTTTGGCCTCAATGACCCGGCGCATGACGCGATCGGCCGGACTTTCACCTGTTACGACGATTTCATCGAGCGTAATGGTTGACGGCTCGAGTTCTATGCCCAGTGGCCCGGTTGGAATGGAGGCGATTTCGAACCGCCGTGTACGGTAGCCGATGAAGCGCACCTCGAGCGTAAGAGGTACCGATGTAGCCAGCAGCCAGAACGTACCGTTCCTGTTCGCCGTCACCCCGCGATCCGTGCCCACAATGCCAACTGAGGCCGATGGCAGCGGACTGCCATTGGCCGCATCCGTGACGCGACCGGTAATCCTGACCTGTGCACTGGCCACCTGCGCACAGCAGAGTAGACACAGGACACAGGGGAAAAAGCGTTTCGGCATCATCAGGGCCGTTAACACCAATGTTGAACGTGACGGGGATTCTGCAATAGTGCGTGGCGGAGGCGGAACCACGCTCAGGCACACCCGCGTACGACAACGTGTACGCCAGGTTCGTCCAGACCCGGGTCAAAATTCATCCCCTCCTTATCCATCCCGAACCACACGATGTACCACCTGCTCGGAAGAAATGTACGCATCCACCTGTACAACCATGACGGCGCTGTGGTGGGAACGGTTACAGGCCGCGTGGCAGATGTGGCCGAGGCCGTCGAAGTAGCGCCCGGCATGAAAAAGGACCTGGCACTCGTCGTCGATATTGACACCGGCGACCCGGACCACCCATACACCAACTCGGCCGGCACAGAGGGCGAGTCGTGGTTCGCCATACAGGACCTCGAAGTTATTGACACGGAGGCGCCGCGGCTGTTTTCCAACTGATTGCAAATGTAACTTTAATTGTTACATTTAATTCAGTCCACAAAATGGCCAAAATGCAACTGCCATGCTGAATACCCGTTTTTCCTCGGCCCTGCACACGCTCCTGGCGCTTCTTTTCGACAAGAATCAGGCGCCGCTGTCCTCGTCGAACCTGGCCCGCGTGCTCGACACGCATCCGGTCGTGGTGCGTCGCCTCGTGGCCGACCTCCGGGCGGCTGGTTTCGTTGAGTCCATCCGGGGAGCGGGCGGCGGAATCCGGCCCGTTGATGGACTCGGTGATGTCACGCTCGGCGCCCTGGCCCGCGCAGTCGACTTCGAGCCCGCCTTTGACCTGCACGAAATTGCGGCACATGCGCCGTCCCCGCACGTCCACATCCACGCAGCCCTCGCGGCGGCCCGGGACCGTGCCCACGCGGCGCTCCTTGCGCACCTGGACCAGGTTACGCTCGGCGATCTGGCCGATTCCGCGAACCTGCGCACGGAGCTTGCCGCGCTCCTCGACAAGGGTCTCTCGAACGATGACATCCGCCAGGCCTACCGCGTGGCCGGCGCCCACCTCGTACCCAAAGTCGACAGGTAACCCATGCGGGAATACTGGGATATTTTCCTCGGAGGTTACACCGGATATGCCCGCTATCTGTGGTCCGAAATCACAACGCCGCACTGGGGCAACTATTTCTACTGGCTCATCGGGGTCTCCCTGTTCTTCTTTGTAGTCGAACTCGTCCGCCCATGGAAACACCGGGAGCGCGTATTCCGGCAGGATTTCTGGCTCGACGTGTTCTACATGTTCTTCAATTTTTTTCTGTTTTCGCTGGTCATCTACAACGCGGCATCGAACGTGGTGGTGGAGTTTTTTCTGGATGCGCTCGCCGCGATCGGCATCACGAACCTCGTGGCCATTGAGGTCTCCGCCTGGCCGCTCTGGGCGCAGCTTGTGACGCTCTTCATTGTGCGCGACTTCATCCAGTGGAACGTGCACCGCCTGCTGCACCGCGTGCCCTGGCTCTGGGAATTCCACAAGGTCCACCACAGCGTCCGCGAAATGGGCTTCGCCGCGCACCTGCGTTACCACTGGATGGAAAACGTGGTCTACAACGCGCTCCAGTACATCCCGCTCGCCATGATCGGCTTTGGCATCGACGATTTCTTCGTGGTCTACATCGTCTCGCTCGCCATTGGGCACTTCAACCACTCGAACATCCACGTCCCGCTCGGGCCGTTCAAATACGTCCTGAACAACCCCCAAATGCATATCTGGCACCACGCCAAGAGCCTCCCCGGCGAGGCCAGCCGCCACCGGCACGGCATCAATTTCGGGATCAGCCTGAGTCTGTGGGACTACCTCTTCGGCACGGCTGAAATCCCGGGAAGTGGCCGTGACATCGAACTTGGATTTGACGGCGTCGAGGAATTCCCAACCGACTTCGTGCACCAGAACCTGCATGGGCTGGGGCGGAAG
>JAJCYR010000003.1 GCA_029262775.1 Bacteroidota bacterium
CGAAACGCCATCTACTGCGTTGTCCCTCCTTCTTGCGCCGGTACCGGCGCAGAACGCGCTGCTATTCGGCGTCGGGACGCCTTGCATCTGTCATTCCGGCGCTCGCATCTTGGTGCACGCTGGTTCTTCAACACGCTTCTAAGCCGACATGTCAGATTTTTTTCACCGCACAGGTTATGGAAGACGTTTTTTCGTGTCTTATCCATAGACTACCTGAGCCAGCAGCGCACATCCTATGAACCATTGGTCGCGGTCCGACATACCCGGCAGGCTTTCACGCCTGTTGACCGATGCACGATTCCTGGCCGATCCGGAACGCGATGAGGAGGCCGCACCATTCTGGAATGCCGGTATGCCAGAGGGCGGCGAGTCCGGGCTGGAGGGGCTGCGCGAGCGCTTCCAGAATCGGCTGCGTCGAAAAACGGAGTTGAGGCAGCAGTGGGGGCTCCTCGAAGAGCGCCGATCGGAGCTCGAGTCCGATCGGCGCGCCCGCGAACATTTTGAGTCGGTGACCGGTCACCGCGTAGCCGACTTCGACTGGCGAAAAGCGCCCAATACCGACACAGCGGCGCCGGGTACGTCTGCGGAGCAGACCCGAACCATCACAGGGTTCCTGCCCATCCGTCGAATTGCAGGAGTGGCATGTCTATTGCTTATGTTCTCGGTACTGGCCGTGCTCGGCCTCACGCCGCGACCATCCGATCCGTTCAGCACAGAAACATCGAGCCTGTCAGGCTACCGCTGGGACGAAGTAGGTGAGCGGACGCGCCGATTCCACGCGACGAATGAGGAGGACCCGGCAGGGGCGGGAGCCGTCTCGTACGCGGCAGCCATCTCACAGGCTCGGCGCTCCCGCACGGTCCTTTTCGGTTTCATGGAGCGCTACGATCGGGAAGGTCTGCTTCTGGCGCGCGACATGCTCGACGCGGCGCGCAGTGTCGATACCGGGTACCCAGAGCCCGTCCAGGTCGAGCGCATGACCGAGGTGCTCGACTCGCTGATTATGCGTACGTATTGAGCATGACCGGCATGATGAGCATCATCATGGCTTCGCCTTCTTGTTGCTCACTGGGTGTCACAACGCCAGCCCTGTTCGGCGAGCTGAACTCGAAAAGGACCTCTTCGGAGTCAATGTTCTGCAACACTTCGGTCAGATATTGCGCGTTGAATCCGATTACGAGCGGCTCTCCCTCGTAATCGCAGAGCACGTCCTCGTGTGCAGAACTCGAGCGCTCAAGGTCTTCGGCCGAAATGCTCACACGGCCATCTTCCACGGCCAGTCTGATCTGGTTGGTCATGGACGAGGAGTAGAGCGCAACGCGTTTGGCGGCGGCCAACATGGCATCCCGCTCTACCGTCATCCGTTTGTCGTTGTCGACAGGAATGACTGCCTGGTAGTTGGGATACGGCTCGTCTATGAGGCGGGTCAGCACGCGGGAAGCGCCGAAATCAAACCCCGCGTATCCGCTATCCACAATCAGGCCGCACGCCCCGTCAGTGGCAACTTTGGCCGCGAGCGCCATGGCTTTTTCGGGAACAATGAAATCAATGTCCTCACTCGAGGTCAGCGTGCTGAGCGTGAGCTTCACAAGGCTTCGGCCGTCCGTGGCCACGGCGCGCCCGGAAGAGCCAGTGATCTGGAAGAAAATGCCCATCATAGCGGGCCGAAGGGCGTCCCTGCTCACCGCAAAACTGGTTTTCTGAATGGCCCGTCGCAGCAGTTCCCCGGTCGTTTCAATGCGCGTGGTCTCGGCCAGCTCGGGAAGTGCCGGATAATCCGCTCCGTCATGTCCCACCATTTTGTATTCACCACGATCGGTGGTCAGGACCACGTTAAACTCCTCGTCGGCACTGAATTCGACCGGCAGATCGGGAAGCGCCCGAAGCGTGTCAATCAGGCGGCGGGCCGGAACGGCAACCCGGCTCGAGCCCGAGGCCTGGACATCGACCGACACACGCTGCAAAATGGAAATTTCAAGATCAGTGGCACTCAGGCGCAGCCCACCGGCATCCTCTTCAAACAGGATGCACTCCAGAATGGGCAGGGCATGCTTGGTTGGAACAGCGCCATTGACCGTTTGGAGGGCTTTGAGCAGGTCGGAACTGGAGGCAGCGAATTTCATGGAGCATTCCGCATGTGTGAGATGACACGGGAAGTTAACGCTCACCCGCGGCCAAGTCTACCCCCAGCGGGCTGTTCCGGACGCCGCTGGCCTCCTACCGCGTACGCAGTTCTATGGCGTGGGCAATTTCCTCGACGACCTGCCGGAAAGCGCTGTCGGTTTCCACCTGGTTCTTGATGCTCCGACGCGCATGGATCACGGTCGAGTGATCCCGCCCGCCAAAATGCAGGCCAATCGTCTTCAGCGAATGGTGGGTGAGCTCCTTGGCAAAGTACATGGCCACCTGCCGCGCCCGAACGACCTCCCGCTTGCGCGTCTTGGCGCGAACCAGGTCTTCGCTCACATTGAAATACTGGCACACCACGCGCTGGATCTGATCGATGGTGACCGGTGCGCGCGTATCGCCGACCAAATCCATGAGCACATCCTTTGCCAGTACGAGATCCACATCTCGGTTGTACAGCGTGCCATGTGCCAGGAGGCGGATCAGGGCACCTTCCAGCTCTCGGATGTTCGAGGTGATGTTGTGTGCCATGTACTGGAGGATATCCTCCGCAATGTCAATCCCGTCTTCGGACGCCTTACGGTGTAGAATGGCCATCCGCGTTTCGAACTCCGGAGACTGCACGTCCGCCGACAGGCCCCACTGGAAACGGGAAAGCAGCCGCTCTTCAACACCTTTTATATCTCGAGGTGCGCGATCGGCCGAGAGGACGATCTGCTTCCCGTTTTGATGCAATGCATTGAAGATGTGGAAAAACTCCTCCTGCGTCTTCTCCTTTCCCGAGAAAAACTGCACATCATCGATAATCAGCAGATCAATTTGACGGTACATGAGCGAGAAGTCGCTGACCTTGTTATGCTGGATAGCCTGCACGAATTCGTTCGTGAACTGCTCGGAGGACACGTAGAGCACCGTATCGGCCGGAGCGTTGGCCTGAACGTAATTGCCGATGGCCTGGATCAGGTGGGTCTTTCCAAGCCCAACACCCCCATAGAGCAGAAACGGATTGAAACTGGTCCCGCCCGGATTCTGGGCAATAGCCAGCGCAGCGCTGCGCGCCAGTCGGTTGCAGTCGCCCTCAATGAAGCGGTCGAATGTGTAATTTGGATTCAGTCGGCTTTCCACGTGCACCTTCCGGATACCGGGAATCACAAACGGATTGGAAATTCCGTGTTCGGGTGAGGCGGGAAGCGAAGCGGTGTGCTGCGGGGTGCCTGACGCGCGCTCGGCCCATAGGGCACGGCCTTGGGGCTCGTTGGCAGGCCTGCGGGCCGGCAAATGCATGCTCGAGCCGCTGTTTCCGGTTCCCACATCCTCCTTCTCAATCGTGACGTCGTAGAACAGCTTTCCCGTCGGACCCAGTACCCGCGTGACGGTCGAGCGCAGCAGGGAGAAATAGTGCTCTTCCAGCCATTCGAAGTAGAACCGGCTCGGCAGCCGCACGGTAAGTGACAGGCCCTCGTTCATTTCCTCGAGCCGCGCCGCGCGGAGTGGCTCAAACCACGTCCGATAGCTCTGGACACTGACGTTGTCGCGTATCACATCGAGGCACTCATTCCAGGCTTTTTCTGCTGTCAGCTCCATGCATCAATTGTAGTACGAAACGCGCCCACTATCAAGCGGTCCTTCACGCGGTTTTCGGCATTATGGACCCACCCCGGGCGTTGCCCCGCTCCCGCATCTTGCCGTATATTAAAGGTTCTGTAGGTGTACCCTACGGGCTGATCGGCGTTCTTCTACCAGCTGTTGCCATGGTACGCATCGACATACATACGTTGAAGCCGGGAGTGCATGAGTTTGATCTTGCGCCCTCGGCCAATGACCTGGAAATCGATGCAGAGCAGTTCCAGGATATTTCCGTCCACGTACGGCTGGAAATATCACGGCGAAATATCATGGCCATGCTGGGGACCAACGCCACCGTCCGGCTCGAATGTGACCGGACGCTCGTTGAGTTCACCCAACACATTACCGGGTCATTCGGGGTGCTGTTTGCCCCACCGGAAACAATAGAAAACATAGAATCTGAACATGGAGGGGATGACATCCGTTCACTCAGCGCAACGGATGAATACATAGATCTCACGGATGTGGCCCGGGATACCCTGCTGCTCTCGGTTCCTGTGCGAAAAGTGGCACAGGGTGCGGAGGAGGCAGAAATTCAAACCACGTTTGGTGAGCCGGATGAGACCGAGATCGACCCCAGGTGGGCGGAATTGGCCAGAATCCGGGATCAGATGAACAAGGACCATCCCTGATATTATTCAAGGCGAGACAACGATTACATGGCACATCCAAAACGAAAGCATTCCAAGGCACGTTCACGTACGCGTCGGGCAACCTATTACGGGCGTCTCAAGGCACCCAATACCACGGAATGCCCGAACTGCAGTGAGACGAAGCTCATGCATCGGGCCTGTCCCAGCTGCGGGCACTACCGCGGCCGCGCGGTGATTGACCGGGCTGACGCGACCCAGGTATGACACCTGCAACGACACGGGTAGCACTCGATGCCATGGGGGGAGACCATGCCCCGGGCGTCGTGGTGGAGGGGGTCGTTGCCTATCAGCGGGCCCACCCGGGTCGGGTCGACGTACTGATTGTCGGACGCGAAGACGCGGTCCGCACACTCATCCGGCAGCACGATCCGAATGAGGAGTGCGTCATCAGCGTCGTACCCGCCGCCGAGGTCATCGGCATGGACGAGTCGCCTGCGTCGGCCCTGAAAACGAAGACCGGGTCCTCCATTCATGCGGGTCTCGGACTCGTCAAGGCTGGCAAGGCACACGCCTTCGTATCGGCAGGAAATACCGGTGCCGTCATGGGCGGTTCAGTCTTTCTGCTCGGCCGCCTTCCCGGCATATCACGCCCGGCCGTGATTGGTTACTACCCAACCATCAAAGGCACGGCCGTTCTGGTCGATGTCGGCGCCAACGTGGATTGCCGCGCCGAGCACCTGCTCCAGTTCGCCCACATGGGGAGCGCCTACGTGGCCGGAATATTCGGTATTGAAACGCCGAGCGTCGCCATCATGAACATCGGCGAAGAACCGGGCAAGGGAAACGAGCTCACCAAGGAAGCATTCGGCCTGCTCAAGGCGTCGGGTCTGAACTTTGTGGGCAACATCGAGGGGCGCGACATTCTGCGCCACGCCGCCGACGTCATTGTGTGCGACGGATTTGTGGGCAACACCCTGCTCAAGCTCGGTGAATCGGTCGCCTCCGTGCTTCCCCGAATGATTTTCAAGGAGATGGAGCGGTTGGGCATGGGCCCCCAGGACCAGGCAACCGTGGCGCGCGCGCTCGAGGGCGTACGACGCCGTTTTGACTACGAGGAATTTGGCGGCATGCCGCTGCTCGGCGTCAATGGTGTGGTCATGATCGGCCATGGAGGGTCGTCGGCCCGCGCCATCACGAATCTCATTGCCGCCGCGGACAACATGGTTCGCAGCAACGTATCGAAGGCCATTTCGGCCTCGGTCCTGTAAGGGGCCTGCCAACACAACACGACAGCGCATCATGACGGACAGAAAGGCAGCCATTACGGCTGTCGGACACTATCTCCCCGAAGAGAGGCTCACCAATCGTGATCTGGAAAAACTGGTCGATACATCCGATGAGTGGATTACCAGCCGCACAGGGATAAAGGAACGTCGCATTCTTCGCGACCCGGACAAGGCAACCAGCTACATGGCCGTTCGCGCTGCCCAGATGGTACTCGACCGGCGCGGAATTGGCGCCGACGAGGTGGACCTGATCATCATCGCCACCGTGACGCCCGACATGATGTTTCCGGCGACGGCCTGTCTGGTCCAGGCCGAGCTCGGCGCCGGAAAGGCCTGGGGTTTTGATGTGCTTGCCGCCTGCTCCGGCTTCCTGTTCGCGCTCTCGGCCGCCGCGCGGTTCATCGAATCAGGCAAGCATGAGAAGGTGCTGGTCATCGGCGCCGACAAAATGAGCACCATCGTCGACTATACCGACCGGACGACGTGCATTCTCTTTGGCGACGGCGCGGGCGCGGTCCTGCTCGAGGCCAATACGGATGGAAACGGAATCCTGGATTCCATGGAGCGCGTCGATGGCAATGATTGGAAGGGGCTCTGCATGCTCGGCGGTGGCAGCCTCCACCCCGCGTCACCCACCTCGGTTGAAAAGCGGTTGCACTACCTGTACCAGGACGGGCAGCCCGTGTTCAAAAGGGCGGTCGTGGGTATGGCCGGCGTGGCCGAAGCCATCATGAAACGAAACAACCTGACGGGCGACGACGTGCGCTATCTGGTGCCGCACCAGGCCAACCTGCGTATTATTGATGCTACGGCCCGTCGCATGGGTATTCCCATGGAAAAGGTTATGCTCAACATTGAGCGCTACGGCAACACAACGGCGGCGACGCTGCCGCTCTGCCTGGCCGACTGGGAGCACGAGCTCGTGCCCGGCGACAACCTTATTCTCGCGGCCTTCGGCGGTGGGTTTTCCTGGGGGTCTACCTGGGTCAAGTGGGCCTACGACGCCGCATCCCTGAATTCAACGCACTGATCCATGTCCGAAACGGCTTTTCTGTTTCCTGGCCAGGGGGCGCAGTACCCCGGTATGGGTGCCGACCTGTATGAGGCCTTTCCTGCGGCCCGTGAGGTGCTGGACCAGGCCAATGCCGTGCTGGGCTTTGACCTCACATCCATCATGTTTTCCGGTACGGAAGACGCCCTCAAAGAGACCGACATCACGCAGCCCGCACTGTTCGTGCACTCCATGGCGGCGTTCGCCGCCATGGGCACGGGCGCCGAGTCCGAGATGGCGGCCGCGGCCGGGCACAGCCTCGGTGAATACTCGGCGCTTGCCGCGGCCGGTGCGCTCTCCTTCGAAGATGGCCTGCGGCTTGTCCGGCTTCGCGGCGAGCTCATGGCGCGCGCCGGGACAGAGCGGCCAGGCAGCATGGCGGCCATTCTGGGCATGGAAGATGCTGATGTCGAGGCGCTCTGCCGCGACCACTCCGAGCCCGGTTCGCTCGTCCAGGCAGCCAATTACAACGCGCCCGGCCAGATCGTGATTTCCGGAGACCGTGCGACCGTGTCACGCGTGGTCAGCGAAGCCCCGTCTCGGGGTGCAAAACGTGCGCTTCCCCTGCCGGTCTCGGGCGCCTTCCACTCCGAACTGATGCTTGCGGCCTCCCAGGGCCTTGCCGAAGGACTCGAAAAGGTGAACATTTGTACACCTCGCGTACCGGTCTACATGAACGTGACGGCTGACCCGACCACCGATCCCGATGACATACGCCGACGCCTGCTCGAGCAGCTGACCTCCCCCGTCCGCTGGAGCCAGACGCTGGTTTGCATGCAGCAGAACGGCATCCGGTTCTTCATGGAAGTGGGCGCGGGGCGCGTACTTTCAGGTCTGGTAAAAAGAACGCTCGGCCGGGACGCCCAGACATCGGCACGCGGACGCAACGACGATTATCCAACTGAAGCATCATGAACCCTGGACTCAAAAATCAGCGGGCCCTGGTAACCGGCGGCACGCGTGGCATTGGCCGCCAGATCGTGCTCGATCTGGCGGCCGCTGGAAGTGACGTGGCCTTCACATACCGTTCTTCGGCCGACGAAGCGACCGCTCTCGAGCGCGAGTTGGGGGCTATGGGCGTGCGCGCCCAGGCCTTCCAGGCAGACGCTGCCGACTTTGCCGCGGCCGAAACCATCGTCAGCAGCCTGGTCTCCGACTGGGGCGGCGTGGACATTCTGGTCAACAACGCCGGCATCACGCGCGACGGCCTCATGCTGCGCATGAGCCAGAAAGACTGGTCGGACGTCATTGAAACCAATCTGGGAAGTGTGTTCAATTATTGCAAGGCGGTATACCGTCCTATGATGAAACAGCGGAACGGACGCATTGTGAACCTGAGCTCCGTCGTGGGTGTCATGGGTAATCCCGGACAGACCAACTATGCGGCGTCGAAGGCGGGCATCATCGGCTTCTCGAAAAGCATGGCCAAGGAGCTCGCTGCGCGCGGCGTCACGGTCAATGTGGTCGCCCCCGGGTATGTACACACCGACATGACATCCGAACTCTCCGAGAAGGCCCGCGATGCCATGCTTTCCGCCGTTCCGGTAGGCCGTGCGGCCACGCCGTCCGACATCTCGTCGGCGGTACTCTTTCTTGCATCCGATGCCGCCGCGTACATTACCGGGCACGTGCTTCATGTAGATGGCGGACTGGCCATGTAAGGCCCGATAATACCATGTCCAAAAACAAGTATACCACGGTCATAGATCTGACCTCCCGCGCCCAGGCAGAAATGGCGGCCACGACGGCGCGAACGGAACTCGAGGCGAGCGAGACCCAGGTTCGAGAAGTCAGCCTGGAGGAGCTTCCAGACTCGGTCCGGCTTGCGGTCACCGCCGCAGGCTGGTCGTCACTCATGCCGGTGCAGGCCCAGTCCGTACCCTTCCTGCTCGAAGGGCGCGACCTGATTGTGCAGTCGCGTACGGGGTCGGGCAAGACAGGAGCCTTTCTGCTTCCGCTCTTTGAGGTCCTCGACCCCGAGGTCCACAGCGTCCAGATGCTCGTGCTCTGCCCCACGCGGGAGCTGGCCAAGCAGATCTACCAGGAATTTGACCGCATTCGCGGAGGGTCGGACATTTCGGGCGTGATGATCTACGGGGGCGTCAGGTACGAGCCGCAGATCAAAGCACTTCGCGATGGGGCGCAGGTGGTTATCGGGACGCCGGGCCGTATTCTGGATCACATCCAGCGGGGCGACCTCCGGCTCGGGAATCTGCGCATGCTGGTCTTTGACGAAGCCGACGAAATGCTCTCGATGGGCTTCTTCCCGGATATGAGACGGCTGCGACGGTTCGTACCCGATGGCTGCCAGGCATGCATGTTCAGCGCCACCATTCCGCCGCGCGTGCGCAACCTCTCGTCCGAGTTCCTGACGAATCCGGCCTTCCTCTCCCTCTCGAGCGGAAACGTTTCGGTCGAGTCCATTGACCACCGGATCTACCAGGTGAGCGCCATGGAGAAGGACCGCGTACTCGTGCGCCTCTTCGAAATGGAAAACCCGGAGAGCGCCATTATCTTCGCCAACACGAAGCGCGAAGTGGAGTATCTGGGCACGTTTCTGAAAAACTACGGGTTCGATGCGGACACCATTTCCGGGGACCTCACACAGCAGGCCCGCGAAAAGGTCATGAAGCGCATCCGCGACAACAATCTCCGCTTCCTCGTGGCGACCGACGTGGCCGCCCGGGGCATCGACATCTCCGACCTCAGCCACGTCTTCATGGTCGACGTTCCCCAGGACCCTGAGTACTATGTGCACCGCGCCGGGCGGACCGCCCGCGCCGGCAAGACCGGTACAGCCATTGCGCTGACCACCATTGAAGATCACCGAAAAATGTTGGCTATTGGCCAGCGCTACGGAATACCCATGACACGACACGAAGTACCCAGCCAGGAGGACGTTGAAAAGCGCGTCCGCGAACGCCTCACGGTCATTCTGGAGGCCCAGTACCGTGACCGCAGCAATATTGAAAAAGAGCGGCTGGCCCGCTTTACGGCGCTGGCCGAAGATTTAGCGGGCGAAGAGCCCGAACTACTGGCCATGCTGCTCGACGCCGTATACCATCAAAGCCTGCATGCCCGCACAGAAAAATAACCCTACGTCCCGCGCGCCGCGGGCGTGGTTGGCCGTCCCGGCAATTGTCCTTACAATCCTTGCACTGCCAGCGCCGCTCCAGGCCGCCCCGCTTCAGGCCGCGCTGACCGGCACGGATGAGGCAGCGGCGGACACGGTTGAAGTCACGAGCGAGCACTACCGAATTTTCCGCCCGGACGGATCGGCAGCGACGCTCGCAGACATCTACGACGCCATGCAGCGCGCCGACGTGGTATTTGTTGGAGAGCGGCACAACGACCCTGTGGCGCACGCCGTGGAGCGCTGGATTTGGGAAGACGCCCTCTCCGGCAGCCCAACGCGCCGCGCCGCGCTGTCACTTGAAATGTTCTCGCGCGATGCGCAGTACATCGTGGACGAATACCGTTCGGGCTTGATTACGGAGGCACACTTCCTCTCCAGTGCCAATCCGTGGCAGAACTATGCCCAGGACTACAAGCCGCTCGTGGATGCCGCTCGGCACATGGGCGCCGACGTGATTGCCGCCAATGCTCCCCGCCGCTACGCCAACATGGTGACGCGGGGCGGCCCAACGGCCACGCGTGCGCTCTCGGATGAGGCCCTGCGCCATATGGCCCCGTGGCCGTGGGCCGCCCCGACCGATGTCTACCGCGCCGAGTGGAACGCCATCATGGAAGGAGCCCACATGGCCGATACCGACCTCGAGAACATGCTCCAGGCGCAGACCGTCTGGGATGCCACCATGGCGTGGTCCATTGGCGAGTACCTCATGCGCTACCCCGAAGCGCTTGTCGTACACGCTGTTGGCGCGTTCCATGTGGAGTCCGGAACGGGAATTCCCGAGCATCTGGCGCGTTACCGTCCGTCGGCCCGGCTGCTGATAGTCACCGTGTTGCCGGAGGAGGATTTCACGGCGTTCGACGCAGAGCGCCATACGGGCCTGGCGGACTTCGTCATCCTCGCAGACGAATCGCTACCCCGCACGTATTAAACGGATTTTCTACGCAGAACCACTTAAGGCGCACCCGGCACCGGTCGATACATGCAGTGCACCATAGCTGTCACTGCCATGTATATCGACGAACACCTCCTGGCCGGCTACATTTCCGGCGACCTGACATCCTTTGACCGCAGCCGCGTAACGCGCGCGCTTATTGAGAGCGCAGAACTGCGCGCGTCACTGCATATGGCTGTCGAAGCGCTCGCCGCCGCGCGCAGCGCGCACAGCGACAACCCGCTGCTGAGGGCCATGCCCCCCATGGAGCCCTCGCGTCCCGGCGTGCGCCGCGAAGACCGCCGCGCCATTCCGTCAGAAGCACGCATGCGCCACACGGGCTGAGCCGGAAACAATTCGTTTCTTGTGAAGGCGACGACGCGAGGACCCTGGATCAGGAACCATCGCACGCTTGGAAGGTCATTCGCCACGCGAATGAATTCCTTGTCCCCGATCCTGAAACGCTTCTCGCCCAATGAGTACCTCCAACACCGCCACGCCGGCGCCTGAAACCTTCGAATACCGGGCCGAGATGAAGCAGTTGCTCCATCTCATTGTGCACTCGCTCTACACGCACGAAGAAATATTTCTGCGTGAGCTCATTTCGAACGCGTCGGATGCGCTCAACAAGGTGCGCTTCCGCCTGCTGACCGACCGCGATATTGTAGATACGGACGCCGAGCAGCGCATTGACATCCGGCTCGACGAAAAGGAGCGTACGCTTACCGTCAGTGACGCCGGTATTGGCATGACGCGCGAAGACCTGATTGATCGTATTGGAACCATCGCGAGCAGCGGCACACTGGCCTTCGTCGAGGAGCTGAAAAAGAAAAAAGACGGCCCCCTGAACGCCGAGCTGATTGGCCAGTTCGGCGTCGGGTTCTACGCCGCCTTCATGGTCGCCGACCGCATCGTGATCCATACGCGGCACGCCGACAAGGACAGCACACCGCTCTGCTGGACATCCGATGGCGCCGGAAGTTACACCATCGAGGAATCCGATCGGACGGCGCGCGGCACAGAGATCACACTCCATCTGAAGGAGGACAAGGACGAGTTTGCCAAAAAGTGGCGCATCCAGAGTATTATCCGCAAATATTCCAACTTCGTGGACTTTCCCATCCACGTGGACGGCGAGAAGGTGAATACGGTCGCGGCGCTCTGGCACCGGCCGAAGTCGGAATTGAAGGACGACGAGCTCACCGAATTCTACAAATTCATTTCGGCGGACGCCACCGAGCCACTCGGGCACCTGCACCTTGGAATCGAGGGCGTCGTGGCGTTCAGGACGCTGCTCTTTGTGCCAAAAAAGGCACCCCAGGGCATGTTCCGCGAGGACTTTGAGCACGGACTGCACCTCTACTCCTCGAAAGTCTTCATCCAGGACGACTGCAAGAGTCTGCTTCCCGAGTACCTCCGCTTTGTGCGGGGCGTCGTGGACACGTCCGATTTGCCGCTGAACGTATCGCGCGAGGCCACGCAGCACAGCCCCGTGATGGCCAAAATCCAGAAAACGCTGGTATCGAAGCTGCTCGGTATGCTGGCCACGTGGGCGATGGACGAAGACCCGGAGCGCTTCAACACGTTTACGCGCGAATTCGGGCCCCTCTTCAAGAGTGGGCTCTCGACCGAGTTCGAGCACCGCGACGAGCTCACGGAGCTCATCCGCTTTGAATCGACCCGCGGAGAGAAGGGCGACATGACCTCGCTGGCTGCCTACGTGGACCGCATGCAGGAAGGCCAGAAGGCGATCTACTACATCCTCGGAGACAACCGGCAGGCGCTTGAGCGCCATCCGAGTCTCGAGTATTTCCGGGCCAACGACATCGAGGTGCTGCTCATGACCGATCCGGTCGATGCCTTCATCGTGCCCTCCATCCCGAAGTACAAGGATCATGAGCTGACGTCCGTCGAGACGTCGGACCTGAAGCTCGACGATACCAAAGCCAAGGGCGGGCTCTCGAAGAAAGAGTCGGGCAAGCTCATTGATCGCATCAAGTCGGTACTCGGGGACCGAGTCGAGGACGTCAAACCGAGTGAGCGCCTGGTCGACTCCGTAGCCACGCTCGTCACCGGCAAAGCGGGCATGGATGCCCAGATGGAGCGCATGATGCGTATGATGGACGAAAACTTCACGGGCAGCAAAAAGGTGCTCGAAGTCAACATGCGGCATCCGCTGATGAAAAACCTGGCGGCGCTTCGGAGCCAGCCGGGCCGGGAAAAGGACGTTGAAGCGGCCATTGAGCAAGTTTTTGCTGGTGTCGAGCTCATTGAAGGCACGCTCGAAGAGCCCGAAACGCTCGTTTCGCGCATGACCGACCTGCTGGTCCGTGCGACCACGCCGGACTCGGAAGCATAATATTCAGATAACCTTACGGGATTACTCTTTGGGCGAGTCGCAACCCAAACCGAGTAATCCTTATGAGAACCGAATTCAGCTGGAGCGCCCTGCTCCTCGTTGCTGTGTTTGTGTTCCCCGCAGTCAGCAGCCGAGCACATGCGCAGACGGGAACGTTAATTGGAACCGTCATTGACGGTGAATATGGAGACGGCCTGATCGGAGCCAACGTGCAACTGGACGGAACGCTGATCGGGACCGCTACAGGTCTCGATGGCTCGTACCGTATTGACGGCATTCCTGCTGGCACATACGACGTCCGCTTCTCCTTCATCGGATTCCAGACGCTGACCGTTGAAGGCGTCGACATCCTGGACCGGGACATCACGCGGGTCGATGCGTCGCTCGCGCTCGAGGCCTACCAGCTCGAGGGTGATGTCGTCGTCGAGGCCCGCGCCATCCG
>JAJCYR010000004.1 GCA_029262775.1 Bacteroidota bacterium
GCCCAGGCCTTGAACCTGAGGTTTCTTATGGCAACCGATCGGCTGCAGGCGAGCCGGGGCCGTTGATGTCGACAGCAGGGTGCTCAGTTCGCCGAACTACCCGTCGTTGTTTCTTCCTGGACGTGATGGCCTCCCTGGGAGTGGGTTCTCTCTCGTCGCCAAACCCATCCAGGCGCCGGTAGCTGACCGCCTTGGCCACGTCGTCATGTTGGGTAAGCCGGTGACCGTTTAAATCGGCACACGTCCGCGCAATACGAAGCACGCGCACGCGGCTCCGCGCAGACAGGCCGAGTGCGTACATGACCGCTTCCACGGAAGTCAACGCTTCGTCCGACGAAAGCTTTTCAAGGTCTGCGCCCGTCAGTTGCCCGTTGGGAATGCGTTGACTTCTGCGGGCACGGTACCCGATGGCACGCAGCACGTTGCGCCGCACCTCGCGCGTCGTCTTGCGACCACCGCCGCGGAATGAAGCCGGATCTACGGCGAGTAACTCGATATGCATGTCAATCCTGTCCAGTATGGGACCGGAAAGCCGGGCAGCGTAGTGCAGCTTCTGCATGTCTGAGCACATGCACTTCCGCTTTTCCGACTTGGCCCAGCCACATGGGCACGGGTTCATGGCTGCAATAAGCTGAAAATCAGCGGGGAAAGTCACCGATTCACGGAGTCGGGACAGACCAATTTTTCCCGACTCAAGAGGCTCCCGAAGCCCTTCGATCACGCTTCTGCTGAACTGGGTGAGCTCGTCGAGAAAGAGCACGCCGCCGTGAGCCAGGGACGCCTCACCAGGCTGGATGGGCCGACCCCCGCCCAGCATTCCGGCCCGTGATATGGTGTGATGCGGAGAGCGGACTGGACGATCTGGTTTCCATCCCTTCTCCGTGAGTAGCCCCTTGAGGGAATGAATGCAGTTGGACTGCAGCGCCAAATTTTCTGACCAATCCGGAATAATGCCAGTGAACCGCTCTGCCAGCATCGTCTTGCCGCATCCTGGCGGACCGATCATGATCAGGTTGTGCCCACCGGCCGCCGCGACTTCCAGTGCGTCTACGGCGTTATTCTGGCCAACCACGTCGAACAGATCTTTCCTCTGGGGCGTCCGCTCCGCGTTCGATCCCGGGAGCGTCTCGTATGGAATGACCGGAGCGTGGCCCGTCGCATGATTGACCGCCTCGGTCAGCGTCCGGACTGGAAAGACGGTTACTCCAGGCACATGCGAGGCTTCGAGGGCGTTTCCACTTGGCACCAGTACGTTTGTCTTGCCGGCCCGGCGCGACGCCAGAACGAAGGGCAGGATTCCTTTCACGGATTGGATGTGCCCATTCAGGGACAATTCGCCTGCACACGCATGATCTGCAGGCCACTCTACGCCGGATGGCGAGAGGTCAGCCAAAATAAGGCCGAGCGCAATGGGCAGGTCGAAGAGCGTTCCATGCTTGGATACGTCGGCCGGGGCCAGATTGACCGTGAGTATTCCTCGTGGCGGAAGGATGTCTGCACTGGACATGGCGCTCCATATCCGGTCCATGCATTCCCGAACGGCACTGCCAGGCAGGCCAACGACGGTCCGCTTGGGCAAACCGGTTGCCACCATGCATTCGATGGTGACAAGAATGGCCCCATCACCGGCCAACGCCCCGGAGTAGACCCGACTATATTTCGGTGCAGACATGCCATATAGACACGCCTGACTGCTCCACGTAACCTTGAGCGTTACCTGAATTCTGGCAGGTCAATCAGGTCCACTTCATCGCGGTCAATCAGGACTGGGCCATTCAGGCGGCCTTCCGTCGGTCCATTTTCCAACTTGAGGACACCTCTTGGGCATACCGTACTGCAGATTCCACATCCCACACACGACGCCCTGACAATGTTCTGGCCCCGCTGTGCGTACCACCTGACATCAATTCCCATCTCACAGTGGGCCGAGCAGTTTCCGCACGAAATGCATTGAGCGCCGTTCGTAGTTATCCGAAACCGGGAAAAGAACCGTTGCTGCAAACCAAGAATGGCCGCCATCGGACACCCAAACCGGCACCAGATACGCGTTCCGAGGAACGGATAGAAACCTACACCGATCACTCCTGCCCAGATGGATCCGAAAATGAAACCATACGTCTTCGCCACCGCGCCCGAAAACGTGCCGAAGAGTCCGCCCTCCGTAGCCGAATTGATCCAAAGCAGCACCGTGGCGAGCACAATGATCACAAGCACACCATGGATCATCCAGCGCTCCAGACGCCAACTATCCGTGGAGCGGGGAGCCAGGTGCCGATAGGGATCGCCGAGGGTTTCCGCCATGGCACCGCAGCCACATACCCAGGAGCAATACCACCGTTTTCCGTAAAAATAGGTCAGTACAGGGGTGGCGACGAAAGTCATTACGGCACCCCAGAAAATCATGAATACACCGGTTCGACCACCGTCTGCGAGAATCCAACCCATACCATAATCTCCCGGCCAGAGGTAGGTCCATTTCAGGGGCCAGAAATACGAAAAATAGAATTCAGGCTGCTGAAACAGGACCAGGATGGAGGGTACGATGAAGGCCAGGACTGTCTGGACGATCATTACCGACCACGTTCGGATCCGTTGATAGCGAACGTGTCTATACTTGTACAGTGCCCGGATACCCATGACCACAACTGCCAGCGAGTACACCAGGCTGTACATGAACCAGTGGTTCGCTGCCTGTCCACGCATGAGCCAGGACAGCGGATCTGTTGTTCGCGTCAGGCCTTCGAGAGCCGCAGGATACCAGTATATGAGGACGTAGAATCCGGACATTACAATGCCCAGCATCCATCCGGAGGCTCCCCGGTTGGTCACGGGGTTGGTCATGGTGCCGTGATTGTCCAGTCCATGCCCGGAATCTGCATATCGGGCGGCAATCATCCATGTGGCCCCTGCGGTTGTCGCACCAATGCCAAGCCAGAACATGACCATGGGCCAGGCCATGCCCGCTCCAGCAATGGACACGAGTATTCCAACCAGTCCTGTCCCCGTCAGAACAGCCGCACCCTTGTGATGAAACCGGGTAGGTTTCCAGGAATTATTTTTCGACACCCAGAGCGTCGCGGCCGAAAACACGAGGAGGGCGGCAAGGGCAATGGACGCAGTAGGCTTGAACGGCCACACCTGCAGAACAGCAACCGTGGAGAGGACTGCCGCTACGACGAGCATGACGGCAATGATGCGGTTCAAGGCGACGTTGATCAGCGGTCCATCGACCAGTGAAATACTATGGTGCGTGTTGCTCATGAAGAAAGGGACTCGGCTATCTGCTTCGTATCTGCTCTGAAAAACTCGGGTTCGAACAAAAGGGTTTGTACCTGATCCGGTGTCAGGGCCGCATCGTCGCCACGCCGGATCATGGAGGCCGCCACTTCCTGCCGGAGGCGGATGCCAATACCGTTTACGCCCAATATCCGCCCAGTGGAGCGTTCCGCGGCCACGCGGATCATGCGATTGTGGGACGTCCACTGACGACAGGTTACCTGATCGGTCGGCTTCGGCGGCACATCCCCGTATGTCTGGTATTCCAGGTCGAAAAACTTGGCCGAGTTGAAAAAGAGGGGCGCTGTGTATGTTCCCGACTCGCTGGCCAGCATGCGTCCAAGTGCTCGGCCCTGGCGCCGGCCCGAATACCACAGTTGCTCTATACGGCCACCGTGTGCCAGCGGCTTGCGGAACTCGGCGCAGTCGCCCACCGCAAACACATCTGGTGCGCTGGTCTCGAATGTCGTCGTCACAAGTACCCCCTTTCCGGTCTCGATTCCCGACTGACGGGCGAGGTCCGCATTAGGGTGCACGCCTACGGCTAACCCTACGAAGGAGGCATCCAGACGCTGCCCTGACTTCGTAATGACCGCAATGGCCCGACCGTCGTCGTCGGTTTCAATAAAATCAAGTTCGGTTCCAAGGTGCAGGTGTACCCCATGCCTGCGAATTTGCTGGTGGATGAGCTCTGATTCGTCCGCAGAAAACAGATAGTCCATGTAGGCTGGCTCCCGCACCAGCATGTGAACGTCAATACTCCGAACACGCAGCATTTCGGCCATCTCTATGCCGATCAGGCCGCCGCCAACTACTACCGCGCAGGATATTCCATCCGTGGCAGATTCCATCGCCGACAGATCCTGCATGGAATAGAGCCCTTGCACGCCGTGGGCGTACTCCCCTTTCCATCCGAAGCGATTGGGGCGACTTCCTGTTGCTATTACGAGTTTATCATAATGCATCCTCCCCCCGGCCAGCAAATCTACCGTGTGCGCATCGACATCAATTCCCGTAACGGTATCCTGAATCAGATCGAGCCTGTTCTTCGGCCAGAAATCATCCTCATACGGCTTGAGATCGGACCATCTCAGATCTCCCATATAGGCATACATGAGCGCCGTCCTGGCAATATGGTAGGGAGACTCGGCCGAAATGATGGTGATGCGCGCGTCGCTTCCTTTTCGCAGGAATCGAGCGGTTGTAACGCCAGCAATGCCGTTTCCGATGATAACCGTGTGCACGTAGACCAGGGATTGTGAACAGAATGCGGACCAGTATAACCAAGCATGCCTTCTGGCGCCATCGCTTGACGGGCCTTAGTTTGAGCGCGTATAAACCCGTTACACACGTGCGACTCGGAATTACAGCGAATACGACGAAACATGCCCTTTGGAAGCCTGTATCCGAGACGCTTACCCTGCTTCACTCCCTGGGACAGGATACCGTCCTCCATCCAGACATCCATGACGGCCTGATTCGGAGGGAACTCTCGGACTGCCTGCCGACCCGGGCTATTGACATCGCGGGATTTCTCCAGGCGAGTGACGTTGTACTCTCTCTCGGTGGGGATGGCACGCTCCTTGGCACGGCCAGCATGGTGGGCGAGCGCAATATTCCCATTCTCGGAGTCAATTACGGCCGGTTGGGATTTCTGGCCAACGTGGAAGCGGCTGACCTGGCCGATGCAGTGCAGAAACTGAACAGCGGTCACTATACAATCGAGAATCGACTGGTGCTCGACACGACCATTCATTCCGGTGGCCGGATCGTGACGCGAAGAGCCCTGAACGACTGCTCCCTCCAGCGCAGCGGTGATCCCGGGCTGCTCTCGCTTGACGTCTACGTGGACGACCGCCTGTTGAATACCTATTGGGGAGACGGAATCATACTGTCGACGCCTACCGGATCTACGGCATACTCCCTTGCACTCGGCGGTCCCATCATGGCTCCCGGGTGTGGGGGAATCCTGATAACACCCGTTGCGCCGCACACACTGACGGTGCGCCCGATGGTGCTTCCCGAACACGTCCGGATTGAAGTCCGGATTGCTGCCGACAATCCGGACTATTCGATTACGGCCGACGGGCAGGCCGATCTGTACGGACACCATGAGACCCGTGTCCATGTGTCCAAAGCGGAGACCGGGATCCGGCTGCTTCAGTTGCACGGTGGCGACTATTTCTCCACGCTACGCAGCAAGCTCATGTGGGGAGCCCGAAAATTGAAAGGGGCGTAAAAAGTTGGCCTTCAAATTCAAATAACTGTATATTCGGCAGTCTGCGGGTCAGGTAGCTCAGTTGGTAGAGCAATGGACTGAAAATCCATGTGTCGGGGGTTCAATTCCCTCCCTGACCACAAGGTACGACGACGGTAGATGAGCCCTGCTTCATCAAAACATCGTCGGGAAGCCTTGCCTGGAGTTGGCGGTGCGCCGTATCATGACGCACTGTCCAGTGACAGTATCTGGTCCGGTAGTTCAGTTGGTTAGAACGCTGGCCTGTCACGCCAGAGGTCGCGAGTTCAAGTCTCGTCCGGACCGCTCAGAATAAAACAGCCGCCGCATGCAGTGCATGCGGCGGCTGTTTTACTTAACAGCTTTACTTGGGGCCTGTGCACGTTATGTGTACGCTTCCAGCACCGATCGCGCCTGTGGGCCGTGGTTCATGAGCAGGTCAATGGCCGACATGCCTGGCAGGAAACCTGGAAAATTCTGCGTGTAGGGAACGTCCGCACCTGAAAGCACGGCGCCCTGAAATGAGTTCGGTGTATCGGCCGGTGTGGTGCTGGAAACTGGGATGACCCGTCCGGGCAGCCCCAGAAGTTCAGCGAGCAGGGAGACACTGGCGAGCGTGGCATCGACCAGATATTCCCAGTCGCTCGCCCAAAACGAGAGCAGCCGGGGGGCATAATACATGTAGAACGGAGCCGATTCGTAGTTGAACCGGAGCGCTTTGGCATGCCGCGTACGCCAACCGGGATCCCCTTGGACACGGATTTCCGAGAGTGTACTTCCGAATTGCCCATGACCCACAGGCACAGTGATCCACTGCCAACCGTCCGCATTTCGCAGCCGGGTCCGGTTATGCAGCGTTTGCCGCTGATACCGTGCACCGGTCCACACGCGGACCGGGCCGGCACGGAGGAATGGCACGTAGTACCGCGCGGGTGGGAAATACTCCGGCTCGAGCGTGGCGTCGCGCATGTCATTGGAAGGTATATTGCAGAACCCAACACGGAATATAATGCATCCAGTGAGACCCGAACCTCTCCGACCCGGCTCCCGAATTGGCCTGATTGCCCCCGCATCCCTGCCAGACGACCTTACCCGGATAGACCGCGGCATCACTGCGCTCGAAGCGCACGGATTTGAGGTGGTGCGGTATCGCAACTACGAGCACGGCCCTGGATATCTGGCAGGAACGGACCAGGAACGGGCCGACGAGCTGAATCATTTTCTGCTGAGGACCGACTTGGACGCCCTGTTCTGCGTCCGCGGGGGGTACGGATGCATGCGCATTCTTCCGCTCGTCGATTTCGAAGCCGCACGGGTGCATCCCAAACTGCTGGTGGGGTACTCCGATATCACGGCACTTCATTTGGCCTTTCTGGCCCAGGCGGACTGGACTGGCCTCTCCGGCCCGATGGTCGCCATCGAATGGCCTGACGCGGACCATGCATCGACCAGCCATTTCCTTGACCTCGCTGGAGGAGCTTCAGGCCCCCTGCTCGGTCCGTCTGGTGAAGCGCTGCACGGGGTTACGTCCGGCACCGCCGAGGGGCTCCTCGTAGGAGGAAATCTTTCCATGGTGGTCCGTCTGCTTGGTACGCCATATCTGCCAAATCTCCGGGGCGCCATTCTGGCCGTTGAGGATGTGGGCGAGGAGCCGTATCGGATCGATGCCTACCTGTCGCAGCTTTCCCTGGCGGGAGTGCTCCAGGACCTGGGCGGGTTGGTACTGGGCGGCATCACGGAAGGAGATGTTCCGGAAGGAAAACGGTCGCTGACCATGCAGGAAGTCCTGGATCAGTATGTGGACACGCTCACGTGCCCGGTGGCCACCAACCTGGTCTACGGTCACTTCAGTCCCAAGATCACGCTTCCCATCGGTGTGCGTTCTCGACTGGAGGTATCGGGAAGTGCGGCACGCCTTGATCTCATGGAATCTGTAGTTCGCACTTGAATGTCGAGCCATACGTCCAACATTGTCGTTTTCGCGTCCGGCGGAGGATCCAACTTCCAGGCCATTCATAACGCCTGCGTCAACGGCGTCATTCCGGGCCGCGTCGTGTTGGTCGTGGCATCGAGTCCACGGGCAGGAATTATTGAGCGGGCTCAGCGTGCAGATATTCCGTCGGTCGTATGTGGCAGGTCGGATGACCCGCTGCAGCTGCTCGATGGATTGGACGTCGACATCCTGGCCCTTGCCGGTTACTTGCGACTTGTTCCGGCGCACGTAGTTGAGGCGTTCGCCGATCGCATGCTGAACGTGCACCCGTCCCTGCTGCCGGCTTTCGGCGGACAGGGCATGTATGGCATGCGCGTCCACGAAGCCGTCGTGCGCGGCGGTGTCAAGGTCACGGGAGCCACGATCCATCTGGTGGACCGTGCGTATGACAACGGGCCGATCGTCCTGCAGGAAGCCATTCGGATTGAAGCGCATGAAACACCCGAAGAAGTAGCCGCCCGTGTTCTTGAAGTCGAACATCGCATCTATCCCGAAGCCGTCAAACTGCTTGCTGAGCGCAGACTGCAACGTGTTGGTCGTCGTGTACATATTCTCCCCAAACCCACCTTTTCATGATCAGCGTCAAAGACCTCCCGCCCCCCAAAAACGTGTATCCCATTCGGCGCGCCCTCCTCTCCGTGTATGACAAGACGGGCATTGTGGCTTTTGCGGAGCGGCTGCACGAGGGTGGGGTTACACTGATATCAACGGGCGGAACGGCCAAGGCACTTTCCGGCGCAGGTCTTCCTGTCGTGCGCGTGGAGCAGCTCACGGGTTATCCTGAAATCCTCGGTGGCCGGGTAAAAACGCTGCATCCTGCCGTTCATGGTGGACTGCTGGCTCGCCGCGCCGATCCGGACGATGCCGACGAACTCCACCGCCACGGACTTCAGGAGATAGACCTGGTGGTCGTAAACCTGTATCCGTTTGCAAACGCCACAGAGGGTCCCGAAACCAATGATGCGACGGCCATGGAGCACATCGACGTCGGTGGACCCACCATGCTGCGGGCGGCAGCCAAGAATTTTTTCTACGTTACAACCCTCTGTCAGCCGGATGAGTATGATCGGGTGTTGGGCCTTCTTGAGACACACAATGGCGGCGTCCCCCTCGCCGAGCGGCGTCGCCTGGCCACACAGGTATTCGCACACACCGCAGCATACGACAGCGCTGTCGCTTCATGGATGGAACAGCAGGAGGAGTCCCGGACGTTTCGTCTCCACGTTCCACTGGCGGACACGCTACGATACGGGGAAAATCCGCACCAATCGGCCACCCTGCATGGTGATCCAGGTGCCCTGTTTGAGATTCTGCACGGCAAAGCGCTCTCCTTCAACAATCTGCTGGATGTCAGCGCCGCCCTCTTCCTGATCGATGAGTTCGCCGACGCCCCCCCCACGGTTGCAATACTGAAGCACACCAACCCCTGTGGCGTAGCATCGGCACAGACCCTCGCCGAAGCCTATGATGGTGCCTTTGCAACCGACCGGCAGTCTCCCTTTGGTGGCATCGTGGTCGTGAACATGGCGCTCGACATGGCGACGGCCGAACGCATTGATTCCGTGTTTACGGAGATCATTATTGCCCCTGACTTTGAAGAGGGTGTACTGCCGTTCTTGATGCAGAAGAAGAACCGCCGCCTCCTCCGACAGACAGCTGCCGCCCGTACTGATGGGGCTCCGGACATCCGGTCCGTGGCCGGGGGCCTGCTCGTCCAGGACAGGGATCCCGTTTTGGAGGATGCGGAAACCCTCCGGGGACTGCTCAACGTCGTAACCAAGCGGTTTCCCACAGACGCAGAGTGGCGGGATCTGGACTTCGCATGGCGTGTCGCCAAACACGTCAAGAGTAACGCCATCGTCTACGCTGGCAGGGGAAGAACACTCGGTATTGGCGCAGGCCAAATGAGCCGGGTTGACTCCTCAGAGATTGCCGTCGCCAAAAGTCAGAAATCGGAGCTTGACCTCCGCGGCAGCGTCGTCGCCTCGGATGCCTTTTTCCCGTTTGCCGATGGTCTGCTGGAAGCAGCCCGTCACGGTGTCACGGCGGCCATTCAGCCCGGGGGATCCATCCGGGACGAAGACGTGATTGCGGCGGCTGACACGCACGATATGGCCATGGTTTTCACCGGAAAGCGTCATTTCCGCCACTAAGATATCATGCCACGACTCTGGGAACGGATTCGGGACTGGATACTGCTTGCGGTGTTGCTTTCCCTTTCATTGACGACCATGCTGTCTGTCAATGAGCCCATGCTACGTGGTCTCCGGGCCCGGGCCCTCGAATTCACGGCACGCGTCGAATCATCGCTCGGCGGAATTGCTGAGTACACGCAGGCCCTCGACGAAAACCGGCGCCTGCGTGAGCAGAATGTTCGTCTCAACAATAGTGTGGCCCGTATGCGGGCGGCGCTGGCCGACAATGTCCAGTTGCGCGAACTGCTCGGCGTGTCCGATTCAACGCGTTCTGACCTGGTGCCAGCTACCGTCGTATCGAGGGACATTACCAGGGAACGAAACTCACTGGTCCTGGACGTTGGCTACCGTGACGGCATAGACATTGACATGGCCGTGATCGACGATCGGGGTATTGTAGGCAAAACCGTGCTCGTGACCGAGAACCACTCCAGTGTCATGACCATTCAGAACACCGATTTTTTCGTTGCCGCGCGTATTCTTCCTTCCGGCTCCGATGGCATAGTGCGCTGGGACGGGGAAATGCAGGGGATGCTCCTCATGGAGCTCGTGGAGCGAACGGCGCTCGTGGAAGCGGGAGATCTTGTCGTCACCGGCTCCGGCAATGTTTTTTCCCGCGACGTCCCCATCGGCGTTGTCACCAATATTTCCATTCCCTCCGGGTCACCTACCATGAACATCCTGGTCAAACCGTTCACCCGGATTGACGACCTTTCATTCGTCTTCGTCGAACGCAGCCGCCCCCCCGTCGTCCCGGAACTCCGACCTTCTTCCAACCCGTAGTACAACATGGTCAACACCACATGGTCGATAAACGTCCCCCCCCTGACGCAACCGCGAGCCTGCTCTGTGTTGCTCCTGCTGGCGCTCTGCCTTCCCCTCGAATCGTCGGCACAGACCGACACGGCCATGCGCGATTCCATCAATCAGATCCTGACAGGTGCCGGAACGCCCAATGCCATCTGGGCTGTGCGTGTTGTGCAGACGAACGATGGCACGCCGGTGTATGACCGCAACGGGTACACCAGTCTCCTGCCCGCCTCCAATACCAAGCTGTATACGACGGCGGCGGCGCTCCACGAACTGGGCCCGGACTTTCGTTACCTGACCAGCCTGTTCGCTTATGGACCTGTCGTCGAGGGTGTATTGCATGGCCCGCTGGTCGTACGCGGCTCGGGAGACCCGGTTATCGGTGGGCGTTTTACGGATGGGGACATCACCCACACTTTTCGCGCATGGGCAGATTCCCTGAAGAAACAGGGTATTACCCGTATTGACGGCGATATCGTGGGCGATGACAACGTGTTTGATGACCTTCCCCTTGGGAATTCCTGGAGTTGGGACGATGAGCCGTTCTGGTACGCCGCCGAAATCAGCGGCCTGTCGCTCAACGACAACAATGTGGATTTTTCAATTGTCTCGCGTGGCACGTCAGAGCCTGGAATTATTTCCTGGGAGCCACTCCATACGGATTATATCCGGGTGCAAAACGCAACCATCACCGTTCATCCAGACTCGCAGCTCGTAGAAGGATATCACCGGGAACGCGGCACGAACCACTTCAGGCTCTATAGCCAGGTGCCGGAGGGACGCAATGACACGGAGTCTCTGACGGTCACGAATCCGACGCTCTTTTTTGTTCACGTGCTTCGGGACGTGTTGGTAAGGGAGGGCATTTCTGTAACTGGCACAGCGCGCGACATTGACGACATGGCCATCATGCCCGACTACGAAGGCGTGCAGCGGGTGGCCGTACACGAGTCCGCTCTGCTGTCCGACATTGTCCACGTCATCAACAAACGCAGCCAGAACCTGTACGCCGAACAGGTCCTCAAAACACTGGGCACACGGTGGCGGCCGCAAGGCGCCTCGGCCCGGGACGGAATCCGTCAGGCTCAGCACCTTTTTGCTGAAGCACGGGTCGATACATCGCTCCTGCATCTGGTAGACGGGTCGGGCCTGTCACGACGCAATCTGGTCACAGCCGACATGACGGCCGACCTGCTCCACTACATGGCGCACCATCCGGATACCACCATACGACGGGTGTTCCATGACTCCCTGCCGATCGCCGGCGTCGACGGCACGCTTTCTTCCCGGATGCAGAACACGGCCGCCGAGGGCAACCTGCGTGCAAAAACGGGAACCCTCGGCGGCGCAAGCGCCCTCTCAGGGTACGTCACCTCGGCCAGCGGAGTGCCCTATACGTTCGTCATCATGGCGAACAACTATACGGGGAGCGCAGCCGATGTGCGCCGCGTCCAGGACCAGATAGGAGCGTTTCTGGCGCGGCACGTGACGAGACCTTGACCCGGGCCGAACCCCTGAGCCTGATTTGTTCGACGCGCCACGAACCTATGCGCATGGGATCGCGTAGCAGGAAGCACTATTCCACTGTTACGTATTATCCCCAGTCCTTTGAAACTACGCAGCACGACAGTCCTTGGCGTCTTACACAACGGAAGCGTCGTTCTTGGATCTGACGGTCAGGCCACTCTTGGCAATACGGTTGTCAAACACAAAGCCCAGAAAGTCAGACGGCTTTACAACGATTCCATCCTGGCCGGATTCGCTGGTTCAACCGCCGACGCATTCACCCTGTTCGAGCGGTTTGAAGAAAAACTGCAGCAGTACGGTGGTCACATAACCCGGGCCTCCGTGGAACTGGCCAAAGACTGGCGCACAGATCGCTACCTCCGAAAACTGGAGGCACTGCTGGCCGTAGCCGCTTCGGACCAGCTGTTGCTGATTTCCGGAACCGGAGACGTCATTGAGCCTGATGACAACATCGTTGCTATCGGATCTGGGGGGCCGTATGCCCAGGCTGCCGCCCGCGCCCTCACCCGCCACGCCCCGGAGTTGTCCGCTCTCGACATTGTCGAAAAATCCCTTCTCATTGCCTCAGAGATCTGCATCTATTCGAATGCAGAACTGACCATTCTTGAATTGCCCAACGCAACCTCGAAGCAATAACGAAGCATGCCCGGAAAACGCCACAGCAGACATCACGGTGAGCAGCTGCACGCCACCGTTCTCGTAGACTACTCGAACCTGTTCGGATGCATTGCCGAAACGAGCCTTTCGGATGCCGACCCAGACCACATCGCACTGGAAGTCGTGAAGGAACTGCAGCGACACGTCACGGAACACCTCCAACTGCATGCTGTCCGGACCGTTGCCTTTGCCAACGTGTCTCCCGGTAGTACGAGGGGGCATCGAGTCACCGGAACCTGGTTGGCTGCGGGCATTGAACCCCGGTTTTCGTATGCCAGTATTGCCGATGAATCGTCGGCGGTCGACCTGGCCATGGAAGCCGTCGAGGTTGCACTTGGGGCAACTCGGCGACATGCGTTTATCATTCTCTCAGGAAATCACTGGTTCGTGCCGCTGGTACAGCGTTTGCAGCGCAAAGGTCATTTTGTGTTCCTGGCGGCGCTCGAAGCCCCGTCCCATGCCGATCACCTGCCCGTCGATGTCAGTGACGCTTTCCTGAATGCACGTTTTCTACTCGACCGGGTGGCTCCTTCCGGTGACCATCATGCCGGAGATGGTCATGATCCAGATCAGGCCGACGCATTGGTGCAGACGGGCGGCCCTGAGGCCGTCTTGCCCATCGAAGATGACGCCATCCGGCGCGCACTTGAAGTGATCGAACAATATTTCGGTCAGTACGAGGAGATTTACCTCACGCCGCTGCTCAGGAAATTGTCCGAGGTCCTGTCCGAGGAGGAGGAGCCCAAGGATCTGATCACCGGTCTGGAAGAAACTGGAGTCGTATGGCTCGAGAAACGGCGCGGTTTCCCACACAACTATACCGTCCTTCTTGTAAACGAAGATCACCCCGACGTCATTGACGTGCGTGAGGAAGCCGCGTCGGATGATGATGCAGACACCTACGACGAACTCCTCTTCGATGAGGATGGCGCGGACGAATATTTTGAAGACCCGACCAATGTCTGACCTCACGCCTCATCAGATTGTCCAGGCACTGGACAAGTACATCATTGGCCAATCCGACGCTAAAAAAAGCGTGGCCATTGCCCTCAGAAATCGATGGCGGCGACTCAACGCCCCCGATGACATGAGGGATGAGATCATGCCCAACAACATCATCATGATCGGTCCGACCGGTGTTGGAAAAACAGAAATTGCCCGTCGTCTGGCACGCCTCGCCGGAGCTCCGTTCATCAAGGTGGAAGCGACCAAGTTCACCGAAGTCGGCTACGTGGGGCGTGACGTGGAGTCCATGATCCGCGATCTCTCCGAATTCGCCATCAATATGGTGCGTGAAGAACACACCGAGGCCGTCCAGGAAAAGGCGCGTCAGCGCGCAGAGGAACGTATTCTCGACATCCTGATTCCCCCTGCTCCCAAATCCCAGGCCTCTCCGGCAACGTCGCCCGTGGCAATCGCCACGTCGTCCTCATCACCCCATGAGGGGCCATCGGAAACGGAACTCCGCGACCGTACACGCGAAAAATTCCGTGGCAAACTGCGTGACGGAGACCTGGATGACCGGGAGATTGAAATTGAAGTTGCCTCCGAAAACAGCAATATGCTCCAGGTATTTGGTCCCATGGGCATGGAGGAAATGGGGATCAACCTGCAGGACCTGTTTGGCAATATGGGTGGGAAAAAGTCGAAAAAGCGCCGCGCCCCCATCAGTGAAGCCCGGGACCTCCTGACCAAGGAGGAAGCGGACAAGTTGATTGACATGGACAGGGTCACGCGCGATGCTCTGGAACGCGTCCAACAGACGGGAATTGTGTTCATTGACGAAATCGACAAGGTCTGCGCAAGGTCCGGAGCGGGAAAATCCGGCCCTGATGTGTCGCGAGAAGGGGTACAGCGAGACCTGCTACCCATCGTCGAGGGCTCCGGGGTCATGACAAAGTATGGCCTCGTCAAGACCGATCATATCCTTTTTATTGCCAGCGGTGCGTTCCACGTATCCAAACCCAGCGATCTGATTCCGGAGCTTCAGGGGCGATTTCCCATCCGCGTGGAACTCGATTCCCTGACGGAGCATGATTTCGTCGAGATCCTGACCAAACCCCAGAACGCGCTCCTCAAACAATACCAGGCGCTCCTGCGTTCGGAAGGAGTCGAAGTGGAATTCGAAGATGATGCCGTCCGGGAAATTGCCCGCATGGCCGCCCACGTCAATCAGGACGTGGAAAATATCGGAGCACGCCGCCTGCATACCATTCTGACGACACTCCTCGAGGACCTGTTGTTCGACATTCCGGACGTCGTTGCGGAGAAACATGTCACGATCACGAAGGAGCGCGTGGAAAACGTGCTCAGCAGCGTGGTTGAAAACAGGGACCTGAGCCGATTCATTCTGTAGGCATCGGCATGTCCACTGATTGTGCCACCCCATTTTCCGACAAGGTCTTTACCGAAGAACTCGCGCAGCTCTTCGGGTGGCAGACACGGGAGCTGTCCACAGCTGTCGGAATGAAGGCCACCCTCATTCTGAGAGGTCCCGCTTGGGCGAGCCACGTGGTGGTTCCCCCTCTGACACCTTACTCGGCCCTTCGTGGTCCATTGCAACTGGCCGAACCAGGACTCATGGAACTCTGCTCGCGCTTGACGGCGGAAGGAAGGCCTGCTACCTTGTCCCTCACTCCGGAATTGTCCCGACGCATTGAATACATGCCCGGCTGGACACGTCACTCCCGGCACACGTACCAGCTTCGAACGGGCACATTCGATGCTGTCGTGGCTGCCTGCTCCGCATCGACCCGAAGAAATATTCGCCGGGGAACGGACGCCTACGTTGAATCACGGGACCCGTCTCTCATTCCCCAGGTCGTCTCTCTCGCGGCCGATGCCTACCGCCGTAGCGGCAAGCGCTTTCCTGCTCCCCTAAAAGAGCTTTCCGGTCTGGCCACGCGATGTGTAGAGCGCGGCGGCGCCCATTTCATGGCGCTTGAAGCACGCCATGGTGGACGCATCGAGGCTGGAATCGTGGCGCTTCATGGTGGAGACAACGCGGCATGGTACTGGCTGGCCGGTAGCGTACCAGGCCCGGCAATGTCCGTACTGGTGGCCCGCATGACCACCTTCCTGCATGAACAACATATTGGAATTTTCGACCTGATGGGCGCCAATACGCCCCCGATTGCAGAGTTTAAACGGCGATTCGGAGGCGAGTTGGTCCCATACCATCACCTGTCGGCGCCAGGTCGCGGCCCGGCCATGCTCCTGGCATGGGTACGCCCCGTACTCGGGCGCCTGCGCGCCCGGACCCGACCGCGGTGACGGGCGGTGCACACTCGCCTCGCCGGGCGACACTGTTTGCTGTCAGCGTGGCAACGCTGGGCCTGTTCGTGCTGCGCTACGGGTATGATTGGGGCGTGTCGGATCAGGACGAGTTTCTGCCGCTTCTGCTTCATTTGTCGGATCCTGAACTGCTCACGTCCGACCCGTTCGTAGCCACGCAGCAGGGGGCCTGGTCCATCCGATCGGCATTTGTGTGGTTCATGCATGGGCTGAGCGCAGGCGTTGTCCCGCTTGGGCTTGTTGTGCTTCTGGTGTACCTGGTTAGTTGGCTCGCGACCGCGCTGGCCATTAGTCGTATTGCTGCCTCATTTGCAGCCAGTACATGGGCGAGTGTCATCAGCATCCCAGCCGCACTCATCGTCACCATGCGCTGGGCTCCGGGTGGAAACGACGCGGTCTATGCCATGCTCGTCCCCGAAATGGTCGCCTGGTCGCTTGCCCTCTGGGCCCTCGCCCTCGTCACATTGCCGTCACCGAGGACACTGCTGGCTGGCATTCTCTGCGGGCTCGCCACGTGGATTCATGTGCTTGTAGGCCTTCAACTGGGCGGGGTCATCCTGTTGTGGCTCATGGCCCGACACCAAGGCCGCCCCCATGCCCTTACCTTCGGCGCCACGTGGTTGCTGCTCTCGGTCCCACCCGCGTGGCTCGCAGTGTCCGGTGTGGGTCTGGATGCCGATTCGACCTATATACTGACGCACCTTCGGGCTCCCCATCACTACCTGCCACACGACATGCCACTCCGTGCCTGGCTACTCTTCGCTGCCCTCTTGGTGAGCGCCGCCTTCTCACTGTACCGTCATCCCGAATTCTTTCGCGGCGAATCCGGCCGGCGCAGGCTTGCTGGACTCCTGGTCATTCCGACGGCGTGGCTGGCTGTCGGATTTGTGCTGGTTCTTCTGTGGCCCGGCGGTACATGGACCGCGGCACAGCCGTTCAAGTTGGCCGTGCTCGTTCGGCTTCTTGCCGTCGTCGCCATATCCTGTAGTGCAGCTGGCCTCCTGGAGCGCCTGTTTCACGGCCGTGCAGACGCGGTTGCGCCGGGCTCAGAACACCGCATTTTCCAGGCAGCCCTCATCATTGTGCTCTCTGCGGGCGGCCTCATCGCATTGTCGGACTATTGGCGCCAGCGGGCGCTTCCCTTCCTGTCCGATGAACGTGTACAAATGTACACCTTGGCCGAGATGGTCCAGTCTACCACACCTCCGGATGCCATTATTCTGATCCCGCCCGATTGGACGGGCTTCCAATACGCCTCCCGACGCGCCCAGTGGGTCTCCTTCAAGGCATTTCCCTTCGAAGAGGCGGGCGTCAGGCGCTGGAAGGAGCGGTTGGAACTCGTAGGCATACCAGCCGGCGACATGGCCGGCCTCGAGTGGCGCCGGGCGCTCGCCGCGTCCTACCGGAACCGCACGACGGAAGCATGGCGCAGTGTACTTGTTCGGGTAGATGCAACGCACGCGCTTCTACCCGACGGCCGCGCCCCTGCACCACATGTTTTCTGTGAGCATGGATGGTGCCTCGTGGAGCTATCCCGTATTCTGCCGCCATGAAAGAACGAATTGCGCATCTGGTGGCGCATCTCGGAGATGATTCCGGGTTTCGTGGACCCGTACTGAAACTGCTCACCGGTACCGGGTTTTCCTTCGTCCTGGCCTATCTGGCCAAGACCGTGCTGCTACGTATATATGCGCCCGGCGATTTTGGGATTTATGCCGCCATCTTTGCCCTTGTGAGCATTCTGACGCCGCTGGCCACACTGCGCTACGAGGATGCCATCATGCTCGCGCCAACGCCAAAGCGTTCGTCTCATGCCCTGGTTCTCGCACTGGGCATTCTGATTCTTTCCTCCGTGCTGCTTTTCGGCCTCGTTCCGGCTCGGTTCGCCATTGAGAACCTGTTCGGCGAGCCGTCGCTGGCCGAATGGATCTGGTTGGTGCCGGTAATGCTGTTCATTCAACGAGGGGCAAAAACAATGGAACTCTGGCTCTTGAAAGCGGAGTCGTTCAACCTGATCAGCGTAGGCCACGTGGTACAGAGCAGCATCATGACCGCCCTGCGCGTTGGACTCGGTTTCGTACGCCCTGATCCAGGCGGCCTCATGTACGGCTTCGCGGCAGGCCACCTGGCGCAGGGGGCGCTCTATGCACGACCTGTGTATGCTTCCTTCCGGTCTTCCCTTACCGCCGACGGCACGGGCACATTCAGGCACATCCGACTGTCCATGGTGCGCGCCCTGGCCCGACGGTATCGAAAGTTTCCGCTTTTCACGACTCCCGCCGCAATGATTGCCGCCAGCGTGTCACAGGTCCCGGCCCTGCTTCTGCTCTATTATTTCGGTAAGGAGGTACTCGGTATTTATTCCCAATCGTTTGCGGTGCTCCTCATACCGCTCTCACAGGTCTCCATGGTCATTGCACAGGTGTTTTTCGTCCGTGCGGTCGCTGCGCGGAGGGCCGGTACCCTCCATGAACTCTCCTCCAACGTTCACCGGCGGACGGTGCTCATGGCCTGGATACCGACCAGCATCGTAATGGTAGCCGGCGGGGACATCTTTGCCTTTCTGTTCGGCGCTCCCTGGCGGGAAAGCGGCGACTACCTGCTCTATTTGGGGCCCTGGATTCTACTGACCGCCGTAGCGAGCCCCCTCACCCGTCTATTCGATGTCCTGGAGCGGCAGCGCTACGAACTGGTCATCGCCACCTGCATGTTCGTGGTCCTGACCGGCGCGATGGTGCTCGGAGGACAAACCGGAATTCCAGAGCGGGCCATCCTGTACCTGGGGCTCGGGGGCACACTCGTCAGATCCGCTCAATTGATTCTGCTGCTTCGATTGGCCGGCGTCAAGGCGCGCATAATGGCACGGCCCTACCTCGTGTATGCCGTCTGGAGCGCCCCATGGCTGGTCATCGTGTTTTTTGTATCCTCTCGTATGGATGGACTCGTCACCGTTCTCACAGCGGCGCTGTCGGCCTCATTGTTCGCCTTACACATGGTATACCGGGAGCGCCTGTTTCATCGGCGGTGAACCGCGCCTCTCCCCTGCGCAAGCACCCCTCTCCTGCCGGTGGGGTAGAGACGAAAAAAGGGATATTCCCGATGGAATATCCCTTTTTCATGCTGAGCGGGTGATGAGATTCGAACTCACGACCCTCACGTTGGCAACGTGATGCTCTACCACTGAGCTACACCCGCTTGGAGCCTGCAAAAATAGGCAGATTATGAACGCGCGTCAAGCCCTTCTACCGCTTTTACCATAACCTCAAACTTCCCTGGCCGACAGTGGGTCAGCGTTCCGTACATTTATAATCGCGCAACGTGCCCGTAAAAATGTCAGGCTGTACACATGGCTCACATCATAGACGGCCGGCTCATTGCCAGCCAAATCAGACAGGAAGTCAAACAGGCCGTTCTTGCCCATACATCGACGGGCCGCAGGGCCCCCAACCTGGCCGTGGTACTGGTCGGCGAGGACCCGGCGTCCGCATCCTACGTCCGCGGAAAAGCCAAAGCATCGGCAGAAGTCGGTATTGAAAGTGACACGTTGACCTTTGCTGAGACCATTTCCGAGGGCGAACTGCTTGCTGTGGTCAAGCGACTCAACGCTGACCATAACGTAGACGGCATTCTGGTTCAGCTCCCACTTCCGGCACATATCGACGATACGCGGATCATCAACGCCATCTCGCCAGAGAAGGACGTGGACTGCTTCCACCCAGCCTCCGTCGGCCGGCTGTCCATTGGACTGGATGGTTATGCCCCGGCAACGCCCGCAGGCATTGTCCTGCTGCTGGAGCGCTCCAACATTGAAACAAGTGGAGCACACTGTGTCATTATTGGACGAAGTAACATCGTTGGAAAGCCCTTGGCCAACCTCATGCTGCGCAAGGGGATCGATGCCACGGTGACGGTCTGTCACAGTCGTACCCGGGGCCTTCCAGCGCTGGCCCGGCAGGCCGATATCCTCGTGGCAGCTATTGGACGTGCCCACTTCGTGACCGCCGACATGGTGAAACCGGGCGCGACGGTCATCGACGTGGGCATCAACCGGGTAAGTGATCCTTCCCGCGAGCGCGGCTACCGCCTCGTTGGAGATGTGGACTTTGACGCCGTGCGGCCGATTGCCGGACATATCACACCCGTTCCGGGCGGCGTCGGTCCCATGACGATTGCGGTTCTGTTGCAGAATACACTGAAGGCAGCCACGACGTAGCCTTTGCGCCTCCCACGCGGAACCTGCCGGGAACAGGCCGGCCCTGGAATGTTTTATGGCATTCATACACACCCACAGTGTCATGCACCGCGCCATTCTGCCTCTTTGCCTTCTGCTTCTCTCAGCCTCCACGGCCTCGGCAAGGCAACACATTTCGAGCGCCCAAATTCAAAGCGCGTCGTCCATTCTGATTCGCGTATCGGGCACCGACATCCAACCAGATGCCACTGATTTCCGAATTCTTGCAGCCGATGGCCGCGAGGTACACGTCGACGCCATCCTGCCCAAACGCGCCCAGTCCTACCTGCTCACTCCGGGCCGCGAATTGGATCCCCGACGTCTCCATACGCTCCTGTACGAACCTACAGGCGAAAGGCACTTCATTCGCCGCGACGCGTGGTTCTCTACGTTGTATTCGAACAAAAGACTGGGCGCAATCATTGCCCCCGACGGAAGCGAGACCACGTTCCGCCTGTTCGCCCCCAGGGCGTTCGGCGTTGAACTCCACCTCTATACCGACCAAGGGACACCCGTTGGTCAGCCGGACAGAACGGTACGCATGAGCGTTGACAGCCATGGCGTCTGGGAAGCCACGGAGCCCGGCAACCACCACCGTGTCTACTACACCTATACCGTGCATGGACCGGATGAACCGGGCAACTACTTCTTTGAGACCCATCCCGTATACATCACAGATCCGTACGCGCTGGTCAGCGATGACTCCTACGGAAAGGCGCGGGTCTGGCAGGACTCGCCGCCCCCACCTCCAGTAGCCGGCGGCCGACCCGCCATGGAGAGTGTTATTGCCTATGAAGTACACGTCCAGGATTTCACAGATCTGCTTCCTGTGGATGAGGCCCTGAAAGGCACATTCACCGCCATGGCCATGCCTGGACTGACAAACCAGCGCGGCCACGCGGTCGGATTCGACTACCTCGTGGATGTCGGCATCAATGTGGTGCACCTCATGCCCGTGCAGGAATATCTTCATTATCCGGATGATGAGTGGCAGCGGGCATTCCAGGGGGATACCTACATGATGGAGCAGGGCATCTCGGAAGAAAATTATCAGTGGGGCTATCGGACCACACACGCCTTCGCGGTGGAGTCCCGGTTTCGCGACCCACGTACGGAACCAGGTGCTGAACGCGAACAATTCAAGGCGCTGGTCAAGGCATTGCATGAACGCGGTCTCTCCGTGATTATTGACGTGGTGCCTAACCACACGGGTGAAAACATGGATGGGAGACATTTGCTGTTCAATTTCAACGCCATTGATCTCCCCTTTTATTATCGTACAGACGACTCCCTTCGACATATTGGCCCGTTCGGAAACGAAATCAAGTCCGAGGAGAGACCCATGGTCCAGCGTTGGATACTGGACCAACTCAGGCACTGGGTCGAGGAACTGGGTGTGGATGGCTTTCGGATTGACCTGGCTGGCCAAATCGACGAACAGACGCTCCGCTGGGTGAAGGACCAACTTCCGGAGGATCTGATTATCTACGGGGAGGCATGGATACCGCCTACCGACCCGGCTGTGGCCTCCGATCCCGATTTTGGTTGGTATAAGGCCGATGCTCCCATTACGTACTTCCAGGACGACGCCCGTAATGCCTTCAAGGGTCCGGTCTCCAATCCCCAGGACCCGCGAACAGACCGTGGATTCGCCGGAGGTGACGGTACGGTTCGGGGACAGACAAAGCGAGGTCTGACCAATGGATTCCCGGACGAAATGGACCCCAACCGGGGCATCAATTATCTGGACATCCATGACAACTGGACGCTCGCGGATCGATTTTCCGACGCCGACTGGAACGGGCTGGTGCATGTGGATGAAGCAGCCTTCCGGATTGCAGCTACGCTGCTCACAACTTCCTTGGGACCGATCGTCCTCCATGGCGGTACGGAAATCATGCGTTCTAAAGGAATAGCCCCGCTCGTCGAACTGATCAGGGAGACGGATTCCGGACCCATTTACATCCACGGCAAACGTGATACATATAATCTCCGGCGCGCTAATCAGTACCTGTGGGACACAGTCGGGGCGACGAACCCCATGGATTTTAACGCCATGCTCGCTTTCTGGAAAGGCCTGCTGGGCTTCAGGCTGTCTGACGAGGGAGCTGTGTTTCGCGTCGGGGGCCACGCCCCGGAGCCAGACCACTACCGCTTCGTCGAACCCGAGCGCACAGACATGCTGGGCTATCTGGTTGATGAACAGGTACTTGTGCTTATAAACTCGGGTAAGACGGAGGGCGTCTTCCAAAACCTGACCCTTCCAGATGCCAACTGGCTCCAGATATCAAATGGACACCAGATAAACCTCAAGGGATTCTCAGAACCGACAGCGGACCTTGCACTCGGCTACGTCCCCGTTCCCGCCCAGACCGCTCTTATTTGGGTTCGTCGGTAGCTGACGACGCCGATCCGCCCTCGAATACGTCTCCGCCGACGGAGAAACTCCACGTAATCCGCGCCGTCGGCATCAGCGTGTGCGCGACCGAGCAGTAGGTTCCAATACTCAATTCAATGGCTCTGCGGACACGGCCCACAGGCACGTTTCCGCTGAAATCATACCGTATGTGGATGTCCCGGAACAAAGACGGAACGGCGCCATCCGGCTTCTCGCCGCGTACCTCAATGCGGAGTTCATCCACGACGTGCCTCCCTTTCTCGAGGATCGATACCACATCGATTGCGCTGCATCCACCCAAAGCAGCTAACAGCAGTTCCATGGGACTGGCGCCATGGCCAGTGCTATCCGAATGGGACGTTGGGTCGTCGATCTGTATGGTACTTCCCCGGCCGGTCCTGGCAGTGAAATGAAAGGAAGTAGCCTGTTTTTCGAGCGTTGCTGTCAGTTCAGCCACGAAGTGCACCCATGATTTCCCATGATTCCAGATCGCGGAGTGCTTCGTGAGCCGTCAGATCGTGTAATATGGGTGTGATGGAAACGTACCCTTCCTCCACTGCCTGAAGGTCCGTGTTCTTGCCGCTGTCAAGGTTCACAAACGTCCCGGATAACCAATAATACGACTTGTCGAATGGATCTTTGCGCTCGCTGAAGGACTCTTCCCACATGGAACGAGCTTGGCGGGTCGTCTTGATGCCACGAATTTTCTCATAGGGCAGGTCCGGGATGTTCACGTTCAGCAGGACGCCTGCTGGCATGCCATGCGCCAGCACGTGGACGGCAATCTGCCGGGCAATACGCGCTGACGCCTCATAATCGCCGATACCCCACTTGCAATGGGAGAACGCGATGGACGGAATGCCCAGTATGGATGCTTCCGTGGCGGCACTCACCGTGCCGGAGTAGAGCACATTGACCGCCGTGTTCGGTCCATGGTTGATGCCCGAGACGACAAGATCGGGCCGTCGGGGCACCAGTTTATTCAAAGCCAGCTTGACGCAGTCTGCGGGGGTACCCTTGACTGCCCAGGCATCCACCGGACCGGAAGGCCCGCAGAAGGGCCAGGCACGGGCGCGTACGGGGTCCCGCATGGTGATGGCGTGGCCTACAGCGCTCTGTTCCTCCATAGGGGCACACACCATCATGTCGCCCAGCCCGTCCAGTCCGGCGGCCAGAGAGAGAATACCCGGAGCATCTATTCCGTCATCGTTGGCGACGAGTATCAGGGGGCGATCAGTAGCTTTCGTCATCCGAAGGAAATCTGTGCGACCGAACATCCTCTACAAATGCTGACACGGCGCCTCGGATGAGTGTGTCCAGCTCCGCGTACCGTCGTACGAATCGTGGGTTGAAGTCCGTTGTGAGGCCGAGGGCATCGTGTGTTACAAGCACCTGCCCGTCACAGGACGGACCGGCACCAATTCCTATGGTGGGTATAGCGAGCGCCCGACTCACGCTGCGTCCCAGCGTGGATGGAATTTTCTCGAGCACAAGGGCAAAAATACCTGCCTCCTGGAGCAAGGCGGCGTCTTCTTCCAGCATACGTGCTTCTTCCTCCTCCCGCGCACGCACCTTGTACGTTCCAAACCGGTATATGGACTGGGGCGTCAGTCCGAGGTGCCCCATAACCGGAATACCCGCATCTATAAGGCGTTCAACCGTAGGCTGTATGGCACGCCCACCTTCGAGCTTGACCGCATGGGCACCGGATTCTTTCATGACACGGATAGCCGACACGAGTGCTTCCCGGCTGTTCCCCTGGTACGAACCGAAGGGCAGGTCCACAACAACGAGGGCGCGCTCCACCCCACGCACCACGCACTGCGCATGATAAATCATCTGGTCCAGTGTGATCGGCAGCGTGGTCTCGTGACCTGCCATTACATTGGAGGCCGAGTCGCCGACCAGGATGACGTCGATTCCAGCCCCGTCAATAAGGCGCGCCGACGTATAGTCGTACGCCGTCAGCATAGCAATCGGCGTTCCAGCTACCTTCATCTCCTGCAATGTCTGCGTCGTTACACGACGCACGGCATCTGGATCAAAATCTGAATGCCCTATACTCACGGCGCTTGGACTCTCGTCCGGTTTCAGGAATCAGTTGCCCACCGATGCGGCCGCTTCCGATTCTGGGTCAATTTCAATGCCGAGTTTACGGGCAATGTCCAGATTCAGGTTCTTGACACGACTTTCGTTCACGAAAAGCAGCGCAGGCGAGCGCAGGACCACATCGAGATTGTTGGCCGTGGCTATTTCGTCAATAACGGTCTGGACACGGTCCAGCAGTGGTGCCATCAGGTCCTGCTCCATCTGGGCAATTTCGTCATCTTTGGCCTGGGCCGACTGCTGAATTTCAGCCTGAAGTTGAGTCAGTTCAGACTCGCGTTCCTGTTGACGTTCAGGCGAGAGGAGCGGACGTTGCTTCTCATAGCGCGCCACGCGTTCCTGGAAGTCTTCGGCCAGCGCCTGAAGCGCCTGCTGACCGGTTGCCACTTCGCGTTGGATATCATCCTGGATAGTTCTGTAGTCCGGCATATACTGGATGATCAGCTCCGGATCGGCGTAACCGATTCGGACGGAGTTGTCCGAGGTCTGCGCTATGGCGCTGGATCCCAGCAGAAAAAGAGCGAGCAGCGTGAATGAATGCTTGTACATGGATTTGATTTCTTGTGTGGTCACTGGATGTGGTTACTGATTACCATCAAGGTCTATGCCGAGTTCGCTCAGCACCAGGTCGGAGACGTTATACTGCTGCCGACGGAACATGAACAGGAAGTCGCCTGAAATGTCAAAAACGAAGTCATAGCCCTCTGACGTGGCAACCTGATCGACTGCCTCCAGAATACGTTCCTGAAGGGGCCTCATGAGTTGCTCCTGCCGGGTAAAGATTTCCCCATCAGGCCCGAAATATCGTGTTCTGAGCTGTTCCAGCTCATTTTCAGCGCGAACTATTTCCTGGCGCTTTCGCTGGCGCTCATCCGGCGTATACAACAATTCGCGGGACTGATACTCCCGAAACTGGTTGTCCAGATCACGCTTCTTGGCGTCGAGCTCCTTCTGCCAGTCACCGGACAACCGGTCCAATTGCTGCTGAACGGTGGCATACTCGGGTAGACGGCCCAGAATATACTCTGAATCCATATACGCAATCTTCTGCTGGGCGGCGACCGACTGCGCCGACAACACAAGCAGAAGACCCGACACTATTGTTGACACTCTCATGGGATTACTGTCTGAATTGGAGGACATAGGCGTGCACTCCGGTGGGGGTCAGAAGCCCTGTCCGAGGCTGAACTGAAAGGTCCACTTCTTGGATCCGTCGTGATCACTCGTAAGCTGTGTGAATTCATCAAAGTTATACCCGTAAGCCATCTCGACCATTCCAAGGATAGGGAGAAATACCTTGGCCCCAAAACCGGCACTCCGGAACACATCGGTAGGATTGTAGGCACGGAACTGATCCCAGGCATTCGCCGCATCCATGAACAGGTAGGGAGCGGCCTGCAATGACTGCGACTGAACGGCCATCCACGTAAGCTGCGCTCCATATTTATTCAATATGCGCCCTCCCACTGGTTCATTGTCTTCATTCCTGGGGCCGAGAGCAGCCAGAGGGAAGCCCCGCATATAGATCACGTCTTTTCCGAAAAAGCTCAAAAAGCCCTGGGTTTCGAAGGGTGATCCACCTACAACGAAGCGTTCAAACTCTACTTCCTCTCCGGTCAGCGTACCGATGAATCCGAAGTCCGAATTGAAGGACAGGGAGATTTTGCGCGTAATGGGAGCGTGCCATTCGGTGTTCAAGCGCCATTTATGGAACTGGATAAGATCACCGATCGGAGGTGCGATCTGTGCCGAGAGGAGGAAGCTCGATCCCTGACTTGGAAACAGCGGATGGTTCGTGTTGTCCCGGGTAAAGTCCTGCGTAATGGTAAGCTGCTGCGAAACACCCTGTGGAAGCGTGGATATCCAGTCCTGGTTCAGGAAATACTGGTAGCCAACACGCGTTGATGTCCGGAACCAGTTGTCCGGCCAACTCAATCGCTGCTGATAGAAAACGCTCTGCGAGAACGTGATCAGTCTCCCATTTCCTGCGGTACCCGCGTCGAGGATGGTTAGACCGCGAATTCGCGAGAATGACGTGGAAAAGCCCAGGGGTTTCGGTTTGCCACGAAACCACGGCTCGGTGAACGAGAGTTGATACTGTTGAAAGCGGGAGCCATTGGTCTGCACACCAATGCTGAACTGCTGCCCGTCTCCAGAAGGCAGCGGAGACCACGCCTCGCCCTTGAACAGGTTCTGCGCCGAGAAATTATTGAAATTGAACCGCAATTGCAGTACGACTCCGAACTGTCCCAACGAACCTGACAGTTCCAGCTGACTGGTGCCAGTTTCTTCAAGATTGTATTTCAGATCTACTGTCTTGCTGCCATCGTTGATGTCTATTTCCGGCCCGGTACCGACCGATTCCTGCGTGAAATAGTTGAGCTGCATGAGACGGCGCACCGATTCCTGGATTTGGTCCCGCCGGAAAGTGGCTCCCGGAATAGTCGACAGTTCCCGCCGAATAACGTGCTCTTTTGTTGTTGTATTACCCGCAATCCGAACGTTTCCATATTCAAAGACGTCCCCTTCAAACACGTTCATGACCAGCTCGAGGGAATCCCCCTCCACGCGAACCTCCGGCTCGACCCCGAACCGCATATACCCGGCATTCATGTAGAGACTGGACACATCGTTGTTTTTGCCAATACCAAACAGGTTCTCTTCCAGAACCTTCACGTTGTACACGTCGCCCGGATAGAGGGACAATCGTTCGGTCAGTTGGGCGTCGGAAAACAGAGTATTGCCTTCCCACGAAACGTCCTTGATGTGGTACTGTGGTCCTTCTTCGACCTGGACTTCCACGTGGATTTCCGGATTGCTCCCGTCGAGCCCGGCGATATAGACCGTATCCTGCATGACGCGGGCGTCGTAGTAACCGCGTTCGTTGTACGCGCGTACAATCCGGTCCATGTCCTTGGCATACTCCTCCCGGTTCAATTTACCGTTCTTCCAGAATTTCCAGAAGGAATTCTTCTTGGTCTCCATGGCCTTGAGCAACTTGCGGTTGGATACCTGTTCGTTGCCTGAAAAACGGATTTCCTCCACTTTCACCTTCGGGCCCTTGTCAATCCTGAAATCCAGATTCACAGTTCGCTCGTCAACCCGATCACGAATGACCTCTACTTCCGCCAGGGGATGCCCTTTGTCGGCATAAAAATCCTTTACGATCTGGACAGAGCGCGCTACAGCACTTTCCTGTACCGGGCCGCGCGCCACAAGCGGGACCTCCTTGCGAATATCCTTCGCGTGCCCCTTTTTCACATTGGAAAAAGTGTAATCTCCGAGCGTAGGCGCCCGACGCACGCGGATGGCCAGAAAAACACCCGACCCGACCCGCCTCTCCTCCACAATCTGCACATTTTCGTACGTCCCGAGGCGATAGATGGACCGGATGGCTTCACTGAGAGCCGGGTCGCCCGGGATGGACAATTTTTGACCAATGGCCAGCTGACTGGTCTGTTGGACAAAGCTGCGGCTGAATTCGTCCACATCTCCTTCCACACTCAAACCCAATACATCGAGCACGTCGGGTCGTGTGTAGGCCTCGGGCTGCACCTGTGCCGTGGCGAGTGTCGGCACCCCGACCAGCAGGGCCATTCCCAAAAACGTCGAAAGACGAAGGATATGCATGAAACGATCGGGCTGGATGAAGAGTCGGAGCAATAATGGTGTGCAGTGAATGGGCCTAACGGCAGGTCGACCGGGTGGGTTTCCGTGAAAACAGTGCCAATCGACGTCCCTATCCGGCGCTCTCCACACGTCCGAATCGGCGGTCCCGGTCCTGATAATCCTGAATGGCGTCATAGAGGTGCGTGCGCCGGAAATCTGGCCAGTACGCGGTAGAAAAATGCAGTTCAGTATAGGCCAATTGCCACAGCAGGAAATTGGATATCCGTCGCTCCCCACCCGTGCGAATGAGCAGATCCGGGTCCGGAAGCTCCGGGTTGGACAAGTACGACTGGAAGCGGGCCGAGTCCAGGTCCTTCTCCGCCGCCTGGCCTCCAGCCACGTCACGGGCGAAGCGCCGCGCCGCCTGCAGGATTTCCCACCGGCCGGAATACGAAAGCGCCAGCACAAGCGTCATGGCTGCGTTGCCTTTGGTGGCGTCACAAACGGCTTCCAGCCGCTCCCGGGCGGCTGTTGGCAGCGCATCCCGATCGCCAATCGATACCAACCGAATGTCGTTGTCGTGCAACGTAGCCGCTTCCTTCTCGAGCGACTTTATCAACAGCCCCATGAGGGCATTCACTTCCTGGGATGGCCGGTTCCAGTTTTCGGTACTGAACGTATACAGTGTCACGTAGGCAATACCCAGTTCCGCGCACGCTTCCGTCACATCCCGAACCGAATCGACTCCTGCGCGGTGTCCGAGAACGCGGGGCTTTCCCTTCTGTCTGGCCCATCGACCATTGCCATCCATGATGATGGCTACATGGCGGGGAAGTTCTCCCTTGCCCCGGAGCTCCCGCTGTTTTTCCAGGTCGGTCACAGACGTGCTCACAAATTCAGGAAGTCATTGAAAATGACAAACACCATGAACAGAAGGAGGATAACCATACCAATCTGCTGCATGACCATGCGCACTTTCAGGGATGGCTCCTTCCTCACAATGCCCTCGTAGATAAGAAACATCAGGTGACCGCCATCGAGCGCGGGTATGGGCATGATGTTGATAATGGCAAGCGTAATGGACAGGACGGCAACAATATTCCAAAAGAAACGAGCACCTTGATCGGCCGCCTCCTTCGTTGCACGGGCAATCATGACCGGACCACCTATGTTTTCGCGGAAGTCGTCCTGACCCGAAAAAACACGTTTCAGGCTGGTTGCAACAAGCCGCGTATTCACCCACGTATCAGAAATGCCTGCACCCACCGCCTCGAGGGGACCATATTCCCGAAAATCAAACACCGGACTGATACCCAGGAGCCAAGAGTCGTTGGTCTCCTCCGGCGTGATCACATATTCAATTGCATTCTGGTCCGCGCCAGCGCTGTACGGGTCGCCGGAACGCACCACGGCGACACGAACCGGATGTCCGCCGGCCGCAACCACGGCCGCACTGATGTCGTTCCAGAACAGGATGTCCGTACTGTCGATGCGCACAATGCGGTCGCCCTCCTGTAGTCCGGCCCTGGCTGCCGGAGAATCTTCTACCACCGAGCCGACTACGGCCGGGTCGAAGGAAACGCCAAATCGTCCCTTTGTCCTGTTCAGCTGCGTCATCATGTCATCGGGACCTTCCACGCCAACGGACTGACCGTCCCGGTCAAGCTCAAGTCGTAACGGATCGGCCAGCAGCATTTCCTGAAGGCCGAAGAAGGCCCGGGATCCCGATACGTCGGAACCATTGACAGCCAGAATCCGGTCTCCGGATCGGATTCCCATGTCGTACGCAATCGATGCCGAATCGACACGGACCGGGCCCATCGACGGCACGAACATTTCCCCGTAGGTCGCCTTCAGTCCGGCAAAAATGACCGCGGCCAGAATGAGGTTGAACAGCACGCCGCCCGTAATCACCAAAATGCGCTGCCATACCGGCTTGGCCCGGAACTCATGCTCCTGTGGTTCTGACTCCAACGCGTCCGTGTCCATGCTCTCGTCCACCATCCCCGCAATCTTGACATAGCCCCCGAGCGGTGTCAACCCGAGCACGTACTCTGTATCGCCCCGTTTGAAGCCCAGTATTTTTGGGGGAAAACCCACGGAAAACTTGTCCACGCGCATCTTGAACAGCTTCGCAAACAGGAAGTGGCCCAACTCGTGAACGAACACGAGGATCATGATGGCGAGCAGAACCCAGCCGACGTAGGAAAGCATGTTGGCAATGAACGACATACCGGGTTGTATTCGGTTGATATAGAGCGAGAGCCGAGTCTAATTCCCTGCCTTGCCAATGAGTTCCTTTGCCCGAATGCGCGCCTCACCATCGAGTTGCAGCCGGTCCTCGAGCGCGTGGGCCTCCTCCCCTCCCAACCGGTCAAGGACCGCCTCATTCACATCAGGAATACCGTTGAATGAAATGCGGCCGTCAAGAAAAGCTGCAACGGCCACCTCGTTCGCGGCATTAAGGACAGCCGTTGCCGCCGGGCCGACTTCCAGGGCGGCAAAAGCCAATCCAAGGCACGGAAACGTCTGCATGTCAGGAGGCTGAAAGGACAGCGCGTGGCGCTCGGTCCAGTCCATCCGCGGCCACGCGGACCGGTTCCGGACCGGGTAATCGAGGGCGTACTGAATGGGAAGACGCATATCCGGGGGCCCCAGCTGCGCAAGCGTCGACCCGTCAACAAATTCCACCATGGAATGAACTATCGACTGCGGATGCACCACAACGTGTATCTGACCAGGCTTCATGCCGAAAAGCCAGTGCGCCTCAATAACCTCCAGCCCCTTGTTCATGAGAGTGGCGGAGTCTACCGTGATTTTGGCTCCCATGGTCCAGTTGGGATGGTCCATGGCCTCATCGACACCCACATAGGCCAGATCCTCTCTGGACCGCCCCAGAAACGGCCCACCGGACGCCGTCAGAACAAGCCTGTCGACTTCTCGGGTCGATGCGCCCGCCAGGCACTGGAAAATGGCGGCGTGCTCGGAATCGACGGGAATGATCTCGGCACCCGACGCAGCCGCCGCTTCTGTAACAAGGTCGCCTGCCACCACCAGGCTTTCCTTGTTCGCCAGCGCCACGCGCCGGCCGAGGGCTACGGCGCGGAGCGTCAATCTCAATCCTGCAGCGCCTACTACGGCCGACAACACGGTGTCCACGCCCGGCCAGGCTGCGGCCTCTTCCAACCCTTCCTCGCCTACGAGCACACGTTCCTGCCCGTCGCGGCGCCGATTTCTGTAACATTCGGCGGCATCCAGCGTCCCCACGACCACGACTTCCGGGTGGAACTCCCGTGCCTGTGTGGCCAGTGCCTCCACGTTCGACCAGGCCGTCAGTACCTTCACGTCGTAGTGCACCTCAGATGCCCGGACGACTTCCAGTGCCTGGCTGCCGATGGAACCGGTGGATCCAAAAATTGCGAGGGTGGGCATGACATTCAATAGTGAGCGGCAGGGAAACATACAGCCCTACCCGACGATATTAAAGCGCGCTTCCAATCACGATGACCGGTCCCGTTTCATGCGCCATGTGCTGACACTTCTACTTCTTCTTGCCGGTGCTGCACATCCCGTGGCGGCACAGGAGGTGGACAGTTCAGAGGTAGGCCGCTTTCAACTGGCGGAGTCACTCCTGCAGGCCGGCCAATTTGATCGTGCCATACCCATGCTCGAGGACCTGCTGGCGTCGAGCCCAGGAACGCATGTTTTCTATGAGCGGCTCCGCCAGGCCTACGAAGAGGTCAAGCGTTACAATGAGGCCATTGCCCTCGTGGAGCGCCAGATGGCCCGCGCCAGCTCGCCAGAAGTCTTCCTGGTGGAAAAGGGACGACTCCAGTTTCTGGCCGGGATGGAAACTGAAGCGCGGGAAACCTGGGACAGCGTCGTGGCCCGACAACCGACCTCCCCGTCCGTGTACCTCATGGTTTACCGGTCCCTGCTCCAGGTACGGCTCTTTGATATCGCCATAGAGGTACTCGAGGACGGACGCCAACGAATTGGAAATCCCGACCTGTTCCAGACCGACCTGGCCCAGCTCTACGCATTGACATCCCGGCTCGACCAGGCGGTTGAAGAATATCTTGGACTGCTGCAAAACAATCCCGGGCAGCTCAGCTTCGTGAAGAGTCGCCTCGGACCGTACATGACCGACTCCTCGTCCATCGCGTCCGCTGTTCCGCCGGTGGAATCCGCGGTTGCACGGGACCCTCTGAACCGGTCGTACAGGGAGCTTCTGACCATGTTGTATGTGGAGTTGGAACGGTATGAAGATGCATATCAGGTCGTGCAGGCGGTCGACCGGCTGGAACAGGAAGAGGGATCCATGCTGTTTGCATTCGCGCAGACGGCGGCGGACGGTGGAGCGTGGAATGTGGGGGTGAACGCGTTCGAGGAGGTGTTGAAACGGTATCCTGCCTCTCCTGCCTCTCCGGACGCGCTGCGGGGGCTTGGGCTCCTGCAGGAAAAATGGGCCCAGGAGTTTCTCTCAAGGCTGGAGCCGGACAGCAGTCGGGCACATTATTCGGCGGCGCTGGCCACGTACGAACGCTTCATGATTGACTATCCACAGCATGCCCACGTACCCGATGTGCTTACCCGCATGGGCCGTCTGCAGCAGGAGTTCCTGGGCGATCTCGAATCGGCAGAGCGGATCCTGTCGGAAGTGACTGCCCGCTATCCCGGAACCCGGGCGGCAGACGAAGCCGCGTATGCGCTGGGACAGCTCGCCGTCATGACAGACCGGCTCACCGACGCCCGCATCCGCTTCACCCGCATTGTGACGCGACTCCGAACCGGAGACCTCGCCGATTCCTCCCGCCTTGAGCTGGCCCGGCTTCACTTTTACCAGGGGCAATTCGATGCCGCCGTTGCGCTGGCCGAAGCCATGCAGGAGAATTCCTTCTCGGATGTCTCGAACGACGCCATTGGACTCAAAGTCCTGATCAACGAAAGCAGGGGACCGGATTCCCTCAACACGGCGTTGCGTCGATATGCACGCTCCCAACTCGAAATCCGTCAGCGCAATACCGAGCAGGCGGTCCTCACGTTGAACTTCCTGATAGACGAGTTCGGTGACCACCCGATTGTTGACGACGCCCGATTCCTGCGGGCAGATGTACTTGCAGAACTTGGCCGCACCAACGACGCCATGCAGGCCTACCTTGAAATTCCGCTGATGCATCCCATGTCTTTCTTTGGAGACCGGAGCCTCTTTCGCGCCGCTGCCCTGGCCCGGGATCAACAGGGAGATACGGACCGCTCCATCGAGCTGTTTGAACGCGTTCTTTCGGAATACCCACGTTCATTGTTGGTCCAGGACGCGCGAACAGCCATCAGATTACTCAGAGGGGAACAGGTATGAAAACTCTTGCATTGTGGATTGCCGCGGCCGCGGGGCGGGGGGCGCCCAGGACCCCCGCCGCGCAGGGCCACCACCGGGCCAAGGGAAAAAAGCAATACGACCACCAGAAGGCG
>JAJCYR010000005.1 GCA_029262775.1 Bacteroidota bacterium
TAGAAGCGTGTTGAAAAACCATCACACACCCTTCTGCGGCGGCGAAACGCCATCTACTGCGTTGTCCCTCCTTCGAATAGCGCTGCTATTCGGCGTCGGGACGCCTTGCATCTGTCATTCCGGCGCTCGCATCTTGGTGCACGCTGGTTCTTCAACACGCTTCTAATGCCGACCACCACGAAGGACTATTCACTCAAAGATGTCGTGCCCTGCGCCACACGGCCCCGTCCCGTGCCGCGGCGGGTGTCGGCCAGCGACCACAGGCTGTATTTGAACCGGGAGATGAGTTGGCTGGATTTCAACTGGCGGGTACTGCATCAGGCGCGGGATTGCCGGATACCCGTCCTGGAGCGCGCCCGGTACCTGTCCATCACCGCGTCGAATCTGGACGAATTTTTTCGCAAACGGGTCGGTGGCCTCAAGCGGCAGGCAGCCGCAGGTGTGCAAAGGCTCTCCCCGGACGGGCGTACGCCTGAAGAACAACTCCGGATTGCCCGCGAGGCCGTGTTGGTGATGTCCGAAACGCTCTGTGAAACGTGGGAAAGGGACGTGAAACCAGCGCTCGGCACGGCCAATATATTCGTCCGTGCGTATCACGAATTGGATGCCGAGCAGCAGAAGGAGGCCGATACCTGGTTTGAGGAGCATATTTTCCCCGTGTTGACGCCTTTGGCCGTGGATCCTGGCCATCCCTTTCCGTTCATTTCAAACTTGAGTCTGTCGCTGGCCGTTGTATTGCGGCACCCGGGACGATCGACCGAGCATTTTGCGCGCCTCAAGGTGCCCGCCACCCGTGGACGCTTTCTGCCTCTCTCGGACGGCGTGTCATTTTTGCCGGTAGAAGACCTGATCCGGCACAATATCGGCTCCCTGTTCCGCGGTATGGACGTCGTGGGGACGTATGCTTTCCGGATCACACGCAACGCAGATATGGAACGTGACGAAGAGGAAGCGGACGATCTCCTTTCCATGATCTCGGACGAGCTTCGGGAGCGGCGGTTTGCTCTGATCGTGCGGCTGGAGGTCGAAAAATCCATGCCCGCTGCCGTGTGCGATCTGCTCATGCGTGAACTCGGGCTCTGTGGTGATGACCTGTACCGTGTAGATGGCGCACTCGATTTGACGGGTACGTCGTATCTGGCCAATCTCAACCGGCCGGGGCACCAGTTCGAGGCGTGGAGCCCGATTACGCCAGCGCGGCTCCTGCACGAAGGCGAGACCGGGGACCGGCTGAACATGTTCGAGATCATCAGGCGGGGAGATGTGCTCGTGCACCATCCGTACGAGTCATTCTCCGCCAGTGTGTTACGGTTTTTGGAGGAGTCGGCCGACGATCCTGATGTGGTCGCCATCAAACAGACGCTCTATCGCACGTCTGACGAATCGCCCATTGTCAAAGCGCTGGTCCGGGCGGCCGACAAGGGCAAACAGGTGGCGGTTCTGATTGAAGTCAAGGCCCGGTTCGACGAGAAAAACAACATAGAGTGGGGACAGAAACTGGAACAGGCTGGTGTCCACGTCACCTACGGTCTGGTCGGGCTGAAAACGCACTCGAAGACGACACTCGTTGTTCGCGAAGAGCCGGATGGCCTGCAGACGTACTGCCATATTGGCACGGGAAACTACAATCCCACGACAGCCCGTCTGTACACGGACTGTGGTCTGTTCACGAGTGCTCGTGACATCGGCGCCGATGTCATCAACCTGTTTCACTACCTGACAGGGTATGCCCCCCAGCAGCACTACAAGCGCCTCATCGTGGCTCCACGCGACATGCGCTCTACGTTCATTCGCCTCATTCGGGAGGAGGTGCGCACGCAGAAAGAACATGGAACGGGCCGGATCGTCGCCAAAATGAATGCGCTCGACGATCTGGACATTATTCAGGAACTCTACAAGGCCAGTGCTGCCGGTGTTCAGGTTGACCTGATTGTGCGCGGACATTGCCGCCTGCGGCCGGGTCTGCAACGATACTCGGAAAACATCCGTGTTATCAGCATCCTGGGTCGATTTCTCGAGCACAGTCGCATTTATTCATTCCATAATAACGGGAAGCCACGCGTCTTCATAGGCAGTGCGGACTGGCAGCGTCGCAACCTCGAAGACCGGGTCGAAGTCGTGCTGGAGATTGACATACCGGCCATCCGCTCCCGGCTGCTGAGGACGCTCGAATTTGCACTGGAAGACGCCGCTTCAGCCTGGGAATTGCAGCCGGACGGACGGTACCTGCTGCGGGTTCCCCCAGATGAGGACGCCCCTGTCTACGGGCTCCAGCAACGGCTCATGGACCGGGCGCGGCAGCGGCTGCAGCAGGCCGATGCCCCGTGGGACGTCTGAGTCCGGATCGGCGCGCGAAGCCGGATCGGCGCATGAAACCGGGTCGGCGCACACCCGGTCGGGAATGTGTCAAAACAGGCGTTTCAGCCGTTCGTTGGTGGGCGTTCCGGGCGCAGAGCGTCGTATCCACCAGGAATCGGACTCCCTGTCCGTACCACGGTCCAGGGGGTCGCGTCCCAGTAGGCGCATGACGAGTCCGATCGGGGTAACGAGGCCGAAAAAAACCAAAAACAGGATGACGCGCGTCATGACAAAACCCAGTGCGAGGGCGAATGCCATCCAAAGTCGGTGAATGGGCCGCACGAGAGCCGGGAGCAGAACGGATAGGCCCCAATGCAGGGCCCCTACGAGCGCTGGAGTCCATGTTACGAGCGATGTCCATGCGCTGGCCGTCCAGGACCACCACACGGACACGACAAGGCCCGCCGCGAAGAAGACTCGCATGGTGGCCCGGACGGCGCGGTCCGAGGCGTCCATGCGCCTTACTTCTTCGAATATTTCATGTACAGCGCGGAGCGACATGTTTTCGGCGGGTATATTTGTGACGTCACGTGTCCGACCCTCTTTAGCCGAAACGTACGGCGCACATCAATATATGGTCATATGGATCGTCTCGAAACACGACTCACGCGTCTCGAATACGGCTCGCGTCCGCACGTGGAGGCACTGCTTGAGAAGCCGGCACCGGGTGTACATGTGCTGGTGGACGAGGTACGGGTGCGACAAGGGAAGGGCCTGGCCGGTAACCACGAGCGCGTCTCGTGGTGGAAGGGCAAGCCCGTGGCAGGCCGGGAAGTGACGGCGATGGCAGCAGAAGTCCTGGAAGCGCTGGGCGCGCAGGCCGCGGTGCCGGGTGACAATCTGATTACCCGGGATCTGGATCTTCGCACACTCCGGGAGGGTGACCAGATCTGCGTCGGCAGCGTCATCCTTGAGCGCACTTCCGGCATGCACAGGCCGTGTTCGTTATTCGCTCGGCGGATTTCCGAAGAGGCCCGCCGGGCCGTTCTTGCCACCAATACGCGCGGTGCCCTGTTTGTCGTCCTGCAGAGCGGCATTGTGCGCATTGGAGACCCTATCAGATTCTCGTGAAATGGTTTGTGGGGCGTTTTGTCCTGCCGGACGGACAGATCAGGCTCCGGGGATTCCGGGTTCGGTCATGTGCCGGACATTGAGCACTTCGCTTAGTTTGTCCTCGTCCATGAGGCCCAGTTCAAGGACTACATCGCGAACAGACTTCCGCTCGGCTGCACTTTTCTTGGCGACCTTGGACGCCTGGTCGTATCCGATTTCGCGGTTCAGCGCGGTCGCTATGGACGGGTTCAGTTCCAGGAGTTGTCGGCAGCGCTCCCGATCGGCCTCAATCCCGTCCAGGCACTTCGTCCGGAACGCATGCAGCGATCCGGAAAGGATGGAAATACTCTCGAGCATGGCGTGTGCCATGACGGGCATCATGACATTCAGCTCAAAATTTCCATGCTGTCCGCCGGTGGTGATGGTCACATGATTTCCCATGACGCGGGCACAGACCATCATCATGGCCTCACTCTGCACCGGGTTGACCTTACCGGGCATAATCGATGAACCGGGCTGAATGGCCGGCAACTGGATTTCGGCCAGGCCCGATGTAGGGCCGGAGGACAGGTGCCGGATATCGTTGGCAATTTTCATCAGGGACGTAGCCAGCGTGTTGAGAACGCCCGATGCATGCACGTACGCGTCCCGGGCGGCCTGTGCTTCGAAGTGGTTTTCCGCCTCCCGGAAGGGATGATCGGTCATGCGCGCAATATTCCCGATTGCGGCATTGGCGAACCCTGGTGGGCAGTTGATGCCCGTTCCTGTGGCCGTTCCTCCCAGCGCCAGCTCGGACAGGTCGTCCACCGCCGCGTCGAGGCGCCGCACGGCCTTTTCAAGCTGAGCGGCCCATCCGCCAAATTCTTGACCAAGCCGGACCGGTGTGGCATCCATGAGGTGGGTGCGCCCCGATTTCAGTACGTCATCAAAGGCATGTGACTTGGCGTGGAGCGAGGCGACGAACGCTCGGAGTGCCGGAATGAGCTCCTGTGTGATGGCGAGCGTGGCGGCCACGTGCATGGCCGTCGGGATGACGTCGTTCGAGGACTGGGACATGTTCACGTCGTCGTTCGGATGCACCAGTTTGCTACCCCGATCACCCCCCATAGCCACCGTTGCCAGATTAGCAATGACTTCGTTGGCATTCATGTTGGTCGATGTACCCGATCCGGTCTGGAAAATGTCCAGTACGAACTCCGCATCGTACCTGCCCTTCTGAACGCTTCCGGCCGCCTCAACGACTGCATCCATCCGATCCTTGGGCAACTGGCCGATTTCGTTGTTGGCACGAGCAGCGGCCGCTTTGATGATGGCCAGAGCCTCTATGAACCGGCGCGGAAATCGGATGCCGGAGATGGGGAAGTTTTCCAGCGCACGCTGCGTCTGCGCGGCATACCAGGCGTTTTCGGGGACGTGGACGTCTCCCAGCGAATCCTTCTCAATGCGAAAATCACTCATGGCAGCCTCTGTTATGGTGTGTGAACGAAATGTACTGGATGGGACGGGCTCTGCGTGTTGATCTTTTCTGAAGATTGTATCTTTCAGAATGGTTCTGATCGAAACGAAATCCCGGATGCACGAGCGCGTACGTGCGTGGAAGCGCGCGGAAAAACGGATAGCACTCGTGCCGACCATGGGGGCGCTGCATGACGGGCACATGGAGCTCGTTGCGCGGGCGGCCGGGGAGGCCGACGTGGTGGTGGTGTCCACCTTCGTCAATCCGACCCAGTTTGGTCCGACGGAAGATTTCCGTGCCTATCCACGAGACGTGGTATCGGACATCCAACTGCTGGAATTGCAGGGATTGGCACAGTGCATGTTCGCCCCGGGGCCGCGCGAGGTCTACCCCATGTGGCCGAACAGGACCTGGGTCAACGTAGAGGGGATGGATGTTACGCTATGTGGGGCGAGTCGCGAGGGACATTTCAGGGGTGTCGTCACGGTGGTGGCGAGACTTTTGGCCATGATTCAGCCGGATGTTGCTGTTTTCGGCATGAAAGATGCCCAGCAATTTTTCATTCTGTGTAGACTCTGTCAGGACATGGGTTTCGCTACGCGTATGCTGGGCGAAGCGACCGTTCGCGAGGCGGACGGACTGGCCTTGTCCTCGCGGAATCGGTATTTATCGGAGGAGGAGCGGTTGCAGGCACCCAGACTGTATGCCGCGGTGCAGGCGGCCGAGCGACGTATTCTGCGTGGTGAGCGGCGTGTTCACGCACTGGAGGAGATCATGCGCCGGGAACTGGCCGGGACGAGGGTGGATTATGCGAGTATTGTAGATACATCCCTGTTGCAACCGATAGACGAGCTGCAGCCAGGCATGGAAGTGCTGGCTGCTGTTGCCGTTCATTTTGGCCGGGCCCGCCTCATTGACAATGTAGTGGTCACGGTTCCCGATGATCCAGATGGCCCATGATTGCCGTGAAACCTTCACGCCCCAATGCGATAGGAGCACCTGCAATCACACATCGCCGCCCATGCAGGTAACCATGTTTCGCGCAAAGCTCCATCGCGTCCGCGTGACGCAGGCGGAGTTGTACTATGAAGGTTCGATCACCATAGACGAAGAACTGCTCTCCGCAGCTGGCATTCTGCCCTACGAGCAGGTGCATGTGGTCAACGTGAACAACGGAGCGCGTTTTGAGACCTACACCATCCCTGCAGAAGCAGGCACGCGGACCATCTGCCTCAATGGTCCGGCCGCGCGACATGCGGCCGTGGGAGACGAGGTGATTGTCATTGCCTATGCGCGTATGTCACTGCAGGAAGCGCAGAGTCATGCCGCACGCGTGGTTCTCGTCGATGAACAGAATAATCCGCGCGAAGTCAAGGACCTCCGGGTCGACCATCCGGAGTACGCACCGGCCTAACAGGCCCTCCGAACGAGAGCGCCCGCTACCTAATCAACAGCCTTCAGGGTACGGGTCTCTTGGGAACGGGACGAGTACGCGTTGATGATGTCTTTCACGAGGCGATGACGAACGACGTCCGACTGGTCAAAATAGACGAAGTCAATGCCCTGTATTTTGTCCAGGATCTCTTCTGCCTGCACGAGGCCGGACAACTCTTTCGGAGGCAGGTCGGTCTGCGTCACATCACCCGTTACGATAGACCGGCTGTTTGCACCCAAGCGGGTAAGAAACATCTTCATTTGCGAAGCCGTCGCGTTCTGGGCTTCATCCAGGATGACAAACGCAGAGTTGAGCGTTCGTCCGCGCATGTAGGCAAGTGGCACAATTTCAACCGTGTTCTGCTCCATGAATCCCTTGAGTTTATCCCGGGGCAGCATGTCTTCCAGTGCATCGTACAGGGGACGCAGGTACGGGTCTACCTTGTCCCTGAGATCGCCAGGCAGGAAGCCAAGTCGTTCGCCAGCCTCGACCGCCGGCCGGCACAGCACAATCCGCTTGACCTGGCGCGACTTCAGAGCGGCGACGGCGAGGGCGACGGCGGTATACGTTTTCCCTGTTCCGGCGGGCCCAATCGCAAATACAATATCATTTCGACGAGCAGAGTCGACGAGCTTGATCTGATTGGCCGTTTTGGCCTTGACACTGCCTCCCGACGGGGTGAAGAGAATGGTGTGCGATGCGGCGTGTGACTCCCCGGGTTGGCCCGAGGTATCGACACCCTTCTGAAACAGCGCAAGAACGGTGTCGACATCTCTTTCCGTCAGATTACCATTGCGGTTGAGCAGAATGACCAACTCGTCCAGAATGCGTTCAATTCTTGTGAGAGCGTCCTCGTCTCCCCGGAGTATGACATCATTTCCCCTGGCTGTAATTTGGGTTTCTGGAAATGCTGCCTCAATGCGGCGCAGATAGATGTCGTTGAAGCCGAACAGAAGAAGCGGTTCGGCTTTGTCTATGTGAATGCGTTTATCGGCCAAATGAAGTTATCATGGTTTGATAGGTACAAATCGAAGGAAGTACGGTATGAACAACACCCTTGTGGTGGAATTTACGAAAATGAGTGGTGCCGGAAATGACTTCATAGTCATTGACAACCGATTCTACCATTTCGGAGATGAAGAGTTGTCCCGACTGGCGACGACGTGGTGTCCTCGCCGAACGGGGGTAGGCGCCGACGGTGTGCTGGCGCTCAACTCATCGCCGGACGTTGATTTTCGTATGCGATATTTCAATGCCGATGGGTCACGGGGTACCATGTGTGGCAACGGAGCCCGCTGCCTCGTACTGTTTGCTACGCTGGCGGGGATGGACGGATCGAACCTGGTTTTTGACAGTGACGCAGGCATGTATGCGGCCCGGGTAACGGGCCCTTCACGTGTGCGCCTCCAGGTCCCTGCGCCGAGGGACTATCGAGAGGACGTGGCCATGCCGGAGGCATCGGGGTTCGGCACGGCCAGCTATATCTGGACCGGGACGGAGCATGCCGTGGTGTTTGTGCCGAAGGTGTCGATCCTCGACCTGTTGCGTTCAGGTCCGACCATGCGCAACGCCCCCGCGCTTGGCGAAGCGGGCGCGAATGTGGACTACGTGGAAGTGTTGAGTCAGAATGCACTGCGTGTCCGAACGTGGGAAAAAGGCGTGGAAGCCGAGACCCTGGCGTGCGGAACGGGCGCGCTGGCCTCTGCGGTGGTGGCCGCACAGGCAGCACACGTGTCCGGACCGTCCATTGACGTTCACATGCCCGGTGGGACACTTCGCGTGCATATGGACGGAGACCCACTCGCCCCGGATCAGCTTGCGCTCGAGGGCGAGGCCCGCGTCGTTTACCGGGGCACGCTGGACATGTAGATATAAAAGGGCCTGTTAAAGAAGCGGACTACTGCAGGAAAATGCGCCGGTTGTCGTCAATACTGGCCGACTCGCGGAGCGTGGCAATCCATTGCTGGCGAACCTGGTTGCGTCGCTGGGCGATCATGCGTTCCTTCATGTTCTGGACCTCAGACGGCGTGAGCGGAGTGGGTTCCGTCACGGACGTGACACGAAGTACGTACGCTGCCGCCTCGCCACTGAGAACGTCGCTGACATCCCCTTCCGACATACCAACCGCTGTCCCTACAAATTTCGGATCGCGGCCGAGGCCTGGAATGACCATGTTGGAGAATCCTATGCCACTGGCTGTACGCTGGGGTGAATTCACTGCACTGCCAAGACCATCGAAGCCATGGGTTTCAAGCGCTTCGCGAAGGCGGGCCACCTGGATTTCGGCCTTGAGCTTATTGCGCAGACGAGGTTCCAACTGGCTCTTGACGTCTTCGAATTCGCGGAAGCCTTCAGGAATGACTGTATTCAGCCGGGCAACCAGGAAAACGTCGTTGAGTTCGATGACCTCAGAGACACCACCGGGCTCGCCAGTTTCCAGAAACAGCTGCAGGACACGACTGTTGCCAAGACCTGGAACGAATTGCTGTCCGTCTTCCACGCTCACTGTCTGGATGGCCATACCCCGGCGTTCGGCTTCCTCATCAAAGCTGCCCTCTTCCGTAGAAAAGAATTGCAGGTCATCCAGTTCGGACTGGGCGGCATTGAGCGTTGCGGCACTCGCCCGCAGACCGAGGGCATAGTCGGCAATTTGTGCTTCAAGCTCCGCCCGCTCGGTGACTTCGATCAGGTGATACCCGAATTGGGTTTCCACGGGGCCCACAAGGCGTCCTATCGGGGCATCGAAGGCAGCTTCTTCAAACTCAGCCACCATGCGTCCTGGACCAAACCACCCGAGGTCTCCACCGCGGCTTGCCGTGCCATCGTCTCCGAATTCACGCGCCATGTCTTCGAAGTTTTCGCCGTTCAGGATGCGGCGACGGACATCGTTGGCCTCTGTCCGTGCTTCGGCACGCGCCTCGACGTCGTCCTCAGGTGCACGGAAAAGGATATGGCGGGCCTTGACTGCAGGCTCCTCCGGCTCACGGACGTCGACGACCTTGATCAGATGCACCTCGTTGCCTAACACGATGGGTCCGACTATGCTACCGGGCTCGGGATTGCCGAAGACCGCCGCAGAAAGAGTTTCGTCGAGCTCATCGGGGCGAAAATAGGCGCTGGACCAGGGGCGCTCGGAACCGTTTCTGGCCAGGAACAGTGAGTCATTGTCCGATTCAACGAAACTCCCGCGAAGCAACTCCATGTCACGGAAAATGGCAGCTGTGTCGGCTGCGGTCGGCGACTTCGACAGGGTTACGTATGAAAAGGTGTACGATTTCTTGCGTGCAAATTCGTCCTTGTGATCGTTATAGAACGTCCGGAGATCACGGTCCGAATAGGAAATGGAGTCGTCCGGTAGCGCCGCATAGCGCAGTGCTACAAACTCCGCATTCACGGTCAGATTCTGCCGCCGATGCTCTTCCATGACATCTGCATCGGAGATGCGCACCGTGGCACCCACGAGGTTGTCGAGCTTTTCCCGACGCCGTTCCTGACGCAGATAATTTTCAATGTTGATCCAATCCTGAACCGCTTCCGGATTGTCGATGAAGTTCTGAAGCAGCGAGCGGTCCACACCGTCATTGCCATCGGAGAAGTAGGCCTTGATGATGGGGTGGGGGTCCGCTCCCTCGACCATGTCAATCAGTTCCTGGTCGGAGACGGCAATGCCGAGACGATCCATTTCCTGTTCCCGTAGTCGGGCTTCGACCAGCTGATTGAATACCCGCTCACGGGTCTGATCAAGCATCTGCGGGGGCATGCTCTCGCCGGCCTGGTTCGAATAGCTCTGAACCTGCGCGTTTACGGCATTGTTGTACTCCTCAACCGTGATGACGTCTCCGTTCACACTGCCGATATTATTGCCGACGTTTCCAACGGCATCAAGGCCGCCGGAATCCTGGAGTACCCAGATGACGCCGAAGGCAAATACGAGTATCCAGAGAATGACACCGGTGTTGTCCCGGAGACGGTTCATTACACCCATGGAATAGAACGGCTGCTGTCGAATGTAAAATGACCGGCCGCACACGTGATGTGCGGCCGGTGCGAAGCTCATCAATATACAGCCTTTCTCCGTGAATGTTCAGTACATCTGTACTGAAAAATGGGTCAGGCGGCGCGGTTCGACATCACGGACAGCTGGTAGCGGAGCGTTTTGAGGACCTTGGCGAGAATCTGACTGATTCGGGCCTCAGTCCGGTCCATGAGCTCGGCGATCTCACGCAGTGTGAGGTTCTCAAAGTAGTAAAGGGTGAGGATGGTCTGTTCACGGTCTGGCAACTCGTTGATCAGCGTCTGTATATATGCTTTCAGACTGTCGCGGTCAATGGCTTCAAAGGCCAGCAATGTGTCGTTGTTCGGAATGGATTCGATCATCGTATGATCGTCTTCGCCGTTCACGGGGGAGTGCAGGGACAGGGAGAAGCGACACTGGGCGTCCTTGAGCAGCGTGTGGTAGTCGTACAACGACATGTCCAGAAATTTGGCTACCGCCTGGTCTGTGGGCTCTTCGCCCAATTCCTGCCGCAGGGTGTCCATGGCCCGGTGCGCCTCGGCAAGCAGCCGGCGCCGCTCTCGGGGCAGGACATCGATGGAGCGCAGGTAGTCAACGAGGGCACCACGAATGCGTCCGTATGCATAGGAGACGAAGGGCGTTCCGCGCTCGGGATCGAAACCATCGAGAGCCTGGAGCAGACCAAGTTGCCCCACGCTTTCCAGGTCTTCGCGGGATGCCAACGGGTGATCCGGAATATTCAGGCGTCCAACGATAGAGCGTACCAGGGGAACGGCGGCCGTGACAACGGCCGTACGATTCGTATCGGAGGGGTTTACGGCGAACGCTACGGCAACGGTTTGAAGATCCTGCGACATGGCGGTGAGGGGTTGAGGGGGTTGGAATCAGGCCGCTTTCTGGGCATCCATATCCTGGATGTCCTCGCGCGAATCGGCCTCTACATAAGGGGCGTTCTCGGTGATGCGGGCAGAAGATTCCATATCGTCCATGAGGCGGTGCACTGCGAAATCGCCCAACAGCAGCAGCGCCCAGGTCGTGCATCCGGCAGAACAGGCCCACAGTAGAGATGGCAAAAGGCCGATACCCACCTGCAACAGGTGGCTGGCGGTCAGTGCGGCAACCAGGAGGCTGAACTGTATGATGAGGCTTCGCATGGGATATGGAATCATGTTTCGATTCCTGTTCATGCAAAGCGTGTGCCAGTCGCTCCTGATTTCAGTCCCGATTCTCGAAAATCAGGCTTAAGGATGTCCCTGTGCGGGTTTACGCAGAAGAACTCTGGCGCACGTCAGGAGGCGGGATCTCTGGAATGCGGAATAATATTCCCGATTCACGGTATGCCGGCGACGGAACATCTTTCCGGAATCGGGTGCCCGACGAGATCACTGAAGAAGGGTCCGCTCAGGTCAGATATCCTTCCTCGCGATACTTTTTCAGCTTATTCCGAATGGTGCGGGCACTGATTCCCAGCTTGTCTGCCGCTTTCTGCTGGTTATGGCCACTTTCCTCGAGCGCTTCGAGAATCATGTGCCGTTCCATCTCCTCGATGGTGTCATGCCGTGACGCAGCGTCCGTGCTGGGAGACGAACGAGAGCCGGCATTATAGAAGAAGCTGTCATACACGTCAGCCACGTCCACGACGGGGCGGTCTGCCGAGAGCAGCACACCCCGCTGGATCATATTTTCGAGTTCGCGCACGTTTCCTGGCCAGTCCTGTGCGAGCAGGCGCTGCAGGAGGGCATCCGAGAGGACCTTGGCCGGCAGACCGTACAGCCTGCAGTATTTTTCCGCGAAATGCTGCGTCAGAAGCGGCACGTCATCCATGCGTTCGGCAAGTTCCGGAACGGTGAGGGGAAATACGGCAAGCCGATGGTAGAGGTCTTCGCGGAAGAGACCGTCTGCTATGGCCTGAGACAGGTTGCGGTTGCTCGTCGCGACGACGCGGACATTTACCTTTGTTATTTCCGCCGCCCCAATTTTCTGCACCTCCTGTTCCTGCAGGACCCGCAGCAGTTTGGCCTGGATGGGAAGGTCAATCTCGGTGATTTCGTCCAGTAGCAAGGTTCCTCCGTCGGCGCGCTCAAACGCACCTGTCATGTCCTCGACGGCGCCCGTGAAGGCACCCTTCCGATGACCAAACAAGTGGCTTTCAACCAGGTCGCGCGGCAGGTTGGCACAGTTGAGTGTCAGGTATGGCCCTGACGCCCGGTCACTCTGATTGTGAATGAGGCGCGCCAGGATTTCCTTGCCGGTGCCGCTGGCTCCCTGGATGAAAACGGGGGCACGGTTTTTGGCAACGCGGGGGAGCATGTCCTTCAGACGCCGGATGGGCTCGGATTGGCCCACGTACATGTCATCGATGGCTTTCTGCCCCGTACGGACCGATGCTGCCTGTTTGGTCGCTGAGGTGTTTTCCTGCGTTTCTTCCGGCAGCGGCGTGTTAAGAGATTTCTGAACGCGCTCAACCAGTTCGGCGGCTGTAAATGGCTTGGGAATGTAGTCAATGGCCCCGTGCTGCATCATGCGGACCGCGTGCTGCACGTTGGCATGCGCCGTGACCATGATGACGCGGGTCCGCGGGTAACGCTCGCGGATGTGGCTGAGAAGTGAAAACCCGTCCATGTCAGGCATCATGAAGTCCGTGACCACAATGTCAAACGTCTGCGCTGCCAGGATATCGATGGCCTGCACAGCACTCGACGAGCACGTCACCTCAAAGCCATGCCTGGAAAACAGGCGTTCAAACAGATTGTGGAGGAGGTGTTCGTCATCGACGAAGAGGAGCCGGGGGGTGTGTGACATGGAGGGAATGTTGCGTCATCAGTACGCAAATATACCGCATATCATCAGCAAGTTTCAGGTCCGGTTGCCACGCGTGTATCAGGGCACCGGCAAGGTCAATGTGAACGTCGTTCCGTTCGTCTCTGAGCTTGATTCGAGCACGAGTGCGCCTTTGTGCAGTCGTGCAATCTGCTCGGCCAGCGGTAATCCCACGCCCAGATTCCATGCCTTTGTTGTATGGAACGGTTCAAAAATGAGGTCCGGGGACGTATTGTGACTGAGGGCGCCCTCGTTGTGCACGCGAATCTCAATGGAAGGAGGCGCACTGGCTGCCGAAGTTTCCCGGGCGAGGGAGACGGTTACCGTCGATCCTTCGTGATGCGTAGCTTCGAGAGCATTCGTGACGAGTGCCATGACGGCCTGCCGTAGGGCTTTCGGATCGGCCATCACACGCTGGCCATCGGGAAGAGCCACGTCAAAGCGCACACGGCAGGCATCAGAGTCTGGCAGGATACGTTGTATCTGTAGGAGCACGTCTGTCAATACCACAGCGCGCAGTACAACAGGGGGTGGCGAGTGGTACAGATCCAGGTCCTCCAATACGGCTTCAATCCGCCGGGTGCCCTCCAGAATACGAATGCCTGACTCCCGGTCCTCTGGTGTGGCAAGCGACGTCATGAGCAGTTCCGTGTAGCCTTCAATTCCGCTCACCAGACTGCCTATCCGGTGGCGTAGCACCTGTGCGAACTCCTCGTAGGAGGTTTCCTGCGCAGGGCGCTCGCCGCGGCGTCGAACGGCGGGTCTGTTCTGGGCGATCTGTCTGGATGTTTTCGACATGGAGGTCATGAAAATATGGTTTCGGGGTCACGGCGCCTAATGCGTCGCGACAAAGTCAAACGAAGAAAACGGAGCGCTCGGCAGCTCGGCGGCGACGGTCTCAATGGCGTCTTCCAATTGGCAACCCAACAGGTGCCGCGCGGCGTCGGCAGACTCCATGTCATTGAACCCGGAGGCCGTCGCCGCATAACCTCCATCGGCTGCTATCTGTGCAGCGACGCTCACCAGCAGGTGGAGAAAAGGTGAGAGTGTGGACGGATGGGCCACTGGGTGCCCTCCCAGCGACATGACGTCGACCAACCCGGTCGGAAGCGCGAAGCGAAGGCCTGCGAAAGCGCCTGTTTCGGCCGCATCGAATCCGAAAAGAAGTTGTTGAGGTGTTCTCCAGTCGTGCGTATCGAACAGAATTGTCTGCGGCGAGATGTCCGCCATGGCGCCAAACTGGGACGGGAAGGACTGCGCAAGCACCAGCGTTCCGTAATTGAACAGCAGGCCCGCGCTGAATGCCATGCCAGGCGGTGTGCCGGTCGAGCTCGGCCACGAACCCTCCGCCAGGCGGTGGGCAATGTGGGCAGTGGCGAACGCTTCCTGGCGGATGGCTCGAACCGCCTCGGGCTCCCGGATGTCCTCCTGCGTGGACATGATCATGCGGGCAACACTCGGGGGCTCAAGGACATCAATGGCCTGTGTCAGGCTGCCCACCGTGTTTCGAAGTCCGTAATAGGCGTTGTTTGCCCTTTTAAGAAGGCCTGCGGCCGTGAACGGGTCCCGTGCCACGATCCCGGCCAGGGTAGCGGCTTCGAGGGGGAGTCCGGTTTCAATCATGTTCCTGACGCGCTCGGCCACCGACCCGAGGGGCGGTCGCAGCAGCGCAAGGCCGGTGAAGAGGGTAGGTTTCATGGGATCTGACCTCAGGCTGCAAGTCGAAGTGCACCACTGCCGGAAAGGCGGCGGGCTTCGTCGATGTGTCCCTGCTTGATGTTCAGCGCTACAAGTCGCCGCCTCAGCAGCTGGCTCTCGGAGCGCGATTCGTAGAATTGGGTGTAGAGTACGAGAGCTTCCTCCTGCCATCCCTGCTGGGAGATCGCCTGAAGCACCTCGTCCGCTTCGGATTCGGAACGATCCCGGATCATGATCGATGCGACGGCCGCGGCATCGCCCGGATTGTTGCGGTACAGGGCGAGCCGGAAGAAGTCCTCGCGCAGAGGTGCCGGCATGGTTTCCAGGCCTTCGGGATAGGCACTCACGAGATGATCGGCAACGTCCTCCCATTCCCCAAGCTGCCAAGACCAGGCGGCGAGCAGGGTGTGGGTCTCGGTTGAGGAGAGCACCGTATCCCACGCGGTCTGCGTATCACCGACGGCCAGATTGGACAGGTGCAGGTATGCAGCCAGAAAGTCTTTGCGACCGGCCAGCACGTTGACCTGTATCATGTGCGATGCGAGCTGATTCGGGTACAGGTCCAGTGAGCGGCCGGCCATGCGCCTGGCTGGCTCCGTGGCGCCCATTTGCCGCTGCGCTTCGGCCAGCGCCATTTCCATGGCAGCCCGTTCTTCCGGGTGGAAGATCCGGGACTGATCCATGGCCTGCCGGGCCTGGGCTGACGCGGCTTCCCAGTTGCGATTCCGCATATGGTCCCAAATGGGTGCAAGCGTCGAGAAGGGGAGGCTTGTGCAGTCGAACGAAGGTTCGGGAACGCGATACCCACTCAGTAAAGATTCCTGGCGGGGCTGGAGAGTTACTTTGCGCATCATGACGGTTCGGAGGTTTGTTCATTCCGGGCATCCCGGTGTTCAGGTTCTCCCCTCGACATGCAAACGGCCTGCCAACCCCGAAATACGTACCAAACGTAGCAAATCCGGCTAAACACGGGCCGTGGTGCGGTAATCCTTTCCGCCTGGGCCGCAATTCTTTCCCCGTGCAGGGACAATGGAGAGTACCGGCCATAACGAAATGAGGCCCGGAGCGCAGTGCGCTCCGGGCCTCATTGAAACCCTCGGTTGTCCGACCTGCGGACAGTCGAATTTCCTGAAACCTACTCGCTGTCCACGTGGACGAACTTGCGGTCACCCTGTCCACGCGAAAAGCGGACCTTGCCGGTCTGCGTGGCGAAGAGGGTGTCGTCGCCCCCACGGCCCACATTGCTTCCCGGATGAAATTTTGTGCCACGCTGGCGGACAATGATGGCGCCTGCCTGCACAAACTCGCCACCATAAGCCTTGATGCCAAGCATCTGGGGGTTGGAATCCCGACCGTTCTTGGTCGATCCCATTCCTTTCTTATGTGCCATTGCTGAACTCCTTTTGGATTTGGTTCGTGTCGGATCGGACCCGGGTCAGATCCTGCTCATTATGGTGCAGATCAGCCGGCGTTGAGCGCGGTCACCTTGATCTGTGTGTAGGGCTGCCTGTGGCCCCGTTTGACCTTGTAGCCCTTGCGGCGCTTTTTCTTGAACACAAGCACCTTGTCTGCCTTGAGGTGGTCGAGCACCGTAGCGTCGACCGATGCACCTTCGACGGTCGGCGTTCCCACCGATACGTTCTCGCCGTCGGCAACGAGGAGCACCTTGTCAAACGAGAGCGTGGAAGAGGTATCTGCCGACTGGCGGGGGATGTACAGCGTGTCGTCCTGGGACACCTTGTACTGCTTACCGGCGATTTCTACGATCGCGTACATATCTTGCCTCTGCTTTGGGCGGCGGGTTGGTTACCGTCGCGAGAGTGTATACGAAAATATTCAGTCCATCAATATACGGCACGCATTGCAGCCGTTCAAAGCATGCGGATATGGAAGAATTGAGAATTCAGGGGACAGGTGTCGTGCTCCGGCCCGGAAAACTGGTATGTGTGGGGCGGAATTACGCTGCCCATGCACGCGAAATGAAGAGCGACGTTCCCGCGGAGCCCATGCTCTTTCTGAAGCCTGCCAGCAGCCTTATTGGCCCACGTGGACAGATTCAGCTACCGCCCGAGTCGCAGGATGTTCACCATGAGGTCGAACTGGTAGTGATTCTCGGAAGGCACCTGCGCTGCGCCAGTCCCGACGAAGCCCTCGGCGCAATCGCGGGACTGGCGGTGGGGCTGGACCTGACGGCGCGTGACATCCAGCAACGTGCCAAGGAGAAAGGCCATCCGTGGAGTGTATCGAAAGGTTTCGACACATTCGCTCCGCTTGGCCCCATTGTGGAGGCCGACGCCGGGCAGCCGCGTCGCATCTCACTGAAAGTGAACGGCGAGCTGAAGCAGGAGGCCATGACGAGCGACATGCTCTTCCCAGTGGCCGACCTGTTGGCGTATGTGTCTGGGATCTTTACGCTTGAACCGGGCGATCTGCTCTTTACGGGCACGCCCGAAGGGGTAGGTCCCATTCGCAATGGCGACGTGCTGTTGGCAGAGATCGAAGGACTGCCGCCGCTGGAAATCACCGCCGTCCGTACTCGTTGAGGTAGGCCATCGCGAATTCGGTCGGCGTGAGGCGGCGGCGGATGAGTTCGGGGGTTCCATCCGTGTGAATCCAGACTTCGGCGGGTAACGGGCGCATGTTGTAGGTCGATGAGAGTGACATGCCGTAGGCACCCGTATCGAGAATAGCCACGATATCGCCTTCGGCCAGTTCCGGTACGCCCCGGTCCCGGGCAAAAAAATCGGCCGATTCGCATATATTGCCGACAACATCGTACGTCTTTGGCGTACCGTCCGGACGCGACAGGTTGCAGATTGTGTGCCACGCGTCATAGAGAGCTGGACGGAGGAGGTGCCCCATGCCGGTATCGAGGCCGGCAAACGTTCTGCTGCCCGTTCTTTTGATGGTGTTCACCCGGCTGAGTAGTACACCCGACTCGGCCGTGAAGTAGCGTCCCGGCTCAAACCGGATTTCCAGACTCTTTGACGGGTGGGAGGCCACAAATTTCCGGATCGAGGCCACAATGGTCGATCGAAACTCCGCCAGGTCAAGTGGCGCCTCCCCTGCGCGGTAGGGTACGCCGAGGCCGCCGCCTACATTGATGAACTGCAGATCATTGAGGCGCCGGGCCGTTTCGAGAATGACAGCAGCCGCATTCCACAGGATTTCGGTGCTCAGGATGCCGCTGCCAATATGCTGATGCAGTCCGACAATTCGGAGGTCATACCGAGCGGCAACGTCCAATACGCGGTCCATCTGTTCGACCGGAATGCCGAATTTGCTTCGGTCGCCCCCCGTGACCACGTGAGCGTGGTGGCCCGCGCCGATCTGCGGGTTGATGCGGACGCAGACGTCGCTCTCGCCGAACGCCTCGCCGAGCCGACGGAGCCCCGACAGTTCTCCGATGTTCATGGTGACGCCGGCCTCCACGGCATACCGCATTTCATGGTCGGTCATGTTGTTGGCCGAGTACAGGATGTGGGCCGGGTCAAAACCGAGGCGTAGCACAAGTTCGAGCTCTCCAGGCGATACGGCGTCGATTCCCAGCCCACATCGGCGCATGACGTCGAGAAGCGGCGGGCAGTGGTTTGCCTTCATGGCGTAGAGCAGGCGCACGGGAATGCCCTCCAGATGCGCCTTGAACTCGTTAATGCGTGCGAGGATGGTGGCCTCATCGTAGACGTATACGGGCGTGCCGTGCCCGGCGGCGATCTGCTTCAGCAGGCCAGGATGAAACGGGTGGGTGGACATGATGGTGGGCGGGTCAGGTCTCGGATGGTTCGGTCAGAGCAGCAGTTCGGCGACAATGAAATCTGCAATCAGGATGTTTACACAGCTCACGACAACCGCTTGGGTAGTGGATGAGCCGACGCCTTGGGCGCCCCCATGCGTGTTGAAGCCTTTCCAGCAGGCGATTGACGTGATGATGTATCCGAAAGCGAGCGATTTCGTCATGCCATACATGGCGTCGAAGGGCGCAAAGTAGGTTCGCGCACCGCGCACGAATGCATCCATCGAAAGAAAGCCCATGTATTCGCCAGCAAAGCCGCCAGCCAGCACGGCTACGAGCGCGGAGGCCACGTACATGGCGGGAAACATCAGCAGGCCGGCAAGTACGCGGGGGAGCACGAGGTGGCTGACGCTGTTCAGGCCCATGGCTTCGAGGGCATCGATTTGTTCGGAGACCTGCATGGTGCCGATTTCGGCGGCAACGCTCGCGCCCACACGCGAGGCCATGACGAGGCCGGGGACGAGGGCGCAGAGTTCGAGCATAAGCGTGGGAACGACAATGGCGCCGATGGCATCTTCCGTGAGGACGGTATTCTGAAGCTGGTATGCGGTCTGAAGCGTCGTCACGACGCCGGCAAAGGCGCTGGCGAGCATGACGACAGGAAGCGCATCGAATCCGAGGCGGACGGCCTGCTGGAAGACCTCGCGGCGCAGGTGCACAGCCGAACGGGCAGAGGAGATGGCTTTGCACATGAACAGCACATAGTTGCCAAGGGACGACACGAGACTGGTGACGGCCGTGATCATGATAGCGGGATGCTGGATGAGGTACGGGCAGCCGGATTGGTCGATGCCGTGTCCCGGCGGCGCGCATCGCGAAGGGTGCGCACGAGAAGGCGCAGGCTGTCGGGCCGGAAGCCGCGCTGGCGATTGGCGCTTCCAATTCGGAAAGCCAGCGTCCACTGGGTCATGAGCGTGTACCACGCCCTGAAGAGGGAGATCTCTGGGTCGTATATGTGTGTTGCTTCTGAGGACACGCCGTTCAGTTCAAGGATTTTGAATCCGTCACCATGGACGAGACGGTCGGGGTCGGGCACCCGAATATCGTATCGACCGAAAAAGAAACCGTCTGTCTGACGGGATATCCGGTCAATCGTTTCCAAGAAGACGGGGTTCATGTGGCGGCGGCCATTGAGGAAGAGCGCGCCGCGGGAGTGGGTGCCGACTTCGGCGAGAGGGATTCTTGTGCCCTTGTCAAAGACGTGACCGAGGTCGGAGGAGAACCGCTTCATGAAGAGAGGCGCCATGCTGACGGCGCGCTCGTGATCGAGAATGAGCCGTTCGAGGGTGCGGCGTCCATCGGCGCGCAGCCAGACGGGGCGCTTTTCGGTGACGGAGAAGATCCGGCCGGAGGGCTGGCCGGGCTCGCGCACGTAAAAAACGCCGAGTTCGAGGCCGTCCACGAACTCCTGGGCAATGATGTCGTCCTCGTGGCAGGTGAAATACTGGTCAACGTCGGCCTGGGTGCGGGCAATCCAGACGCCCTGGCCCCGCTCGCCGATGTCGGGTTTGAGTACAATGGGGAAGGACAGGCCGTGCTGCTCGATAAAGGCCATGACGCGCCCCGTCCGGTCGTTGGCCGCCCCGGGAATGAGCCGCCAGATGGCGACGTGCTGCTCGCTGTGGTGCAGGAGTTCCAGGATATCCCGCTTCCGTTCGCCCAGGAAGCCACCGGTGAACATGCCGGGATTGGATGCAGTGAAGAGGGTCAGGGAGCGGTACCGGATGGCAACGAGCAGTATCCAGACGACGACGGGGGCGTAGAAGATGGGTATCGGCCAGAATTCCCACCGCGAAATGCGGTGCCAGCGGGAGAGGAGCCGGCGCCGGCCGTTGTGCGTCGTGAGCGGGATGCCAATGTGGATGGTCAGGTAGAGCACGACCACGAGGACGACGAGCATCCAGATCGCGTAGGCTTCGTAGGTGGCGTAGAAATCGAGGATTTCCGTCCCGGCCCACGCCGAGAGTCCCGTGATGAGGGGTGTCCAGACAATGGCCGCCGCCGTGAAGTATCCCAGGAAAATCCAAAAGGGCGTTCGCAGTATCCCGGCGGCGACGTACGTGGGAAGGCGCGTACCCGGCACGAACCGGCTGGCCAGAATGACGTGAGGTCCTTTTTCCCGGAACCAGCTGGCGCCGCGGTCGAGTTGGGCCTCCGTGAGCATCCAGGAAAACGGGGGAATGGCGAGCAGTCGACGTCCCAGCAGGCGCCCGGCGGCATAGAGGGCCACGTCGCCGATCACAATACCGAGGAAGGCGGCGAGGAGCGCCAGTTCGATGGACATGGTCCCGCGTGCGGCCAGGAGACCGGCTCCGATGGCCGAAAGGTCCTCACTCACGAAGGATATGAAAATGATGAGCACGACCAGAATGAACAGGGCGAAGCCCGAAGAGGGGGGGACGCTCGTGGCGTCGAACGGGCGCTCGGCGGCGCGTATGCGCTCTGGTAGGGCTGTGGCGCGGGTCGGCGCCTCCTGGCGCTCGACCCGCGCCACAAACCTCGCAATGTGTCCGGCCGTCATTTCGGCTTCCTGGAAGGGTAGACCATGACCAAGGGACTCGAGGCTCACGAGCTCACTCTGTGGCACAATGCGGTGGTGTTCCAGCGCGGCTTCATAGGGCACGAGTGGATCGTCCACGCCGTGGATGATCTGCATGGGCCCTTCCCAGGCCATGAGGTACTTCCGCAGTGGCCGCTGGTCCGAGTCGTAGAAGTTCCGGGCGTAGGATCTGCCCAGAATGGCATTGTCAAACCATCCGAAGTGCGGTACCAGTTCGGAGACGGTCCAGATGGCGGCGAGCTGCAGGGCATGAATTGCTCTGTTCATGTGGTATGTACCCATCAACTCCAATTCCTGCACGCCGATCGCCGAAAGGAGCTGGACAGAGGCCACGCGGTCGGGAGACTCGTGTGCGGCCTCTATGGCGATGCCGCCGCCCATACTGTACCCCACGATGTGTGCCCTGCGAATACCCAGCGAGTCCTGCAGTGCCATCAGGTAGCGCGCGTGGGCCGCAATGGAGTAGTCGTCAATGCGTAGGGTTGACCCTCCAAAACCTGGCATATCGGGCGTAATAACGCGAAAACGGCCATCCTCGGAGAGCGCCCTGTGGAGGGCCCGCATGGAGCGGGATGCAACCGGGCTGCCGTGCAACACGAAGAGTACCGGCCGGGCCGAGTTGCCAGCCGCAGAAGTATCCGGCAGCGAATGGCCAGGCGCCGAATCGAGATAGGCAATGCGTACGGGCTTGGCGCCCGGCCGCGGCCGGGCCATGCGCACGTACTGATCATCGAGGGGACCGGGATCGTTCTGCGTCCAACGCGTCACATGTGATGCTGCGAGCAGCACCAACCAGGCTATGAAAAGTCGCCCCGTGAGCCGCCGCAGGCGACCCGTGGATGCCGCCTGTTTCGTCAAAATCAGGGCCTGTTGACTCTTTGTGGTACGTGGCTGCCCGTGATCGTTTTCGAGCGATGCTGCAGCGTGGACGGTGCCACGCCAAAATCCGGCGTTGGCTCAACGCCCTGGATACGGAGAATGAGGGCGATCAGGGCATAATGATGGATGGTGTGGGCCTGGAGATATTGCAACTCCCGTTTGATGGTGGAGTCGGACAGGGGGGAATCATTTTCTGGGGCGTTTGAGGCGGCCATTTTGATCTCGAGGGGAGCGTCGACGGTGCTCATGGCATCGAGATCATGAATGATGCCTTCCATGATGTCCATGGCGCTCTCGCGGCTCGATGAAATCCTGGGGTCGCGTTTCCGGGCGTCATAGTCAACATGACCAGAGGCGAGGCCCTCCATGAACAGCTGATAATGCTCCACGATATGGCGCATGTGCTCGCCAACGCCAGACGGGAAAAGCGTGGCGTGCGTGGCTGTGTACTCGGCATCGGTAAGCGAGGCGAGGAGGTCAATGCCCTGCCAGAGGTGTAGCTGGTTAAGGGCTGCGAGTGTGTCTGTGCGCTTCATCTGGCTTGCGTTGTGGGTGCCTGCAAATATAGCTCTTCTACGGAACGGAAAGCGGCGATCGACAACGTTTTACGGTCTGCCGGCTCAATGGGTGCGCTCCCGTAGCGGATACGTGCATTGAAGCGGGAAAACGTTAGCACGCGCCAAATATGTTCTCCGAACGACATGTCACCCCACCAGCAGAGGTCTATCGTGGCATCGCCGCCCGGCAGGTCGTAGGATATGGCGGCGGTGTGGACGGGCAGCCCCAATTCTGCCGGTACGGACATGAGCGGCGCCTTGAAGGGGAGCACGCTTGCCCCGGACGATGATGTGCCCTCCGGAAAGAATACGATGCCGTCGCCATCCGCAAGCACGCTTCGCATGTCGTCAGTGACGCGCGGAATGTCCCGAATGCGGGAGCGCTCTATGAAGATCGTCCCGAAGGTCTGTGCCAACCAACCAATGCCCGGCCAGTGGGCCAGGTCGGCGCGCGATACCAGACGGGCTTTGGCGGTGGCTATGACCACCAGGATATCCAGGTAGCCGAGGTGGTTTGCCACAAGGCAGAAGGGGGGCTCGGGCGGGGACCCGCCGACATGCAACCGGCCGCCCATGATGCGAAGCAGACCGCGCGCCCAGCACCCGGTAATTGTATGGCGCCACGTGACGCGTCCGTGAACGGTCCTGTGTTTGAACACACGACCAATCCACCATGTCAGGGTGAGGAAAAAGGTGACCAGGACCATGGCAACCATCCGGCCGCCCGCCCGCACATGCTTGATCATGAAATGGTATAGAACGCCAAGTCGGACTGCTGCAGACTCTTCACGTCGAAGAGAGCAAGGAAATCTATTGTCTTGAATTCCGTATCCATGGCCGGAGGTCCACAGATGCGGGCTCCAAAACTAAGGTACGCGCGCATGAGGCGTGGGGGACGGATGGGCGGGAGCGTGGATCCCTCGGGAATTTCATTACAACAGGCGTAATCGGGCTGTGGCAGAATGCAGAGATCAGGGTGCATGTGCCCGTGCTCCTTCAAATAGGCGAGCGTGGCGCTGCCTTCCCGAGGATCCTGGCTTGTGATCGAACAGCAGCCAAAAAGGAAGCGTGAGCCTGTTGTCTGCAGGTAGTAACCGATTCCCTTCCAGAGTAGATAGAGTACCCTGAGACTCCGGTGCTCACGTAGAATACAGGCTCGACCTGTTTCCACACTTGTATCCAGTATCGATGGCGGAACGTTCGAAAAAATAAACTCGTTTTCGGAATACCATCCCTGGCCGCGGTGGGCCATGGTCGAGGTCTGCATCCGGTATGTACCGACCACGCGTCCGGATGGAACGTGACGGACGTAGAGGTGGTGGAACACATCGTCGTACTGGTCGATGTCTCGGCCCGTCTCGTGCGACGCGTCCAGACCTTCGTTCAGTTCCAGATTGAACACATGGTAGCGAAGCTCCTGAACGGCATGGAGGTCTTCCCGAGAGTGCACCCATCCCAGTTCGTACGCGCCATTGACGAACGTCCGCTCGGGAGCGGTGCTTTCGGGTGACCTCAGGCCAGTAGATATGTCGGGCTGTGCGTTCATGACCGTGTTTAACGTATACTACGTACGCTTTGTTGTCATCAGCATAATCAATACGTAAAGATCATGTCGGACGTCACGCTTTTCACGTGGAATGAGATGCCCAAGGAAGACTTGTCACCCCTGATATCGCGCCGCCTGGTGAGTGGTGAGCGCATGATGTTGGCGCATGTCTACCTCAAAAAAGGCAGTATTGTACCGCGGCACCAACATGACAACGAGCAGATCACCTATATCCTGGAGGGCGCCCTCCGCTTTTTTATTGGCGAAAACGGAGACCAGATAGTTGATGTGCGCGCCGGGCAGGTTCTTCTTATTCCTTCCAACGTGTGGCATAAGGCGGAAGCGCTCGAAGACACGCTCGATGTGGATGTGTTCAGCCCACCGCGCCAGGATTGGCTCGACGGTTCGGACGCATATCTTCGGGGATGACCAGGCGCACGTGTCAACACGCCTCTAAAAGGCCCCACCCTTCAGTGAGCGCAAATAGTTCTTGAAGCCGGGCTTGTTGTAGTTGGCCATGCCCGAATGGACGGTCCCGAGCGTGCCATCCGAACCGATGACATAGGTCGTTGGCAGCACACGACTGGTATAGGGCTCAGGAAGTGGGGAGGCAAGGCGGTAGACCGGCAGCGTGTATCCCTTCTGCTGCATGAAGACCCGTGCTTCCTGCGCCGTATCGTCCGTGGAAATCATCACAAAAATAATATCTTCCTCCTTGACATCCTGGTAAAGGTCCTCAATGAAGGGCATTTCGGCCAGGCAGGGGGGGCACCAGGTGGCCCAGATATTCATGAAAATGGGCTTTCCCCTGAATTCCGACAGCGAGACGTGCTCGCCGTCCAAGGTGACCAACTCGACGTCGAAATTGGCAGGCTGCCGGTTCTCCTCCGCCCAGTTCACGTCTGCCTGGAACAGTCCGGTTGCCAGGACGGCCTGTTGCAACCAGCCTTGTGCCGTCGTTCCCGTGTCGGTGAACCGGAAAAAGGCAAAAATGCCGATTACCACCGCCCACTCGGCCAGACTGCGCAGCTTGGAACGGCGCTTTGGAGAGGGTTTCTGCTTCTTGTTTTCCGTACGGGTCACGTGTCTCTTTTTTAGAAGGCTGTTGAATAAGTAGAGGGTCTCTCGAACGAGGGTCTTACGCGGTGCAGACAAGGAAGGGCGACGACGCGATGCCGTAGCATCGTGGAGGAGCCATGACGAACGTATGCGCCCGTAACCCCCTCGTTCCCTTCGGGTTCGGGCGGCATGACAACATCTTCCGCGTTGTCCCTTCTATGCGTAGCTATGGCTATGCAGACGTCGGGACGCCTTGAAGAGGCCGGGTATCCGGCCGTGTTGTCATGGCGCTCCGAACGAGAGCGCCCTCTACTTGTTCAACAGCCTTCTGGTGCACGCCCCTTGGATTTCGACGACGCACTCATGTTACGCAGCGCCCGGCGCGTTCATGCGGCGCATGGTCACATCGCTCAGATTTCGAACGTCATTCCTTCGAATGCGGCCGTGCAGGCGATATCCCCGCCGAGCGCCTCGCATGCAGCGAGGTGGAGTGCATCGATCTCCAGATCGCTTCGCTGGAAATCGTGGTGGAACAGGATCAAATGGCCTACCTGCGCATCGCGCGCCAGTTGGCACACATCCGGGAGGAAGCTGTGTCCCCAACCGGTGCGCTGCGCCCGCTCTTCGTCCAGGAACTGGGTATCGTGAACAAGTACGTCGGCCCCGCGGCAAAATTCGAGGAACGTACCGAAGGGGACGCCACCATGCTCCGCATCGAGTTCATTATCCGTCATGTAGACCATGCTGCGCCTGGGCCCCTGAATCCGGAATCCGAAACATGTACCGGTGTGGTTCATCTCCTGCCAGGACACGTGCAGGCCACGCTGGGACAATACGTCATCCATGCTGCGCCCATCCACACGTATATCGGCTTGGATGTCATCGCGGCACAGCGGAAAATGAATGCCGTCAAACTGCGACATGGCCTGTCGGCCAACGTCCGGTGCAGGCTCTGTCAGAAAAACGATCTGATTGCCTGGGCACATGAGCGGGGCAAAGAACGGGAGGCCCTGGATATGATCCCAGTGGGGATGAGAGAGGAGCACATAATAGGTGTGGGGCGGCTCGGGCGCTTCAAGGCCCATGGCCGCAAGGCCGGTACCGGCGTCAAGAATGAGTGTCGCACCGTCGTCAACGGAGATGGAGATACAGGACGTGTTGCCGCCGTAGCGAACCGTGTGGGGGCCGGGTGCGGGCAGGGAGCCGCGCGCGCCCCAGATGTGCACCTTCATGCGCCTGGAGTTTGAACGATATCAAGGTAATAAGAAGCGGGGACAATCGGCAGGTTCATTCGTTCGGAGTCGGCATGTTGTTCCACCGTATATACCGGAATGAACAGGTCCGGGATTGGGTTGTCTTCGTGCATGGCGCCGGGGGATCGTCCGTGGTCTGGTTCAAACAGATCAGGGCATTCCGCCCCTGGTTCAATATTCTCATGGTCGATCTGCGGGGCCACGGCCGGTCGGCCGCGTACGGTGGCAATGGCAGCCCGTACTCCCTCGAGGGTATTTCCAGTGATATCCTGGACGTCATGGACCACCACAGAATAATAGACGCACATTTCGTCGGAGTTTCACTCGGTACGGTACTGATCCGCACGTTGCAGGAGCGTCATCCGACGCGTGTGCGTTCGGCCGTATATGCAGGGGCCGTGGTCGGGTTCACGGCGCCCGCACGTTTGCTGATTGCTGCCGGGCATTCGCTCAAATACATCGTTCCCTTCCAGGCTCTGTACGCGGTATTTGCCTGGATCATCATGCCTGGCAGAAAGGCGCAGGAAGCGCGCAGGGTGTTCCGGCGGGAAGCCAGATCGGTCCGACCGGCCGAATTCCGGCGGTGGCTGCGCCTGACGCGCGAAGTGCATTCGAAACTGGCTGCCCGGTCCACGTTGGCGCGTAGCTCTCCGACCCTCTACGTCATGGGCGCGCGGGACTACCTGTTTCTGGCGCCGGCGCGCCGCGCCGTAGAGACCGATCCGTCCGCTGTACTCAATGTGGTGGAGCGGGCCGGTCACGTGTGTAATATCGAGCAGCCCGCGCTCTTCAACCGGATTGCTATCGCCTTCTTGAGACGGTGAACTGCACCAGATTGTCGAGCGCGGTGCGGGCATCGCCCGGAGGGAGTGCTGTGAGCTCGCCGCGCGCCGCGTCCGCATGGTGGATCATGCGTCCACGCGCATAGTCGAGGCCTCCATACTGCTTCACGAACGCCGCCACCTGCGCCACATCCCCATTCGATTTTTCCGACTTGCCGACGAGCGCCAGTATGCGTCGGCGCTCACGGGACGGAGCTTCCCGAAGGGCGTGAATGAGCGGAAGCGTCATTTTTTTCTCCCGAATATCGATTCCAAGCGGTTTTCCAACGTCGGTCTGTCCAAAGTCGAACAGATCGTCACGAATCTGGAATGCCAGTCCGAGCTGCTCGCCGAATCGGCTCATGAGTTCGACCGTCTCCCCGTCGGCACGGACACTCACCGCGCCGCACCGCGTGCAGGCTGACAGCAACGAGGCGGTTTTGTCTGAAATAATACGAAAATACGTCTCCTCGTCGATGTCCAACTTCCGGGATTTCTCAATCTGCAGCAACTCTCCCTCGCTCATGCGCCTGACGGCATCGGACACCACGTGCAGCAGGTCGTACTCCCTGGCATCGAGCGCCAGGAGTAGCCCGCGGCTCAGCAGAAAGTCGCCCATCAGGACAGCAATCTTGTTCTTCCAGAGGGCATTGATCGAAAATACGCCCCGGCGCCGGTCGGCATCATCGACCACGTCGTCGTGCACCAGCGTTGCCGTATGCAGCAGTTCTACAAGCGCTGCTCCCTGATAGGTGGCACCGGTGACCTCGCCGCAGGCGTGAGCCGACAGCAGAACGAGAGTAGGACGAAGCTGTTTGCCCTTCTTGCGAAGCAGGTAGCGCACAATCAGATTCAGGATGCGGACGTCCGAACGCATGGCAGACCTGAAATAGGTCCTGAACTCGTCCAGTTCCGCTGAAACTGGTTGTTGGATGTCTTTCAGCGTCATGCGCGATATACTCCGTCTTTCATGACAGGTTTTTGAAGCGCCATGATTGGCGCCTGAGCAATACCAGGAAGAACGGCACGCCGGCAATCGATGATACAATACCGACTGGAATTTCCTGGCCGGGCAATACGCTTCGTGCCAGGGCGTCCGCGGCCACGAGAAAGAGCCCACCGCCCAGGAATGCGGCCGGAACAACGTATCGGTGCGAGACGCCTGTGAAGCCCCGTACTACGTGGGGTACAATAAGCCCCACAAACCCAATGGCGCCCGATATGGCGACCAGCGTGCCGGTCACAAGTGCCGCAAGTACGATCAGGACATGCTTCATGCGCTCGACCGGAATCCCCAGCCCTGCCGCCGGTTCTTCGCCAAGGAGCAGCGCGTCGAGCGATCGCGAGAAGACCATGAGAATACCGAGGCCGAGGAGAGCCGCCGCAGTGGCCACGGGTAAATCAGACAGCGTCAGCCCCGAAAATGACCCGAGCAGCCAGAAGAGGACGGCCCGCAGCCGGTTGGCGTCGGGCGATGCAAACGACACGAAGGAGGACAGGGCGCCGGTGAGCGACGCCAGTGCCACGCCCGCCAGGAGCAATCTGGTGACGGAGAGCCCATCCCCCGTCCTGGCCACGGCATACACGAGCACGATGGTAGCCAATGCCCCGAGGAATGCCGCGAGCGAGACGCTCATTGCCCCCAGGAACACGGGCGGCAGCAGTCCCATGTAGAACAGCGATGCCCCCGCCGATGCCCCCCCGGAAATCCCGAGGATGTAGGGCTCGGCAAGCGGATTGCGCACGAGTGCCTGCATGGCCACACCCACAATGGAGAGACCGGCGCCCGTGATCCACGCCCCCAGGACACGCGGCAGCCGGGACTCCAACAGGATCAGCCTCTCGGTTTCCGTGAGCGAACCGCGACCGGTCACGAAATCGGCCAATGCCGCCCAGCCCACGTCGGCGCTTCCGACCGTCAGGCCGAACGCGAACGTCAGTACGCTGGCCACGCCGAGTCCGACCAATGACCATCCACGCCTCGTCATGGCCGTTCCCGGAATAACTGTGGATGCGCACCCCGCGCCATAATCCACGCCCCTTCAATCATGCGCGGCCCCGGACGAAGCACAAGGTCGGCGGGTACGCTGACAATGCGGCCATCCCGGACGGCCGGCACGGTCCGCCACAGGGGATGTGCCACCAGCAGTTCCCGGCGGGCGTCCGGAGCCGTACCAAAGGGCCCCACGATGATCTCAGGGGCACGCTCCATCATGAACTCATCGGTGAGCACGGGCGCTTCATTCGGAAACGTGCGCGTAACGGACTCCAGACCGGCCCATAACATCACGTCGTGCATGTAACTCTCTGGCCCAAACGACCACGGTGTGCCGGTTGAGATCAGAAAAACGGCGTCGGGACGCGTTTCCAGGCGGCTGGTGCGCTCCATGAGCGCGTGTAGACGGTTCTGGAGGCTGTCAATGACCGCGTAGGCGCGCTCTGTGCGCCCTGTCAGCTCACCGATGAGGCTCAGCCCGTTCAGGACGTCTTCCAGATTGGATCCCGCAAGGTACACAACCGGAATTCCGAGCGCCTCGAGCGCCCTCGCGTCGCGGGGCGCGTTCACCTGACTGGATGCCAGTACGAGGTCGGGACCGAGCATGGCAAGTCGTTCAAAATCGACCGGAAGGACCTGATACGTAGGCAGGTTCTCGACTTCAGGTGGCCAGGTGTCGGCGTCGGTCACGCCTACCAGGCTACCGGTACCGGCGACGAGGGCAATCATTTCGGTCACACTGGGGGCGAGCGGAGCGAGCCCCGAAACGGGAACGCGTAGCGTTACCTCTCGGCCCAGTGCGTCGGTGATGGTCGTATCGCGGGAGGCGGATTGGGACCCCCCAGGGCCGGTCTGGGAAGGGTTGCCGCAGCCGGTCCACATGACTGCGCTCAACAGGAGCATACTCCACGCCCAGCCCACGGTGGTGTGGGGCCGGAGGATCTGGAAATGGTGGAGTCGTATCGTCATGGGCTCCGCAAGATAGCGCACCCATTTATATCATCCGGCGTATCTTGCCCAAATGAACAGGGAAGAAAAAGAGCAGGTTCTGGCGCGGCTCAAGGCCCGCTATACGAGGGAGTTCGGCGAGGAAGGACTCGGCCACGTCATGTCCGCTGGCGCGGATCGCGTGGGTCTTCATTCGGACCGGGCCGGTATCCGTGGGTATTCCGCGTGCGATTTGGCACCGGCTCTGGCGCGTGCCATTGATCACACGGCGCTCAAACCAGAGACTACAGAAGAAGACGTAGAGACGCTTTGCAGGGAAGCGGGTGCGTACTGTTTTGCCAGCGTGTGCGTGAATCCATGTTACGTCCGCCTGGCAGCACGCCTGCTTGCAGGGTCGGGGGTGGCCGTCTGTACGGTGATCGGATTTCCTCTCGGCGCATCGGCCTCTGCGGTCAAGGCCATGGAGGCCACCGAAGCCGTCCACGACGGCGCCACCGAGGTCGATATGGTCATAAGCGTAGGCATGCTCAAGTCTGGCAGGCACGAGTTCGTGGAAAATGATATCCGTGGCGTTGTGGATGCCGCGCGCGCCGCATCCAGCGCATTGCCAGGTTCAGAACGTGTGCTGGTGAAGGTCATTCTGGAAACAGCATTGCTTACCGATGAGGAGAAAGTGATTGCCAGCGTGCTTGCCAAAAATGCGGGAGCCGATTTTGTAAAGACATCTACCGGATTCTCGAAAGGGGGCGCAACGGCCGCCGATGTCGCACTCATGCGCCGGGCGGTGGGGCCGCGCATGGGGGTCAAGGCGTCGGGTGGGGTGCGCTCGCGGGAAGATGCCGAAACCATGATAGCGCATGGGGCAACGCGGATCGGCGCCAGCGCATCGGTAGCCATCATGCAGGGCGAAAAAGGAAAAGGGACCTATTGATGCGAAGATCAGCCATTCAGACGGCGTCGTCATGCGGCGCTTTTATTCTGACGACGGGCCTCCTGGTGCTGGGAAGTGGGTGCGCCTCCGGACCCCGTATGGCCACGGATCAAGAGGCACCCGAGGCAGCTGCACCCAAAACGTGGGCCGACGTCGAGACGGTAGACCTGTCCGGCCGTGACGTTTCGGTGCCTGTCCGGTCACGTGTCGTAGAGCACGACGTGCCGGAATCGCTGCTTGAAAGCCGGGCCGACGACGGCATTGTGGAGGAGATCATGGGCTATCGCGTGCAGGTATTTTCGTCCATCGACCGGAATGAGGCCCTGATCATGCTCGACTCCGTGATGGAGTGGGTTGATAGTCTCGAGGAGGAAAGGCGACGGGCACTGGGACTGTCGAGAAGCGGGCAAGAGGAAGTGGCGCGCACCATATTCGCCTCACCCTACTACCGCGTGCGTGTGGGCGACTTTCGCACCAAGGACCAGGCCGTAGTGCTCAGAAACGCCATGGAACGCCGATTTCCACAGCTGCTCGTGGTGCCTGACCAGGTGCGGGTAACGCGCAACTGAACGGGCGGCATGCGCTCGAACGGCTGATTCACAGGTGTTGCCCGGCGGACCAGGCGGCCCCGATGATGCCCGCCTCGTTCTCCAGCTCTGCAATCACGAGTTCGGCCTCTGTCTCCAGGAAATGGCGGTACAGGGCCACTTTTTCGGGGCGCGATACGCCGCCTCCGAGAATGATGGTGTCGGGAGCAAACAGGAATTCCAGCAGATCCAGGTACTCCTGGAAGCGTGCGGCCCAGGCCTCCCAGGACAGCGCTTCTTCCTTCCGGATGCGGCTCGATGCCCAGTCTTCCGCCGCACCGCCCCGGAGCGGCAGGTGTCCCAGTTCGGTGTTCGGTACCAGATGCTGATCGGTGAAGAGCGCCGTGCCGATCCCCGTGCCAACGGTGACGAAGAACACGACGCCCATGCGACCACGGCCGGCGCCGAACGCGACCGATGCTACGCCCGCCGCATCGGCATCGTTCAGGCAGTGGGTCCGGCATCCTGTGGCACCGGTAAGGAGCTCATCTACACGCGTCTCAATCCAATTCTCGTGGATGTTGGCCGCCGTGTGCACAACCCCGTGCTCTACGCGCGCTGGAATTGTGCAGCCGAGCGGGCCGTGCCAATCAAAATGCCGGGTAATTTGCCGCGCAACGAGGGCCACGGCTTCCGGGGTGGCTTCGGGTGGCGTATCGACCCGAAACCGCTCCGTCGTGAGCGCTCCGTTGTCCGTATTGACGAGCGCGCCCTTGATTCCCGTGCCGCCGATATCGATTCCCAGTATTTCCACGTGTGATGACCGTTTGGTTACCCGCGCAATCTACAATACTATACGAAGGCTTCCTGCTTCATCCCGAAACTCCATCGGCCCTTCGGGCCCAGATCCATGCCCCACCACCCCGATGCCGGACGCCCGGTTCCCGCCCACCTGCTGGCCAACATTCCACGCCTCGTTTCGGCCTATTACACGACGCCGGCCACGGATTGCGGTCCGGTGGCGTTCGGCACGTCCGGGCACCGCGGCACGTCGACTTCCGGGACGTTCAATGAGGCGCACATTATTGCTGTCGTGAGTGCGGTCTGCGACTGGCGCGACGGACAGGGGATTGGCGGACCGCTGTTTCTGGGGGCCGATACGCATGCGTTGAGCGAGCCGGCCCTTGCGACCGCGCTCGAGGTCCTGGTGGCGCGGGGCGTTCATGTGATCGTGCAGTCCGGAGGGTTGCCGGTGCCGACTCCCGCCGTGTCACGCGCCATTTTGCGGCACAACCAGGAGGCGCGCAGTGCAGCCCGGGCCGATGGCCTGATCATTACGCCGTCGCACAATCCGCCTGGCGACGGGGGCATCAAGTACAACCCGCCGAGCGGCGGGCCGGCGGGGGCCGACGTCACGTCGGTCGTGGAGGCGCGAGCGAATGAGATATTAAGAGCGGCGGTCACGGTACCGCGCGTCGCGCTCCGTGCGGCGCGCCAGGCGGCCGAGGAACGGGACCTGCGGGCGGCCTACGTGGCCGAACTCGGCAGCGTCATTGACATGGAAGCCATTCGCCGAGCCGACTTGCGTTTGGGGGTGGATCCCATGGGTGGGGCGGCTGTCGGATACTGGGACCTGATTGCCGAAACCTACGGCGTTCGCGTGGACGTGGTCCAGGACCGGGTCGATCCCACGTTTTCGTTCATGCGGCTCGATCATGACGGAAAAATCCGCATGGACTGCTCCTCGCCGTGGGCGATGGCCGGCCTCGTGGAACTCGCCAGTCGCTTCGATCTCGCGTTTGGTAACGACCCGGACGTAGACCGACACGGTATTGTGACGCGATCGGCCGGGCTCATGAATCCGAATCACTACCTGGCGGTGGCCATCGAGTACCTGTTCACCCGTCGCGGCTGGCCGTCCCGGGCCGCGATTGGCAAGACCCTCGTTTCGAGTTCCATGATTGACCGCGTGGCGGCGCGCCTCGGGCGTCGTGTGGTCGAGGTTCCGGTTGGCTTCAAGTGGTTTGTGGACGGACTCCTGGATGCTTCGCTCGGTTTCGGCGGGGAGGAGAGCGCCGGTGCATCGTTTCTTTCGATGGATGCGACGGCCTGGTCAACCGACAAGGATGGTATCATCATGAACCTGCTCGCAGCCGAGATACTGGCGGTGACCGGAAAGGACCCGGGCGAGCACTATGCGCGCCTGACCGACGTGTTTGGAGCGCCCGTCTACGCCCGAACCGATGCCCCGGCGACAAAGGCGCAGAAAGACGCTCTGAAGGCGCTTTCCGCGGACGACGTACAAGGAACCACGCTTGCGGGCGATCCAGTGACGCGGATTCTGACGCGGGCTCCAGGTAACAATGCACCGATCGGCGGTCTGAAGGTGGAGTCCGACCACGGGTGGTTCGCCGCGCGGCCATCCGGCACCGAGGACATCTACAAGATCTACGCCGAGAGTTTCCGCTCAGAAGAGCACCTGACGGCTATTCAGCGGGATGCCCTGACACTTGTCGCGACCGTGCTGCCTCCCGGCGCTTGAGATACGCGTCGCGTGCAATGGCCACGTCTTCCAAGTACCACTCGAGCTCGGGGATAGTAAGTGCCTGTGGGCCATCGACAAGCGCCTTCGAGGGCACCGGGTGGAAGTCGACGAGCACCATGTTGGCGCCGGCGATCACGCCCTGCGCCGTGGCATGCATGACATCGCTCAGGCCATCGGGCGCCACATCGCGCGTACCAACCGAGTGGGAGGGGTCAATACAGACCGGCATGCGCGTCAGGCGCTTTACGACCGGCACGTGCGCAAAGTCGACCAGGTTGCGGTGCGGATCGCCCATGCTCGTCTTCACCCCCCGGAGCGTAAAGACCACATTCGGGTTGCCCTCGCTGGCCAGGTATTCGGCGGCGTTGAGTGACTCGTCGAGCGTGATCCCAAAACCGCGCTTGAAGAGAACAGGGTACACACTCTGCCTGCCCACGGCCTTGAGCAGCTCGAAATTCTGCGTATTCCGCGTGCCGATCTGCAGCATGACACCCGTGGGGCGTCCGGACGCTTCGAGCGCCGCATCGATTTCCTCCACATGCGATTCGTGCGTGACCTCCATGGCGATCACCTTGATGTCGTACTTGCCGGCAAGGTCGAATACGTACGGGAGGCAGGCTGCACCATGGCCCTGAAAGGAATAGGGGCTCGTTCGGGGTTTGTAGGCGCCCATTCGGGTGGTCTGCTGGCCGTGCTCCTGGAGCGCCTGCATCATACGCTCTACGTGTTCCTCGGTGTCGACGGCACACAGCCCGGCAAACACGTGCAGCGAGTCCTGATCGAAACGGAGGCCGTTGTATGTAAAGCCGTTCTGGCGGTCGTCATGACCATGCCGCCCCAGAATGCGGTAGGAATTTTGAACGCGGACGACCCGTTCGACAGAGGGAAGCCCCTGCATCGCCAACGGGCTCAGCGCTTTCGTGTTACCCAGCAGATAGATCTCAGTCAGACGCTGCTCGGTCCCCTCTATCTCATGCTTGGTCCACGTAATGTCCTCGAGCGAGTCCAGATGGCGGGTGAGCTGGGCCCACTCGGGGCTCTCGGGGTCGGTGTTCGGCTTGAGAATCAAAATCATGGTGGGGCACTGGTAGTGGGCCGCCAAACTACGTTTTTCGGGTGCATGAAATTCGGCGAATCCCGGGTTTTCAGATCCTTGATTGCTTTATTTACCGTATAATCAAACAGTCAGATACCCACTGGCCTTTGTGCGCGCGCCATGTTTTTTTCGAAAGGAACCGCAAATCCGGCGGATTTCTGCGTTCTCAAAACGTGGTTCCGTATGACACCTTTTTTTCGACCGTCACTGACTATTATGAGCGACAGATACGCAATGCATTCATTTTTACGTTTGGGAGCAGTCGCCCTTCTCACGGCCGTTCTGGCGGTGTCTGGTGTCCACGCCCAGGATCAGGGCTCGGTCGGCACCGGGCAGATCGGAATAGACGGGATCCACTTCATTGGGGCTGCCGCACCGGTTACCAACAACGATCCGAACGCCGGCACGCAGGAAGCGGGCATGAACGAAAGAGCTACGCTCATGACGGGCACGGACGTATACATTGAGATCACCGTGAGCCAGCCCGGCTTTTTGAATATTTTCGGTGATCACAATAACGACAGTGTGTTTCAGACAGATGGGAATCCGGCGACGGCGAACCTGGCGGAATCGTCCCAGCACGTCCTGGAAAATTACGCGGTAGTAGCGGGGTTCAATTTGATCGAGATTGATCTCGCAACCATTGCCGCCGGTATCAACCCCACGCTATTCCGTGTAATATTTTCAGATGTGGCACTCACTGATCCGACAGAACAGGGGCCAGATGCAGATTATTCCCTGCTGAACGGTGAAATAGAAGACTACACCGCTACCGTCATCCAGCAGGATGTAGCCGCGACCGTCTTCGTGGAGGATGGTGATACGATTACCATTTCGCGTTCGGGCTCGGACTTTGTAGCGACCAATTATTTCCGGGCACCCATCGGGGCGCTCGACGGCGGCGTGACCATTGACGGTACGGCATTGGACGAAACCTACGCATTCGACTTCTCGGGCGGCATGCCCATACCTACCGGAGGATTGAATTTGCTTCCAGGGGCCGGCACCGACGAGCTCTCGCTGTTGGGAACGCCTGCTGGACGGACTTGGGTTGGCATTGAGCACGACTACGCGACCGAGGAGGTCGTCATGACGAACGACCTTGCGGAGGTATTTACAATCAGCTTCGCTGACCTGGAGCTGCTTAGGGATCAACTCGTTTCGACCAATAAATTGTTTACGGGAACGGGATTGGCCGATCAGATTTTCCTGGACAAGGGTACCGTCCCAGTCGATGGATTCAGTGGTTTTTCGATCACCGGCAATGTATTGACTTCTGCCTATGTGGATCCTACAGGATTGCTGCAGGTGGACGCTGGCGCCGATAACGACGTCATTACTCTGTCCGACCTGGATGACCAGACCCCATTCACAGGTTCATTGATTATCAATGGCGAAGCCGGAGATGACGAACTCATCGTGGAATGGGCCGATGGTCACGTTCCCAACTTGACGTTCAATGGTGGTGCTGATAGTGGTGGTGGCGACACGATCCAGCTTCAGAATACCGGCGGACCGGTGCCCGATGAGGTCAATTTTGTCGCCGTAAGCGCCAATGACGGAACGATAGGCATAGAAACGGGCGCAACCGTCAGTACGGTCACGTATACCGGCCTGGAACCCATCATCGACCTGATTCCAACGGCCAGTAAGACGTTTACCTATCCGGCGACCGACGACAACGTGACGCTCGACATAGGTGGTGGTAGTGCGGGCCGTGATCTCATATTTACGTCCGGTCCCGTAACGGCAGAATCGGTTGAATTTGTGACGACCGGGCTTGCTTCCATCACCATCTCAGGTGGGCTGGGTGACGACGTATTCGGGATCCAGCCAAGCTCTGTATATGACATTTTTGTGGATGGGGAAAATGAACCCGTTGCGGACGTGATCAACATCGACATCAGCTCGCTCCTGGGCCCGCTGACCATCAATCTGACCGAGACTGGAACGGAGGACGGCATCTATACCTTCTCCACGCTCCCCGGTCTGTCGGTCACCTATGCGGAGATGGAGCAGGTTGGTATGCGTTTCTCGGATCCCGACGCCTTCCCGGGGGCGACCTACCCGGGTGATATCATGTACCCGCTGAATACGGAAAGTGGCATATCGATCGAGCCGTACTTCAACTGGGATATCGACAACTGGCCGGGCGCATCTCCCATCCAGGCGCTGACGCTCAACATGAGCCTGAATTCGGACGTGTCGTCGCCGTTCTACTCACGACCGGTATTCACGGGTGACCCTGGTATTGTGGGCGACTTCCTGATTACCGATGTGGATGACACGTTCGACATGGCCAATGGCATTCCCATTCAGAACAGCACCAAGTATTATTGGAATCTGGAAGCAGATCTGGGTCTTGGAGGCATCATTTTCTCAGATACGCGGGAGTTTACGACCATTGACGCACTGTTGCCGCAGCTCAACCATCCCCGGGACCGGACTATTGCTGATGTGAATTCGTTTGATTTTGCATGGGATGTGGGCGCTGTAGCCAATAACCAGGTCTACTGGCGACTCGATGTGGACGTGAGTACGGTGGCGGGATTTGATGGCGCAACGCCGTCCGTAGTGGGAGGTGACGCTGAAAATGATGACGACACGGCGCTGGTCGACGGATACACACCGGAAACGTCGTTTGCGGCGTCCGATCTGCCGTTGCCCATCGTGTTCAGTTCGGAATACGCGTGGCGTGTTTCGAGCATGTGGCCAATTCCTCCGACGGGATGGGTCCCGCAGGAAATCCATGACCTGGATGAGACGGACCGCATGGTCAGTATTTCTGACACCGTCTCATTCCGCACAACGGACCTGTTGGCTGCCCCGACACCGAGCTACCCCATAAATGGTGCAGATGTCTTTGTGAATGATCCGGTTACGTCGTGGTTTGTCGGTTTGCCGTTCAACGTGCTGACATTTGACGTTGAGCTGTTTGAGGACGATGGTACGGGAAACCCCCAGGGGGGCGTCGTATGCTCAGGTACCGGCATTACGGGCCTGACCTTTGACACCGGGGACGGGGCGTTCTGCCCGCCAAATGGTGGACTCAGCCCGGGTGTGGGTTACGTCTGGCGCGTCCGAAGCGATCTGAATGGCGTGAAGTCGCCGTGGTCTGGATGGGAGCCATTCACGACGCTTGGTGTGGGTACGAACGTAGTCGTAACACCGAGCTACCCGGTCGGAGACCTCGAAATATATACGACCGCTCCCAAGTTCCACTGGTTCACGGCGACAAAATTCGGCGGTCTTGATTACACGGTGCATTTCCTCGACCTGACGGATCCGCCGGTAGGCACGCCAGCCAGCTGTGCAGCGCTCAAGGCAGATCCAAACGTTGTCAACATGCCTACGACGGATGTCCCGAGCATTCAGATTACGGGTCTGGAGCCGGGTCATGACTATGCATGGTGTGTAACGTCATCCAACGGCATCACCCCCGATCTGGAGTCGCCCATTGCTACGTTCAGTGTGGCTGGCGGTAATGTCGATGCCATTCCGGTTGCAGCCTGGCCTGTCGGCAATCCGACGGCCTATTCCCTGGAGCAACTCCTGACCTGGTACCTTGATGGTTCGGCCCTGGGAGTGATCGATTACGAGGTCCAGATCTGCGACGATGCGGCGTATACCGTAAACTGCTCAACTACGGTTGGTCTTACCCAGACGCAGTACCTCGTCACAGGTCTGTCTTTCGGCGACCAGAAGTATTGGCGCGTCCGGGCCAACTATACGGGTGGCGGCCAGTCCGACTGGACGAACCCGCGCTCACAGGGGTCGTTCAACGTCACGGGTGTGTTGTCGACGCTCTCCGCAGAGCTGACGCACCCGGTTGGTGGCAAGCTGCTGGTCGAGCCGGAAGCGACGTTCAGTTGGTTTGTCAATGGCTCTTCCAACGTGCCGTTGACCTACCGCGTGCAGTACAGCTACACCGAGCTGTTCATTCAGATCGGGACGGTTACCATCACGACAACAACGACCAATACATTCCTGGATGTGGAGGACCTTCTTCCGGGTCATACCTACTGGTGGCATGTCCAGATCTCGAACGATGGTGGCGCCACGTTCGGCGCCTGGTCCCCGACCGCCACGTTCGTCGTGGCAGCGGGTGCTGTGGCCGTGCAGCCGCAGGTGGGTAGCCCATCGAACGGAGTTCGTTTGTCAACGTCCAGCCCGACGCTGAGTTGGATTCTACCAATTGCCCCCGGTGCTGAGCAGTCCTATGAGCTGACGCTGAGTACGTCTCCCGACATGTCTGATCCGATCATTTATTCGGACATTCCTGAGCCATTCTTCAACCTCGAGGCATTGGTAGCGGGAACGTATTTCTGGCAGGTGCGCTCGTTCGGCAACGGAATCAGCTCTGCCCACTCCGGAGTCGGCGTGTTCTCTACGTCCGCCGTCAGTGTGGGCATTGAAAACGAGGGTGATGGCTCGCGCTCGGTCGATGACCCGGCTGACAAGGTGGTACCTGACGTATTCAGCCTGAAGCAGAACTATCCGAACCCTTTCAGTCCGTCTACGACCATCGAGTATGGGGTGGCGGAGACATCAGGTGTGACGCTCCGCATTTTCGACGTGTTGGGACGTGAAGTTCGGACGCTCGTGGACCAGACGGTCGCCCCTGGACAGCACTCCGTCCGGTGGGACGGCACGGATGTGAACGGTCGCCGCCTGCCGAGTGGACTCTACCTGTACCGCATGGAAGCGGGCTCGTTCAGCTACACGCGGAGCCTGGTCCTGATGCAATAGAACGGAAGGGGCGGGGCGCCGTGAGGCGCCCCGCCCCTGTTCATATAACGCCGTGCTTTTTGCCAACGCGCACGAAGGCATTCACGCACCGCTCGAGGTGTGCCATATCGTGGGCCGCCGAGACCTGCACGCGGATTCGCGCTTCGCCCTCAGGCACGACCGGGTAGCTGAACCCGATGACATAAATCCCTTCCTGCAGCAGGTCCGACGCCATGTCCTGGGCCAGTCGCGCGTCGTAGAGCATGATGGGCACAATGGGGTGCACGCCCGGCCTGATATCGAACCCGGCCGTGGTCATCTGCTCGCGGAACCAGGATGTGTTTTCTTTCAGCGTGTCCCGAAGCGCCGTCGTTTCTGTCAGCATGTCGAGCACCTTCAGGCTCGTATGCGCGATGACGGGTGCCAGCGAATTTGAGAACAGGTAGGGACGTGAGCGCTGCCGGAGCAGCTCAATGATTTCTTTGCGACCGGTCGTGAAACCACCCATTGCGCCGCCGAGGGCCTTACCGAGCGTGCTCGTGATTATATCCACGCGGTCCAGTACGCCGCAGTGCTCGGCCGCTCCACGACCCGTCGGCCCGAAAAAGCCGGTCGCGTGGCATTCATCGACCATGACCATGGCGTCATAACGGTCGGCAAGGTCACAAATGGCATCGAGATGCGCCACGTCGCCGTCCATGCTGAAGACCCCGTCCGTGACAATGATGCGCCGGTTGGCGTCGGCGCTCTCGCGCAGGCACCGCTCCAGATCGTGCATGTCATTGTGGGCATACCGGTAGCGGGCCGCCTTGCACAGACGCACGCCGTCTATGATGGAAGCGTGATTGAGCGCATCGGAAATAATGGCGCTGTCCTTATCCAGAATGGGTTCGAAGACGCCCCCGTTGGCGTCAAAGCAGGCTGCGTAGAGAATGGTGTCTTCCATTCCATGGAAGGCTGCAATGCGGCGCTCGAGCTCCTTGTGCACATCCTGCGTACCGCAAATGAAGCGGACAGACGACAATCCGAATCCGTACCGGGCAACACCTTCCTGGGCAGCCTGAATCAGGTCAGGGTGGTTGGAGAGGCCCAGATAATTGTTGGCGCAGAAGTTGAGTACGTCCTTGCCGCCGGCAACTGATATTTCGGCGGCCTGTTGCGAGGTGATAACGCGCTCTTCCTTATAGAGCCCGGCCTCCTTGATGTCATCGAGAAGAGCCTGAAGTTGGGGGCGAACGGAATCGTACATGTCGATGGTTGCTGTTTTTGTGCTTACGCTTACGTAAAATCGGGAAGTCCAAGAGTGCCATAGAGGGTCCTCTACTTCTTCAACGGCGTTTCAGCCTTTCGAGAAGGGACGTATGGCCCAGACGACGAGCCACATTCATGAGCATGTCGAAGACCAAACGGTCGAGGCCGTAGTCGGGCAGCCAGTCCCAGTCGTTGCGGGCCGAGCTGTCGTCAATGGACTGTGGCCATGAGTCGGCAATGTCCTGCCGGTAATCCGGGACGTATGTACACGTGAATCCCGGCATATACCGCGAAATGGCATCGGCAAGCTCGGCGGGCGTGAAACTGATGGCCGCCACGTTGTAGCTCGTTCGTACGGTGAGCCGATCGGCATCCGCGGCAAGTAGATCGAGAACAGACTTGACGGCATCGGGCATGTACATCATGGGCATGCGCGTATCGGGTCCCACGAAGCACCGATAGCTGCCTCTCGAGACCGCATCGAAAAACATGGCCACGGCCCAGTCGGTGGTACCTCCACCGGGAGGGGCAGCGTGACCCACTACGCCCGGAAACCTGACGCTGCGCACATCGACCCCGTACTGGGCGGCGTAGAACTGGGACAGCAGTTCGCCCGTTACCTTGGTCACGCCGTACATGGTTCGAGGCTCGGTAATCGTGTGTTGTGGCGTATCGGTACGCGGGGTCGTTGGCCCGAAAGATGCTATCGAAGACGGCCAGAACAGGGGGATCTGCCGCTGTCGGGCTGCATCAAGCATGTGCTTGAGACCCGTTACATTGACCGACCAGCACAGATCGGGATATTGCTGCCCCGTTGCGGACAGTATGCCGGCCAGATGGATGATCTGCGTAAACTCATGACGGTCCAGCAGTCGCTCCACGGCGCGCTCGTCGGTGACATCGAGTACCTCGAACGGAACAGGAGGTGGGTCTGCCTGGGGAGGACGCAGGTCCGTGGCCAGCAGACGGTCCGCGCCGTGCCGCGCCGAAAGCGTCTCTGTAAGGTCCACACCAATCTGGCCATTGGCACCGGTAATCAGAATCATTGGGTCACACGGATTTGGACGGGAAGATCTTACGGCCTGTCAAGAGACCGTAAGACATCAAGATATACTGCATGGGCGATACGCTCTACGGATTGACTGAACGTTCACATGAATGTAGTTCCGGTGCACGATTTTTGGAACGATCTGTCTGCTTCTCCGTGTCAGTCCGTCGTCTACAAGCAACATGAAACCTATGAAACGCCTCCGCACTGCGCTCCTTCTCACCCTGCCGCTCCTGTTGGTCCCAGCCTGTGCTTTGACCGGTGCCAATCGCTCTGCGGCGACGGTCCAGGACTTCGTCTATGTGACCAATCAGAGTAACGGAACCGTCACGGTGATCAATGCCAATACACTGGAAATCGAGGCGACTGTTGACCTCACGCAGCTCGGTTTTGACCAGAATACCAAGCCGCACCATGTGGCCGTGGAGCCTGATGGGTCGTTCTGGTACGTGACGCTCATAACCGGTGGCAAGGTGCTCAAGTTCAACGCGGACAATGACCTCGTGGGGCAGGCCGAATTTGAAGTGGCGGGGCTGTTGGCGCTCGACCCGTCGTCCAACAATCTGTTCGTGGGGCGGTCCATGGCGGCCGTCAACCCGCCGCAGCGCATTGGTATGATTGACCGGACCAGCATGGAGATCGAAGAACTCGATGTGTTCATTCCGCGCCCGCACGCCATTGCCGTATCGAAGGATGGAAGAAAGGTTTATGCCGGATCGCTCGCTGAAAACCGATTTACGACGGTGGATCTCGATTCGGGGGACCTCACCTTTACCGATGTCGACGACGGCGGCAACCTCCACCATATGTTCGTGGACTTCGCGATTTCGCCCGATGGGAAAACAATGATCACTGGGGGACAGATGTCCGGCAAGCTCATGTTTTTCGACGCTACGGCGAGTGCCGAACTGCCCATGGAAAAAATGATCGACGTCAACGACCAGCCGTGGCATCCCGTATTCTCAGCCGACGGCAAGTATGCCTATTTTGCCAACAAAACGGCGAATTCCCTGACGGAAGTGGACATGAAGACACGCGAGGTATCGCGCGTCGTCGAGGGCGAGGGATTCAACCAGCCACACGGTGCGGCCATTTCTCCTGACGGGAGGTATGTGTTCGTGAGCAATAACAATCTTGACAACAGCCGCCCGAGTGCGACCAATCCGAATTCCTTCCCCGGTACGGTAACCGTCGTTGACCGCGCGTCATTTGAAGTGGTGAAAGTCATCGAAGTCGGACCCTACGCCTCTGGCATTGCCACGCGTCAAAGTAACTGATGGCGCACATGAACCGAACTTTCTCAGCGATCACGTTCGTTTTTGCCCTGGTTCTTGCAGGTTGCGGTTCGGCAGGGTCGTCGACCGCCCCAGATAGCGTGGGCGGCGGTTTTCCGCCGGTGTTTGAGCGGGATGTTGCTCCGTTTTCGGTACGTGATGAAGAGGGCAAACCGTATGACATGCCTTTTCGGGGCGGGTTGAACGTGCCGCGTGCCCAGTTCACCGATATCGATGCGGACGGCGACTTCGACCTGTTCATTCAGGAGTCGGCGGGCCAGATCATCCACTTCGAAAATACGGGAACGCCCACCGAGCCCGAATTCTCGTGGCGCTCGGATGAGTACCAGGGCCTGGACGTAGGGGAATGGTACCGCATGCTCGATATTGATGGCGATGGTGACACGGATATCCTGTCCGAGGAGCGGTTCAGTTACGTCCGCTTATACCGAAACGAGGGGACACCGGAACGTGCGCAGTTCGAAGTGGCCATGGATTCACTGAGAGATGCGGACGGGACACCCATTTTTGCCGATCGTCAAAACATTCCGCACATTATGGACCTGGATTGCGATGGGCATATGGACCTGTTCATTGGACGCGTGACAGGGACCATCACACGGTACGAATCGGTGGGCATGGGTGCCGACAACGTACCACGCTTCCGCTTCGTGGAAGACCGGTGGGAGGGCATCGAAATCGTGGGCGAGAACGTGTCGCTTCACGGTGCCAATACCATGACCTTCGGCGACATTGATGGAGACGGTGACTCGGACCTGCTCTGGGGCGATTTCTTCGAGGCCGGATTACTGCTCGTCCGGAACCAGGGATCCTGTTCGGCGCCCTCGTTCCGGAGCGAACCGCAGAACTTTCCGCTCGGCGATCCGGTGACGACATCCGGCTACAATGCGCCGGTTCTGGTGGATATTGATGCGGACGGTGATCAGGACATTTTCATGGGCGTGCTCGGTGGTGCGTTCAACCCGAATGCATCGACCCGGGAAAACTTCTATTTCTTTGAGCAGACGGGTTCGGAATCGTTCGAGCTCCTCACAACGCGTGCAATTCGCGACATCGATTCGGGGAGTGAGAGTGTCGTACGGCTGGTGGACCTCGACGGGGACAGCGACCTGGACATGCTCGTCAGCAATAAAATTGAGCCGGCAAATTCGCGTACATCCCTGATATTCCGATACGAGAACGTGGGGACCACGACCTCGCCGGAATTTCGGTTTCGTGGCACGGAGGACTGGGTCGAGACCTACCATCAGAATCCCACCTTCGGAGACTTGGACGGTGACGGGGATCTGGATGCCATGGTGGGTACCTGGAACCGCGACATCGCGCTCGTGACCAACTCGGGATCGGCGGGCTCCTTTGAACCGGAATTGATTGACGCCAAGGCAGTGCAGCTCACGCGGGGTCAGAATACCGCGCCTGTTCTGGTGGATCTGGATGCAGATGGGGATCTGGATATGGTCGCGGGTGAAGCATCGGGCGTGCTGAATTTCTGGCGCAATGTGGGCACGCCGACGCGGGCTGAGTTTGAGCTGGTGAGCGATTCCTGGCTGGACATCGACGTGGGCCGCCGCGCGTTTCCGACGTTCGTGGACCTCGACGGAGACGGGGACCAGGATCTCGTGCTGGGGTCGGAACTGGAAGGGCTGCTGCTTTTTTTGAATACCGGAACGCCGGAAGTACCGAAATTTGAAGCATTCGGTCGGCTCAATGTGCCGGTTCAAGGACTGTCCGCACCAGAGTTCGCCGATATAGACGGCGATGGTGACATGGATCTCTTCGTTGGCGGTGTCTCGGGCGGCGTGCAGTTTTACTGGAATGGGATGCGTTAAGAATAAGCCCTCTACCGTATCAGCACTTTGACCCAATCGTCGATCGGACCCTGAAAAAGGGGGCTCGGACCCGCCGCCCCGCGCCCGCCGAAGTCGCGCCCCACGGCGCCAAATCCACCCGAATTGCCACGCGCCCCGGGGAGCGTACTGCCTGCTTCCTCGTCCGTCGGCCGGGGCGCCTGCTCGGTGGCAAATCCCACCCGCAGCATACCTTCCATAGGCGTTGGGACGGCAAATTCATCGCTCCGGGCGGCTGAACGGGGAATGCGGAGTTCCATGGTGAATGCGCCGAATTCAAAGCTGTAGGCCGCTTCCAGACCGGCCAGGGAGGCAAGCTGGCGCCGAATGGGTTTTCCCTCCTCGAAATACAGGTCTACCAGCGGCGCCGAGTCGCGCAGCAGGTCCATGCGTTCCTCCGTCTCGCGCGGCATCTCGGACTCGGACGTGGGCCCCCCTGGCGATGCATTCAGGATGCCGACCGGATATCTCACGCCGAGGCTTTTCGTCTTTTCACCGGACGGATCGAACCAGATGGTGATGCCGCGAGCGGCAATCTGCTGCACGGTCGCGCGCTGCGTACTCAAGACCCCGATGTAGTACCAGTCCTCGTCGTGTTTGACGCCCACGCGCAAACGCGTATCGGCGATCTCGACCGTATGGTCCATCCACTCGACCATGTCGGCGTCGGTACGGTGATCCCTTTCCGGCGCCGTGCTCGTAACAGAGCCACCGCCCGCACATCCCATGAACCCGATGGCCATGACGCTCACGGTAGCCATACCGATGGCACCCGGCGGCATAACACGGAAAGATCGATCCAGAAAAAGGTCCATAGCTGGTGCTGGATTTTTTATGTTGGAGATTCACCCACGCGCTGGTATACATGTCAAATAAAAAGTGGGTCCGTGTTCTGGACCATAACGAATTACCCGAGGGCCGTGTGACATCTGTCACCTGCGGACTGAAGACGCTCTGCCTTACGCATCATGGCGGGAAGTATGGAGCGCTCGACAACCACTGCCCGCATCAGGGAGGGCCACTCGGGGAGGGCACGATCGAGAATGGTCTACTTCGATGTCCATGGCACGGCTGGGATTACGATCCCATCAGCGGAAAGGCACCGGGCTATGACGACGGCGTGGAGACGTTCGAGATTGAGACGCGCGAGGACGGAATCTATGTCTGTGTACCGGAGGAGCCCGAGCACGCGCGGACGGTTTCCGATGTCATGATGGAAACCCTCGTGGCGTGGGGCGTGAAGCATGTCTGGGGCATGGTTGGACATTCAAATCTGGGCCTCGCCGAGGCCGTGCGCCAACAGGAACGAGCCGGCAGACTGCACTATTACGGCATCAGGCATGAAGGCGCCGCCAGTTTTGCCGCTTCTGCGTATGGAAAGCTGACCGGACGCCCTGCGGCCTGTCTGGCTATTGCCGGACCGGGTGCAACCAATCTGCTCACGGGCCTGTGGGATGCGCACGTGGACCGTTCGCCCGCGATCGCGCTGACGGGCCAGGTCGACACGCAGGTCCTGGGTCCGGGTGCCTTCCAGGAAGTAGACCTCAAGGGAGCATTCGGGAGTGTTGCCGTCTGGAGTCAGACGGTGCTTCCGGGCTCGCGCCACGCTGAACTTGCCACGCTCGCGGCCAAAAATGCCATCCTGGAGCGCGGCGTGAGCCATCTGATATTTCCCGACGAAGTGCAGACCATCCCGGCGCCGGCTGAAGATGCGCCGGCATCCGGACCCGAGGGACGCCTGACAGACCGCCGCGTGCGGCCGGCCCGGGCAATGATTGAAGCGGCAGCAGAGCGCGTAGCCCGGGCCGCCCGTCCCGTGATCGTGGTGGGACACGGGGCTCGGTTCCACATGGAACAGGTGATTATGCTGGCCGAACGGCTCGAAGCGCCTGTTCTTACCACCTTCAAGGCAAAGGGACAGATTTCCGACCACCATCCGCTGGCGGCTGGCGTGCTGGGGCGCAGCGGGACGCCCGTGGCGAGTTGGGTGATGAACGAGAGTGATTTGCTCATCGTAGTCGGAGCCAGTTTTTCGAATCACACAGGTATTGCATCGAAGATCGATACCATTCAGATCGATTTTGAACCGATGGCGCTGGGCCGTTTCCACGCCGTGTCGCTTCCTGTGCTCGGCGAAATCGGGGAGACGCTGACGGATTTGGCGGAGGTGCTCGGTAGGCACAGGCCAATGAAGGAACCGAACAAAGACCAGAAACGCGACCTTGCAGAGCGCCAAGCGCTCTGGCAGTCCGAAAAGATCCGCCGGCGATTGGATGACCAGTCAAAGGGATTGTCGTCAGCGTATGTATTCGATGTGCTCTCGCGTCTCGTACCGGAAGATGCCATTATTCCGGTCGATGTGGGTAACAACACGTACTCGTTCGGCCGTTATTTCGAGTGTCGCAGGCAGACGGTGCTCATGTCCGGCTACCTCGGGTCCATCGGGTTCGCGCTTCCGGCCGCCATGGGCGCGTGGGCAGCGACGCAGGAAGAAGGAACGCCGTTTGAGGGGCGGAAGGTCGTGTCCATCTCGGGCGATGGCGGGTTCGGGCAGTACATGGGAGAGCTCACGACGCTCGTCAAGTACGGAATGAACATCACGCATATCCTGCTCAACAACAGCGAACTCGGCAAAATCTCAAAGGAGCAGCGTTCGGGCGAATGGGCCGTATGGGAGACGGACCTTGTGAACCCGTCATTTGCCAAATATGCACATCTGTGTGGCGCGATGGGCATTCGCGTCAGTGCGCCCGACGCGCTCAAAAAGGCCGTAAAGGCCGCACTCCAGCACGAGGGGCCGTCACTTGTCGAGATCCGGACCAACGCGCTGCTCGTCTGAGCCCGGCTCCCGGTCCGGCTGGAAGGGAATGGAAAACAGGTTGCCGTGCCGGACATCCGCGACGGCCCTCGAATCGGTCTGGGGCTGGGCGTCAGTCGTCTTTGGGCGGATCTTCCTCGTCCTCGCCGTCCCCGTCATCATTCTCGGTATCCTCGTCGTTGGCGACGGCGTCGAGCACGTCGGCCAGGTCCTCGCTGTCGGCCGTGGTATCGTCATCATCGTCATCGTCGTCATCGACCCGGCCCTTGGGGGCCACACGCGCCGGATCGGCGTCGGGCGCCAGAATGTAACGTGCGCCGAGCGGATGCCGCCCATCGGTGACGACCAGTCCCTGCTCTATGAGCCGCTTGGCGGTAATAATGGGACACGGGTCATAGCCCTTGCCAGGCATGAAGAAATTGGCGCTTTTGCGCGCAGTCGATACAATGAGCACATATCCCTTTGACATTTTCGCATGGGCATGAAGGGCCCATTTTTCGCGCGATACGGAAGGGGCTGCCCGTGAATCAAGGTAGTCTTCTGACATAGGCCCTTACTTAACGTGGTATTTGTTGGGAGAGGCAGTGCACTGCGCCCAGTCCCCTGATAACTTCCGTGCAGGAGATGGGCGCAATTTCCCTGTCGGGGAAGAGATACGCAAGCAATTCCTGCATGATGTCATCTTTCTCGCCGCCATAGGCTGGCATGAGAACATGGCTGTTGCCGATGTAGAAATTCATATAGCTCGCCGGCAGTCGCACGCCGCCATGACGGACAGGATCCGGGTGAGGCGCCTGGCGCAGCGAAAAATTCGATGGCAACGAGCGCTTCAGGATGTCCAGGTTTTCGAGAAACCCGTTCCGGTGTACGTTGTCGTCAGGGGCCAGTGGGTAGACCACCGTCGTCTGGTTCACGAAACGGGCGAGGTTGTCGATATGGCCATCCGTGTCATCACCCTCAAGTTCACCGCCGAGCCACACAACATGGTTGGCACCGAGCACCCGCTGGAGCAGCACCTCGGCGCGCCGAGCGTCGAGGCCTGGGTTACGGTTGGGGTTGAGAAGACACGACGCGGTGGTAAGTATGACGCCGTCGCCATTTGTTTCAATGGCGCCGCCCTCGAATGTAATGCCTACGTGTTCGACGGGGTCGCCGATGTGCGCGGCCATGCGCTGGGCCGCGAGGCGGTCCAGGTCAAACGGAGGGTACTTGCCACCCCAGGCATTGTACTTCCAGTTCACGGCGAGTCGGCGTCCGGAGGCGTCGAGAACCCAGGTAGCGCCGTGATCGCGGCACCAGGCATCGTTGGTCGGCAGGACGACGTATTCTACGCTCGACAACGATCCCACGAGGCCCTCCACGTGGCGTGCGTGATCGGGACTCAACACATTGAGGAAAACACGCTCGCCTACTGCGAGCAGCCGCACACATGCTGCGAGCACCTGCTCCGTCACTTCGAGCCCGTCCGGCCAGGTGTCCAGATTGTGTGGCCAGGAAAACCAGGTGCCCGCGTGGGGTTCCCACTCGGCGGGCATACGCCGGGCGGGGGGCGAAGTGGCCACATCGCGCATCATGGCTCGCCCTGGTCCACGAATCGGCGGGTGAGCGCTCCGTACGCATCGATACGACGATCGCGGAAAAAAGGCCATCCGTGGCGCTGTTCGGCAATATCTGCGACGTTCACGACCACAACGAGTACAGCCGCTTCGTCCACGGGGGCTTTCGATCGGATAACGCCGTCCGGCCCGGCCAAAAACGACTGGCCCCAGAACTCGATACCACTGGGGTGCGCACCGCCCTGCTCCGTCGGCTCAAATCCGAACCGGTTCACGGCGGCCACGAAGCAGCCGTTCGCAACAGCGTGCGAGCGCTGCATGGTCTCCCAGGCAGCATGCTGCGCCTTGCCATGGCTTTCTTTTTCGTACGGATGCCACCCGATGGCGGTCGGATACACCAGCAGATCGGCACCCATCAGGGCCGTCAAACGAGCCGCTTCCGGATACCACTGATCCCAGCATATGAGTACGCCGACGCGCAGATCGGCCGTTTCGAACACCTTGAAGCCCAGGTCGCCCGGCGCGAAGTAGAATTTTTCGGAGTAGAGCGGATCGTCCGGAATGTGCATTTTCCGATATTTGCCCAGGTAGCCCCGATCGGGATCGATCACGGCCGCCGTGTTGTGGTAGAGTCCGGGGGCGCGCTTTTCGAAGAGGCTCGCCACAATACTCACCCCAAGCCGTTTCGAGACGCCCTCCAGTTCCAGCGTTGCGGGCCCCGGCACCGGTTCAGCCAGTGAAAATAGCGCTGCATCTTCCTTCTGGCAGAAGTAGGGGGAGAGGAAGAGTTCCGGAAGGATGACGAGCCGGGCCTGCCGCGCGGCGGCTTCTTCGATGGCGGTAACGGCGCGTTGCATGCTCTCGTCGCGTGACGAACTGGGCGCCATCTGGGCAAGCGCAACGCGAACGCCGGAACCGGTCATGTCAGCGGGGCGGATCATGGGTCGTGGCGGGTGTAGTACGTATGCTGGTTGAACACCGCCTTGTACTGCTCGAGCAGCTCGAATCCACGCTTGGGACGAATGGTTCCATCGTCAATTTTTGTGCGGATGATCTTGTTCATGCGGCTGTGCAGGTCCTGCGGAAAGTACTGGACGAGCGCCAGCATATCCTGAACCGTTGTGCCCGGAATTATTTTTTCGACATAAAACCCGTCCTCTTCCTGGTCGTCGGCATAGACGTGTGCTTCCGATACGCGACCGAACAGGTTGTGCGTGTCGCCCATGATGTCCTGATAGGCGCCCATGAGGAAAAAGCCCAGGTAATAGGGCTCGTTCGGCCGAAGCGCATGCATATCCATGAACCGGCGGTCGTCGTTGGCGGAGACATAACTGCTGACCTTGCCGTCCGAGTCGCAGGTCAGGTCCACGAGCACAGCGCGGCGGTCCGGCTCTTCGTCGAGCCGTTGTAGCGGTACGATGGGAAAGCGCTGGCCAATGGCCCAGTGATCGAGTGCCGACTGGAAGACGGAGAAATCACAGAGACACTGATCCACGAGGTGGGTGTCGAGGGCTTCAAGTTCGGGCGGGAGCACTTCCTCCTCATCCATCGCATGCAGCATGCGGTTGACGCGGCGGCAGACCGACCAGTAGAGTCGCTCGGCGAGCGCCTTTTCCTCGAGCGAGAGGTAGCCAAACCCGAACAACGTGTCTGCCTCCTGCCGCTTGCCGGCGGCATCGTGAAATGCTTCCAGGAGCTGCGCCAGGTCAAGTTCTGTTTCGGACGTAATCCAGGATAGGGTTTCCGTCAGGTCCAGTACGACCTGGTGGGCATCGTCCTGCGGCGCGAAGTCGGGCTCGACTTCGTCTTTGCGGTACATGCCGAGCGTATTCACAACGAGCACGCTGTGATGGGCCGTCAAGGCGCGACCGCTTTCGGATATGATCACTGGATGCGGCGCATTGTGCATATCGCAGACCTCTTTGATGGTCTGAACGACGGCATTGGCATACTCCTGTAGCGAATAGTTGATACCATCGTCATCACTGGCATAGGATGCACCGTAATTCACGCCCAGGCCCCCACCCACATCCAGATACTCCACGGGGCAGCCCCGATCCCGAAGCTGGACATACACCTGCGTGATTTCCTTGACGGCTTTCTTGAGCGATCGGATATCCGAAATCTGGCTGCCCAGGTGGAAATGCAGCAGTTTGAACGCATCCATCCGGTCCCATTCCTTGAGCTGGTCCATAAGGCGGACGAGCTCAGGTATGGAGATGCCAAATTTGGACAGATCTCCACCCGAGTCGGCCCACTTGCCCGCACCGGCGGTCGTGAGCCGCACGCGTACGCCGAACTGCGTGTCGATGTGGCGCTGCCTGGAGGCTGCCATGAGGGCCAGAAACTCATCGTATTTCTCCATCACCGGGATCACATTCTTGCCCAGAAGCTGACCAGTGAGAATGAGATCGACCGAGGTCTGATCCTTGTATCCATTGCAGATGAGCAGCGTATCGTCACGCTCCAGGTGCGGCAGCGCTGCAATGAGCTCGGCCTTTGAACCACACTCAAGACCCATCCCGTAGGGCCTGCCGGCGTCGAGTACTTCCTCCACGACCTCGTGGAGCTGATTCACCTTGATCGGATAGACCCCGTTGTACGTGTTTTCGTAGGAAAGCTCGGTAATGGCATCCCGGAAGGCCTCATTGAGCTGGACCACCCGCCCATGCAGAACATCCTGGAAGCGAATCAGGATGGGAAAGGTCACACCGCGTTCGACAAGGGTGTCCACGACGCGGCGGATGTCCATGGTGGCCTCCCGTGTGGTCACCGCTACATGTCCGTTGTCGCCAACGGTGAAATAGCCGTCACCCCAGGTGCTCATGAGGTACTGGACCTCGGAATCGTACGGAGTCCAGCGTGTGCTGGTCGTTGTATTATGGGTCACGTCGGGGAAGGTCAGTTGGCAGCAAGGCGCTCCAATACGTACGTAAACAGGAGCGGTGCCACAATGGTCGCATCGGACTCAATGACGTAGGACGGGGTGCCTGCAGCAAGCTTGCCCCAGGTTATTTTTTCGTTCGGGACAGCGCCGGAATACGAGCCGTAGCTGGTTGTGGAGTCACTGATCTGGCAGAAATAGGCCCAGAGCGGCGTGTTCTCCTGCAGCAGATCCTGCTCCAGCATGGGCACCACGCAGATCGGGAAGTCGCCCGCAATGCCGCCACCGATCTGGAAAAACCCGATACCCGCGTCGCACGACGTGCGCTGGTACCAATCCGCGAGCCATGTCATGTACTCTATACCCGAGCGAACGGAGTGCACGTTTTTGATATCGCCCTTGATAACGTGGCTGGCGAAGATGTTGCCCAGCGTTGAGTCTTCCCAGCCGGGTACGATGATGGGAAGATCCCGCTCGGCGGCGGCCAGCAGCCAACTGTCGCGAGGGTCAATCTGGTAATGGGGTTCCAGTTCACCGCTGAGCAGGATGTCGTACATGAACTGGTGCGGAAACCGTGGAGAACCGCTATGATCGGCACGCTTCCAATGTTCGAGCACCACGTCCTCAATACGCCGGATGGCTTCTTCTTCAGGAATGCACGTATCGGTGACGCGGTTCAGGTGACGCCGCAAAAGCCCTTCTTCGTCGGCCCGCGTCAAATCACGGTACCGCGGTATGCGCTCGTAGTGGTCGTGCGCAACGAGGTTGAAGACATCTTCTTCGAGGTTGGCGCCCGTGCACGTGATGGCATGAACGTGCCCCTGCCGGATAAGCTCTGCCAGCGAGAGGCCGAGCTCGGCCGTACTCATGGCTCCCGCCAGGGTCACCATCATGCGGCCACCGCCGCGGATGTGATCCACATATCCGCGCGCGGCATCGACGAGAGCAGCGGCATTGAAATGTCTGAAGTGATGGTCGAGGAAATCAGCTATCACGAGAGGCTACCACTCCTCGTCGTCTTCTTCCCAGTCGTCTTCTTCATCCCACTCGTCATCTTCATCCTCATCGTCATCCAGAATATACTCATCGTCATCTTCCTCGTCATCGTCTTCCCAGTCTTCTTCCCAGTCGTCATCGGACGCCTGCAGGGCCAGGACATTGTCGTGACGGCGATCTACCTCGAGGAGGTCTTCCTGGAGGAGGCTGGTATGGAGTGTCATTTCCATGGCTGTTCGGGGTTGTGTGCTGTTCGGCTGTTTGCGTGCAGCAAAGACAACGGAAAGTACGACAATACCCAGCGTCTCCGTTTATGAATTTTTTTGACTCCGGGTATTGGGTAGCCCATCATGCGGCCTCGCACTGCGAAGGGACGCGCGACTTGAATTGCTGCGCGGCGACGGCATAGCCCCACCCTGCGCTCCGTCCACGAAATGTACCTGAGAAACTGTTCCATGGTGTATTATGGGTCGCGATGCGTTGGTGGACCCAATGGCGGGTTTGTTTCGGCCGTCATCTGGATTACTCTTCCAGCAGGTCTTTATTTCTTCCAAACGGTACTTCCTATGCTGCCACTCGCAGTCAATGTGGCCTTCCTCTTCGAAATCGTCGTGCTCTTCGTGGCGGCTGTGGTTATGGCCTATCTGTGCTATCGGATTGGTCTCGTGCCCATTGCCGCCTTTCTCATTACCGGGGTCATCATTGGCCCGACGGCGCTTGGATTGGTCTCTGATCAGGAAATGGTCGATGTACTGGCCGAGATAGGCGTCATCCTGCTGCTCTTCACGATCGGGCTGGAGTTCAGCCTTGAAAAGCTCTCGCGCCTGGCGCGGGCCATATTTGTCGCCGGTACGCTGCAGGGCGCATCGGTCATTCTGATTGTGACGGGCGTTGCCGTGGCCTTCGGAACGGAACTGAACGCGGGTATCTATACCGGATTCCTGATCGCACTCAGCTCAACTGCCATCGTACTTGGACTCCTTACCGACCGAAAGGAAACCGATACGCCCCAGGGCCGGCTGTCCCTTTCCATCCTGATTTTCCAGGACTTCTCGATTGTGGGCATGGTGCTACTCGTGCCGCTGCTCTCCGGGGAAGGAGGGTCCACGCTCGAGCTCCTGTGGATCCTTGTTCGGGCCATACTGATTATTGTGGTAATCCTGGTGCTGGCCCGCAGGATAGTGCCCTGGATACTCGAAAAGGTGGTCCACACGGGACGTCAGGAGCTTTTTCTGCTCACAGTGGTGACCATCTGCCTCGGTACGGCAGCCCTGGTGAGCCTGTTCGGGGTGAGCCTTGCGCTCGGGGCTTTCATGGCGGGACTCGTGGTCAGCGAGAGCCACTACAGCGAGCAGGCGCTGAGCGAAATCCTGCCACTGCGCACCATTTTCAACGTGGTCTTCTTCGTCTCGGTAGGCATGCTGCTCGACGTTTCGTTTCTGCTTGACAACATCGGAGTCGTGCTGCTCGTTGGGCTGTCCATTCTGGTACTCAAAACCATCACGACCTCGGCGAGTGTGCTGGCGCTCGGCTATCCTCTACGGATTGCGGCAGCTGTCGGCTTTGGGCTTGCACAGATCGGTGAGTTCTCGTTCGTTTTGGAGCGGGCAGGCCGAACGGCAGGCCTCTCGCCGGCGGGCATGGGCGATGCCGGAACGCAGATTTTCATTGCAGCCACGGTGCTTCTCATGCTGGTCACCCCTTTCCAGCTCCAAGGGTCGGTACGGTTCGGTGAATTCGTGGCGCGTCTGATGTCGGGACGGGGAGCGGTGAATCGGTCGGATGGGGGTCCGTTGCCGGACACGCTGACCAGCGGTCCGCTCGTCCCTGAAACGAGGACTCTGTCGCCCGCGGACGTCGAGACGCCTCATCTGGAAGATCATGCGGTAATTGTCGGCTATGGACAGGCCGGACGTCGCCTCGTCCAGGTGCTTCAGAACAGAGGCATTCCGTTTATCGTCATCGAAATGAATCCGAATGCGGTCCAGGAGATGCGCAGCAAGGCGATACCGGCGCTGTACGGTGATGCATCCCGGGCTCATATCCTGGAGTCAGCTGGCATTCACGAAGCTAAAATGTGCGTCCTCGTTATCAATGATCCGACCATTACGCCGCGTATTACCCAACAGGCACGCTATTTGAATCCGACACTCCAGATCGTGGTCCGGACCCGGTATCTGATAGATATGGAGCGCCTGCAGCGCGTAGGTGCGGACATCGTCGTACCTGAAGAGATGGAGACCACCGTCCGCATTTTTTCTCATGTGCTTGGAGCCTACATGATTCCGCCGGACGAAATCGACAGGCAGGTCAAGCTTCTGCGCAAGGAAGACTACGGAATTGTTCGTGGAAGTATCCAGGAAGCGCATCTGATGGTACTCGAGGGACTTGATGAGGACGGACTGCATACGCGCGCCGTGGCTGTTCGCGAAGGGGCACCTGCCGCGGGTTGCACGCTCGGAGAGTTGGAATTGCGTCGCAAATACGGACTCACGGTACTGGCGGTGCGCCGCGAGGGCAAAACGACGGCATCACCGTCGGGCGAGTTCAGGCTGCACGCGGGCGATCGTCTCGTCATGGTGGGCTCGGCCGATCGTTTCGCGCACTGTGCCGATATTTTTCGTGTACCGGAGACGGCGCATCAATCGAAGGCGTAGAACGGGACATGCCCAAGCGGCATGTCAGCGCTCCACTCCACGAAGCCGTCTGCGCCGGTGAGGGCCAGAAGATCGCCCGATCCGTTCATGGGCACGCGTGTGGCCACGCCGTTCGCGTTCATCCGTACAGGAACGAACTGTGTCCAGCCTATTTTTGCGGCCGGAAGGTCGTGACACGCCACATGATGGCGACAGGAGCGGAACGTTCTCCCGGTGGCGGCAACGCCCGCAGCACGTCCCACTTCAAAAGCAGACAGAAAGGGCAGCACATACCGGTACAGGCAGACGAGCGCCGACACGGGGTTTCCTGGCAGTCCGAATACGAATGCCCCGTCCTTGGCTGCGCCAAACCAGAGCGGCTTGCCGGGGCGCTGTCTGATTTTGTGGAATACCTCCCGAACCCCACACGATGCCAGTACGCCGGGAACAAGGTCAAACCGGCCGGCCGAGACGCCGCCCGTGAGGATGATCACATCAGCGCTGCCGAGGCCGGACAAGACCGCGGTTCGGATCGGCACCTCATTGTCTGGAACGTGCACAACATGGTCAGGGGCATATCCGTGGCCGCCCAGCGCAGCAGCCAGAGCAGGGCCATTGGACTGCCTGATCTGGTGGTCTTTTACGCGCGATGCGACGGGGACCGTTTCATTGCCCGTCGTGATGATATGAACCCTCGGAAGCGCAGCGACCTGCACCTTCGCACAACCGACCGATGCCAGCGCGGCTACTTCCGGCGCGCGGATGCATTGGCCTGCTCTGAGCAGGATGTCTCCCGCGCGCCGATCGCTGGCGCGGGCGTGGATGTTCCGGCCAGGTGCGACGCGGAGGGCATCTTCGAGATGCCCGTCCGTAATGTGTGCCCACCCATTTTCCACGCGCAGCCACTCTACGGGCAGCACGGCGTCGCATCCAGCGGGAAGGGAAGCGCCCGTCATGATTTCAATACAGGATTCTGGTTCGGCGAGCGCGTGACGGGGCTCGCCGGCGGCCTGCGTACTGGCAATGGGCAGCGCATGCTCGCCCCTCGCCAGCCGCTCAGCCAACGCGTCCGAACGCACCGCAATTCCGTCCATAGCCACGCGGTCAAACGGCGGAAAATCCCGGTCGGCCACGACCTTCTCTGCCAACACACGGCCCCTGGCGCGGGCAAGTTCGACCCATTCCAGCGCGTCTTTGCCAGGTACAACGGCCTGAATATGGCTGAAAAGCTCCTCCGTTATCAGTTGGCTGGCTTCCTGGACGGAAATCATGAGTTATGCGGGGGGTCTACCATCATCTCAGGCCGTAACGAAACCGGTAGCGGGAGGTTGCCACGCAGGCTCGGGTAGGTTCGACCCTTGGAATTGCTTGAGGCGTTTGCAAACACGATAAAATTGTCTCACCGGCAGAGCGTCGAGGAGGGGTGCTGTCTCTTCACAAGGAACCGACGGAGTCTCTTTAAGAACCGGCGTTCCGATGGAGTTGGAGTTGGTCGTGAACAAGGCACTACGGAAGGAGGCAGGGCTCCGCTATCAGTCGGCTGCGGACATGGTTGCCGATCTCGCGGCATTGAAGACCACGTCGGGATCCGAAGCGCGGCTTTCGTCGGTATCTCCGTCGGGTACGCACACCACGCCGCCGTCGCCGAAAAAAACGCCGGTCGCTGCGTTGGTCATTGTTGGATTGGTGGCCCTCCTGCTTGGTGCGGGTCTGTCTTCCGTCTTGCTGCTCACGGAGCCGGCCCGGAAAATCACTTCACTGGCAGAGACACCCGCATTTTCCCCGGATTCGCGCTTTTTGGCCTTCGCTTCGGACGGAACGTTGTACCGGGTCTTCAGGGTGACGCTCCGGAGCGCATTACGGACACGATCCGGGACATTGTCGGGCTGCACTGGGCCCAGGATGGGTATCTGTATTACGCGGCTGACTATGCGGACGGTGCTTCCCGCGTAAGGGCTGACGGCGGCGAGGTAGAGGTCATCACCGTGCCCGATCGGGACGGAGGCGACGTGGGTCACGTATACCCCGAAATGTTGGCCGATGGCAAGACCATGCTGTTCACGGCGTACAGTCGGGACGGCTACGAATTGCGGATGATGGATATTGAGTCCAAGAAAACGGTCAAGCTCGGACCGGGCGTTACTCCGCACTTCATTGAACCTGACAGTTATCCCGCCTGGCGCTGCCTGTGCTGATCCAGCAGCCATTTGTATAGACTGGGGGCTGCACGGAACGAGGTATGCCTGAGGCGATGTGTGGCTTCTGGGATGTCGATTAAGCCGTGTGTCCCCGCTTCATTCAGCACGCCAAGCGTCCCGGCGACGGGCAGACCGCGCTGTTGCGCAATGGTTCGTGCAGCGTGCTCGTCGAGGATAATCAGATCGGCGTTGAGCTTCTCGGCGAGCAGGATCGCTTCACGCTCCCCTCGGTGCAGGGCGTCGAGGTGAACGTCGTTGACAGGCTCTACGGTGTGTATGTCCAGCCAGTCGGGTGGCAGTGCGATCCAAGCGCGGACGGATGCAGGCGTACCGGGATCGGAAAGCTCGTCGCGGACTGCGGTGGGGATTGCTATAGTACCGAAGCGCTCGGGCAGGATGTGATCCGCACCGATCAGCACGAGGTAGTTGAGTGGAGACGTGTTTGAGACAACGCTCATGAGCCGGTCGCGTTGCGGATCGTCTCCATGTCACGCAGTAGGTCTTCCTCGGTGTAATGGAGATACGCCTGCTTTTGGTGCAAGAAGGTTTCGGTCTCTGAGCGGGAACGATGTCCGAGTAAGCGACCGACTTCGGCAGCCGAGAGCACTTCGTCTCGGTAGGCCTCGACCGCCAGCGCTTCCAGGGTGCGCTGGGGCAGATTGCTCCAGCTCGCTTGTAGCCGGCTCATCATATCTTCCGGCAGGTTGATGGTAATGGTCATTGCTGAAGACCGTATTTGCTGAAGGTTGGGTGTTCAAACGCATCCCCACGGTTTTATATCCCAGCGATACCTACCGCGTGATGAAAAGACGCGCTATGGGAGCGGACGCGGCGGCATCGCCCAGAAGAGGTGTCCCGCTACGAGGCCCAGGGCGATGACGCCCCAGACAATGAGCGGCTCGCTGATCGAGAGCGCCCGGGCGCCGGCTACGAGGGGGCTCTTCAGACGGATGGATATCAGGTTTACGACGAATTTTTCGCAAGTGACAAGATCACACCCCACGGGTGCATGGCGCACGCATGTCGTTACTTTTTCGAGACCAAAGACAGTGATCCCGAGTGGGCAGATTATGCCCTCACCGAGATCGAGAAGCTCTTTGCGATCGAGCGGACGTTCAAAGAAACCGGGGCCTCGCACGAGGAGCGGCTCCGGGTGCGGACAGCCGAGTCCACTCCGATTCTGGAGCAATTCAAGAGCTGGGTGCAGAACCACCGCGGCCTACCAAGAAGCGGCTGGGGCCGGGCGACCCATTACTCTCTGGCGCAGTGGGACAAATTGGTCCAATACACCTGAGATGGGCGGGTCGAGATATCGAATAGCTGTTACCGCATCGCTGGAGTCCCAAGGCGTAAGCTGGACTGAGAAAATCCTCCTCTCCTCGCTGAGAGACGGCGAAATAGTGAATCGGGCTGTGTCAACCATGTGGCTGGGCGGACGGATACGACTGGCATGCTTGTGTCGGGGATGCCACACTGGATCGACTCATACACAACGCACACCGAATTACTTTATCGGTAGCAGGCCCTTGGGTGACCCCGATGGAGCAGACGCATCCCTTCAGAGGTCAGTCAGCGTCGCATAGCTGATAGATGAAACGTGGTCCAGCGGCAGCCGATTAGATATATCAAAGACCATTCCCATTGGGGTCAAGGGAGCGATCGTAACCATGACATTGGCTTTCTTATCCTGGACATTTGCCAAAAAGGTCTCTGTGAGCTCTTCAAGCCTGGTACTCATCCCGTCCAGTTGGATGCGACCATCGGCATCGATCAATGAACGTTGATACAAATCTGAGAACAGGTATGTCGAGTCTTGGCTTCGTTGTAGCGAGGTAATCCCTCCTCCTAAACCGAGGGGGAGCATGGTTGAATCAAAAGGCACAATCGCAACATCCGTGATATTCTCTCGCTCCGGCCCCTGGCAAGAGCACACGACGACCATCACGACAAACAAACCAGAGGTCAACGAGGAGCTTCGGAACCTTCGATGGAATAACCAGCCTCTTGCCATGCTTCAATACCTCCGCGAAGAACATAAATGGGGTTGTTGACTTTTGGTACGGTTCGACTTCTACCCGGAAAAATAGTGAACGCCCACCCGGCACGAGGCCGAGCGGGCGTTCAATGGCTCCCCGGGTAGGATTTACTCGCCGCTGGGGCAGGTGGCATCCCTTTCAGGCCGAGCAATAGGCTCGTAAGTCGCTCGCTCTGCTCGCTCGTTTGAACCTCCCTCGCGCCAAAGGCGCCAGAAGCGTTTTGAAAAACCATCACGCACCCTTCTGCGGCGGCGAAACACCATCTACGGCGTTGTCCCTCCTATGCGTAGCTATGGCTACGCAGACGTCGGGACGCCTTGTATCTGGCATTTCGGCGCTCGCATCTTGGCGCACGCTGGTTCTTCAAAACGCTTCTCGGGTACGGTTCGACTCCTACCCGGGTAAAATATTGAACGCACACCCGGCACGAGGCCGAGCGGGCGTTCAATGGCTCCCCGGGTAGGATTTACTCGCCGCTGGGGCAGGTGGCATCCCTTTCAGGCCGAGCAATAAGGCTCGTAAGTCGCTCGCTTTGCTCGCTCGTTTGAACCTCCCTCGCGCCAAAGGCGCTCGGATACGGTTCGACTCCTACCCGGAAAAAAACAGAGCACCCCAAGCTGAAGCTTGAGGTGCTCTGTTTGGCTCCCCGGGTAGGATTCGAACCTACGACCCTGCGGTTAACAGCCGCATGCTCTACCGCTGAGCTACCGAGGAGTGGAGAGCCTGCAATATAAGAAGACCGTCACACACGACACAACCCTCTTTGCCGTCTTTTCAAGACGAGGGCGTACGCGAGGGAGTCCATGGAGTCGGCCGAGTTTGCCTGGTCCGCCGAGTCTGTCGTGGGACCAGGATGGCTACTCGGGCAACATGATATTGTTCGATCGATTCACATCCGGAAGGAACCCATCCGGGTCTATTTCGACGCGTTCGATAGTGCCTGGTGGGAACATGACCGTCGCGCCTCGCGCGCCGCCGAGCCACGTCGACACCGGAATCCACTCGTCGGCCGTTCGTCCATCCCGGTAGGTGACGCGTACGGGCGTCGGGAAGGGCGAGAGCCCGAAATCCTCCACCGTCACTTCCACGCCCGTTTCGAGCGAGACCACACTTGCAACGCCCTGATCGAGCGTCCACGTTTCGTAGAGCATGCTCGTCCAGAACCAGTCCAGATCCATGCCGAGTACGTCCTCAAACGTGTTGAACAGATCGTGTGGCTGTGGATGCTTGAACGCCCAGCGCCGCGCGTATTCCGTGTAGGCCTCGTAAAAACGATCCTGGCCCACCATGCCGCGCAGAGCGTGCAGCGCCACGGCCGGCTTGTTGTACGACGCAATGCCGCGTGCGGCCGTCCCCACCGGATACCGGTCCCCGTGGCGCATGGGCTCGACCTCCTGCCCCGTTCCGGCAATGAAATAGTAGCTTTGGCGGGCTGGATCCCAACTCTCGTCGCCCCAGAAATCTGCACTCGCCTCGGCCGTATTGAAAGACGTCAGCCCCTCATCCATCCAGGTATACTCCTTCTCATTCTGGCCCACGATCATGGGAAACCACATATGGGCGATCTCGTGGAACGTCGTTCCGAAGAGCCGCCTGTCGCTTCGCGCACCGCCGATCAGCGTAATCATAGGGTACTCCATGCCGCCCCCGATAATGCCTTCGACCGTCGTCATGTGCGGCCAGGGATAGGGCATGTCCAGCTGCCCCGACAGGAACTCGATGGAGTAGCGTGCGAACTCTGCCGAGCGGTCCCAGGCTGGCGTGCCGTCGCGGTAGAGTGCATGGATCATGGAATGGTTGCCTGCGGCATCGACCACCGCGTGCGTCGCATCCCACACAAAACGGGTCGATGCGCCAAACGCGAAGTCCCGTACCTGTTCTGCCCTGTACTGCCATGTCAGCACATCCGTCGGGCTGGCCACCAGCGCACTACCGGCTTCGAGATCGGCCACTGTTACCACGTGTACCACGTCGTCGCCTTCGGCGGCCCGGTCCAGGCGCGATATGGTCTGCTCCGAGAGCACACTCCGCCGGGAAATCAGGTCACCCGTGGCGCCCACGATCATGTTGTCGGGTACCGTGAGATGTACGTCATAATCGGCAAAATCCATGTAGAACTCGCCGTTCCCCATGTACGGATCGGCCGTCCAGCCATTCACATCATCGTACACGGCGACCTGTGGATACCAGTATCCGAGGTAGAACACCTCGCCGTCCGTTCCCATGCGCGGCGCCCCGACCTCCGGGACCTGGAATGTCCACGAAACGTCCACATCGACCGTTCCGCCGGGTGCGACCGGTGCCGTACCGCGAAGCGTCATGACGGTACCCTCGGTCACGTACCCCGTGAGCCGGAGCGATGCCCGCTCCACGAGCGGCGCGCCGTTCCAGGCGACGCCGGTCACACGAACGCCCCCGGAAATCTTCTGCGGCCGATTCCGGACCACGCCCTCCGCGTTCAGATTCTGGCGCAGGTGGACAGGCAGCACAAAGAGTGTATCGGGCGACTGATTGGTATACGAAATGGTCACGTCTCCGCGCAGCATTCGCGTATCGGGCGAGAGCGTAGCATGGATCGTATACCGGACCGTGTTCATCCAGTAGTCCGGACCGGGATGACCCGTCCGGGTGCGGGTGCCCGTCTCAACAGCGGCCTCGAAACCAGGCTCCTCCATGACGGGATAGGGAACAGGCCGCGGGGCCGGTTGGGATACCATCCAGGACTGGGCATGGGCGGTAGGAGCTGCCAGAAGCAGGGCGAACAGAATGCGGACCCAGGTCGTCATGTCAGAAAACACCTGAAAGTGGGGCAGAAGTACGGCAATGTTCCACAACGTAGTCGGCCCCGTGGTCGCCGTTCGTAGGGGTTTCCCCGAAATACGTATTCAGCAGCCGTCTACAACATGATCAAATACGTGAGCTTGGCAATCCCGACCATATTGTTGAGCAGCAGATCGGCCCGCGGGTCGAAAACATCCTCGCTGTCACTGGGTACGTGGTAGCTCGTATTGAAAACCAGAAACAGATCCGACCCCGGCGTATGGATCCAGTCAATCCGGATATTGGCCGTCGCATTGCGCGAAAAGTTGTCATATTGAATGAGCGCCTTGGCAAAGAGCTTCCGGCTCACACTCCCCAGAATATCGATAGATGCGGTCGTCGCGTTGAAGTCACCCCCCGAGATCGGCAGATCGACGGTAGAGTAGCGCAGGCTACCACCGAGCGTGAGGTACTTCGACTGCCTGTAGCCGCCCGATGCGTTCCAGTCCGTGCGCGTTCCGTGAAAGAAGTCGCCCGTCTCGAGTCCCGCCGAGAGAGAGAGGCGGCGCCCCGGGTCGGACGTGAAACTGAGGCCCACCCGATTGAATGTATAGTCGCCGGGCACAATCTCTGCGTCGGGGCGGATGAAGAAAGGCTGTTCCAGGCGCTCGAATTCGCGGCTTCCGGTAAGCTGGATGCTGTCGCGCTGGCGGAGTTGGAAGCCGACCGAAGGGTTGATGCTCCAGGACTGTTTGTCGCCGTCCTGACCGGTGATATAAATACCCATCGTATGCGCGGTGATCTGCCGGAAGGGACCGTTTTCCAGGAAGGGCGACCAGGTGAGTGTACCGACACTCTGGCGCATGTCCCGGCGTCTCACGAATCCGAGTCCGGGGTTGAAGTCGGTGCTGACGCTCGTATAGGAGAGGCTGCCACCGTAGACGGCATTCCGCAGGCTCAGGCTCACACGGCCCGCCTGTTCGCCGTCGAATGTGTCGTCCGATGCCACGACGCCCGTGTACCAGGCGTCAAATTCGCTGCGACTCCAGAACCGGACCTGGGTATCTGCGCCAAAGGCCCGATTCCAGTCGCCACCCCGGTCGAGCGAGGTGAAAATAGCGCCGGCTGTGGCGCGCGGGCGGACCTCGGTCCGCGCGCGCGCCACAAAGTTGTTCGCCGACCGCGATCCCAGTAGATCGCTCATTTCATCGCCCGTCTCAATGTTGAGCAGCCCCACCGAGACGCGCCCGACCTGTCCCGTAGCGCGGGCACCCGCCAGAATGCGCTCCGTCAGTCCAATTCGGCGCGAAAAGAAGGTCTGCGTCTGGCGCGAGGAGCCGTGCTCAAAGAGTCCGGACCGCTCCAGGAAGAACTGCCGTTTTTCCGGGAAAAAGAGGCTGAAACGGGTCAGGTTGACCTGGGCATTGTCCGCCTCGACCTGGGCAAAATCCGTGTTGACCGTCGCATCTATCGTAATATTCGACGTCAGGCCGTACTTCAGGTCAAATCCGACCTCGTTGTTCAGGTCCGAATTCGTATTGTCAACGCTCAGGTCGGGTCGCACTTTCTGGGCGCCACTCACGACGTACGGGGTCAACTCGATGTTCTTTCCGCGGCTGATGTTCTTGATGCCAGTCAGGCGGCCGTATTCGCTGACCGTCCGCATGTCGTCGCTGTACCCCGAACCATAGGAGAGCGGAATGAGGGGCCAGTTCAGTGTTTCGTTCTTGCGGTTGATTTTGCGGCGCATAAAGAGGCCGAATTCCAGTTCCTCACCCTCCGGGAAACGGAGTTGCCGGAAGGGAATAGAGACTTCGAGCGTCCAGCCTTCCTCGTTGATGACGGTTTCGCTCGTGAACACGGCGTCCCACGAGTAGGAATCGAGTGTGATCGCCTCGTCGGCAATCATGGCATCGTCCTGTGTACCAAGGGCGTTCATTTCAAACAGGTAGGCGTTGCGGCCGTCGAGAAAGGTATCGAGCCCGATGTACGCATGGTCATCCCGATCATTTCGTCCGCCGCGTTCCATGTTTTTGGCGCGGATGAGTTCGGGACTCTTGTCCTTGAAGCTGAATGCGAAATAGAGATAGTCGCGGTCGTAGGCCACCTTGGCCCATGTTTCTTCCGTAGGCAGGGCGCCCTCGTTTGGCCAGCGCTGCCGGAAGTCCGAGATCGGGTCAATGAACTGCCAGGCATCGTCGTCCAGGCGGCCGTCAATGCGGGGCGCTTCCTCGACAAAGACCGCTTCGATGGTCGGAAGGGCAGCTGGTGAGCCGTTGTCGCCGCCCGATGCGGTCTGTGCGCTGGCAGTGGGCACGGACAGCAGTACGGTAAATGCGATGGCCGCGCAGAATGCGGCAGACGGCTCGGCGGTCGTTTTGGGGGGCATGCGGCTCGGTTGTGGGTGAGAAGCCAATATAATGCACCAGAATAATGCACCGACACTTTTCGTCATGGTCTCCGTAGTTTCGTTCTGCAGGCCCATTTTCAAGTCATCACGCACTATCAGCATACTGCCATGGATTCTATTAAGCCGATACCACATCTGTTCATTCTGATTCTCCTGTCCCTCGTGATTTATCCGGTCACGTCGGCCGCGGCCCAGTCTGACACGGAGGCAGACGTCATGGCCGTTATTAACAGGTTTTTCCATGCATTCGCCGAGCGGGACTCGGCCCGTATGGCGGCCGAAGTCGACATGGACGGCCGTTTGGTGATCACGGCGTTCACGCCGGATGGCGCCCCATTCATTCGCCCGATTCCGATGCGGTCCTTTATTCCAAGCATTGCGAACAGGCAGGGGCCACCGATTGAGGAGACCATCTGGAATCCGGTCGTTGAGATCCACGACAACCTTGCAACTGTCTGGGTCGAATACAATCTCTGGGTTGGTGACGCGATCGATCACTGCGGGAAGGACGCCTTCCAACTGGCCCGCTTTCCGGCCGATGCGGACGAAGCGGCCGAAGCGGCCGCTGGAGAGGCCGCCTGGAAAATCATCGCCGTGGCTGATACGCAGCGCCGTGAGGGGTGCACCGACAGGGGACTTCGGCGATAGACGCTCCGCAATCCAATGCACGGTCAGTCACTTCAAATCAGAGTGAAATGGCGCCCAGGCGTTGAACGCTCCGTGGATCTGGCGTATTATCAGGTCTTGTCACCGAATGGCCCTGGTGGCGGAACTGGTAGACGCGCTAGATTCAGGTTCTAGTGAGCATTACGCTCGTGGAGGTTCGAGTCCTCTCCAGGGCACCAACTGTGTTACTACAAGGCGCTAATTCATAAGGAATTAGCGCCTTGATTTTTATGGTCGATCTACACCAGATCTACAAATCACGCATCGAAGTTGCTTGGCTACGCTTCAAGGTAACAGTTGAAGCGCGACCATCGTCCACGGGTAAGCCCGTGGAGTTCTATCTTTGGCCGCTTAAATGGTAGCAACAGCCTTATAGTGAGCCGAGGTGTGCCGCTGCGTAATCACCGCCCGTATCTACGCCGATGTCACCCCCGACGCCATGCGCGCTCGGGTTCAGGCTGCTTTTTCAGAAATGGACACGTAGAGAACCCAGTCTATACATATTTGTATAATGAATGTGATAGCAGATAATCGACTGGACGACCGGAAACCCCTCTTTTGGTATGCGTCCACATACAAGGACTATATCGCCTTTCCCGAGGAGGTGCAAGATGATGCTGGATTCCAGCTTGATCGCGTGCAGCAAGGTCTCGACCCACTCGACTTCTCGTCCGAATCCGGGGTCGGTGGCGGGGTCTACAAGATTCGCGTTCGGGAAAGAGGCGACACGTACAGGGTCTTTTATGTGGCAAAATTCGAGGAAGCCGTCTACGTGCTGCACTGCTTTAAGAAGAAGTCGAGCCGAGGTATCGCTACGCCGAAGAAAGACCTCGACCTCGCCCGGCAACGCTACAAAGAGGTGGTAGCCAGCCGCCCTGCCAGGGGCGAGGAGGCTTGAAGCGAGAAGCGTATCAATGGGGTTCAATGCAAGGAGAAACTACTATGAGCAAGCAAAGAGGGCATCTTACCGAGGGGTCAATCTTCGATGATCTGGGACGCAGCGCAGAGCAGGCTGCGAATCTGAAGATTCGAGCGGCACTTCTCAACCGGATCATTGCCTACGTGGAGGCGCACAGCCTTACACAGACGGAGGCTGCCGAACGCTTTGGTGTGCCGCAGGGGCGCGTCAGTCTCGCGCTGGGTGGTCGCATCAGTAAGTTTACCATCGACTACCTCGTGAATATGCTGGCCCACGCGGGTGTTGGGGTGGAAGAATATTTCATGCCCGCATAGCATGCCGTCTAAATCGACTGAAACAGGCTTGAAGCGGCGCTTATGCACATATATAAAGTCGCATAGAGTCCTCTCCAGGGCACCATCAAGCACCCATTTCTTGACCCGGCCACCGGGCTCTATTTCCATTTGATGCTGCACCCGATGGGATCGGTCACCGGCTCGGCCACGGACGTGCCTGAAAGGACCGCTTCAAGGGCACGGTTCAGTTCGTGCGTCGTCGCGCGCTGGGCATGCTGGGGGGTGTCCACGGCCCGGCCCCTGTAGGCGAGCTTCTGCGCTGCATCGAACAGAAAAAAATGGGGGGTGCGCTCGGCGCCGAATGCGCGTGCCGTGTCTTGGCTCTCGTCGCGCGCATAGACCCAAGGGAAGCGGAGTTGCTTCATGCGAACACTCATGTGCGCGAAATCATCGGTCGGATGCGTTACGGCGTTGTTCGCGTTGATGCCTATGAAACGGACGCCTCTCTCGGCGAAGGCTTCCGCGGTCTTTCGCGTCGTTTCGTCCGATCCGATCACGTAGGGGCAGTGATTACACGTGAAAAACACCACCAGGGCACGCGCGCCATCGAAACTGGCAGGCGTGTACGAATGTCCATCGGTAGCAGGAAGGTCGAAATGGGGGAGCGGGTCGCCTATCTGAAGCATGTCCAGCTGAGATTTGTGAGTACGATAAAAGACGGGTACGACCGGCCGTGATCCATGTTCGCAGGTGGGGATTTCCCCGTCATCCGTATGGTAGCTCCACCGTCATGCGACCACTGTTTGCTTTCGTATAGTACAGTAGGATCAATAGTGGGGGTGAGGGATACCATCGTTATGCGCACAATTCTGGTTCCAACCGATTTTTCATCGAGTGCTGACAGCGCTCTGGCCTACGCCTTTCAATTTGCGGACGCCTATTCGGCCGACGTGCATATTCTACACATTGTAGAACGCCCCATGGCGACCATCCCGGACCTGCCACCCGAAATCGTGGCCCTGGCGAAGGACAAGGCGATGGATGCCATGGCGCAGCTACTGCGTCGTTTCGGTAAGACAGAGAAGGATGTGACCGTAACCATCAAGCCGGAGAGGCTGACGGAGTCCATTCCGGAAATGATTGGTACGTTTGCCGAGGAAAACCGGTGTGACCTGCTCGTTCTTGGGACGCACGGCCGCCGGGGCGCACGCCGCCTGCTTCTGGGCAGCGTCACCGAAGAAGTCATTCGCCATGCCCGGATTCCGGCGCTGACCGTTCGGGAAGGGGAAGAGCCAGCGACTGGCAAGCGGGCCCGCCACATCCTGGTGCCCATTGACCTGTCCGACAGCACAGATGCCGCCCTTCGCGTGGCCGCCGATGTGGCCCTCAGGTTCAACGCGCGCATTGAACTCCTGCACGTGGTCGACATCGGATTCTATCCGTACTACGGCCTGCTGGAAGATCCGGTCGCCGAAATGGAGCAGAAGGCGCTCACTGCAGCGGGTATAGAGCTCGAAAAGCATGCCAAGGTGCTGCGCGATGC
>JAJCYR010000006.1 GCA_029262775.1 Bacteroidota bacterium
CTGGGCGGGGGTATTTGCTTCGAACTTCCTGGATGTCCACAACAACGAACTCTACCTTGCAGCGGGCGCTTCTGATGCCACCCAAATCGCCGACATGACGCTGCTGCTGAACGCGCCATCATCACACTTTTTCGTGGGTAAATTCGACCTGAATACGCAGGTGGCGAGCGAGGATCGCGCCCAACTTCCACGCACGGCCCGTCTCCTCGCGCCGCATCCAAACCCGGTGGCGAGCCGCGGCGTGGTTCCATTCGAAACAGACCTGCCGATGCCCGTGAGTATCCGCCTGTATGACGTCCTCGGCCGCGAAGTGGCTGTTCTGATGGATGCAACCGTCCCGGCGGGGCGCCACGAAGTGCGCTTCGAGCCGGGTGCGCTGCCCGGCGGCGTCTATGTGATTCGAATGACAACGTCCTCGGGAGTGGATACGCTGCCGATCACGGTGATGAGGAGGTGACGGTGATCAACAGGTGATCGGACCCTACGCAAACCGCCCGGGCGCGAAGGGTGTGGGGTCCAGAATGGGGGAGCGGCCCGCGAGCAGGTCGGCCATGAGGCGGCCGGTGACGGGGGCCTGCGTGACGCCGAGCATGCCGTGGCCGGTGGCGACCGAGAAGCGGGGCGCGCCGGGGATGGGGCCAATGATGGGCAGTCCATCGGCCGATGCGGGCCGGAAGCCGGTCCACACAGCGGGTTTTTCGATGGCAAGTGAGGGCCCGGCGTAGAGCTGGGCAAGGCGGCGAATGGTCTCCATGCGACGCTCCTCCACGCGGCGGTCAAAGCCCGACAGCGTGAGCGTGCCCGAGAAGCGAAGGGCGCCGGCCATTGGCGTGACTGTAATGCGCTCGTCGAGCATGACGCAGGGAATGCGGATGGCAGCCTCGTGCGTGTTTACGGTCAGGCTGTAGCCGCGCGCGGGTTCCACCGGGAGGCGAAGGCCGGTACCGAGCGTTTTCACGAGGTGGGGGGTCCAGGCGCCGGCCGCGACCACGACGAAGTCGCCCCCGATGGACCGGCGCCCGTCCTCGGCCGCGCCATCGAGAACCACTCCGACCTGGCGGTCAAGGCGGAGCGCGGTGGCATCGACAAACTGGACGCCACGTGCGCGAAGGGCCGTTTCCATGACCGAGAGGAAGCGCTCCGGGTGGATGGCGGCGTCGGTGGCATAGAAGACGCCGCCCGAGATTTCCGTGCGGATATCGGGTTCGAGGGCGCGGGCTTCCGGTTCCGAGAGCCGGCGAAGGTCGAGCCCCGCGCCCTCCGCCAGGTCCGCTTCGTGCAGGTTGTCCCGCCGGGCCGTATCGCCGCGGTGCAGCATCAGGAGGCCCGTCCGGCTGTATCCCGTTCCGGGGAGGGGGGGTGCTATGCCGGGGGCGGAGTCGGCTTGTGTTGCCTGGCCGCTGGGGGCCGCCGCGCCGCTGCCGTCCGCGCCGCCGCCGTTCGCGGCGGCCAAGTCCTCGCCGCACAGCGCGTCGAACAGCCGGAGGCTTTCCATTGACAAATCGCGCAGAATGGGGATGCCGTAGGCGACGTGCTCGGGCGTGGCGTGGCGTGCGAAGAGCCAGAGCCAGCGCAGGAAGTCGGCGCTCAGGCGCGGGGAAATGTGGAAGGGACTTCTGGCGCTGAGCATCCATCGGAGGCCCTTTGAGATGACGCCGGGCGCGGAGAGCGGGATGACGTGGCTGGGCACGAGCAGGCCGGCGTTTCCGATCGAAGCTTTGTCGCGCAGCGACATGCGGTCCACGACCGTGACACGCGCACCGGCCTCGGCCAAATACCAGGCCGTCGAGAGCCCAACGGCGCCGCCACCGACGACTACAACATCCGCGCTGTTCGATGATGGTCGGTTTGCGGCGGCGCTGGCCTCAGAGAACCTGGAATCCGTGGGCATAGGGGTCGTCATCGTCGATGAGGATGTTGTTGTATCCGGTGATGCGTGCCCAGCCACCAATGCTGGGCACAATAGCGTCAAACTCGCCGACGCGGGCCCGGCGCTCGACGCGCCCTTCGAAGAGGGATCCGATAATACTTTCGTGGATGAACAGATCGCCCTCGCCGAGCTTACCGAGCGCCGCCCACTGGGCCATGCGGCTCGACGTGCCCGTACCACACGGGCTACGGTCAATGGCCTTGTCGCCGTAAAACACGGCGTTGCGGGCCGTCGCGCCCTCCACGGTCGGCGCGCCCGTCCAGAGAATGTGGCTCAGCCCGCGGATCCTCTCGTCGAGTGGATGCACGAATTCGCAGGCCGCGTTCAGCCGCTCCCGGATGACGCCGCTCATGCGCACGAGTTCGCCCGCCGTAAAGTAGGCCATGTCCTGGAAGTTTTCCTGCTGGTCAATAATGGCGTAGAAGTTGCCACCGTAGGCCACATCTATCGAAAGCTGGCCCAGATCGGGGCTTTCGATGGCGATACCGCTCCTGTACAGGAACGAGGGCACATTCACGATCCGCACCGACGCGACCCGCTCGCCGTCCATCTCGTAATACGCATCGACCCGTCCCGCGGGCGTCTCGAGCCGAAGCAGACCGACTTCGGCAGGCTCCACCAGATGCTCCTCGATGATCACCGTGACCGTTCCGATGGCGCCGTGCCCGCACATGGGCAGACACCCGCTCGTCTCGATGAACAGGATGCCGACGTCGCAGTCGCCGCGCGTCGGCTGGTAGAGGATGCTTCCCGACATCATGTCGTGCCCGCGCGGCTCGAACATGAGTCCGCACCGTATCCAGTCGTATTCGGCCAGGAAATGGGCGCGGCGCTCCAGCATGGAGCCGCCCTCGAGCGGCGGCCCGCCTTCCACGACCACCCGTACGGGATTGCCGCCGGTGTGCGCATCGATACACGAAAAACGGCTTTTCATGGCCTCATGCCTCAGAAATCAAGTGCCCGGCGCGTAAACGCGTCGAGGTAGTCGGATAAATCCCTGCTGGCGCGCTCGGCTGCTACTTCGTCGCCCTCAGCGACAGCCAGCAACATGGCGGCGTGGAGGACGGCGCTTTCAAAGGCATCGTCCGCATGGCGGTGGCGGAACCAGAACCGCCGGCTATGGGCGTGCAGTGGCCGCACGGCATCCATGGCGAACGGGTTGCGGGCGGCGCGCCCCAGCGCATTGTCGCACTGCCGGTCGAGTGCCATGAACCGCTCGGTATTGTCCGCGGCCACGGCCTTCTGCATGAGGGCGGCGCACTGGCGCAGTCCGCTTCGGTCCTCTGGCCGCGCCCGCCGGGCAGCAAGCGTGGCAATAAGCTCGTCGAGCACGGTGCGCGTGTCGAGCGCATCGAGGTAGGCGAGTCCGTCAATTTCCGTAATCCGGACGCCAACGCGCGGCACAATACGCACCAGACGATCCGCCTCCAGCCGCTGTAGCGCTTCGCGAACCGGCGTACGCCCCAGCCCGGTCTCCGCCCCGAGGTCCTGCTCGCTGTGCGTCGATCCAGGTTCCAATTGGAGCGTCACAATCAACTCTTCGAGCCGGTTGTAGGCGCTATCGGTTTTGGTGGCCAGGTCTTTTGGGGTCGATGCACCCGCCGCGCCGGCCCGGCCGGCCGCGCCCGTGGTTGTCGTTGACTCTGCTTCCATGGCTGCGTCTGTTTGTGTTGGCATCTCCGGGTGTTTCAACACCCGTCTAAACGTAATCCGATACGTCCGGGCGGGCGTCAAGTGCCTTTCGAATGACCTGCTCCACATGCGTACGCTCCTCCCCAACGAGCGGGAGCCGGGGTGGGCGGACGTGTTCGGTGCCGATGCCCACCATTTTTTCCGCCAGTTTGATATTCTGTACGAGTTTGGCGTGTACGTCGAGGTCAAGCAGGGGCTTGAACCAGCGGTAGATGTCACGCGCTTCGGCGAGCCGTCCGGCCTGCACCAGATTGTAGATGGCGACCGTTTCGCGCGGGAAGGCGCACACGAGACCGGCCACCCATCCGACGGCGCCCGCCGCCAGGCTTTCAAGTGCAATGTTGTCAACGCCTGTAAAAATCTGATACCTGTCACCGCATGCATTGTAGATGTCGGTCACGCGGCGCACATCGTCCGAGCTCTCCTTCAGGGCAACAAACATCTCTTCGTCCGCGAGTTCGGCGAACATCTCGGGCGTCGTATCGACCTTGTAGAGCACCGGATTGTTGTAGATCATGATGGGCTTGCCGCTGGCGCGCGCAACCGCCCGGAAGTGGGCCATCGTCTCGCGGCGATCGCTCGCATAGAGCATGGCGGGCAGCACCATGAAGCCGTCCGCGCCATTCACCATGCCGTCCTCGACGGCCTGGCAGGCGCGCTGCGTCGTGGTTTCGGCGACTCCCATGAGGACCGGAACGCGGCCATTCACGGCTTCGGCGACAATGCGCAGCACCTCCTGCTTCTCCTCGAACGAGAGCGACCCGTTCTCGCCGAGCGTACCCGTCACGACAATGCCGTGCACGCCGCCGTCGAGCTGGGCTTCGACGTGGCGTTCCATGGCGCCGTAGTCGAGCGAGAGATCTTCCTTGAACTTGGTGGTGATGGCGGGGAAAACCCCTTTCCAGGGTGTGGACATATGTTTTAAAACGGATTTTTGTGGTAATTCCGGGCAGTTTTGACGATTTCTGCTGATATATCACAGATATATTAATAATATATCAATCTTTCACCTGGGATGCAAATGCTCCCTTCTGCCGCGAAAGTCCTCCCGCGCCATCACGCCTTGTTGGTATGCTGGCGGCCCGACGTCACGTTGTACCCGATGGTGAAACAGTAGATGCTGGCGGGAACGAACTGCAATTCAATCCCTCGCCGCCGCACGGTCCGACGCTTTGTTCTGGATGTGATCACAACCCTATCGAGCCCATTCTGCAATGCGAAATCTACATACCGATCACATTCTTCGGGACGATCCGCAAATCGGTCAGACCACTTGAGTTCTGCAGCCCATGCGACCCTTTGCGTCGCATCCAGACACACAAGGTCAAGTTCACCCGTCTTCCAGCGCGCGTAGTACAGCGGTAGATCTGGCTCGTGAAACCACTGGGAGAATGCAGCTGTCTCAATCAGATCCCCAGCCGCCTCGTCCCATTCGTCGATGGGCGCAAAGAGCGCCGACCGCATGGACGGGTTGGCCAGATAGACCTTGAAGTAGTTCTGCCTTCTGAACCGCTTCGCATTCTGATCGACACGATGGATGACCTTGATGAGAAAAGCGGCTTCCAGATATTCGATGTAGCGTTTGATCGTGTTCTTGGCAACTCCGGAGTTCTGTGACAATCCCTCAAGTGACACTTCCTGGGCCGTATTGAATGCCAGGGTTGAGAACAGGTAGTTCAACTCCTGTATGTCTCGAATGCCGTACAGACTGGGCAGGTCTCTCAGGAGCACTTTATCCACGATGTCGCTCTTGATGAACCGCGCCATGTCCTCCCGGATGGCGCTGGAAAGAACCACCTCTGGATATCCGCCAAAGTTGGTGTAATCGACGAAGTGCGCATTCAATGCTTCGAGATCTGATGAGGCAAAATAGCCATCTGCTTCCTCGTCACGATCCGTGTCAACAAGGTCAGGTCTTCCAACGAGGACCAGGAATTCGTAAAACGTTAGGGGAGGGAGGAAGAAGTCGGTAAAACGCCCTGCGCCACTTTCAGTAGACTGCATGCGGAGGGCCGCTGCTGCAGATCCAGACGCAACGATCTGTACGTTCTGTCTACTGTCGACGAGTGCCTTGAGGTACTTCTCCCAGTCTCGGAGATACTGAATCTCATCGAAAAAGACATACTGCAGGCGTCCATCTTCCGGTTGAGCCGTTGTCCGGTACAGTTTTACGAAGCTGTCCAGGTCCAGTCCTGTATAGACAGGGTGATCGACAGATATGTAGCAGATGTGCCGAGGCGGAACCCCGGAAGCGATGAGTCTGGAAACGGCGTGATGGACCATGACCGTCTTCCCGACGCGTCTCGGGCCCATCAGAACCACAGCCCGATTGACCTCTGACTTCTCGACGAATGGATAAAACAGATCGAGGTACGGCCTCGGAGTAAGCTTCCGGAGCCCCTCCTGGACGTCACCGGATGCCCACCAGGGGTTCTCGGTTTCCAAACGAGTCCGAATCTGTGTTTCTGATATCCCACGCATTCGTGTATCCGCAACTTGAATCAACGTACTGATTCAAGGTAATATGTTGGTCGATTAAGATCAACATGATGATCTTATATGGCGTCAACGCTGCCCATCTCGTGCATACCACGCCTCAATCTCGGCGAGGCGGGTGTTGATCTCGGAGCGGGGCACGAAGCGGCCGCGAAGCATGACGCCTTCGATGGCATCTATGGCGCGGATGTCTTCGAGCGGGTTGGCAGCCAGAAGAACGAGGTCGGCGCGGTGGCCTTCGGCGACGAGCCCGAAAGTGTCCTTGTCCTCGAAATAGTGGCCGACATTTCGCGTCCCGGAGACCAGGACATCGTAGGGCGTCATGCCGGCCCGCACCATGTAGGCGACTTCGCGGTGGAGCGAAAAGCCGGGAATGGAGAACTGCTGCGGGGCGTCGGTGCCCATCAGGATAGGCACGCCGCCATCGGAAAGCGCCTTCAGGATGATTTTGCGGTTTTCGGCCATCTGCTGTCCACTCGGTGGGGCGTTTTCGAGGCGCGTGCGGTAGGCCCGCGTCCAGGCGGCGACGTTCTGCGGCGAGGTGTACCGGAGCTCGGGCCTCGCTCTCATTTCGTCGAGCGATGCGACGCCCAGGAAGAGCTCCCAGAGCACGCTCGTCGGGACAATCCAGGCGCCCGCGTCGCGGGTTTTTTCGACGATGGCGCGGAGATCGGCCGCGTCCGGCGGACCGTCCGTGCCGAGGTGCGCGCCGAATCCATCCATATGATCGAACGTCTCCTGACCGGTCTCCAGTGCGTGCAGGAGGCCGACATCCTGGGGCACGTGCCCGCCGAAACGGATGCCGAGGCGGGCCGCTTCGTCCGCCATGGCGTCGTAGACGCCCCGCGAAAGGCCCGGGTGGACCTTGAGAAGATCCCACCCTTCAGCTACCTGCGTGCGCACCCGGGCGCGGGCCGCCTCGGGAGTCTGGACGGTCTGGCCCGAGAAGCTGGGACCTGCCAGGTAGAGCGTGGGCGATAGAAGCTGACCCGCGCGCACCTCTTCCCTCAGCTCGAGTTGTCCAGGCCATCCCAGCATGCCGCGGACGGTCGTAATACCATTGGCCGCATAGAGAAAGAGCACGGCTTCGATTTCTTCCCGGGGCTGGGAAGGGGGCGGAATGTGCCCATGCATCTCGGCCAGCCCCGGCATGAGCCACATCCCCGACCCATCAATGACCGTCGCTCCAGCGGGCACGTCGACCTCGGACGCAGGCCCCACCGCCACGATCCGGTCCCCATCAATGAGCACCGTCTGATGCATGAGCACGCGCTCGCTGTCCATGGGCAGCACATTCACGTTCACAAACGCGGTCACGGCCGCCAGAAAAGTCAGTAGAAGAGGCATCATGATGTTGCTGCAATGTGTTACATTTCCATTCAACGGGATTCAGTCATCCGACCCGCAAGATCATGCTTCTTGAGGAATTACGCTTCCGGCGCAACGAAATACTTGAACTGGCCAGTCGATATGGAGCGGAAAACGTCCGAATATTCGGTTCCGTGGCCCGCGGCGAGGAAGGACCGGGAAGCGACGTCGATGTGTTGGTTTCGCTTCCTCGTGGTTATGATCTGTTCGCACAAAGGATTCCACTCATGTTGGAATTGGAGGATCTCGTAGGGCGCAAGATTGAACTGGTTCCTGAACATGAGTTGAATGCGCACATGAAGGCGGCTATTTTGACCGAAGCCGTCCATATCTGATGAAGTCCTGGAAGAATTATGCACTTCACATCGTGGAGTCCATCGAAAAAATTGATCGAATCCGGGAACGGGGCGATCTGCGAGAGGATGCCGTACTGTATGACGCTGCCTTGCGAAACTTGCAGACCCTCTCCGAGGCCACTCAGCGTCTACCCGAGAATCTGAAGCGGCAATACGACAGCATCCCATGGCGGTCTATTTCAGGCTTCAGGAATATCCTTGCACCTCATGACGTCGCCTGAACGCATTACCGTCGTTGACGCCCACACGGAGGGTGAGCCGCTGCGCGTCATAACGGGTGGGTATCCGCAGCCCAGGGGCGAGACGGTGCTGGAGCGCCGCCGCTATGCGAAGGAGCACCTGGACCGCTACCGCACGGCGCTCATGTACGAGCCCCGGGGACATGCCGACATGTACGGCTGCCTGATCATGCCACCCGTGTCGGCAACGGCCCACTTCTCGGTGCTTTTCCTGCACAATGAAGGGTATTCGACGATGTGCGGACACGGCATACTTGGCGTCACGCGCGTCGTACTGGAGGAAATTCTGGGAGATGCGCCGCTCGGCGCCGGGGCGACCGCGCGCGGCGGGGAGAACCGCTCGCTGGAAGCCGGGCACGTCATCCGACATCTCGCTCCGGCGGCCCGGTGTCCGGACGGCGACGTCGAGGTGCGGATAGATACGCCAGCTGGCCTTGTGACGGCCCGAGCGACCATCGCCAGCGGGCGCGTGGATGCGGTCTGCTTCAGGAATGTGGCCTCGTGGGCCGCGGCGCTGGATGCGGAAGTTGATGTACCGGGACTGGGCCGCGTGCGGTATGATATCGGGTACGGCGGCGCGTTTTATGCGTTCGTCGATGCGGAGCCGCTCGGCCTCACGCTCACGCCGCCCCATGCGCGGCAGCTGATTGACGCCGGCATGCGCATAAAACGCGCCGTCATGGAGGCGCACCCGCTGGCTCATCCGGAGTCGGCGGACCTGGCTTTTCTCTACGGCACCATTTTTACGGGGCCGCCCGCGCGCGCCGAGAACCATTCGCGGCACGTCTGTATTTTCGCCGAGGGCGAGCTCGACCGCAGCCCGACAGGAACGGGCGTGAGCGCGCGGGCGGCCCTTCTTGCGGCGCGGGGAGCGCTCCAGGTGGATCGAGGGGCGCAGGATACGCCGACGAGCGTATCGATAGAAAGTATTCTCGGGACGACGTTCACGGTCCGGATTGTGGACGCGGCAGGGGGTGATGGCGGTGCCCGTGAGGCGGGCGGCACGTGTGCTGCGAACGCTGTTATTCCCGAAGTCGGTGGCCGCGCGTACATTACGGGTCATTCGACGCTGCTTCTGGATGCGAACGATCCGCTCCGCGACGGTTTCCTGATCCGATGACACGACATCTGACACGGCGATGACCGGACTTCCGACATGACGACGCTCGATGCGCTCGACATCGTGGGCACGTTCGTGTTCGCGGTCGCCGGAGGGTTCCGGGCGACGCGACACAATCTGGATCTGCTGGGCGTCATGGTGCTCGCCGTGGCGACGGGAGTCGGTGGCGGGATGATCCGCGACATGCTGCTCGGCGCGACACCCGTGGCGGCGCTTGAAAGCGAGCTGTACCTGGGCGTATGCCTCGTTGGCGGCGGCGTGGCGTTTGTGGCGTCGTCGCGCGTGGCGACGGAGTGGAACCGGGTCATGTTGGCCGATGCGGTCGGACTCGGAGTGTTCGCAGCCATCGGGGCCATGAAGGCGCTCGCGTTCGGTCTCGGTCCTATTGGCGTCATGATGATGGCGGCGCTTACGGCTACGGGCGGCGGCGCCGTGCGCGATGTGCTGGTGCTCGAGGTCCCGGCGGTCGTACGCCACGATTTTTACGCGACGGCCGCACTGATCGGCGCCGCCGCCCTACTTGGGGCCGAAGCCTCCGGCTTCGGCCCGCCCGTCCAGATCTGGACCGCCATCGTTGTCACTTCCGGACTCCGGTTTTACGCCATGTTCCACGGCGTGGATTTGCCGAGAGCCCGCTGAAACCGGGCCGGTTCGTAGGCCCTGACCACCAACTCCCATGCTCAATCCTGATTCCGTACTTCTTGTCGAAGCCTGCGTAACGACGCTCGAAGAGGCCGTGGCCGCCCAGGCGGCTGGGGCACACCGGCTCGAACTCTGCCGTCGGCTGGACGTCGGCGGCCTCTCGCCCTACCTGGAGCGGTTCAATGACATCCTGAATACCGTCGACCTGCCCATCAGTGTGCTTGTTCGCCCCCGGGAAGACGATTTTCGGGCCAATGCGGCGCAGCTCGCCCGCCTCGTCCGGGAGGCAGAACGTTTCTGCGATGCGGGGGCGGACGCTATCGTCGTGGGCGTCGTGGGCGAGGATAACCAGCCGGACGGCGAGGCCATGACCGAAATCGTGAACGCGACCTTGCCGGTCCCCGTGGTATTCCACCGGGCATTCGACCGCTGCCCGCGACCGCTCGATGCGCTCGAGGTGCTCTTTGACGCCGGCGTGGACCGGATCCTGACATCTGGCGGTCCGGGCACGGCGTGGGAGAACCGGGACCTCCTGAAGAAGCTCGCCGCCGCCGCCGAGGGGCGCATGACGATCATAGCCGGTGGTGGCGTGCGTGCCGACCACGTGAGCGAGCTTCTGGAGCATACCGGCATCCTGGATGTACACGCCCGGGCATCGGCCATTCCCGGGATCGTTCGGCAGCTTGACGCGTGAGCCCAGGAACGCATGATGGCCATAGAGGGTATACCTCGCGTACTCATGACCGATGTCGGCATGACCGATGTCGGCATGCCGGAGATGAATGGACGGGAACGGGCGGAACGTGTCCACGCCAGGCGGCCCGACGTCCGGGTCCTGCTATATGTTGGGGTACACAGACGACATCACCATCCGGCCCGAACGTGTTGAAGAATTTCTCCGCACCCGCATCGACCCCAAAAATCCGCTTCAATAAGAAAGATGTGCAGGATTTCGTGCCGGAAGTGCGGCGACGGGTGCACGCGCATTTTGAGGAGAGCGGGCTGAGTCAGAAGGCAAATGCATCCATGGTGCTCAAGACGGTATTGCTGCTCGGCGGTACGGCCGGGCTGTACGGGCTTATTCTGACGGGCGCCTTTTCGCCCGGGCAAATGCTGGGAATGGCCGTGCTGCTCGGCATGGGCATGGCGGGCATCGGGTTTTCAGTCGCGCACGATGCACTGCACGGCGCCTATTCTTCGAGCCCGATCGTAAACCGGCTGCTTGGGTACACGTTCGATCTGCTCGGGGCGAACGGCTATATGTGGAAGATTACGCACAACGTGATCCACCATACGTACACGAACATCACGGGTGTGGATGAGGATTTGACGGTGTCGCCCATTCTGCGGCTCTCGCCCGAAACACCCCGCAAGTGGTATCACCGCTATCAGTCCTGGTACTGCTTTCTGGCGTACAGCTTCGCGACGCTGAACTGGCTTTTTGTGAAGGATTTTCAACAGTTCATGAGGCGCAATATCGGGCCGTATACGGACATGCGGCATGCGCCCATTGAATGGGCGACGCTCGTCGTTGGTAAGCTGATGGCGCTTGGCCTTGTGCTGTTGCCGTTTTTCGTACTCGACATTACGATCTGGCAATATCTGGCGGGGGTGCTGGCGGCGCACCTCACAGCGGGTATGATTCTCGGCGTGATTTTTCAGCTGGCGCACGTGGTGGAGGGACCGGAATTCCTGGCGCCCGGTGTCGATGGGCGCATGGAACACGCTTGGCTGATCCACGAAATGCACACGACGGCCAATTTTGCGGCAGAAAACCGCCTCCTCTCGTGGTACATCGGGGGGCTCAACTACCAGATAGAGCACCACCTCTTTCCGCAGATCTGCTCCATCCACTACCCGGTGCTGAGCCACATCGTGCGGCATACGGCCCAGGAATACGGCGTGCCGTACCATTATAATCCGACGCTCAGCGCGGCCGTTGCATCGCACCAGCGCATGCTGCATGCATTGGGACGGGCGGCCTGACGGCGCCGCTCCCTGTTTTTTTGTAGGTTTTCCGGTATGGTATACATCAGCGACATTGAGACTCCCCTCGGCTGCATGATAGCCGGCGTGACGGATAGTGCGCTCTGCCTGCTCGAGTTCAAGGACCGGCCCATGCTCCCCGTGCAGAAGGAGCGGCTTGCGCGGCGACTGGGAGCAGATTTCGTACAGGGCGGGAATGATATTTCGAGTCTCGTCGAGCGGCAGCTCGGCGCCTATTTTGCTGGCAGTTCGCTGCAATTCAATCTGCCCCTTTCCTTTACGGGAACGGCGTTCCAACAGGCGGTGTGGAACGAACTCCTGACCATTCCGCCGGGAGAGACGCGGTCCTACGCGGCACAGGCCGCGGCCATTGGCAAGCCGCAGGCCGTCCGGGCGGTGGCGCGTGCCAACGGAGACAACATGCTGGCGATCGTCGTGCCGTGCCACCGGATTATTGGATCGGACGGGTCGCTGACGGGATATGGTGGGGGGCTGCCGCGTAAACAGTGGCTGCTTTCGCACGAACAGTGGCGACACGGTACGCTGTTTGACGATCCAATTCTTCAACCATCGACGGACGAACAACATGCAACGGACGAACAACATGCAACATTTCGTCAGTAGCTCTGCCTTCGCTCTTGTAATGCTGCTTGCGGCTGCTTGCGGTGCGCCGACCGGGGACGGGCCGGGTGCGCCGGGGAATGCAGACCATGCAGATACGGAGGCAGCCACCCACCAAGCGGCGATTGCTGACGGTGCACAGGCGGCACGGGAACGACTCTCGGCGTCGGAGGGCGGACGCCTGGTGCTGCGCGCCATCGAAGCGCACGGTGGGCTCGAGGCGTGGTATGCGGCAAAGACCAGTTCCTATACCTGGGAATATGCCAATGTGGGCGCCGATCTGCAGTTCAAGACGTATCTCGTGGCGGATAACCGAACCCGGCTGGTGTACCACGACTTTGTGAGCGTGGGACCCTACGGCGCCCCGGACGAAGTGACGGGTCGTATGGCCTGGGATGGGAGACACGCCTGGATCTGGCCCGCATCCATCGAAAAAATAAATCCCCGGTTCTGGGCCACGACGGGGTATTATTTCGAGCAGATTCCGTTTGTGCTCGCCGATCCCGGGATCACGTACACCTTACTTCCCCAGGAGGAGCTCGGTGGCCGCCTGCACGACATGGTGCGCGTCGGGTTTGAAGCCGGCGTTGGAGACGCTCCTGACGACACTTATACGCTGTATGTGGATCCGGAATCGGGTCTGATCCGGGCCATCCGCTACACGGTCACCTTCGGGCGGAATGTAGATCCGGAAAATCCACCGTCGGAGACCTTGTTTACGTATGAGGACCTCGTGACGGTAGACGGATTGACCGTGGCGACGCATTTCCAGGGGTACGGGTTTGTTGATGGAGCGCGCGGTGCGTTCAAGAACGAGGCGTGGGCAGACAGCATTTCCTTTTCCCGGGCGTTCGATCCGGACCAGCTCGCTATGCCGGACGGCGCGCGCGTAGCGCCACCGCCCGAATAACGTCTGGCCCGGCCCCGGGCGGGGCCCGTTATTGTTCGAGGTAGACCTGGGCCGCTCCGTGTGTGTAGACGAGGTCGCCACCACTGCCACCGACGCGGACACCCAGGACGAGGACGATGATGGCCATGCCCAGCGTAATATACCTGCTGTATCGACCGGTGGCACCGGGTACGAGGCCCGCGATGGATGCAACGAGGAGTAGCGCTGACATCCATACGAAGACCTCAGCCCGCTCCTCGTGATCGTGGATGGCGTCGCGTGAGACGACTTCTTCGACGCGATCTTCCTGGTCTTCACCGGTTTCCTGCGCGAAGTAGCCCGTGCCGGTCATGACAAGGGCGAGGAATACAACAGGTATCCAGATGGCTCGCAGTTTGTCGGGTATGACCTCGTCGGCGTGGCGGCCGAGCCAAAGTGCGATGAGTATGAGGATGGGAAGCAGTACGGCGAGCGCCAGCGGGAGATGGACGACGGCGGGGTGAAGCGGATCGGGAATCATGGTCGTCGTTGGTTGGTTGATTTGGTTCGATAATACCACAGTCACTCCCTGTGCGCATGCGTCAAATGACGGATAGAACCCCTGATGACCGAATAGTGGCGTCGTTGCTGCTGGTTTTCTGTGTCGCGGCCGCGACCGATGTCGTGCTCGATGCCCCAGAGTCGATCTGGTCGTTCCATATTCTGGTGGAATTGATTCTGATCGCGACGAGTCTGGCGGCGGCCGTGTTCCTGTTTGGACGCGTCAGGGCCTCGCGACGGGAACTGGAAGAGACCCGCCTGGCGCTGGGACGCGAAAACACCGAGGCGAAGGCATGGCGCCGCCGGGCAGAACACTTCATCCGCGGCCTGGCAGACGAAATGGACGGACAGTTCAATACGTGGCACCTGACGCCGACCGAAAAGGAAGTGGCGCTGTTTCTCGTCAAGGGATTCAGCTTCAATGAAATCGCGCACTTTACCGATCGGTCAGAACGGACCGTGCGACAACATGCCATTGCCGTCTACGGCAAGTCGGACCTGCGCGGACGGGCTGAACTGTCTGCATTTTTTCTTGAAGACCTGCTGACCCCAATGACCTGATCATCCCCGACGACCTGATCATTATCCGAAGTACTCCGAAAAGGCGGCCGATTGGTCGCTCGTTCCAATCATGACCAACTCTGAATCGGGTACGAGCGCTGTATCGCCACGTGGTGCGGTCTGCGTTACGCCGCCCGATTTTATGGCAATGACGTTGAGTCCTGTCCGGGCTCCAATCCCGCTTTCCGCCAGCGTTTTGCCCTGGAGACTCCGAGGTGTCGGGCGGCCTATGAGGTCCACTCCTTCACCGAGCACAATCAGGTCCCTACCGCTCAGAATGGACATGATGACGTCGAGTCCCAGCGTGGCATAGCTCAATACGAAGTCAGCTCCTGCACGGTAAATGGCATCCAGATTACGTTCATGCGTAATGCGACTCACAATGCGCAGTTCAGGATTCAGGCGGCGACAATAGGATGCCAGGTAAACGTTGATAGCGTCTTCGTTGGTCGTCAGAAGAACAGACGGCGCTTCCGAAATACCTGCCTCCTGGAGGAGATCGTAGTCCGATGCATCGCCATGAAAAACCCTGTCACATGTATTGCGAAGCAGGTGACACCGACGCGCGTCGCGTTCAACAAGGTGGACGCACACGCCTTTTGCCTTGAGGGCACGGGCGGCGGCTGCGCCCACCGTGCCTCCTCCGATGAGAAGCACTGCATTCGGGTTGACGTCATAGATGGTCAGCATGTCATCGAGTTCGGACAACTGGTCCTCCGTTCCGACCACGACCAGTACGTGGTGACCGGACAGCTTCTTGTCAGGAAGTGCGGCTTCCAGACGTCCACGTTCCCACACGCCTACAATGCTGACCCCGGTCAGATTCCGCAGGTTGGTCTCGCGAATGGTCGTGTTGGCCAGTGGCGTGTTGTGAACAGGCAAATCGGCTATCCGGAGGTCCTCGTAAATTCCAATGGGATACAGCCCTGAGGATTGAGCGTTGATTCGGCTTGAGAGCTGCTCACCGAGCCACCGCTTGAGCGGCAGCACATGCGTGGCTCCGCTGAGCTGGAGGACGTCTATTGCATCGTCTTCGCTGGCAATGGCGGCGATGGGTATCTGCTCAGCGACTTCGCGCGCCGTAAGCGTGATGTTGGTGTTCACCATGTCGCTTCGCCCGGCAACCAACAGGCGAGCGCTCTCGATCCTGAGTCGAACGTAGGTTTCCTTGTTGTCTATTTCTCCAACAGCCACCGAAACGCCTTCTCCGAACCATTCCGATGCCACGGCCGCGCTTTCCTCAACAATCACGTAGGGAATGCCCTCCCGGGCCAATCGGCTTGTCAGGACGTCTGTCATGGCATCACGGGAGGTCAGGATGACGTGGCCCGTCGTACGCTGCGGCAACTCACGCGGCGCACGCGATTGGATCTGAGCCTCGAGCCACGGTGCATAGAAGAACCGGATGAAAGCAAATGGAAGTACGATCAGCAGCATCATGATGCCCGTAACGAGCACGATGACGCTGAACAGTCTGCCGATGTCCGACTCGAACGTGATATCGCCAAACCCCAGCGTACTCATGACGGTCATGGTCCAGTACAGACCGGTGATCCACGAATGCTCATGGCCTTCCACCTGAACCATGATGACGTGAAACAACACGGTAAAGAGTGCAATGACGAGGATCAGTGCCAGGACGTATTTGAACAGCAGACGCAGATTCTGGCGCATTTCCACATCATGCAGAAAGTAGGATAATTGCGTGCTGATAGTCTTCATGTATGCGGTTCCGTGAAGCGATTGGCCAATATACCGGAGGGCTTCCAGACCGACCGCATGTGCGCGAGGAGTCCGTGTAACATTCCGACCCTCGTCTGCGTCGAGGTCTTCATGTTTACATTACGCGAAATTCCATGATATCGAACTACATCCGCATTGCACTGCGGAATATGGTCCGTCAGAAAGGCTATTCTTTCATCAACATTTTCGGCCTGGCGACCGGAATGGCCGCGTTTGTCCTGATTGCCCTCTTTGTGGTCGCCGAACTTGGCATGGACCAGCATTACCCGGGCGTCGAGCGGACCTTCCAGGTACAACTCGATGCCACTGTCGGCGAGCAGACCGTACACACGGCCAGTTCACCCGCCGTCATGGCGCCTACCTTCCGGGATGAATTTCCTGAAATTGAGACGGCGGTCCGTGTCAACACATGGACTGGGTCCCTGGTTACGACGGGCGATGTATCGTTCATTGAACCCGAGATCCACTTCGCCGACTCGACTGTATTCGACATCTTTGCCATCGACCTGGTTCGGGGGGATGCGTCGGCCGCGCTCGTGAATCCCTACTCCATCATTCTGTCCGAAGAATCGGCCCGGAAGTATTTCGGCGATCAGGATCCAATTGGGCAGGTGATACGGATTAATGACGCCAACGACTACGTGGTGACCGGCGTTTTTCAGCGGGATGCGCGGAATGCGCATTTCGACCCGGTCATGGTCGCTTCATTCCACAGCCTGACAAGGGCCGAGAACACTCAGTGGCTGGACAACTCCTTCCAGACCTATCTTAAATTCAGAGACGCCGCCAGCGTGCCTGCTTTCCAGGCCAAGATGCCGGCCACCGTCCGCAAGTTCGTGGCCGAGGGGGTGCAGGAATTCATGGGTATCAGTTATGATGACGCACTGGCCTCCGGCTTCCGGTATGACTGGATTCTGCAGCCGGTCTCGGACATTTATCTGCACAGCGAGGCCGAAGATCAGATTGGCCGGACGAGCGATGCCCGGTATGTGTATATCCTCGGCGCGATTGCGACGTTCATTCTGTTGATCGCGTGTATCAACTTCATGAATCTGGCCACCGCCCGGGCGGCGGGGCGTGCCCGGGAAGTCGGTCTCCGAAAAGTGATGGGAAGTGACCGCCGGCAACTCATGCGGCAGTTTCTTGGAGAATCGACCATGACGGCGCTGATGGGCATGCTGTTGGCACTCGGGATGGTGGCCGTCGCAATTCCTTTTTTCAATGACCTGGCACAGGTTGATCTTCACTTCGAGTGGTGGTTGCTGGCTCTGATGGCCGGTACGGTGATCATTACGGGCCTGGTGGCAGGGTCCTATCCGGCGTTTGTGCTGTCGTCATTCCAGCCTGCCGCTGTACTCAAAGGCAGTGTCGCGGGGGGCGGCCGCGGGGGCGTACGGTTGCGAGCCGCCCTGGTCGTGTTCCAGTTTGCCATCTCCATTACACTCGTTGTCAGCACGCTCGTGGTATACCGGCAGGTGGATTTCATCCAGAACCGCGAACTCGGCTTTTCAGCAGAGCAGCTCGTCGTGCTTCCCCAGCGCACGCAGGGTGGTATAGACCGATTCGAGTCCTTCCGATCGACCGTGCTGGCGGACCCCTCGGTCGTGAATGCTGCGAAATCGTCCATCATGCCGGGACAGCATCATATTCACCAGACCACCGGGTTCAAGCTGGAGGGTATGTCGCCGAATGAGATGCTGATTTCCATGACCGGCAACGTGTCATTCGACTACGTGGAGACCATGGGACTCGCGCTCGTGGCGGGAAGGGATTTTGACCCGGCTCGCCCGGCAGATTCCACGGCCTGGGTCATCAACGAAGAGGCGGCGCGGCGCATGGGATATGGGCCGGAGGAAATCATCGGGAAGCATCTCTCGCAGCCCGACCCGGACACCGATGAGCTCGACGGAGGTCCCATTCTTGGCGTGGTCAGAGATGCCAATTACGAGTCGTTGCACATGCCTGTTCGGCCCCTTGTGCTTTCGGGGCAGGGCTGGAGCCGGTACGTTCCGGTGCGCGTGGTGGCCGGGGACATGGATCGCGTTTTGCCAGTGCTGCGCGAGGCGTACGCGAGCCTCGAGCCGGATTTCCCGTTTGACTATTACTTCGCTGACGAGGACTTCATGTCGCTTCACGCCCAGGAAGCGCGTCTGGGATCGATCTATACGACATTTTCCGTACTGGCCATTCTGATTGCCTGCTTGGGATTGTTCGGGTTGGCGTCCTTTGTCACCGTGCAGCGAACGAAGGAAATCGGGGTCCGAAAAGTGCTCGGCGCATCGGTTCCGAGCGTCGTGGCATTGTTATCGCGGGAATTTACGCTGCTCGTGGGTCTGGCGGCGGTGGTGGCTTTTCCTGTGGCCTGGTTCATGATGAACCGGTGGCTCGGTGGGTTTGCCTACCGGACGGAGCTCTCCTGGTGGATTTTTGCCGTTGCGGGTCTGTTGTCCATCATAATTGCCTGGGCGACGGTCGGTTACCAGGCCATTAAAGCCGCGCGATTGAATCCGGCCGAGGCCATCCGGCACGAGTAAGCCATCAGGCACGAGTAAGCCATGAGGTACGAGTACCATGCAAAAGAGGGGCGGCGCCTTTCGGCGCCGCCCCTCTTTTGCAAACTCGCTTTGTCCGGGGTGAGCGGATCAGTTGTTGGTGATGGTGTAGGTCACTGTGCGGGTGTATCCGTCGGGATCGACATCGACCGTGGCGACGGCTTCGTAGGAAAGGACAAGACCCTGTCCGCGGACCTGCTCAATGTTTGACACGAGATCAACGGCTTTCTTCGAGAGTGCCTTCTTGCCCGCCGAGTCGGCGCCTTTGGGTGCGGACATCGTGACGTTCAGCGTGAGGCCCTTTGGCATTTTCGTGTCGAGCTCAGCCGTAATTTTCTTGTCCGTACCGTTGGTGGTCACGGCGTAGGAGCCGGAAGCTGTTGCAGCATCGGGAGCCTGACCGGCTGTGGCCGAAGCGATGGTCATGCTGATGTCGCCCGACACGGAGATGACCGAGATTTCAGAGACGTTGACACTGACCTGGTGTGTTGCCTTGTTCGACTGGGCAAAGACGGTCGATGCGGAGAGAAAAATGGCGAGAGTGAGCGTAAAGAGATTCTTCATTGGTAGTAGGGGTTGGATTTGTTGATGTACAACTGATACCAGTACAATCCGTGTGCCAATGAGCAAAAGCCCCTTTTTCCGTCATCTGAGGCGCATGGGGGTCCCGTCTGTGTATTGCTGGCGAAACACCAGCGCGATGCTACCAAACCATGGCAACCTCGGCTACGATAGCGTGTCTATGCCGTAGTGTTTCTTGACTTCACATCTCAACGTGTATGCATTTGATCAGGAATCGACACTGCACAGTGGTTCTGTGGGCGGTGGCCGTGGTGGTGGGCGCGGGCTGCGCATCGACCCATATTCCAGAGGCACCGGGACTGGAATGGGTGGCCGTGGAAGGCGGTCAGTTCACCATGGGAGATGTCTGGACAGGGATGGATCCGGATGCAACGCCTGTGCACCTCGTCCAGATCGATGATTTGTGGGTGTCCCGATACGAAACGACGTGGGATCAGTATGACTGGTACACGTCGGTCACCGGAGTGCCCCGGCATATGCCCAAGATGGAGGATCGGGGAATGCGGGCGGTCCACAGCGTCACGTGGGCCGAGGCCGTTGCATTCTGCGCGTACGTGGGGGGACGGCTTCCAACGGAGCCCGAATGGGAGTTCCTGGCGGCTGGGGGCGTGCGCAAGGAGCGCTATCCGGGGACGAACATTCCGGACGACGCTGGAGACTACGTGCGTTCCCACGACAGTAGTATTGCCGAGTCGTTCTTCGTGGGCAGCAAGAAGCCGAATGCGTTTGGCCTGTACGATATGGGTGGAAACGTGGCAGAGTGGATCGCCGATTATTATCCAAAATACCCGCAGCCGGGTATTGAACCGGAGTGGTTCGACCTGGAAAATTTCGACATGCGCATTCTGCGCGGAGGGAGCTATGCCCAAAACACGCCTGCAGCGCGCACGGCCAAACGGGCCGGCACGCTGCAGGACGTGCGATCAGAAATGAACGGGTTTCGCTGTGTCAGGGACCGGTGAGCCCTGCCCCTTACACCCGCGGCCAGTGCTTCAGACGAGTTCGTAGTCGCCCGCGGGTTCGACTACCGGAAAATCGATAGGTGTGTCCGTCAGGTGGTTCAGGTAATTGGTGAACGTCTTGATGGCCACGAGTCCAAGTAGTTCCACGAGCGCGGCGTTGGGGTACCCGGCGTCAAAGAATGCATCGACCAGATGCTCGTCGGGGAGGCCGCGTGTGTGCACAATGGCCTGCGTCAGGCGCGAAAGTACCTGCAGCTTATTGTTGTCCGAGTTGCCGCGGCGCAGCTCCATGACCTCTGCGTCGGACTTGCCGGCCATTTTGAGGGCGCCGGTATGTGCCGACAGGCAGTATCCACAGCGGTTGGCTTCGGAGGCGGCCAGGTAAATGGTCTGGATTTCTTCGTTTGAGAAAACACCTTCCGCGATTTTGTCTGCGAAGAAGAGTTCACCTTCGAGGGCCTGGGGGGAATGGCCAGCAACGGCATAGATATTTGGGATCATGCCGTATTTTTTCTTCAAATCGGCGAAGATGGCTTTTGATTTTTCAGGTGCGTTGTCGGGTGTAAGGACGTCAAGTCGCTTCATAGTGGATTGTAAAGGTGTTGGTTTTGGGAAATAACTTGTTACAACAGCTATGTGTAGCACAGGGCCATTCCGTTACACAGGCAGTGATGACTGATGTGACAATGCACGATGGAGGCATGAAGATGGGCCGCAACTCTGATGAGTGCCGTATCGTAGCGCTCGACCATGAGTATTCATTTTTCGTTGGCACGTACGGCGTTTGAAACGCTTCGATCGAACCCGATGCATACGTTCATGTCCATTCTCGGACTGGTGATTGGTGTAGCGGCGCTCGTTGGCGTCCTTTCGCTTGCCGATGGCATGGAAGACTACGCCCGGGAGCAGATTGCCACGACCACGGATTTGAACATGATATCGGTGACATCGGTCACGCGCGATGTCGTCGACGATGTGGCGGTGCCACGAAATGATGCGGTCCGACTCGGAACGGCCGACTGGCTCTCGCTGGCATCGCAGCTTGCTGGGCGCGCTCGGGTTGTGATGTCCGCGCGGCGCGGTGTACGGATTCTCTCAGAAGGGCGTGAAACAGCCGCGTTCATGACCGCTGCGACGCCGGAAATGGCCGGGTTGCTGCAGGGAGACATCTTGGCCGGGCGCTGGCCATCGCGCGAGGAAATGGCCCAAGGCGCTCCGGTTGCTGTTCTTGCTGAGCGCGTGGCTCGTCATCTGGTCGGTACGGACGGATCAGGTGGCGTTCAGGACCTGATCGGGAAGGAGGTGATGGTTGATTCGCTTCGCGTGGTAGTTCGGGCCATAGCCGATATTCCATCGGGTGCCCGGATGGGCGCGCTCGTTCCGTTTCATTTACCGGGTGCGGTTCTGGGTAGCGCGTACCCCACGATGGTGGCGGTGGCGGACCGGGTCGAGGAGGTGCCGTCCATGGTCGAGGAGATAGGCCGGTGGGCTGACGAGCGGTATGAACGAGGGCGAAATACGCTGACAATCGCCACGAACCGCGGCCGCGTGGAGCAGGCCGAAAAAGGGGTCCGTCTATTCAAGGTTATCATGGGATTGATCACGGGAATATCCGTAATCGTGGGCGGGGTGGGCATCATGAATGTACTGATGATGTCCGTCTCGGAGCGCACGCGCGAGATCGGTGTGCGCAAGGCCACGGGTGCACGCCGCCGTGATATCGTTTTTCAGTTCATGGTCGAGGCCGTGGTCATATCTGCCGCCGGGAGTATGGTTGGGCTGCTGCTGGGGCTTGTGTCGGTGTACGGGATCACGCCCCTTATCAGTGCTCTGACCGACGTACCCTTCCAAGCTGGATTTTCGTGGGGATCTTTCGGCGTCGTTGTGGCGGTGGCCGCGGCGACCGGTGTCGTATTCGGTACCTATCCAGCGTGGCGCGCCTCGCGGCTCCGTCCGGTCGACGCCATTCGGCACGAATAGGATTCTGGCGGCTGGTCGGGGTGGCGGGATTTGAACCCACGACCTCGTCGTCCCGAACGACGCGCGCTACCGAGCTGCGCTACACCCCGTTTTCGGCAGGCCGTTACGGCCTGCCGATCGAGCCATCTGAAATGCCAGCTTTTCCCGCAGGTTCCGGCCGGTCCGGGCCCGGTGGTGCCTGCCCGGACCGGCTCGCGCTGGCCGCCACGCCAGCGCGTCCCCTACCTCACACCCACGTACATGGACTCGATCACATGGGCCAGCCGCTCCTCGATCACATTCCGCTTGAGCTTCATGGTAGGCGTCATCATCCCGTTCTCAATGGTGAAGGGCTCGGCGAGCAGCCGGAATCCACGGATTTTTTCGTGCGCCGCCGCCGAGCGCGAGTACGACTTGAAAATCTGGGCAAATACGCGCTGAATTCCGTCGCTGGCCAGGAGCGCCTCGTAATTGTCTGCGGGCAGTCCTTCTTCCGCAGCGAAGGCCCGAATGGCGTCTTCGTTGGGTACGACGAGTGCGGTTAAAAACTCCCGCGCCTCCCCCACGATACTGATCTGGTCAATCCATGGTTCGTGCTTGAAGCCTTCCTCAATGGGTCCGGGATAAATGTTCTTGCCGCCGGCCGAGACAATCATGTGTTTGATCCGGTCCGTGATGACCAGAAACCCGTTGTCGAAGCGGCCGACATCGCCCGTATGGTACCAACCGTTCTCGTCGATGGCTTCCCGCGTGGCCTCTTCGTTGTTCCAGTAACCCTTCATGATGTTGGGGCCTCTGGCAATGATTTCCCCGGCTTCGGTCGAAAGCGATGTGGGATAGTCGGCGCCTGTGATCTGCCCGAGGAGGCGGCCCGATTCCAGATCGGCAATGGCCACGGTGACGTTGTCAATCACGTACCCGACGGCGCCGTAGCGGGGGTTGTGAAAGGGGGACACCGTGAGGACAGGCGCCGTTTCGGTGAGGCCATAGCCTTCGATGATGGGGACGCCCGCGGCGAAAAAGAACTCGCCAATGCTTTTTGGGAGAGCGGCCCCTCCGGAAATGCCGAACCGGACGTGCCCACCCAGCTTTTCCCTGAGCTTGGAGAACACCAGTTTCTGGGCCAGTGCGTACTGCGCGCGTAGCAGCGGGTTCACGAATGCCCCGCGGGCCTTGGCCAGGTTGTGCCGGTATCCGACCGCTCGGGCCCACGAGAAGACCTTCTTTTTGGCGCCGGACCCCTCCTCAACCGACTTCAGCGCGGCACTGTAAATCTTTTCATACAGGCGCGGGACGGCGATGAGCAGCGTGGGCTGCGCATCCACAATATCCCGGGTCACCGTGTCGATACTCTGGGCGTAGGTAATAACGACGCCCGCTGAAACCGCTCCGAGGTATCCCGCGGTGCGTTCGAAAGAGTGGCAGAGCGGGAGGAACGACAGGTGCCGATCTCCTTCCAGGAACGGAATCCGGGCAATGGCATCGCGTACGTTCGAGGTGAAGTTGCCGTGCGTGAGCATGACGCCTTTGGGGCGGCCCGTCGTGCCGGAGGTGTAGATGAGGCAGGCCAGGTCATCGGGCCTGACGCTCGCTTCGTTCGCGTGAATGGCGTCCTTGTATTCCTTGTAGAACGCCCGTCCCTCCTCAAGCGCCGCATCGAAAAAACTGGCGTATTCCGGCTGGTCATCATCGAGTTCCGTCATGGATACGATGTGCTTCAGGTCCGGGCAGGCATCGTAGATGTCGAGCGCCTTCTTGAGCTGAATTCGGGTCGATACGATGAACACGGACGACCCCGAATCGTGGACGATATAGGAGACCTCCCGCGGCGGAAGTGACGTATAGAGCGATACGTTGACGGCGCCGAGGAGCTGTGTGGCCATGTCCGTGTAGGCCCATTCAGGCCGATTTTCGGAGAGGATGGCCACGCGATCGCCTGGCCTCACGCCCTGGGCGTAGAGGTAGCCGGCCATGGCGTGCACGCGTTCGCGGAATTGGGACCAGCGGATGTCGGTCCACTGTTTCGTGTCCCGGTCCATGTACCGGAGGACCGTTTGGTCCGCGGCCTCATGATACACCCACAGGCGGTTGAACAGCTGCGGAACGGTATCGAACTGGACGAGGGTATCCATGGGTGTGGGCGGCTTGGGTGGGCGACTCTGTGGCGGGCGACTCTGTGGCGGGCGACTCTGGGCTGGCTACGCGCGGCTTCCGGTGACGTGCGAAATCGAAGAGTGCCCCTCTTCTTCCGCGAGACGCACCAGACCTTGTTTAATGGACTTGATGAGGCCGGGACCATGATACACCAGGCCCGTATACAGTTGAACGAGGGAGGCCCCGGCTGCCAGACGCTCGTACGCCGCCTCGGCGCTGTCGATCCCCCCGACACCGATGATCGGTTTCACCCCACCCGTTTTGGTATAGAGGTACCGGACGAGGCTCGTGGAACGCGCGGCAAGGGGCGGGCCGCTGAGTCCCCCTTGTTCATGCGGAAGCGTATTGGTCGCCACGAAGCCATCCACCCGATGTTCGGCGCAGACGGCCAGAATTTCGTCGTACAGGCTGTCGAGCACGAACTGCTCGCGCTCGGGCGGAGAGAGTTTGACGAGCAGTGGGGGCGTGCGCGAGGCTCCTTCCCGGCGCCGCTCGGTCATGAGCAGGTCCATGTGCTGGAGCAGGATGTCGAGGGTGGCCGGGTCCTCAAACGTCTTGCCCTCGGCGGTGTTGGGGCAGGACACGTTGAGGGTGATGTAACTGGCATGGTTGGCCACGCGCCTGTAGGTCGAGGCAAAGTCCGCGAGAGCCCGCTCGCCGAGGATGTCCGGGCTGTGCGTCTTGGCAATGTTGACTCCCATCGGGAAGGCGGGCCGATGCGCCAGTCGCTTCAGCCGCGGCGCAATCCGTTCGGCACCGTGGTTTCCAAGTCCCATCCGGTTAACGAGGGCCTCGTCCTCGGGAATCCGGAAAAGCCTGGGGCGCCTGTTGCCCGGGCTGCGCTGGGCAGTCACCGATCCCACTTCCGTGAATCCGGCTCCCGCCATGCGGAAAAACGGCACCAGGCGGGCGTTCTTGTCAAAACCTGCCGCCAGGCCCACCGGGCTGGTAAACGTCAGCCCCAGAATCTGGACCGAGAGCGCCGGATGCGCAAACGCGAACATGCGCTCCAACACGGACGGCGCTACGTTCTGGGCAATGCGGGCACCGGTCGATGCGACGAAATGTGCCTGCTCGGGACCGAGTGCAAATAGGAGAGGGCGAATGCGTGCGTACATGGCGCACAAGATACTGACCACCCGGCGTGAGGGCCACAGCCGGGGATACTACCACCCTGGAATGAGCTGGAACCCGAAATGGGCACCCTTTCCGGGACGCTGCCACGGCTTGGCATAGAAGATCTCAATGACCGTGTAGCCGAAAAAGTTCATGCGTGTCGATACACCCGTCGAGAATACCGGAACGCGATCCGACGTGGAGCTCGTGTCGAAACGCCAGACCGGGAGGTCGTCCTGCGTCCACGTCACACCGCCGTCTGCGAAGAGGGCAATTTCCGTTGGCAGGTACGGGAAGTTGATCAGTCCGAATTCGGGCGTACCGAACAGGGGAATGCGCGTTTCCATACTCACCAGTCCCATGCGCGTACCAAAGAGCCGCTCCTGCTCCGCACATTGGCCGGTTGATGTCGGTGTACACTCGTCGAAACTGTCGAATGAAGAGAATGAATAACCACGCACAAAGCCGATGCTGTTGGAATAGCCCAGGTATTCCTGCGTAAAAATGTCACTCTGATCGCCCGTCTGTGCTCCGAGGTTGGAGACATGCAGGCCGCGAACGGCGAACGTCAACGGGTTGAGATTGAAATAGCGGCGGTAGTCGGCCTCAAGACGGATGTATTGCTGGGAGCCGACAAACGGGGTCACGGCAAAACGACTGCGCCCGCCCCGAATCGGAGAGGTAAAGCCGAAAACGGAATAATCCGTTACGAGAGCAGCTCCGACCTGAGCGAAATAAATCGCGTCGGGTTCAAGTTCGTCGAGGCTGGAGCGTTCGCGCGTGACGCCAAACTGGTTGAAGAAAAAGCGATCCACTTCATAGTCGAACCCGTATCGCGTGGCTCCGCCCGTTAATTCCACACGCCGGGTCGTTGAGAATGGATACGACGTGACCCCCTGGACCTGATCCACAAAAATGCGCTGTCTGATGTTCTCAATGGTCCTGGAAACGACGCCCGTCTTCGGATCGATTGCATTGGGACCGACGCGTGATGTGCCGAAGAGGAGCGGAATGTGTGCGCCCTGTACACCCCAGTTGATGCGGTTGGCCCGGTTGAAATACGCGACCTGCGCGCCGATATCTTTGAACGAACCATTGGCCTGTGCCACAACGGTCAGATTCTGGTTACCGAGCATGTCGCTGAAGAAGAATCCAACGCCACCCGACACTCCGGATCCGTACACGCCTCCCGCCTGGACGCCCACCGTTGGAGGTGCCACATAGTCCAGTTTCAAACGGGGGCTGTAGGACTCTTCCGCGTAATCCTGATCAGGGGGCAGTCCGCCCAGCGGGTCGCTCAGGTAGTTGCCCACAAGGCCGTCGTCGTACCCGATGTCCGGAGGCAGTGTGGCGGCCAGACGGTAGGCTTCCGGCTCTCCCGGCTCGTAGCGCGTACCCTGCAGTTCGTCGGGCTCCTTGGCGTAGACCGTGTAGGCCCCGTCACTGAATACGGAAAACATCATACGGCCACTCTGCGCGGCCACGGACATGGCAGGAGACATTTTCGTGATGCCTGAAACGCCCGTTTTCACGTTGGTAATCCGGTACACATCCTTCGTGGCCAGTTCATACCGGTAAATGTCCTTGAAGCCGTCGTGGTCGGAAATGAAGAACACGCTGTTGCCATCCGGTGAGAACTGGGCGTTGTGGTGCATGCCACCCAGTGGCTGGACGATTTCGATTTCGAATGTTTCCGTATTGATGATGCCAATGCGCTCCTTGCCGTAGGACAGCTTCTGGAAATCTGTGCCCCCCTCACCGCGATCGGTCGTGAAGGCCAAATGGATGCCGTCTGGCGACCAGGCTGGCTGCAGGTCGGAGAAGCGGTCGTCCGTCAACTGCTGTACTTCAGACGACGTCATATCGAGCAGATAAAGGTCTGAAATGCCGCCATCCATACCGGAGAAGGCCAGTTGGCGGCCGTCAGGGGACCAAGCGAGGTTGGTGATGGCTGTTACACCGGCCACCGAGATCCTGCGGTCGATTTTTCCATTGGACCAGTCCATGATGGCGATTTCGTTGTCACCCTCGACGAACGTGATGAAGGCAAATTGCTTGCCGTCGGGTGACCAGGACCCTGCCGATGAGATGAACCGGATATTGTCGAAGTGGCTGTTGCGGGTCGTGGACTTGAGACGGCGAACCACCTCACCCGTGTTGGCGTCAGCGATAAACAGGTTGATGTTGAAAATATCCTTCTCGGAGAGGAAGGCTACGTACTGCCCATCCGGGCTGAGTACCGGGGCAATATTCATCTCCCCGCCGTCCATGTCTTCGGAGAGGACCTTCCGGCCGGTTTCCCCTGGATCCATACGGCCTTCCGTGAGGGGCAGGTAGGCTTCCTTGACGGCCTGGGCCCACTCAGTAGAAAGGGAATCGGCGGTGATGCCAAGCGTATAGACAAAGGCGGAATCTACCCCCACACGACCTGACAGCTTGAATAGATTGGCAACGGCCGCATCCCCATACTTTCCACCTATGTAGGCGAGATACGCCTGGCCGTATCGGTACGGGAAGTAGCTCCTGTCCCGTGTGATCATGGCAATCGAGGGAAGGTCGTCGCGCAGCGCCGCATCTCTCATCCACATGGCGGTATGTGTGTCGCCGCGGCCGACAGAAAAATATTCGGCCATTCCTTCGGTGAGCCACAACGGAACGAGTTGAAAGGCGAACCGGGACGAATCCTGCCGTGAAAGGGCAATATCATACTGGAATGAATGCACAAGTTCGTGTCCCAGGACATGGTCCGTGTCCGCGTACGAGCCCGTGAGCGGCATGATGACGCGCTCCTTCAGTGATTCGGTGACACCGCCCGTGCCCTCTCCCAGCGAGCCGCTTATAGCGTTCGTCTGATGGAAATCCGCATCGTTGGCGTACAGGATGATGGGCTTGCGCTCGTAGAATTCCCGCATGAACGTCCGGGAGTGCCGCTCGTACCACCGCTCGGCCATCCGTGCGGCATCGGAAACGGCCTCCTTTTCTTCCGGGTAGAAGTAGATTTCAAAGTGGTCCGTTTTGAAGGATCGGAAATCAAAGTCGTCGTACTGGACCTTGTTGCGACCGAAGTACTGGGCCGATGACGGGAGCGCAAAAGCCAAGGTGACCAGCAGAAAGAACCCGGTGCGGAAAATGAGTCGTGTGTCCATGAAGCGGGGAATATAATACAGTGAAGACGGACGAAATTTTGAGAAACCGGCCGTATTGCATGGGGTACCAACGACCGGCGGGCCGGTTGGTTTGCGTCTTCCAACGGATTTGCCTACATAAGAGTCGCAACTACAGCTCTATTATTACAGTGACAAGTGATGAATAGTCAATATTCGCTCGTCACTGGGTCCGGCTACCGCATCAATGGCGCGGAGAGTCCGGACAAACACGCTCAATAGGAATACATGGACGATACCAGGCTTCGGTTTCGCATTTTTTCGGTCTTTACGGCGCTCCTGGTTGGGGTGTTGATCCTGCGGCTGGCCCAACTCCAGATCGTGGACTATTCGGATCACAGTGGCGAGTCCCGCAGCAATGCCGTGAAGGAGCAGCGGGTGCTGCCGGCGCGGGGCATGTTCTTTGACCGGTCGGGTCGTCTGCTCGTGGATAATACGCCCGGCTACAACCTGCTGGTCACGCCGCGCTACTTCGATGCGGGATCGACCGGCCAGCTGGCAGCCCTGATGGGCATTCCGGACAGTGTGCTTGTGGGGCGCGTGGCCCAGGCCCGGAGATGGAGCGCATTCCGGCCGAGCATTCTCCAGGGAGACGTACCATTCGACATGCTGTCCCAGGTCCTCGAGCAGCGCCATCGCCTTCCGGGTATATCGTACGAGTTGTTCCAGAAACGGCGCTACCGGTCGGAGGCCAATATGAGCCATGTCCTCGGATACGTCCGCGAAATCGGGGACTCCGATCTGCGGGCTTTGCGCGACATGGGGTACCGCCCTGGTGACCATATTGGCAGCGCCGGTTTGGAGCGCCAGTATGAACGGGACGTCCGGGGGCAGGTGGGGAGCGCTTTCAAGATGGTGAATATCCGGGGCCAGGTGGTACAGGATTATCTGGACGGCCAGGAAGATGCTCCGGCATTCAGCGGCTACGACGTACATCTTACGCTCGATGCCGCCACGCAGGCACTCGCCGAATCGTTATTTACGGACAAACGTGGGGGGCTCATTGCCATGGATGCCCGGACCGGCGGTGTACTGGCATTTCACTCGGCCCCCGATTACCCGCTCGAACTGTTCACCGGTACGATCGACGACGAGGCATGGCGCTACCTGACCACGTCTCCCGATAAGCCCATGTTCAACCGCGTGACACAGGCCGCTTTCATGCCCGGCTCTACCTTCAAGCCGCTGATAGCACTCATGGCCCTGCAGGAAGGAGTGATTTCGCCCGACACCCGTTTTTACTGCCCCGGCTACCACCCTCGGGGCAACGGCAGGATCTTCAAGTGCATGAAGCCGCACGGGAGTGTCAATGTGGTCGAAGCCATCAGGGAGTCGTGCAATACGTTCTTTTTCGAAATGATGCGGCGCATTGACGTGAACACACTCGACCGGTGGGGGCACCAATTCGGTTTCGAGGAGAAGGCGCACATTGACCTGTCCCAGCGCGAAGTGGCAGCTGGATTGATTCCGGACTCTGCCTGGTACAACGAACAGCTGGGTGAAGGGCGCTGGAATGAGGGTGTAGCCATGAACCTCGGTGTAGGTCAGGGCGAAATTCTGGTGACTCCCCTGCAGATGGTCCGCTATGTGGCAGCCATTGCCAACGGGGGCACATTGCTCACACCGCACCTGATTGACTATATGGCGCAGCCGGAGACGGCGGAGCGTCGCGTGCCTGAGCGGCCGGCTGCTGAGCAGCTCACCATCAACCCTGCCTACCTGCGATTGGTACAGGATGGAATGGAGCAGGTCATTTCCGAGAAGGCCACCTGGTTGCAGATTCCGGGGGTAACCTCGGCAGGTAAGACCGGCACGGCGCAGAATCCAAGGGGCGAGGACGACTCTTTGTTCATCGGGTATGCGCCGGCCGACGACCCGCAGATTGCCATTGCCGTAATGGTAGAAAACGGGGGCTCCGGATCGGGAAATGCGGGCATCCTGGCCATGTTCGTCATGGAACAGTATCTCAAGGGTCGTGTGGACATGAAAGGCCGGGCGTTCCTGTGGAAGCAGGTCCTGGACCGCCGTAGTGAACCCCTTGCGACAGGCGCGGGGGCACCATGAGTTCCTGGTATCGCAAGATCGACGCGGCTACGCTGATTTTATGGTTGCTGCTGGTCGGGGCGGGTCTTGCAGCCATTTACTCCACGACGCACGGCGCCGCAGCCGAATTGTATACGTCTACGCCCCGACAGAATTTCGACCGCCAGGTCATGTGGCTCGGCATCAGTGTGGCGAGCGTCGTACTGATCCTGATGCTGCCCATCCGGTTTTTGCAGCTGGCAGCCTTTCCGGTGTACACGTTGTCGATTCTGTTTCTGCTGGCGGCCCTCTTTTTTGGTCGGGAGATCAATGGGGCCAAGGCCTGGCTGGCCGTGGGGCCGGTACAATTCCAGGTGTCGGAGTTCGCCAAGGTGGGTACCGTCCTTGCCCTCGCCCAACTCGTGGGCATGCGAAGGCCTAAAACGATGGGACTGAGTGTGGGACTCTCGATTGTGGGCATTGCCCTCCTGCCGGCCGTGATCATTCTGCTCCAGAACGACACAGGAACGGCGCTTGTCTTTCTCGGACTCATTCCGATAGCGCTCTTCTGGAGTGGCCTCGAGTTCGACATTCTGCTGCTCATGCTGGCACCGGCTGTGGCAGGCTACCTGTCGGTCGTCCATACACCATCGGCGATCGTGTTTTCACTTGCCTTCACGGTATTCATGTGGTGGCGCACCCGGGACAAACGTGTAGCGGGCGTAGCGGCATTGTTTGCGGGCGGAACGACGACCGTTGCCTCATTTGCCATGGCAAAAGTACTCCAGCCCTACCAGTTGGCCAGGGTGCTCTCGTTCACCGACCCGGGAGCGGCGGAATTCCGGGACAACGCCGGCTTTCACCAGCTGCAGTCCATGGCCGCCATCGGCTCGGGTGGCTTTTCAGGCAAGGGGTTTCTGGAGGGCACCCAGACGCAGGGGGCGTATGTGCCCGAGCAGTCCACCGATTTTGTTTTTTCCGTGATCGGTGAAGAATTCGGGTTCATCGGGGCCGTGCTCCTGCTGGCACTTTTTCTGTGCCTTCTGGTGCGTCTCGTGACACTCGGTACGCGCATGAAGCACCCGTTCGGCGTCATGGTCGCTGCGGGTGCCGCGGGGATTTACCTGATCCATATGTTTGTCAACATCGGCATGGCGACGTCCATGCTGCCCGTCATTGGTATCCCGCTGCCATTCGTTTCGTACGGCGGATCGGCCCTTCTCGCCAACTCGGCGCTGCTCGCCATCGTGGTTTCGCTGTATATGCGACGAGACGACTTTTCCATCTACGGGTACTGAGGGGCAGTTTACAGCCCGCGGCCTGACGGCCGCGGGCTGGTTCCATATTGTGTGCGTGGGCCCGGCAGGATTTGAACCTGCGACCTACCGATTATGAGTCGGCAGCTCTAACCACTGAGCTACGGGCCCCTGTGATCACCGTCGTGCCCAAGAGCTGTCTGGCGTGCCCAAGAGCTGTCTGGTGGCGCAACGCCGGACAACGAACCGGGCACCAACGTAGTTCCTTTGTGCAGCCCATGTCAACTGAATGTTAAGATTGGGAAGGAGGTGGCGTTTGTTTTTCAGGTGTTCGTATATTGATACCTTATAAAATAAACATCACGACCTTAATCACCGCTTGAATGGAAAGAATCGACACCATCGATGTTCAGATTCTGCAGTTGCTGCAGGAGCAGGGCCGAATGAAGAGAAACCGGATTGCCGAAGCGGTGGGCCTCTCGGTCCCAGCGGTCAGTGACCGCATGCGGAAACTGGAGGGTCGCGGTGTCATCCACGGCTACAACGCGCTCGTTGACCCCCGGCGTGTCGGCTTCGATATCTCGGCATTCATTCGCGTAATGCTGGATCAATCTACCCATTACGCAGCATTTGTAGCCAAGGCAGAAGCCCTCCGCGAAGTGCAGGAAGTCCACTCCATCACGGGAGAGGGATCGCACATTCTCCGGGTACTGGTCCGCAATACGCAGGCCCTTGAGCAGCTGCTTGGTGCCATCCAGTCCTGGCCGGGCGTCCATGGTACGTCCACCAGTATTGTACTGTCGTCCTTCAAGGACACGCGCACGGTACCCGTCGAACCCTACGTCATTACCCGTCATAACCGCATCACAACCTGATCATGAGCCACACCCACTCAGACTATTCGCTTCTCGCCGTCAAGAAACATCGGCCGACCATGAACGGCGCCGCCGTAACGCCGGCCATGGATATCGAAGAAATTTTCGGCGAGAACGCGTTTGACCTGGAGGAAATGAAGTCCCGTCTTCCCAAAGACGCCTACAAGTCCCTGAAGGCCACGATCAAACAGGGGCGCCTGCTTGACCCCAAAATCGCAGACACGGTGGCCATGGCCATGAAGGAATGGGCCGTGGAACGGGGTGCTACGCACTATACACACTGGTTTCAGCCGTTAACCGGTAACACGGCGGAAAAGCACGATTCCTTCATTACCCCGAATCGGGGTGGAGGGGCTATCGCCCAATTCTCCGGTAAGGAATTGATCCAGGGCGAACCGGATGCATCCAGCTTCCCATCGGGAGGGCTTCGGGCAACCTTCGAAGCACGGGGCTATACGGCATGGGACCCGACATCGCCTGCGTTCATTGTCGAGAACGACAACGGCTCGTACCTGGCCATCCCAACCGCGTTCGCGTCGTGGAGCGGCGAAGCGCTCGACCACAAGACACCGCTGCTTCGGTCCATGAAGACCATCAACGAGCAGGCTTCGCGTGCGCTGACGCTATTTGGCGTCAAAGATGCCCAGGTGGTGTCGACCGTGGGTTGCGAACAGGAGTACTTCCTGATTGACGAGGAGTTTTTCTACCGCCGGCCCGATTTGATGGCGACCGGCCGCACGCTGCTCGGAACCAAGCCGCCGCGGGGGCAGGAGCTGGACGACCACTATTTCGGCTCGATCCCTGACCGCGTACTGGCCTGCATGCTGGAGACAGAGAAGGAGCTCTACCGATTGGCGATACCGGTCAAGACTCGGCACAACGAAGTCGCACCGAGTCAGTACGAAATTGCGCCCATCTTCGAGAATACGAACGTGGCCGCCGATCATCAGCAGCTCATGATGATCACCTTGCAGCGGGTGGCCCGCAAGTACGGTCTGGTCTGCCTGCTCCACGAGAAGCCGTTCCGAGGGGTCAACGGCTCCGGCAAGCACAACAACTGGTCGCTCGCCACAGAGAGCGGCATGAACCTGCTTGAGCCGGGCGACAATCCGCACGACAACCTGCAGTTTCTGTTTTTCTGTTCGGCTGTCGTGAAGGCGGTTTGGCGCCACCAGGACCTGCTGCGTATATCTGTCGCAACAGCAGCGAATGATCACCGGTTGGGTGCCAATGAAGCGCCCCCGGCGATCATTTCGGTCTTCCTCGGTGACCAGCTCGAAGATGTGTTCGAACAGATTGAAGCGGGCGCGGCCACGAGCTCCAAGCAGGCCGGCTTGCTGGGCTTGGGTACTCCGGTGCTGCCCGATCTGTCGCGGCACGCCGGGGATCGCAACCGAACCTCTCCGTTTGCTTTCACGGGCAATAAGTTCGAATTCCGTGCGCCGGGATCGAGCCAGACCATTTCCTTCGTCAACACGGTGCTCAACACGATCGTGGCCGAAGCGGTGGACGAAATGGCGACCGAACTGGAAGTATTGCTTGCCGATGGCACCTCGCTTGAGACGGCCGTGGGTAACGTGGTCCGCGGGGCCATCAAGGAAAGCAGGAATGTAATTTTCGGCGGGGACAACTACTCCGAGCAGTGGCATGAGGAGGCAGAGCGCCGTGGACTGCTCAACCTGAAAACCACCGTCGATGCGCTCAATCGCCTGCTGGACGACCAAAATATTGCCCTATTCGAAAAGTACAACGTGCTGTCCGAATCGGAGCTTCGCAGCCGGGAGGAAGTCTGGGTGGAGCAGTACTTCCTGCGAATCAATATCGAGGGAGAACTCACCGAGACGCTCGCCCGAACCTACGTCATGCCGGCGGCGACCAAGTACCTGCGCTCGCTGCTCCGCTCGATCAAGGACTGCGAAGTGACGGGCGTTTCATCGAAAGGCGTGCGGACCGTTGCCGAGCACGTCGCTGCCTACATTGACGAGCTCCAGGAGGCACTGCGCGTGCTCATTGACCAGAACAAGGACCTGGGTGGAGATACGGTGCACGACAAGGCCAGACATATGGTACAGGACATCATTCCGGCCATGGACGCCGTGCGTCATGCAGCAGATCGGCTCGAGCGCACGGTCGATCACGATCTGTGGCGACTACCCACGTACCGGGACATGTTGTTCGTGAAGTAACCGGTTACGAAGCCGGCTTCCACGGCGGACGCGTCATCAGGATGCCATAACTGGCCGTATACCAGACATAAAATGCGAGGAGGCCCCACGCCAGAAGGGGGGCCTCCGGGGTGATGAGGTCCCAGAGGGACGTTGTACCGACGAGGCCGTGGACGAAATTTGCCGTGACCATGGGTTTGCCATAGATACCACCCAGAATGGCATTACGTCCCATCCAGTTCATGTAGCCAAAAGCAAACATGAGTCCTCCGAGCATGGAGACGAGCGGGTGCGGCGCAAGGACCGTCCCGAGAACGTGCGTGAGCAGGATTTCGGGTGCGAAGAGGGTTACGATACCCGTTATGGAAAGCACGATGGCGGCCGGAAGGGTGGCCAAGGCAGGTCTCATGGACGCGGAGAATGGTGTAGCTGTTGCGGGCCTTTACGGCTGATCGTGCGTTTTGTTGAAGGGCGCAACAAAGTTTGACGTGTCCGCGTCTGGTTCTGTTGGCTATCTTGACGCGTAGCCGCCCGAACTCCACTATGCCACACCGTCCCAAAGACGCTTCACCCTCGCTTTCGAGTGAACAGGACCGCGCGCTGGTTGCCCAGGCGCTCAGCGGGCGGCAGTCGGCGTACAACGAATTGGTGGAGAAGTATCGGGGGGCGCTGACGCGCCATGTGAATCGCATGGTTCGTGACGGCTCCCATATCGACGATCTGGTACAGGAGTGTTTTATCAAGGCATTTTCGGCGCTTGGCTCGTATTCAACCGAATATGCCTTCTCGACGTGGCTCTACAAGATTGCCACGAACCACACCATTGACTACCTGCGCAAGAAGAAACTGCCGACTACTTCCATTGACCGGCCCGTGCAGACGAAGGATGGTGAGCTGGAGTTCGAACTGCCCGACACCACGTACCGGCCGGACCGGCATATTGTAGCCGACGAGCGGCGTGAGCTCGTGCAGCAGGCCATTGACAGCCTTCCGCCCAAGTATCACAAAGTGATTGTGATGCGGCATCAGCAGGAGTTGTCGTACGAGGACATTGCCCGTGAACTGGATCTACCGCTGGGCACGGTGAAGGCCCACATATTCAGGGCGCGCGCCCTGCTCTACAAGAACCTGCGCGACAAGCGCCATATGATGTGACCCATGATTGATCGGTATTCCCGTCCGGAAATGACGGCCCTCTGGAGTGAACAAGCCCAGTTCCAAGCGTGGCTGGAAGTGGAACTGGCGGCGTGTGCCGCGTGGTCCGAAATCGGGGTCATCCCGAAAGAGGATGTGGAGAAGCTGTATGCGAACGCCCGGTTCGATGTGGATCGCATCCATGAGATTGAAGAGGAGACGCGGCACGATGTGGTGGCTTTTACGCGCGCTGTATCGGAATCGCTCGGAGAGGAGCGCAAGTGGGTGCATTATGGACTCACGTCGTCTGACGTGGTGGACACGGCCTGGTCTGTTCGGATCAAGAAGGCGAATGCGCTCATTTTGGGGGCACTCGACGCGCTTATCGATGTCGTCGCGCGGCGTGCCCGGGAGCACCGGAATACGCTCATGATGGGGCGCACGCACGGCGTGCATGCTGAACCGACGACATTCGGGCTCAAAATGGCGCTGTACTTCGCCGAGCTTCGGCGCGACCGGGAGCGGTTGGTGCGCGCGGCGGAAGACATGCGCGTCGGCAAGGTGTCGGGATCGGTGGGTACGTTCGCACACGTCCCCACGGACATAGAGCGCCTGACGTGTGAGCGGCTTGGGCTTGAGGTGGCCCCCATTTCGACGCAGGTCCTGCAGCGCGACCGGCACGCGCACTATATGTCGGTCCTGGCGCTCATTGGCGCGACGCTGGAAAAAATGGCCGTCGAGATCCGGGGCCTGCAGAAATCCGAGGTGCGTGAGGTGGAAGAAGCCTTCCGCAAGGGGCAGAAGGGATCCTCGTCCATGCCCCACAAGCGTAACCCAATTGGCAGCGAGAACATCACGGGATGTGCGCGGCTGCTCCGCGGGTACATGGTGTCTGCCTACGAGAATGTGGCGCTCTGGCATGAGCGTGACATATCGCATTCATCGGTCGAGCGGGTCATTGTGCCCGATGCCACAACGGTGGTGCACTACGCCCTGACGCGCTTTACGGGGCTCGTAAGTGCGCTCGTCGTCTACCCGGACAACATGCTGCGCAATATGCAGCGGACCTACGGGCTCTACAACAGTCAGCGTCTGCTCAATGCCCTCATTGACAAGGGGCTCATGCGGGAAGCCGCCTACGACATGGTCCAGCCTCTCACGGCGAGGGCTTGGGATGAGGGTTTGGCGTTTCGGGATATTGTCGAGGCGGACGCAGCCATCGCGGAGCACGTGACGGCGGAGGAAATCGATGCCGTATTCGACGACGCGTATCATCTCAGGCGGGTCGATGAGATTTTTGAGCGGTTGGGTCTGTAGAAGCGCGCGCGATGGTTCTTCAACACGCTTCTAAATCCTGTTGTAGGTCACAAAGGCGAAGCCGTCGCGCTCGTCGCGAACCGTTTCGCGGTACATGGAACCGACAAGGTGTTCCCATTCGGGAAACTGCACGTCGCCCTCCGGGGCCCCGTCAACAAGCGTGAGCTCAAGGCGATCGGCCTTCTCCAGGAACGTGCCGTAGATGCTCGCACCGCCCCCAATGAATACGCATTCGGCGTCCCGTACGGCACCGAGCGCCGCACTGACCGAAGAAAATACTTCCACGTTGTCGTACTCGGGCCATGACGTGTCAGAAGACAACACGAGATTCCGGCGCCCCTTGAGCGGCCCGCCGAACTGATGAACGAGCGACTCGAACGTATTGCGGCCCATAAGGATGGGATGCCCCGAGGTAAGGGCTTTGAAGCGCCGAAGGTCTTCGGGAATGTGCCAGGGCAGGTCCATACCCTTCCCGATAACCCGGTTTTCCTTTGCAACGGCAGCGATGATAACGATTTCCATGGGATGGGCTTGCTGGAGCTTACTTGTTGGGCGTGCGGGCCTTCAAACGGCCACCGGCGCTTTGATGGCCGGATGGTGTCTGTAGTCAACGAGTTCAAAGTCGTCGAAGGCGTAGTCGAAAATGGAGTCGGGGCGGCGCCGAAGGCGGAGCGAGGGGAGCGGCAGCGGGTCCCGGGTAAGTTGTTCGTTTACCTGGTCGAGGTGATTGAGGTAGATGTGGGCATCGCCAATGGTGTAAATAAGTTCACCTGGTGCGAGATCGCACTGCTGGGCCACCATGTGGATGAGGAGGGCGTATTCGGCAATATTGAAGGGTGCGCCAAGGAAAAGGTCGTTGGAGCGGATGTAGAGCTGGGCCGACAGGCGGCCGCTGGCTACGTGGAACTGGACGAACATGTGGCATGGGGGGAGGGCCATCTCGGGCAGGTCGGCGACGTTCCAGGCGCTTACGATGTGGCGCCGCGAGTCTGGATTTGTGCGGATGGAATCAATGACGGCGGCAATTTGATTGATCGGTACCCCGTCCGGCCCGTTCCATGACACCCATTGCTTGCCGTAGACGGGTCCCAAATTGCCCTTTTCGTCGGCCCACGCATCCCAGATGTGGACGTTATTCTCGACCAGAAAACCAGTGTTGGTTCCTCCACGGAGAAACCACAGCATTTCGATAGCCAAGCCCTTGAAGTAGACCTTTTTCGTGGTTACGAGAGGAAACCCGTTGGCCAGGTCGAAGCGCATCTGGTGGCCGAACACGGACAGCGTGCCGGTGCCGGTGCGGTCCTCCTTGCGGGTGCCGTTGTCTCGAACATGTTGAAGAAGATTCAGGTAGGTTTGCATGGCGGGGAAGCCGCTTGGGAACGGATTGTCGGGCTCGTCATCTGAAGAGTCTCAAACTACACACGGGAGTCGAGCGAAATGGATCCGAATCTGCATCAGAAACAGGGAATCAATCACTTGGTGAAAGTGCTGAATTATGCGCCACTCATCGAAGCGGACGGGAGGGCCACCGTATACCTGACGGCCGAAGATTGGGGCGTCGTGGCAGATACGCTGTTCAAAATGGAAACACCGATGGAGATGCTGCCCGGCGCCATTGAGTCGTACGGGTTAGCGAATGAAAATCGGAGTATTGAGCTGAAGACCGCCGAGCGGCTCATCTATATCGATATCATCTGACCGGCCGTCTGGCGGGGCAGTTGGGTGGGGCAGCCAGGCGTGGCCGACGGGCGGGAGAGCTGAGTAGGGCCTCCGAATCAGTTGGCAGCAGCCTGCAGATTGAACTTCGGAATCGCTACGCGAAAGCGCTCGCCCCGACCGCGCTCCATGATGTACGACCCCTCCATGATCCCGGTGAAGGTTTCGATCACGCTGTAGGAGTTGTACTCGTGGGCCATTCCCGGTGCAATCACGGGCTGTCTGCCTATGACGCCCTCGCCTTCAACTTCCTTGACGCGACCCGTCGCATCGGTAATGATCCAGTGCCTGCGGAGCAGTTGGACATCGTCCAGGCTTTCATTGCCAATGCGTACGTGGTAGCCGAATACGAATCGTTTGCCCAGCACATCGGACTGGCCATCGAGGTACACGGGCCGCACGGTAACGCGGATGTCGTGAGATACAGTCGAATAGGGAATCATGACGTCGGATTGGGTTGAGCGTCCCATCGGTGCGCAATAGAACCCCCATCCTTGTTTGAATGTTCGCGGGAATTCGCATTCCGTGGAAACGAATGCAGGTCTCGAGAGTCGCATTGACCGCTGCTGTAAAGTATACTATTCGGTGACACACCCGACGGCGACAACATGGCCAACAAGACGCTCGAGACCCTGCCCGAAGCCACCATTCTGTTCGCCGGGGATTCCGGTGATGGCATGCAACTGACCGGGTCGCAATTCACGCTTGCCACGGCGTACGCTATGAACGATCTGGCCACGTTGCCAGATTTTCCGGCGGAAATCCGGGCTCCGGCCGGCACCACGTACGGCGTATCGGGCTTTCAGCTGCATTTTGGCAGCGTGGACATCCGCACGCCGGGCGATGAGGTCGATCTGCTGGTCGCCATGAATCCGGCAGCGCTCAAGGTGAACCTGGACCGGGTGCGCGTTGGCGGCACCATTCTGGTCAATTCGAATGCCTTTGACCAGCGGAACCTGGATTTGGCCCATTACGACGCAAATCCGCTCAAGGACACATCGCTGGACAAGTATCGCGTCATCCAGGTCGAACTGACGCGTCTCACGCGGGAAACGCTCAAGGACTCGGATCTGAACCAGAAGGAGGTGGACCGTTCCAAGAACATGTTTGCGCTCGGGCTGGCGCTGTGGCTGTACTCGCGCCCGCTGGAGCCTGCGGTGTCGTGGATTTCGCGCAAGTTCGCCAAGAAGCCGGATATTCTGGATGCGAACCTGGCGCTGCTGCGAAAAGGCTTTTATTTCGGCGAGACCACGGAGCTTTTCGTGACCCGATACGAAGTTACACCGGCCGCGCTGCCACCAGGAAGGTATCGCGCCATCCAGGGCGTGCATGCGCTGGCCATGGGTCTCGTGGCGGCTGCCAGTAAGAGTGGCCTGAAAGTTTTCTATGGCTCCTACCCGATCACGCCTGCGTCAGATATTCTGCACGCGCTGAGCCGGTTCAAAAATCACGGAATCATGACCGTGCAGGCTGAGGACGAGATTGCTGCTGTCGGCATGGCCATCGGGGCAAGTTTCGGGGGTTCGTTGGGCGTGACGGGGACGTCCGGCCCGGGCGTTGCGCTCAAAACGGAAGCGATGGGCCTTGCGCACATCACGGAATTGCCGCTGGTCGTCATCAACGTGCAGCGCGGCGGGCCGTCTACCGGACTGCCTACAAAGACGGAGCAGTCTGATCTGATGCAGGCCATGTATGGCCGCAACGGGGATGCGCCGCTTCCGATTATTGCGGCCAGTACACCGGGAGATTGTTTCGAGGCGGCCTATGAGGCGTGCCGAATTGCCGTGAAGTACATGACTCCGGTCATATTGCTTTCAGACGGCTACCTGGCCAACGGCTCTGAGCCGTGGCTCATTCCTTCGGTTGATGATCTGGCGGATTTCGAAGTAGCATTCGCGCGGGAGCCGAACGCAGAGGAGGACGGTGCACCCGCGTACCACCCGTATAAGCGGAACACCGAGACGCTTGCCCGTCCTTGGGCGCGCCCCGGTACGGCAGGCCTGGAGCATCGGGTGGGAGGACTTGAAAAAGCCGACATCACCGGGAATGTGTCCTACGACTCGGCCAATCACGAACACATGACACACATACGTGCTGCCAAAGTGGCCCGTATTCAACAGGAAATTCTGCCTACGGACGTCTTCGGAGCAGAAGAAGGCGATGTGCTGATTGTGGGCTGGGGTTCGACGCGGGGCGCCATTGAGGCAGCCGTAGCGCGCCTGCGGGAGAGTGGGCAGGAGGTGGGGTCCATTCACCTGCGGTGGGTGAATCCGTTGCCTCCGGATCTGTTGGACATTTTTGCGCGCTACAAGTCTCTCCTGGTGCCGGAGTTGAACAACGGACAGCTGGTCCGGATGCTGCGGGCTGAATTCCTGTTGCCGTTCGAGCCGCTCAACAAGATTCAGGGACGGCCCTTCGGGCCAAGTGAAATCCAACAACACGTCATGGGCATGATCAATGGCTGACCACGACAAGAAGAAACCAACGCTGCCACCGGGAATGGGTGGGAAAAAGCCTTCCATGCCGCCCGGGATGGGTGGGAAAAAGCCTTCCATGCCGCCGAGAGCCCAGGGTGATGGGGCTCCGACACTCTCGCGGGCCGACTTTTCGTCGGATCAGGATGTGCGCTGGTGCCCGGGGTGTGGCGACTATGCCATTCTGGCGACCGTGCAGCGCCTCATGCCGGAACTCAACGTGCCTCGTAAAGACACGGTCTTCATTTCAGGCATTGGGTGTTCAAGCCGTTTCCCGTACTACATGGAGACCTACGGCATGCACTCCATCCACGGCCGGGCGCCTACCATTGCCACCGGGCTGAAGGCCAGCCGGCCCGAACTGGATGTCTGGATTGTGACAGGTGACGGCGATGGGTTGTCCATTGGTGGCAATCATCTCATTCATATCATGCGTCGCAACCTGAATGTCCAGATGATCCTGTTCAACAATCAGATCTACGGCCTTACGAAAGGACAGTATTCGCCGACGTCTGAAGCAGGAAAGATCACCAAATCGACGCCCTTCGGCTCCATCGACCACCCCTTCAATCCGTCGGCAGTTGTTCTGGGGGCCGATGCAACATTCGTGGCCAGAACCATGGACCGCGACCCGAAGCACATGAAGGATATCTTCGCCCGGTCGCATGCCCACCGGGGCACCGGTTTTGTCGAAGTCTATCAGAACTGCAACATCTTCAATGATGGTGCCTTCTTTCAGTTCACCGAAAAAGATTCGCGTGCGGATCGGACCGTCTATGTGGAACATGACCGGCCGCTCGTGTATTCAGGCGGCACAAAGGGGTTGCGACTTGAAGGATTTACCTTGAAGCCGGTGGACCTGGAGTCGGGTTCGTTCTCGGCCAGTGACTGTCTCGTGTATGACGAAACCTCCCGGGAACTCGCCACCATTATCAGCCGCATGCATTGGAATCCCGATATGCCACAACCATTTGGGGTATTCTACCGCGAGGAACGTCCGACCTACGAGGAGATGCTCCATGCCCAGGTCAATGACGTCCTGAAGCGCTCCGGCCCGGGATCACTGGAAGAACTCCTGAGCGGTGGGGATACGTGGACCGTGGGGTGATGGTTGTACGCCACAGCATCAGTCCATATATTTACAGGCTATTCGATTGAAGCCTATCAGCGCCATGAAAAAAGATATCCATCCCGAATACGACTTCATTGATGTGAAGCTTTCCGACGACTCCGTCGTCAAAATGCGGTCCACCATGAAGGGAGACGTATACAATTCGGAAATCGACTCGACCAACCATCCGTTCTATACCGGCAAGCGCCAGTTTGTGGACACGGCAGGTCGTGTTGAGAAGTTCAAGCGTCGCTACGCCAAGAAGGCCGTTGAAGAAGTAGAAGTAGAGGCCCTCAAGAAGGCCGCCGAGTAAGGTTCTGCCGCAGCGTTTGGACAGGGCCGGAGTCCGGTTCTGCGACTTTCAATGGGGGTGTACCTGCCGGTGCGCCCCCATTTTATTTGTCAGGAGATCGTCATGAATGTTGTTCAACTCATTCGGTTAAAGCGCGATGGTCATGCGCTGACCGATACGGACATCGATGCGCTTGTATCTGGCTTCACGGCGGGGGACGTGCCGGACTACCAGATGGCGGCGTTTCTCATGGCAGCCTTCAAGTCGGGCATGACCACACAGGAAATGGTCGCGCTTACGCGTTCCATGCTGCACTCCGGTGTCGTGCTTGACCTTTCCGACCTCCCAGGCATCAAGGTGGACAAACACTCCACAGGGGGCGTAGGTGACAAGATCTCCATTCCATTGGCAGCTATCGTATCGGCATGTGGCGTTCCAGTACCCATGATTTCCGGGCGCGGACTTGGGCATACGGGAGGCACACTCGACAAATTGGAGTCCATTCCCGGTTTCACGACCGCAATGGACATCCCATCCTACCGCCGCCAGCTCGCAGAATTGGGCGTGGTCATGATCGGGCAGACCGATGACATTGCGCCCGCCGACAAAAAACTCTATGCCCTGCGCGATGTGACGGCAACGGTCGAATTCATACCGTTCATCGCCGCGTCCATTTTGAGCAAAAAGCTGGCAGAAGGCATTGATGCCCTGGTGCTGGACGTCAAATTCGGAGCCGGCGCCTTCATGCGGGAGGAAAAGGACGCCCGCACCCTCGCTGAAACCATGGTCCGGTTGGGAGAGGAATTCGGCACGACCACCGTAGCACTGCTGACGCGGATGGATACGCCGCTCGGCGCTGCCGTCGGCAACTGGGTGGAAGTGGCCGAGTCGATCAATGTGCTACGCGGCGATGGCCCTCCGGACGTGACGTCACTGACCCTTGCTCTTGCGGCAGAGATGCTGGTGCTCGGCGGTGCGGCCGCTGATGCGCGCGAAGGCGTGGCACTCGCCGAAAAAGCCATTGCTTCCGGGCAGGCGCTGACACGCTTTGAGGATCTTGTCGATGCGCAGGGGGGGGATGTGAGCGTCGTCCGGGATCCGGACTCACGTCGTGGGTCCACTGCCCTGGCAGAGGTTCGGGTGCCCGACGATGCCGGGCGTGTTGTCACGGCCATTGATGCCATGGCTGTAGGACTGGCCTGTGTCGGGCTGGGTGCAGGACGTGCCCGCAAGGAAGACAGTGTAGATCCCCTCGCTGGGTTCACGCTCCTCAAGAAACCCGGCGAGGCGGTGCGCCCCGGCGAGGCGTTGGCCCTGGTCCATGCCTCCTCTTCCGGGCGTGTCGCCGCCGCCAGCGCTGATCTGCTGGCAGCTTTTTCATTCGGTGACACCGCCGGTGAAGCTCCGGAATTGATCGTGGACAGGCTGGATGCGACCGGCTGGGAGCCTTCTTGAATCATGCGCCGCATGTTTCCGTAGGAACGATTCGGAGTCTGTTCGCAATTCAGCGTATCTTCCCGTTATTCAACAACCCACTCCTGCCATGTCTGTCTGGTCACGATTCTCCCGATTCGTCAAATCCATCTTCGGTGGTGCCATTTCGTCCCTGGAAAATCCGAAGCTTATTCTGGAGCAGAATATTCGTGAGCTGAATGATCAGGTTCCGAAGATGAACGAGAACATCGCGACGGTCAAGGCCAACGTGATGATGCTACAGAAGGAAGTCAAAAAGCACGAAAAGGAGCTCGCAGAGGTCACTTCCCGTATCAAGGCAGGGATCCAGGCCGGTCGCGACGACATTGCCGAAAAGTATGCCATGCGGCTGGAATCCGTCAGGGAAAACCGCACGCGGGCGCAGGAGCAGCTGGGGTTCGCATCCAGCGCCTATGAAAAGGCCATGCAGGTCAAGAAGGCCTTCATGCGGGAAAAAGAACGCAAAATTGCCGAAGCCAAGGACGCCCTTCGCGCACACGAGCGCGCGAAGTGGCAGTCGAAAGTGGCCGACACGCTGGAATCGTTTGAAATCACGGGCATTGACCAGACGCACGACGAAATGCTGACGCGTCTACAGGAAGAAACGGCCCGCAGTGAGGCGCGCATGGAGATGGCCCTCGACTCCGTGGATTCCGAATCCCTCCAGATTGAGGAGGATGCCCAGAAAATCCGCGCGGCCGAACTTGTCAAACAGTTCAAGCTTGAAATGAACATGGGTGCGCCGGAGGAGGAGGCGTCCAGCAAAGAGGCTCCAGGGCAGATGGGAATACCTGAGCCGGAAGAAGACGGTAGTTCTGGCAAAACGATTGGCAAGCAACGAAACCAAAACGGATGACACCCGAGGAATACGAGCGGATCAAGGAGGCCGAAAAGGAGCATTTACGCGCCCTCCGGCAACTCAAACGTCGCGTGCGCATGGCGACGCAGACGCGATCGGCGTCCCGTGCCGTGTCCGACATGGTGTCTTCGCTTGAATCACTACTCGATCAGCATCGGGAAATGACGGACCGCCTCACGCACGATGCAGCACTTCAGGAAGCACGACTGGAAGTGGGACTGGAATCTGCCCAGGATCGGTTTGCCGACGTCGACCCGCGTCACCGAACATCGGAACCGGATCATACGCCCGCCGGGTCGTCCCTTCCGGACAAAACCATAGGCCGCATGCGAGGTGCGTCGTGAAAGAGCAGACGGATATCAACTACACCCGGGAGGCCTTCTACCTTCCGTTGAACCTGACATTTCTGTTGGGAGCCATGGCCGTGGCCCTGGGCGTCAGCTTTGTGGACGTTCCATGGCTCATGGATGTGGTGCTCATGGTTTCCTTCGGTCTGGAACTCGTGTACTTGGGTACCATGCCTAAAAACGAGCGCTTCAAGCGGGTTATCCGTTCGAAGAAGGCGGCCGTGCATGCCCGGCCGCAAAGCCAGAAGGAACTCTTCAAACAACTCAACCCGGTCAATCAGCGGCGCTACGCGCACGTCCGGAAACAGGAGGCGGACATTCGCCAGAATTACCGGAAGCTGAACTATGCCTCGCAGGGTATGCTCGACAGTCATCTGGCCAAGATCAGCGGTCTGCTCGACTCGTACCTGAAGCTCCTCTTCCAGAATGAGCGCTACGAGTCGACGCGGCGCATGGCGACCGGTAAGGAAGTGCAGGCGACCATCGTTAAACTGACCGAGGACATGAAGGACGATTCGCCACGCGTTCGCGCTATCAAGGAGCGGCGACTCAGGATCCTGAAGCAGCGGCTGGATCGCTCGGAAAAAGGGGCCGAAAATCTTGAAATCATTGAAGCGCAGCTCGAGACCATCGAAGACGTCATCAAGTACATAGACGAACAGTCGCTCACGCTCCGGAATCCGGAGGCAATTTCCTTCCAACTCGATACACTGCTCTCGGAGGTCGAAGAGACGCAGGCGTCCGTGGTTGAAATGGAAGAGGTCTTCAGCAACCCCGCGGATCTCTTGTCCGAGGTCGATACATTCGATGATCCGACTGCGGACCCGCAGGAAACAGACAATGAGTCGACTAAGGGCGGATATTCAAAGGTGAAATCATGACGCTCCAGACACTGAAGGTCACTGTGGACGACGGGATGGCCGTCGTTGTCATTGACCGCCCCGAGACTCTCAATGCGCTCAGTCGCCAGGTCATGGATGACCTTGATGCGTGGTTTGCGTGGGCTGCATCGGCCCCCTCGGTTCATGGGGTGCTGCTCACGGGTGCGGGTCCCAAAAGCTTCGTCGCCGGTGCCGATATCAAACAGTTCAAAGGCATGGGACCCGAGGAGGGCAAGGCATTTGCCGAACGGGGTCAGGCCGTGTTCTCCCGGATAGAGCGCTTTCCGAAGCCCGTCATCGCGGTGGTGAATGGTTTTGCTCTCGGCGGCGGATCGGAACTGGCACTGGCCTGTCACATGCGTGTGGCCTCCAACACGGCCCGTTTCGGGCAGCCTGAGGTAAACCTCGGGATTATTCCCGGATATGGTGGTACGCAGCGTCTTCCGCGCATCGTGGGCAAGGGGCTGGCTACGGAACTCGTCCTGACGGGGGACATGATCACGGCCGATCGTGCCTACGAAATCGGCCTCGTCAACCACGTGTTTGCTCCCGAGGACCTGATGGACGGCGCTCGGAAACTACTGCGTGGTATCCTGAACAAGGCGCCTCGCGCCATCACCCTCACCCTGGAAGCCGTGTTTGCCAGTGATCTGCCGATTGAACGGGGCCTGCAGCACGAAGCCGCCCTGTTTGGCCAGGCATGTGCCACGGAAGACTTCGATGAGGGTGTCGATGCGTTTCTGGGTCGACGCACAGCGGATTTCAAGGGCCGCTGAGCCCGGTATTCCACCATGGAACTCGCCCTTATTGGCCTGACACTTCTTCTGAGCGCTTTTTTTTCAGGTTCGGAAATTGCTTTCGTTGCAGCGAACCGGCTTCGTGTGGAGGTTTCGGCGCGCCAGGGAGGAAAGACGGGACTCGTCGTGTCGCGTTTTCTGGATGACCCGGCAACGCTTCTTACCACTACCCTGGTAGGCAACAATCTGGCACTGGTGGCCTATTCCACGATGGTCGCCTTCTATCTGGAGCCTCCTCTGCAGGCGGTCTTTTCCAGAATCACAGGAGCCGGTTCGGTCACCACGATCGTGCTCGTACTATCCGCCCAGACGCTCGTGGCGTCACTCGCTGTGCTCCTCTTCGGGGAAATCATTCCCAAGTCGGCCATGCGGGAATTTGCCAACCGGGCGGTGTTCGCTCTGGCAATTCCGCTTCGCATCAGCTACTGGCTGCTGTTCCCCATGATTGTCCTCTCCCGCTGGTCGGCCGCTCTGCTTATGAAAGTATTCCGGACCGAAACCACCACCCTGTCCCAGTTCATGCGGCGCGATTTCGAGCTCATGATTGAGGAGAGCAAGCAGTCGGGCGAGTTGGACCTGGACGAAGAAGAGAGCACCTTGCTGTCAAATGTCTTCGCCCTGGGGTCTGTCCGTGTCAAGGAGTCCATGGTACCTCGGACCGACATTGCGGCCGTTCAGGATACGACGTCTATTACTGAACTTCAGCAGATGTTTGTCCGATCGGGACACTCGAAACTGCCCGTATTCCGTGACAATATTGACAATATAGTCGGCGTCGTTTTTGCGTACGATCTGTTCGACAAACCGATTCAGATTACCGACATTCTTCGGCCAGCTACGTTCGTTCCGGAGACCAAGCTGTCCAAGGATCTACTGCGGGACTTCCTGGCGGCAGGAACATCCATTGCCATCGTGATCGATGAGTATGGGGGAACCGCCGGTCTGGTGACGACCGAAGACGTCCTGGAAGAACTCTTCGGCGACATCCAGGACGAGTTTGATGAGGAGGATCATCTGCTGCGTTCGGTTGACGAGCACACGGTGGTCGCCAGCGGCCGCGTGGAGATTGACGAGCTCCGCGACCGGGTCGGCTTTACACTGCCGGACGACGGGGAATATGAGACCATCGCGGGCTTCATCCTGGCCCGACTCGGCACCATACCGGCGCAGAAGGACGAATTTGAGCTGGCAGGGTACCGCTTCGAAGTACTGTCGGCCACATCAAACCGGGTGGACCTGGTCCGGATCAGGCGTCTTCCAGAGTCGGAAACGCATGTTTGAGCTGTGCGGCCACGACGCGCGCGTGCGTATGCAGTCGGTCCAGTACGGGTAATTGAGACAGGCGTTTTTCTGGGCTTTCAGGCATACGAGGGGGCGAAATGCGTCCCATCCACAGGAGCAGTACGTGCTCCAGGTTGGCCCGGGTGGGCATCAGGCCAGGCTGTAGGTGGGCAGTATAGAAGGCCATTTTTTTTTCAAGGCGACGCCCGATTTCAGCGCCTTCCCGTGCCAGATCGCCTGCCTGGGCCTCGATCATTCTGGCCCCGACCAGCCAGTCCCTGTACAGAAACGGGGCGGCTATGAGCGATGCGGCGAGGGGTGCTTCCCGGGGGGCGACTACCTCACATATGCGTGCCGAGAGCACAGCGACGAGTGTCAGGGTTTCTTCGGCGACGAGCTCCCCTCCGGCGTCGGGCATGAGGGAGAGCGCACTGCCCGCCACCTCCTGCGTGGTGGACAGAATACCCATGCCAGTGAAAACGGCAACCTGGGAATGAATCGACACGTCTACTCGCGGGTTGATGACGGCTCGTCACCGCCGATGGAGCGGCGCATGGAGGTGTCGGCCTCAATGTTTTTCATGGTGTAGTAGTCCATGACACCAAGACGTCCCGATCGGAATGCCTCGGCCATGGCGCGTGGGACTTCGGCCTCGGCCTCAACCACGCGTGCACGCTGCTCTTCCACAGCGGCCCGCATCTCCTGCTCGTGGGCGACGGCGGCCGCCCGGCGCTCTTCGGCCTTGGCTCGGGCCACCTTCAGGTCGGCCTCGGCCTGATCGGTCTGCAGCTTGGCGCCAATGTTTTCGCCTACGTCCACGTCGGCGATGTCAATGGAGAGGATATCGAACGCCGTGCCTGAGTCGAGCCCTTTTGCGAGAACGACCTTCGAAATGGAATCGGGGTTTTCGAGTACGGCCTTATGGGAGTCGGCCGACCCGATGGTCGATACAATACCCTCGCCTACCCGGGCCATGATGGTTTCTTCTCCCGCGCCCCCTACGAGGCGCTCTATGTTGGCGCGCACGGTCACGCGGGCGATGGCCCTCACCTGGATGCCGTCCTTGGCGACGGCGCTCACCGCAGGTGTTTGAATGACCTTCGGATTGACAGACACCTGGACGGCCTCAAACACGTCCCGCCCGGCGAGGTCAATGGCGGTAGCCCGTTCAAACGTCAGGTCTATACTGGCCTTGTCTGCCGATATGAGCGCATTGACCACACTCTGTACGTGACCACCGGCGAGGTAGTGCGCCTCGAGCTGCGGCGGATCGAGGTATATTCCGGCTTTGTGCGCCGTGATCAGTGGCTTCACGATGTGGGTGGGGGGCACCTTCCGGAGGCGCATGCCGACCAAATCCCGCATGAGCTTCAGTTTTACACCAGAGAAGTAGGCCGTAACCCACAATCCCAGGGGTACAAAATACAGGAAAGTGATCAGGCCCAGAAGAATGAGTCCGGTTACCAGCAGGCTGCCAGTTGTGAGCAATTGTTCCATGTCAGTTTGAATCAGGTTTTGCGGTAATCACCGCTTTGCCCGCCTGTTTTGGCAAGCAGGTGGATATCGTCGATCACGAGATTCTTCGTGATGGCTTTGCACATGTCATAGATGGTGAGGCATGCCACCGACACGGCCGTGAGCGCCTCCATTTCAACACCCGTTTTCCCGGTCGATTTGGCGAATGCCCGCACCTTTAGCGCATGATGGTCGTGGTCGAGGGTGATGTCGACTTCTACCCGTTGCAGTCGAACCGGGTGGCAGAGCGGTATGAGGCGGCTTGTTTCCTTGCTTCCCATGATACCGGCCACCTGGGCCACCGAGATGACATCGCCCTTGGCCAGCGTCTGGTCTCGGACGCGGGCGAACGCGTCCTCGCCGAGGAGCACACGACCGGCGGCCACCGCGGTTCGGGATGTTTCCTCCTTACCCGACACATCGACCATGAGGACGCCGCCGTCCGGATGTATATGCGTAAAATCTGTCATGCATCAGTCAACGTATGCCAACGTCGTCGGTTCAACCGCCAATACGGATCATGGGACGGTCGTCCTGCGTGGCGAGAGCGGTCATGCCAGCGTGGGCCGCTTTTTTACCGGTGACGGCCAGGTCGATGAGAATCGACAACTCATCGTCCGTCGCTCCGGCGCGCATGGCGTCACGCAGGCTGGTCTCCCCACGACCGAAAAGACATACTTTCAGGTTGCCGTCTGTCATGAGGCGGATCCGGTTGCATCCCCCACAAAAAGGCTCACTCATGGAGGTGATGAACCCGAGTCGGCCCCTGAACCCGGGAATGCACCACGTTTTGGCTGTTTCATGGGGGCCGTCGTTTAGAGGGTGCATGGCTGGGAAAGCCGACTGGAGCGTGGAGAGCATGTCTTTGTAGGGTACAAAGGCATCATGATCCCACCCGTTTCCGCCAAAGGGCATGTATTCAATGAAGCGGACTTCGATGTCGCGCTCGGCGCCGAAGCGTGCGAAGTCAGCCAGTTCGTCGTCGTTCACGCCGCGCATGACCACGCAGTTCAATTTTACGGCGTCGAACCCTGCCCCGAGTGTCAGGTCCACATTCCGGATCACTTTTTCGAGCCCGGGTCGGCGCGTAATGGCCTGAAAACGGTCTGCCTGGAGCGTATCGAGCGAGATGTTGAGCAGGCGGAGGCCGGCTGCGTGCAGCGTATCCAGGTGGCGATCGAGTAGCAGGCCGTTTGTGGTCATGGCAAGCGTCTCCACGCCTGGCAGGCGGGAGAGGGCAGCGGCGAGCGCCGGGACGTCCTTCCGGACGAGCGGCTCTCCCCCGGTCAGGCGAATCTTGGTCACCCCCAGTCTGGCGAAAAGTCCCGACAGACGAATAATCTCTTCAAAGGTCAGTTGGTGGTGGCGCGGCAGAAGATCCACACCGCCTGCCGGCATGCAGTAGGTGCAGCGCAGATTGCAGCGTTCGGTGAGCGCGATGCGGAGATAGGTGTGCCGCCTGCCGAACGTGTCGGTCAGCGGAGAGACAGGTTCCGTCAGCCGGGAAGCAGAGTCGGTCATGGCGCGAGGCTTCCGTGAACGGCTCTGCCGGCCACGAAGGTGGCTTCCACCCGGGTGCCGAGGATGGCCGGTGGTGCCACCTGCATGATGTCCCGGTCCAGCACGACGAAGTCCGCCCATTTACCGGGTTCGAGCGAGCCGGTATCTTTGTCCTGAAAGCCCGACCAGGCCGCTCCGAGCGTGAAGGCATGCAGGACTTCCGGACGGTCAAGACGTTCTTCCGGGTACCACCCACCTTCAGGCCAGAGCTGGTCGTCCTGCCGGGTGAGCGCGGCATGGAATCCGAGCATGGGATTGACCTGCTCGACGGGAAAGTCCGATCCGAACGCCAGGCGGGCACCCGAGTCGAGCAGCGAACGCCACGCATAGGCGCCTTTGATGCGGTGTGGCCCCAGCCGGTCCTCTGCCCAGTACATGTCGCTGGTGGCATGGGTGGGCTGCATGGAAGCAATGATGCCGAGCGTGGCGAAGCGGTCAATGTCGTCGAGAGCCAGGATCTGGGCGTGTTCATTGCGATGGCGACCTTCCGGGGTGATGCGCGCCGCTTCGTAGGTGTCGAGTAGCAGGCGGTTGGCTGAGTCGCCGATGGCATGCGTGTTGACCTGGTATCCGCAGGCGAGGGCGCGGTCCACGAGTTCAGCGAAGTCGGCGGGGGCGGTCCGCATGAGGCCATGATTGCCGGGATCGTCCGAGTATTCCTGCATGAGGGCAGCGCCCCGGCTTCCAAGCGCGCCGTCGAGGTAGATCTTGACCGAGCGGATGCCGATCAGGTCATCTTCCCGGGAATAATGATCCGAACAATAACGCTCAAACGCGGGGCCGGGCTCGGCCATGGCGTGGACGCGGACCGTGAGTCGCCCCTCATCGGCGAAGCGGATGAACCGGTTGATGTCTGATGTATCGACCCCAGCCTCGTGTACGCCCGTCAGGCCATAGCGGCTGGCCTCCTCGAGCGCCATTTCGAGTCCGCGGTCCAGCGCATCGCTGGTAAAGGGCGGGACGGCGACGCCGACGAGATGCTCTGCATCGTCAATGAATACGCCGCTGGCCGAGCCGTCTTCGAGCCGGAACAGTTGTCCGCCCGGAGGGGCTTCGGCGCCTTTGAGAAGATTGTCCGATACGGCCTGTAGGGCGGCCGTATTCGCCCACATGGCGTGTCCGTCAATGCGCTCAAGCCAAACGGGGCGGTCCGGAAAGGCGGCATCGAGGTCCATACGCGTCGGAAAAGCGACCGTGGGCCAGTCGTTCTGGTCCCAGCCCCGACCGCGCAGCCACTCGCCTGCCGAGAGGTGCTTTTCATGCTCTTTGAGGCGCGCAATGATCTCCTCAATACTTCCGGTGCCGACGAGGTCGGCACTGAGTCGCATCTGGGCCAGGTTGCGAAGGTGGGCGTGGGCGTCGATGAGACCGGGGATGACTGTTTTGCCAGCGGCCGACAGCACCGGCAAGTCACCGTGCGCCTCGGACAGCGCATCGGCGTCTCCAACAGCTACGATGCGTCCTTCCTGTACCGACATGGCCGTTGCCACGGGCTGGTCCGGGTTTCCCGTGTAAATGAAGACATCGGTGAGCAGGAAGGAGGGGCGCGTGCTACCATCATCGCCCAATTCGCCCCCGGCCGGTTCGGTTTGGCAGGCGGCCAGGAGCAGCACGAGGGGCAGCAGGCCAGCAGCCAGGAAGTTCACGGACGACGTGCGATGCGGTGGCATATTCATGGGGTGTCGTAAAAAGTTTGGGACGTCATGCATGGGATGATATTGGTGCGGCGCGCTTTTCAACGTGTAGCGTCACCGGACCGTCGTTGATGAGGTGCACCTGCATCTGGGCGCCGAAGCGTCCGGTGGCGACGGGCTTTTCGACAAGGCCAGATAGCGATTGGCAGAACGCTTCGTACATGGGCTGTGCGTGCTTCGGCCCGGCAGCGTCAACGAAGGAAGGACGGTTGCCCTTGCGCGTATCGCCGTAGAGGGTGAACTGGGAGACGACCAGAACGCCGAAGCCCACATCGCGCACGGAAAGGTTCATGCGACCCTCTGCGTCCGGAAAAATGCGCAGGTTGGCACACTTGCGGGCCACCCAGTCGAGTTCTTCCATGGTGTCTTCCGTGTGGATACCGAGCAGGATGACGAGGCCGGGCCCAATGCGGCCTACGGTTTCACCGTCAATGTCAACGTGCGCCTGGGCGGCGCGTTGGATGAGTGCAATCATGACGACACGGGGCATGACGAGATGGCGGGCAGTCCCGGGTTGGCTTCGAGCGCGGCAAGTAAAGCCTGCAGCGCGCGGCCTCGGTGACTGATGGCGTTCTTGACGCGAGCATTCATCTCTGCGAACGTCTGCGTGTGGCCGTCCGGGCGGAACACGGCGTCGTATCCGAAGCCTCCCTCACCGTACTCGCGGGTCGTGATCTGCCCTTCGCAGACCCCTTCGTAAAATGTAGTGCTGTCAGGAGTCGCCAGCGCAACTACGGTCCGAAAGCGGGCGCGCCGATCCTGGGTATCGCGAAGGGCGTGCAGTAATTTTTTTCTGTTTTCCTGCGGCGTACAACCAGGCCCCGCCCACCGTGCCGACCAGACGCCGGGCGCTCCGTCGAGCGCCCGAACTTCGAGGCCGGTGTCGTCGGCGAGCGTCGGATATCCTGTGAATTCCATGATAACCTCTGCCTTTTTTGCCGCATTGCCTTCGAGCGTGTCACGGTCCTCGTCTACGTCTGGGGCCCCGGGAACCGCATTCAGTGTCCGGATAGTATGTCCCGTTGGCGCAAACAGGGCCTCAAACTCGGCCACTTTGTCCGGATTGCGCGTAGACAGTACGAGTGTTATATTGCCGATCTGTGCATTTTTCAAAACGAATCGAACAGAGAGCTATTGTGCCAGTAGGTATCAAGGTAAGGGATAACGAGTCTATTGACCGCGCACTGCGCCGTTTCAAGCGCGCCGTGAACAGAAGCCGTGTCCTGCGGATTTACCGCGGCAACATGGCCTTCACCAAGCCGAGTGAAGAACGCCGTCTGGCCCGTGAGAAAGCATCCCGCAACGCCCGTCGTCGCTCGCGGTATTAGGGCTTATAGGGCGGCCGTTAACAGGCCTTGGTACGTCAGCCAGCTCAACGCCGGTTTACGCACCAATGGGCTGGTTTACACACCAATGGCCTGATCCAGAAGATGTTGCTGCTGGGCCTGGTGCACGCGCGAACTGCCCGTAGCCGGGGAGGCAGACGCCCGCCGCCCGGCGTACTCAATACGTCTGTCACTGCCCAGCAGATCGTCCATACGCTCCCGGATGAAGGTCCATGCGCCCATGTTGGCTGGCTCTTCCTGCAACCAGACCACCGATGCCGCCTGCGGAGCGGTTGATATGACCGCTTCGATAGCCTGTTTCGGGAACGGGTAGAGTTGCTCAACCCGAACGATGGCCACGTTCTCTTTGGCGCCGGTATCCTCCATGCGCTGCATCACGTCGTAATAGACCTTACCTGAGCAGAACACGATCCGCTTTGTAGAAGCCAGGTCACCTTCCGGTAGAATGATTTCTTTGAAACGGCCGGATGTGAACTCATCGGGCGTAGAAATTACGCTTGGGTGGCGAAGCAGGCTCTTGGGAGACATGACGACGAGCGGTTTCGTGATCTCCGGGTGGGCCTGTCGGCGCAGCGCGTGAAACAGGTTGGCCGGCGTCGAAATATTGGCCACGATCATGTTGTTCTCGGCGCATAACTGAAGGAATCGCTCCAGACGTGCCGACGAGTGCTCCGGACCCTGGCCTTCATAGCCATGTGGCAGCAAGAGCGTCATACAGCTCATTTGTCCCCATTTCTCTTCGGCTGCCGAGAGGAATTGGTCGAACACGATCTGGGCCCCGTTGGCGAAGTCGCCGAACTGCGCCTCCCAGATCACCAGCGATGCCGGATCGGCGACCGAGTATCCGTACTCGAACCCACACGCGGCATACTCGGACAGCAGGCTGTCATAAATATGGAGGTGGGCCTGCTCGCTTCTGATGTTGTTGAGCGGAATATATTCTTCGGCCGACTCCTGATCGTACAGCACGGCGTGCCGGTGACTGAACGTGCCACGCCGGGAATCCTGACCGCTGAGTCGGATGCGCGTGCCATCAAGGAGCAGCGACCCGAGAGCGAGTGCCTCCCCTAAACCCCAGTCAATTCGTTGTTCTTCACGGAAAAGTTTTTCCCGCCGTTCAAACTGACGAACCAGTTTCTTGTGCGTGTGAAAGGCTTCCGGAAGGTTGGAGAGCGCCTCGACAACGGACAGCAGAGCCTCTTCGTCGGCAGCCGTTTCAATAATGGGCAGGTCCGCAACGTGGCGTTCCGCCAGAAGCTCCTCGGCTGTTGGCTTCCTGTCCTCTTCGGCCAGTTCCTTGGTGCGTTCGAAGGCATCTTGAAGGCGTGAGCGGAAGTCTTCCAGCATCTGCTCGGCCTCTTCCGGCGTCATGTCGCCTCGGCGCAGGAGCAGCTCCGTGTACATTTTCCGCGGAGATCGCTTTTCTTCGATCCGGCGGTAGAGCATGGGCTGCGTATAGGTTGGCTCATCGCCCTCATTGTGCCCCCGAACCCGGTAGCAGAGCATGTCGATAACCACATCCTTGTTGAACTTATGCCGGTATTCGAATGCCAGGCGAGCCACACGTACACAAGCTTCGGGATCATCTCCATTGACATGGAAAATGGGTGCCTGGATCATGCGCGCACTGTCGGTGGCGTATGTGGACGAGCGCGCGTGGGCGGGGCCCGTGGTAAATCCGATCTGGTTGTTGATCACGACGTGAATCGTGCCGCCCGTCAGGTACCCTGGCAGTTGACTCAGATGCAGCGTTTCGGCAACGACACCCTGACCAGCGAAGGCTGCATCGCCATGGATCAGGATCGGGATAATGGAGTCGAGGTAGTCGCCCCAGGCGGTTGCCGATGTACGTTTTTCAATGCGCGCTTCCTGTTTGGCGCGGACCATACCTTCCACAACTGGACCGACGGCCTCGAGGTGGCTCGGATTCGATGCCAAATGCACGTTGATGGTGTCGCCACTGGGGCTGCGGTGCTCTCCCTTCGCCCCCAGATGGTACTTGACGTCGCCCGACCCCTGCGTCGTCGTGGGGTCAAGGCTCCCTTCGAACTCCGAAAAAATAACTTCGTAGGGTTTTTCGAGGATGTTTGCCAGGACGTTCAATCGTCCGCGGTGGGCCATGCCCATGACGACTTCCTGTACGCCCTTTTCCGCCGAATCCGAGAGAATCCGGTCCAGCATGGGAATCACGGTTTCGGATCCCTCGAGCGAAAACCGCTTGTGGCCAATGTATTTCGTGTGCAGGAAGGTCTCGAAGGCCTCGGCTGCATTCAATTTTTCAAGCATGCGGCGCTTCTCGGCATCCGAAACGGTAAACTCCGACCCGTTGGGTTCAATCCGGTCCTGGATCCAGCGCTTCTCGTCCGGATCGGAGATGTGCATGAACTCAATGCCGATACGACGCGTGTAGGAGCGGCGCAGGATATTCAGAATGGTACGCAGCGGAAGGATATCCGAGCTCGAAAGGCCTCCCGTGACAAACTCGCGATCCAAATCCCAGATGGTCAAGCTGTAGGTGGCCGGATCCAGTTCCTTGTGGTACATCCACTCGTAACCGAGCGGGTTCACGTCGGCCTGCAGATGACCACGCACACGGTAGGCCCGGATGAGCTGCAGAACCGCCGCCTGCTTCTGGATCATATCCTGGTCGGAGAGCGTGTCCCGCACCATACCGGGTGTGGAATCTGTCGTCAGTGTCCACGGAGCGGAATGAATGCCCAGGTTGGCAAAGATTTCTTCGTAAAAGTCATGCTCGCCGCGAAGAAGTTCCTCAAGGCGCGCCAGGAACGCACCGGATTCGGCGCCCTGGATGACACGGTGGTCATAGGTAGAAGTGAGCGTCATGACCTGCGATACGCCGGTCTTGCCCATCACAGCCGGCGAGAACGCGTAGAATTCGGTAGGGTACCCGATGGACCCGATACCCACAATCAGTCCCTGCTGCGGCATGAGCCTCGGCACACTCAGTCCGGTCCCGATCATGCCCGGGTTGGTAATGGAGATGGTGGTCCCCATGAAGTCGTTCAAATCCAGTTTGCCGTCGCGGGCGCGGCGCACCAGGTCATTGTACGTCCCGAGGAGCTGTGCGAAATTCATCTCCTCGGCGCCCTTGATGTTCGGGACGACGAGAGAGCGGCGGCCCCGTTTTTCGATATCTATGGCCAGGCCGAGGTTCACATGATCCGGCGTCACGACATGGGGCGTGCCATCGGTATGCCTGCGGAAGGAGGTATTCATCGCTGGCACATCCCGTATGGCGCGCACGATGGCGAAGGCGATGATGTGCGTAAACGACACCTTGTCACCGCCCATATAGTGCTGGTGCTCGTTGATGAGCGCCCGGTTCTCGGCCATGAGTTTCACGGGCACCGTGCGAACGGAGGTGGCCGTGGGGACCTGAAGGCTCTCCTCCATGTTCTCCACGATCTTGCTCTGGGCGCCGCGGAGCGCTTTTTCCTCCGCATCTTCCACCGTCTCGTCCCCGGAAGCCTTCACTGCCGCCTTTTTCGCCGGTACGGTCCGGTCGGGTGCCGCCGGAGTGGCATCTACGGTCGCCGACTCCTCGGTGGGCCGCTGCGAGGCCAGACGGGCAGATTCCGCCGCTACAAATCCCTGTCCGGGCTTGTAATCCTGAAAAAATTCCTGCCAGGCCTCGCCTACGCTGTTGGGATCGTCCAGGTACTGACGATACAATTCTTCGATATAGCCGGTGTTGAAGCCAAGGGTACTCACGGGAACGGTACGGGGTCGTTTGAAAGTGTCGGGGAAACGATCGAAGGCGCGGCAGGATCCGCCCGCATCACGACGGAAGCCAACCATTTTCGCGGTACCAGTCCACTGTCATGCGCATGCCGTCGGCGAGCGGCACCTGTGGCCGGAAGCCGAGCTGCCGGAGGGCTTTTTCACTGCTGCACATAGTGGCCGCGTGGAGGATTTCCATGGCCTTTTCCCGGTTCAGCGGCGGATAGGTCCCAGCCAGGCGTCCTGCCCATTCCGAGAGCACCCCCACGAGCGGTACCGCCGCCCGACTTACGTGCAGGGTCAGCACGCGACGGCCCAGCGCCTGGCATACCGCGTCGCGGACCTGGTGCCACGAATAGGCCTCCGGACTTCCCAGAAACCAGGTTTTCCCGGTCGATGCTCCGCTCTCCGCCGCACCGACCATTCCTGCCACGAGGTCGGCTACGTAAATCAGGCTGAGCGCTGGCTCGACGCCGCGTCCCACGATGGGGCAGACGCCTTTCGAAAGTGTCTGAATGAACGAGAAAATGTCCGTCTCGCGCGGCCCGTACACGGCGGGAGGGCGAACGATGGCGATGGGTAATCGGTCCGCGAAGGCCTCAGCGGCGCGCTCCATTTCCATTTTACTGCGTCCATACATGGAAACCGGGTGGAGCGGGGCCGTTTCGTCGGGTATGGCCACGTCAGAGCGTCCCACGGCGGCCAGGCTGCTGGTGAGTACGATCTGCCGAACGTCCGGGCATACTTCAATTGCGGCGCGGAGCAGGTTTTCCGTGCCCTCCACATTCGCCCTGCGAAAGTCTTTCCACGAGCGCGAGCGCGTGAGCGCCGCCACATGGAAAACCCGCTCCGCGCCGCCAAGCAGCGTTCGGAGCGCTGCAGCGTCGTTCATGTCTCCTGTTACGAACGTAACCGGCAGGCCCGCGAGCCACCGGGAGTCACTGCGGACCAGGCACCGGATATCCGTGTAACCGCGCGCCAGAAGGTGTTCGACCAGGTGGCTGCCGACAAATCCGGTGCCCCCCGTGACGGCGACCGGGCCCCGGTCAAGCGACGTGCTCATGTCTTTTTCAGCGTCAATTTTGCGACCGATTCCACATGATGCGTGTGTGGGAAGAGGTCAACCGCCTGCACGTAGCCCAGATCGTACGTGTCGCGTAGCAGGGCCAGGTCGCGGGCCTGGGAGAGCGGATTGCAACTCACGTAGATGAACCGCTCGGGTGCCAGTTCTGCAATCTGAGCCACTACTTTCGAGTGCAGGCCGGCCCGCGGAGGATCGACAATCAGGACATCCGGTTTCCCGTGCCGGGCGGTGAAGGTGGGATTGAACAGGGCCAGCATGTCACCCGTTTCGAACGTTACGTTTTCGATGCCATTTGCTACCGCATTTCGCCGGGCATTTTCGACCGCTTCCTCAATGAGTTCGACGCCGATGACATGTTTCACGTGCGGCGCGACATGGATGGATATGGTCCCGGCGCCCGCGTAAAGGTCATAGACCAGGTCGGTGGGCGAGAAGTGGGCCGCTTCCCGGACCGTTTCGTACAGCACCAGAGCCTGCTTCGTATTGGTCTGGAAGAAGGCATTCGATGCGACCTCAAACGTTGCGTCTCCAATCCGGTCGTGGATGGTTCCAGTGCCGAAAACCGTGTGCATTTCTTCGCCGAACGCTGTCTGCGCCACACCACTGTTGATGGTGTTCACGAGCGTGGTGACATCGGGAAATGTCTTCTTCAGAAAAGCAGAAAATTGTGCCATACGCTCCTCGCTCCAGTGATCGGTCACGAGGTTGATCATGAGGTCGTCCGTGTGGGCGGCTTCGCGGATGACGAGGTGCTTCAGGTATCCCTGCTGCCGGCGGACGTGCCACACTGACCACTCGTGCTCTTTTACGAACGTCCGGATTTCGTTCACGATGCGGCTGCTCCGCTCCGACTGCAGGTGACACTCCTCCAGATCAATGACCTTGGCAAAATTGCCGGGGGCATGCAGTCCGAGGGCAAACGACGTATCGTATTGTTCTCCAGAAGAGATTTCCTCCGGTGTCAGCCAGCGCATGGCGCTGAAGCTGAACTCCATTTTATTGCGGTAGTAGTACACGTCGTCGGCCCCGATGGCAGGCCGTACGTTGACGGAGTCGAATCCGCCCGCATGTTCGAACGCTTCCCGCACCGACTGCGTCTTGGCATCGAGTTGGGCCCTGTAGTCCACGTGCTGCCACTTGCATCCACCGCAACTGGACGCATACCGGCACCTGGGCGCGACGCGCATGGGGCTGGGGGTCACGACTTCCAGAATGGCAGCCTCGGCAAATTTCTTGCGGCGCTTGTAGACACGTACTTTGACGGTATCCCCGGGAACGGCCCCAGGGACGAAAATCACGTAGCCGTCCCGGCGGCACAGGGATTTGCCCCGGTCGGCAAATTTCTCAATATCCAGCGTCAGTACGGCGCCCTTCCTGATGGCAGATTGCATGGGGTTTGGTTGGATTAAAAGGTATGTCCGATACCGAACTGAAATACGGGTTCGTTGAAGTTGTCGGGCAGGAATTCGCCCTGGCGTCGGGGATCGTGAACTTTATAGGCCGTGTCGAGCCGGACAATGAGGAAGTCCCAGGCAAGTCGTAGACCGAAGCCGGCGCCAACGCCCACCTCACCTGCGAACGTGCGTAGCCGGAACTGACCGTCACTGGCACCTGGATTACGCGGACCCGTCCAGACATTTCCCGCGTCTGCGAAGAGTGCTACAATCCAGCGCGCTTCCATGAAGTTCTGGAGCGCAGTCAGCCTCAATTCGGCGCTTCCCTCCAGCTTGATTTCGCCACCCAGAATATTGGTACCCTCCGTCGAGAGGGAATCTCCTTCCGTCTCGAACGTGGCTGCACCCGGTCCGAGTTCGCGGAGCCCCCACGCGCGGACGCTGCTGGCACCTCCAGCGTAGAAGCGCCGGTCGAAGGGAATGATGTTGGCGCGGCCCACGGGGTGGGCCGCGCCAACATTTGCCCGCAGGGCCAGAATGCTGCGCCGTCCGACAGGGCGGTAGGAGCGGATATCGGTGGACGTGCGTACGTACTGCCGGTAGATGAGTCGGGCTTCGGATCCACCACCAAACAGGCCGAGACCCGGAAGCGAGCCCTCCAGTTCAGACGGTGTGAACACGAATCGGTCCAGCAGATACCCCATGTTGCCGCCAATCTCGATGGACGCTTCTCGGGAGTGTCCGGGTGTGCGCCGGAACGGGTCCGTCGTCATGGACCGGATGGTGTAGCGCAGCGCGTTGTTGAATTGGGGGCGGGTGTAGTCCTCAATGATCTGGGCACGCTGAACCTGGTCATCGACCGCATTCAAAATGTCGGTCAGGAAGATGTCGTTGAACCCGTTGAGGGTATCCGGATTGGAAAGCGTGATGTCGAGAAGGTCGACGAACGACGTCAGCGACTCGGTATGGCGCAGTTCGAACCGGTACGATGCCCCGCCACGCCCGCGCAGAATGAGGCGCAGGGCGTCGCGCCGCGCCGCCAGAAAGGTGATGCTGAATTGGCTGCGGGCGTCATAGAGCGAGGAGAGCCGGTCAAAGCGGCCCATGGGAAAGGTCAAATAGGGCCAGGACAGGGACGTGTTGACTTCCCACTGGGCAGATGTAAAGCCGCCGAGTCCTGCCAAATCGGCCGAAATGCTTCCTGTTGCGCGCACCCGGAAAGCTTCGCCGCCTCCGAACAGGTTCAGATTGGAATAGGTCACGCCAAGTCCGGCACCGAGTTCATTGTCCGAGTCGGCGAGTGCGCCACTTCGCTGCAACATGAACGTCTCGAACCGTATCTGGTGGCGGACCCGCGGACGCAAGGTGTAAAAATGTACACGTCGGGGCATTCCCGTCGTTACGGTCGTGTCTGGCGTCGATTCCAACAGGTCGGTGAACGAAAATACACCCGTGGCATCGAGACGTCTTTTTGTCGCAATCAGCCGACTTTGATCGAACACATCGCCCGGGCGAAACTGCAGGGTTCGTTCCAGGAGGCTGAATTTCAGGCGGGGTTCGTCCGAGAACGAGGCTCGCAGCATTCCACCTCCGGTCTCGGGGTTGGTCGACGGAAGAAAGGTCGAATCGGCCCGTTCGGAAGCCGTCGGATCCGGTCCTTCCACGGTCATGAACACGTCGCCGAACAGAAAGCGCTCACCGAGGTCGACAGCAAACGTGACGTCGAAGGAGTCGGGCTGTATGGGGTACACCACGGCATGGATGCCTCCGCGCGTGGCATTGGCAAATCCGTGATTACGGAGGAAGCCCAGTAACCGGCGCCCCTCTTCCAGCAAAAGCGGCTCGGAATAGCGTTCTCCATCGGGTTGCAACTGCAGATGAGAAACCGATGAGGGGCCCAGTCTCGCCCGGAAGAGGGATTCTTCGAGCATCTGCTTCCGCTCGTTCGTAGTCAGGCTGTCCAGCCCCTCGTAAGCCACATTCCGGAGGAAGGTCGCCTCTCCCGCCTCAATGTTGAAGGTCACCTGTACCCGATTCAGGTCCGATGGCGGCGTCACGTCGAAGGAGACGGTGGCGTCACGGTATCCTTCCCGGAGATAAAAAAGTCGGAGTTGCTCCACGTCTGCTGCCACTGCCGTGGAGTCAAGAAAAGCCGGGGGCTCTCCCGTGGCCATGAACACGCGCCCTACGGATCCTCCGTTCAGTGTTTCCGCACCAAACTGGTAAATCCAGCGCCACCACGTGGCACCGGGAATATTCAGAATACGCCGGTTGGTACTCGTTCGTACATATAGTTCGAGCTGTTCGCGGGAGAATACGGGGTTGCCGGCAATGCGCACAACCGTGATGAGAGGACGTTCACTCTCAGATATTTTCTGGGCGTGCACACGCGGGGCGGTGGCAAACAGGCACAGTACCACAAAAAAGAGGTATGATGACCGGGCCCCGCAGCGGTGCATGACAAGCATGACAAGCGCGTCGCGTCCGACACGCGTCGCGATTCCTATTCGTCTTCGAAAAAGAAGTCCTCGTCCTGCGTCGGGAAATCCGGCCACACCTCCTCTATGCTTTCGTAGGGCTCGCCATCGTCTTCCATGACTTCCAGGTTTTCGACCACTTCCAGCGGTGCACCTGTCCGCTCTGCATAGTCGATCAACTCCTCCCGAGTGGCGGGCCATGGTGCGTCCTCAAGATGCGAGGCTAATTCCAGCGTCCAATACATGTAATGCAGACGAACAGTTCACAGTGACATTTCCACGGACAATAGGCCGCGGCGCAGACAAAAGCAAGGCGACTAATCGAACATCAGTGTCGTGCTCTCGGCCAGCTTCACCAGACGTTCGTACTCATCGGGTGTCATGCTTGGTGCAAAGAAATAGATGGGATTCAGTGACCGGCCCTCCAGGTCCTGCACTTCGTAGTGCAAATGGGGCGCATTGGCCAATCCGGTGTCACCGCTGAATCCGATTACATCTCCGCGGCCAATAGATATGCCGGGCCGGATTTCACGAGGCACGCGCGAAAGGTGGCCGTAGACCGTTGTCAGGCCGGCCGTTTCATGCCGTATTTTCACAAATCGTCCGTACCCGGCCGACGTCCCGACCCGAACAATGACGCCGTCACCCGTGGCATGCACAGGCGTTCCACGGGGGGCATTGAAATCGAGACCCCCGTGTAGGCGTTTGACCTTGAGCACTGGGTGCGTCCGCATGCCGAAGCCGGATGTGATGGGGCCATTGACAGGGAGAATGGCTGGCATTTCGGCCAGCCGTTTGTCGTACTCGGAGGCCAGTGTGGAAAGTTCGCGATAGCTTTCGTTCTGCAGGGACAACTGTCGCTCCACCTGGTCCAGACGACTGGCGGTTGAAACCAGCAGACGTCGTGTCTCCGAACGGAATCCACCAAACTCCGGATAGGCTTCTGTACCACCCGTTCCGACCTGGAGCACATCGCTCGACATGACGTCTACGGCAAACAGCGTTCGGTAGAGCTCGGCGTCATGCTCCTTCAGCTCGGACAGATCACCTACCAGCAGATCAAGCCGGGAGTCCACATCCGCGAGTTGGGTGCGCAATACCTCATTTTCGTTTTCGAGTGCCAGTTCCTCGGGCGTGGAAGCCACCTGGTCCAGAGCAAACAGCGATGCCATCCCGATGACGAGCCCAGCCAACACGACGCGCACGACATATCGGCTATGGCTCAATTCAACGGGCACGTAGGTACACGTTTCGGAATCATACCGAAATAAGGGTGAACTCATGCAGCTGTGCTATGGGTGTTGGGGGGGGTGAATTTGGAATGGTACTACTCGTTGGGCACTGCATCACATTGTACACTACCTGTCAGGGTACTGCACACCACGGCCGGGAAATATACGATCTCACCGAACGTCACGCCAGTCACGGCCCAATATATGCCACGGCTTCTATTTCCACGAGCAGGCCGGGGTCAATCAAGGCCGCGACCTCTACCATCGTCGCAGCCGGACGAATGTCTCCGAAAACGCGGCCGTGCTCGCGCCCAATCGCTTCCCACTGTCCGATATCGACCACAAACATCCGTGTCCGGACAACCTGTTCGAGCACGGCACCGGCATCGGCCAGCGCCCGTTCAATCGTTCCAAGGATAGCGCGGGTCTGGGCCGCCGCATCTCCAGGAAACAACACGTTGCCCTCCTCATCGACGGCGGTCGTACCGGCCACATGGATCCAGTCACCCGCCCGGACAGCGCGGCAGTAGCCTACGACCGCCTCCCAGGGACGGCCCGATGAAAACCGTGTAATGGAGGATCTCATGCCGTTTTCCTCAAGATCACGAGAGACAGGTCGTCGCTCGGGCGCGCTGCTCCCATGAAATCGTGCACGGCTCGCAGAATACGCTCGCCGACATCGTGTGCCGACAGTCCGTGTACGCGATGGATCCGTTCGAGAAAGCGCTCATCCCCGAAGAAATCTCCCAGTTCATTGCGCGCCTCGGTTACGCCATCGGAGCAGACCACGAGCAGATCGTCCACACGGAGCGTGACACGGGTCGATGCGAAGCTGGCGCTGGGCAGCAGACCTACGGCCGGTCCGCCCTTGCCGAGGGACGTGTATCCATCCTGGTGGACGTGAATGGGTGGCAGGTGACCGGCATTCACCGCATGGACATCGGAGCCGCCCGATGCCACGTCGAGTACGACCATGGAGGCGAACTTGCTCGGAAGTCCATCCCGGCACACCACCCGGTTGAGGGTGTCCATGAGCCGACCGGGATCGTCCGTGTCTGGCAGAAGGGCGCGGAGCGTGGCTTGCAGCCGGGCGGCCATGAGGGCGGCGGGCAGGCCTTTACCGGCAACGTCGCCGAGCGCCAGGGTCAACCGGTCGGGACCGTGCATCATGTGGTCAATCAGATCACCGCCCACGTCATTGGCCGGCGTCGTGTACATCCAGACGTCCCATCCCGGGAGCTCGGGGAGGCGCGAAGGCATGAGGGCCAGTTGCACGGCTCGTCCGGCTTCCAACTCGTCGCGCGCCAGGAGCTTGTCCTTGAGTTCGAGGCCAAGGACGAAGAGCACGAGGGCAAAGCCCGAGACGGTCTGGAGCGCATTGTCCGGAAGTCCAATCCACATCAGATATATGGAAAAGAGCAGAAACGCGCGTCTCAGTGGCGTGAGCTTCAGGAACAGCCCACGAAACAGGTATCCGGTCGAGTAGACGCCGCGCTTGAACCGGTTCATGGCGGCCAGTTCACGCCGCTCCTCGGAATCAAGATAGAAATCCCACGTTTCCTTGAGGTCGCGCCGGATGGTGGTGGGAAGCTCGCCCGAATTGAACTCATCGACCATTTGTCGAGTGAAATCGGAGGCAGAGTCGAAATGTTTCGAATAGCGGCGCATGGGTTGGAGGGGCGCGTGAAGACGCGCTTGTACGACTGAACACTGGTTTGGGTGCGTGCATGCTGCACAACATGTACATTGGACGACCATTTTTGATGTGCCACCAGCTGTATCCCCATGGATTGGATTGTATTGCTACCACCCGTCGTGGCCATTGTATTGGCCCTGTGGTCGCGCGAGGTGTACCTCTCGCTGCTCACCGGCTTATGGCTCGGAACGACCATTCTGGTGGGCGGGAACCCGATTCTGGGTCTGCAGGAGCTCATGAGCCAACTGGTAACCGTGTTCACCGACCGCAGCAACACGAGCATCCTGCTCTTCAGCATGCTGGTGGGCGGGCTGATTGCGCTGGTGCAGGCGTCCGGCGGCGTCGCCGGGTTTATTGCATGGGCGCAAAAGCGGGGATGGGGTCAGACCCGTCGCGGAGCGGAGCTCCTGGCCTGGTCGACGGGCATGGTGATTTTCGTGGAATCGAGTATCACGTGTCTGGCCGTGGGCGCCATCAACCGGCCCCTGTTCGACCGGCTCCGGATACCGCGCGAGAAGCTGGCCTGGTATGCCGATGTGACGAGCGCCTCGGTCTGCATGACCATTCCACTGAACGGTTGGGGTGCCTATGTGCTGGGCCTGTTGGCTGCCCAGGGGCTGGCAGCGGGCAGCGTGGGACTGCTCGCTGAATCGCTGTTGTTCAATTTCTATGCGCTCCTCTCGATTGCCTTCGGGCTGTTCACCGCCCTTTCGGGCTGGGGCTTCGGAGCCATGAAGAAGGCGGAGATCCGGGCCGAAACGACGGGCGCGTTGCTCCGCGAAGGCGCCGTTCCGCTCGTGGCGGACGAAGTGGTCGGGCTCGTTCCGCTCGTGAACGCACCGGAACGGGCACGCAACCTGCTCATTCCCATCGGGGTCATGATCGGCATGATCGTGTTCGGTCTGTACGTGACGGGAGATGGCCAGATCATGCAGGGGAGCGGCTCCACTTCCGCGCTCTGGGCGGTAGCCGCGTCGGTAGCCGTGGGAATGATCCTGTTCGCGCTGCCCGGCTCGGCCCGCGACGGGGGCGTACTCATGAAGCCGGTCGACTCCATGGCATTGGTGCTCAAGGGCTCGGGCGGTATGGTGGGCATGGTTTTTCTGGTTGCCCTCGCTTTTGCGCTCGGGCAGGTCAGCCGGGCACTTGAAATGGGCCCGTACGTGGTGGGACTGCTGGGCGATGGGTGGCCCGTGTGGTGGATTCCAGCCCTCGTATTTCTGATCGGATGCTTCGTGTCATTCACGCTCGGGTCGTCCTGGACGGGTTTTGCCATCCTGATTCCCATTGCGCTGCCGCTGGCCGAGGGGCTGGGTATCCACCTCCCGCTCATGTTGGGTGCGGTGCTGGCTGGTGGCATATTCGGGGACCACGCGTCGCCCCTTTCCGACACGTCTCTCATCTCCTCCATGGCCGCGGCGAGTGATCACGTGGACCATATCAATACGCAGATGCCCTACGCGGCCGGTATGGCGGCTCTGAGCTTCCTGGGCTTCCTGCTGGCTGGATGGATGGGTTGACGGCGTCCGGACGCGCGGCGCTGAATGGCCTGAACTCTGCCGCATTCCAAGCGTAACAGGCAAGGTTAACGGCGTTCATCACCAGTTGAGCGGAGAAAGGCCATGGATACCAGCGCAGCGGAACCCAAATCAGCCTATGAGAAGGCGGCAGAAAAGGGTGTGGATCCGCGGTGCATACCGCAGTATCTGACGGGTCATTCTCCGGTGGGCAGTGAAATTGAGCCGCCAAAGTACACCGGCCCCATGCACGCCAATTGGAAGGTGCTCTTCGACCGGCAGAAGGAGCTCTTGCCGGGGCGGGCAGGCGAGGCATTCCTGCAGGGAATTGATCTGCTCGAAATGACTCCAGAGGGCATACCGCTGCTACGCGACCTGAGCGCTGTGATGGAGCGCACAACGGGTTGGCGCGTGGCCCGTATTCCGGGCCTCCTGCACGAGCAGGATTTTTTCAAGCTCATTTCAGAGCGCACATTTCCGTCGACAGATTACATCCGGGAGGCGCACGAACTGGATTACACGCCGGCGCCCGACTGTTTCCACGACATGTTCGGCCACATGCCTATGCTGACCGAGCCCGCCGTAGCCGACTTTTACCACCTGTTCGGCCGCGCGGCACTCCTGGCACGCGGCGCACAGCGCACGGCGCTCGAGCGCCTGCACTGGTTCACGATCGAGTTCGGACTCATTCGCGAAGCACGGGGACTACGCGTTTTCGGGGCGGGGATCATGTCGTCGTCGAATGAGCTCGCCCACGCGCTCTCTGACGACGTAGAGGTGAAGCCCTTCAGCATAGAAGCCGTTACCGCACAGGAATACGAGGTCTGGCACGTACAGCCCATACTGTTTGCGCTCGAGGAGTTTCGCCAGTTGGCCGAGGACTTCACCGCGTGGGCCCGCAGCGAACGCCTGATTTCAGACCGGATTTTCGTCTGAGCCACATCGGGCAAAATAGGACCTGTTAACAGCCTGTCAGCGCGTATAAATGCGTTCGATATAATCTGTGATCATGCGGTGGGCGGAGAACCGGTACGTGAGGCGCTTCATGGCCGAGCGCATCATGGTAATCCACTTCTCCGGCAGTCCGTCGGCGTTGAGATCGTAAAAGGTCGGTATGACATGGCGCTCGAGGACCTCGTAGAGCAGCAGGGCATCTTCTGGATCCTGGATGGCCGGGTCCTTGTATTCGTGGGACGCATCCTCGCCAATGGCCCAGCCGTTGGTTCCGTCGTGGCCTTCCGGCCACCAGCCGTCGAGAATGGACAGGTTGAGTCCGCCGTGAATGGCGACTTTCTGGCCGCTCGTGCCACTGGCTTCAAACGGCCGACGCGGGTTGTTCAACCAGACATCGCAGCCCGAGATCAGTTTGCGACCGATTTCCATGTTGTAGTTCTCCAGAAACACGAGGCGGCCATTGAATTCGGGCCGGTTTGTGTATTCGAATATTTCCTGGATGAAGCGCTGGCCACCGGCATCCTGCGGGTGGGCCTTGCCGGCGTAGATAACCTGGATGGGCCGCTCGGTGTCCTCGAAGAGCCTCATAATGCGCTCAAAATCGTGGAAGAGCAGCGGTGCGCGCTTGTACGTCGCGAACCGCCGGGCAAACCCGATGGTAAGGGCGCAGGGATCGAGGCGCGGTGACTGCGGCAGCGTCTGTGTGTGCGTGTAGTCGTTGACAAAGTCGATCAGGTTGCCGCGCAGTTTCCGCCGGTAGGCCCAGAGATCGATGTCCGGCACGGAGTCGATCCTGTCCCACGTTTCCGGGTCGTCGCGATCGGCCTGCCAGTCTCCCAGATGCACATTCAGGAACGTCCGCGATGCGGGCGCCGCCCATGTGGGCAGGTGCACACCGTTCGTGATATGCGTGATGGGTACATCGGCCGGGTTGTCTGTATGGTACATGTGCTGCCACTGCCGCCGCGCGACTTCGCCGTTGAGTTTTGAGACGCCGTTTGAGGTGCGGGCCAGGCGAAGGCCAAGCACCGTCATGGTGAACTGTTCGGACTGGTCGTCCGCGTTGACGCGTCCGAGAGCGAGCAGGTCGCGTTCGCTCGCGCCCCACTCATTGCGGAATGTGGACAGCTCGTGCAAAAGCAGCCCCGCGTCGAAGCGGTCATGGCCCGCCATGACGGGCGTATGGGTGGTGAACACGCAGGCCTTCCGCACGGCGTCGGCGCCCTGCTCGTTTCCGGCCATTTTCTGCTCGCGCAGCATTTCGAGCGTGAGAAAGGCACAGTGCCCTTCATTCATGTGGTAGACATCGGCCTCGATGCCGAGTCGGCGCAGCATGCGCAGTCCCGCGATGCCCAGTATGATTTCCTGATGGATACGCGTCGTACGATCGCCCTGGTAGAGGCGGCGTGTGGTGAAGCGAAGGTCGTAGGGATTGGCGCCAAAGTCCGTATCGAGCAGATACAGGGTTGACCGACCGACCTCGACGCGCCAGGCGCGCACGTGAACCGGCCGATCGGCGAAATGCACCGTGACCGTGATGTCGTGGCCGTTCTCGTCGCGAACGGGTTTCATGGGGTGGAACGTAGCGTCGATCGACGGATATTCGTCGTACTGCTGCCCCTTGTCGTCGAAATATTGTCGAAAATAGCCGTCCCGCAGGAAGAGCCCCACGCCGGTAAAAGGAAGTCCCACGTCGGAGGCCGCCTTCGTGTGGTCGCCTGCCAGGATGCCAAGGCCCCCGCTGTAGAGGGGCAGGCTCTCGTGCAGGCCGAATTCCATACAGAAATAGCTGGTCCGGGGACCCTTTGCACGTGGCCCCGGGGTATCCATGTACGCGCGGAACGTACGGTACACGACATCGACCTGGAACTGATATTGGGGATCTTCAAGCACCAGTGTGTCGGCATCGCGCAATGCCATGAGCGGGTTGTTGCCCGTGGCACGGAAGGCATCCCGGTTCAGTCGCTGAAACAGGTCAATGGCTTCCGGATGCCAGGACCACCACATGTTGCGGCCCAGTTCGTGCAGTTGATCGATTGTAGTCATTCAGTCAAAGCGGGTGGAGGGAGGATCGGCATGGAGTCTGGGTTGTTGCAACGAGTATATGAATGGACCCATGAACCCACGTACACGCCGCAGGTTGCTTGTCGATGCGACGCAGGTGCTCGCCCCGGTCGCCGGAGATATGGCGAAACGCGAGGGGCGATGGCTGCTGGAGGCGGCATCGGGACGGGACGGGGCTGCGTTGCTGGCCGTTCTCGATGACGTGCCTCTGGCGACGGAAACGGAGGTGTTTGAGGGGTTTCTCCGGCGCCGGGCCGCCGGGGAACCGCTGCAGTATGTGCTCGGTGAGGCGCCCTTCCTGCGGCGCATGTTCCACGTGGGGCCGGGTGTACTGATCCCACGGCCGGAAACGGAGCTGTTGGCGGAGCGGGCGCTCGGCGGCCTGGCGTCGGCGCCGGCACACGCGGCCGTGCTCGATGTCGGTACCGGCAGCGGCTGCCTCGCTGTGACCTTGGCCGCCGAGCGCCCGCACATCTGCGTTGAAGCGTGGGATGTGAGCAGGGAAGCGCTTACCTTTGCACGCCGGAATGCAGAGCGGCATGGGGTCCGGGTCACGTTTCTGCAGCGGGATGTACTGGACGCAGGGTCTCCGTCGCAGCCAGTGTCTCAACCGGCCCTATTCCACCTGATCGTCTCGAATCCACCCTACATCCATGATGGCGAACGCGCCTTACTCCACCCCAGCGTGGTCGATTTCGAACCGGATGTCGCCCTGTTTGCCGCCGGCGATGCGCTCGTGTTCTACCGGGCCCTCGCCGTGCTCGGTCGGCAGCGTCTCCACGCCGGAGGCAGCCTGTTCGTCGAGATTCACGCCGACCGCGGCGCTGACGTGACGTCACTCCTGGAGAAAGCCGGATATGTCGATGTTCGATGCCTTCCGGACCAATTCGGACGCGACCGGATTGTGGAAGCCCGCCAGGGATCCTCCGCTGCGTCGGCGGCCCACTTGAGTCCAAACCAAACCGGTCGATAGCTTGGACATGAAGACCATGCAACATACGCGCCGTGTGCTCGCCCTGACGCTGATCTGGAGTCTGCTCATCGTAGGATGCGCGCCGCGCCCGGTGGCGAATCCGGCAATGAGCGGTGCATCGACCCGAGTGGAAACGGTAGCGTTCACCACGGACAGTTCCCGTGTGCACGTGCTCGATGTGGCCACGTCCGTGCTGATCAACGGGGACTTCATGATCACACTTGCAAACGAGCGGCTGGGGCTTGTGCAGACCGACTATATTCCTCTGCAGGTGCTTCGTAATGCCTATCCGGACTCCATCGACGTACCCGTGAGCCGGCTTTCCGAGCTGCTCATGCGCGTCACGGTCAACGCCGAGCAGCGCGGGGATCTGTCGTTCGTGCAGATGAAAGGAAGCATCCAGCGACTTTCGGGCTCCGACAGTCCGGCAGATCGAATGGTTGGGCTTTACTGGCTGGAGCGGCTGGGCAAGGAGGTGAGTGGTGAAATTGGTGTGGAATACGTACAGCAGCTGTCCGATTCCACGTATGCCGAGGTCGTTTTGAGGTCTCCGGCACCTGAGGAGGGATCCGAGGAGAGCGGTGCGCGTAGAGCGGCCAAAGCAGCTGGGATAGTCGTTGCCGTCCTGTTCGCCCTGACGCTTGCCGTCGGCGCCTTCAGCCCCTCCTCGAGTGCAACCCCCGTGCCGTCATCCTGAAGTCCACCCCGACCACAAGAGCCCGAGTCATTGATCCGAATTGCACTGATTCAGCAACCCCTTGCTGACTCCTACGACAGCACGTTGTTGGCTGCTGAGGCCCACGTGCGGGAGGCGGCCCGGTCCGGCGCGCAGCTTATTGCCTTCCCGGAACTGGCCTTCCTGCCATTTTTTCCGCAGCACAGGCTGTCGGGCGACCGGTTCGCATATTCCGAACCCATTCCAGGGCCCACGACGGAGTATTTTCGGGCACTGGCGAAGGCGTTGGGGGTTGTTCTTGTGCTTAATGTATTTGAGCGTGACGGCGACCGGGCCTATGACAGTTCGCCCGTGATCAATGCGGACGGTACGCTCCTCGGCGTGACGCGTATGATGCACATTACCCATTACGAAGGGTTTTGGGAGCAGGACTACTACGACCCATCGCCCACAGGCCCGCAGGTGTACGACACAGCCGCGGGCCGTATTGGCGTAGCCATCTGTTACGACCGACATTACCCGGAATACATGCGCGAGTTGGCGCTGATGGGGGCCGACGTGGTGGTGATTCCGCAGGCGGGGGCAGCCGGCGAGTGGCCCGACGGTGTCTACGAGGCCGAATTGCAGGTGGCATCGTTCCAGAACGGTATATTCTGTGCGCTGTGCAACCGAGTCGGACAGGAAGACGTGCTGACGTTCTCTGGCGCATCGTTCGTAACCTCACCCACGGGGCAGGTCGTTGCGACAGCGCCGTCAGGAGAGCCTGGTATTCTGTACGCGGACCTGGACCTGTCGCACGTCGCCGTATCGCCCGCCAAAGAACTCTTTCTGCGTCATCGTCGCCCTGATATGTACCACCGATTGACGGAGTCCCATGACCAGAAACGGTAACGAGGATATATCGTGATTTTGAGTGCGCGCGTACGTGTTCCTGGAATGACCCTGCTTTTTGGGCGGGCACGGCTGTTGCACGACCGTATTGTCATCACCGGACTGTTCCACAGGGAAGTGATTCCCCTCTCGGACGTGACGGCGGTCTCGTGGGAGGGCGACGAGCTGCGTGTTTCGCTTGGTCCTGACGAGCGGCTTATCATGCGCATGCGCGGGGCGGGTGCCTGGAAATTCGAAATCCAGCGTTTATGCGGGATCAAGGACCCCACCATCGAGCTCCTCCCCTGAATTTCTTGAGGCCCTACTTACCTTTCGATGCCAGGAAATCTTCGTAAGACGTGTCGCGGAAGGCTTCGGTCCCTATGAACTCCAGCACATTGGCAAAATCAGGAGCTGGGTGAAATCCGGCGAGGCGCGTAATGTACGCCCCTGAGGGTTCGAGGAAAACCGTTGTGGGCGTTCCGGTTGCGCCGAGTCCACCCGCCAGATCGGAGAGGGTCAGTTCGTATCCCCGGAATGAAACCGTGTCGGTGTTGTTGTCCAGGTCGATACGCCCGATTTCAAAGTACCGCGCCATCAATGCCTGCAATTTGGGCTGCGTGTAGACCTGGGTCTGCTGCTTTTTGCACCAGGGGCAGTGGGCTGACCAGACGTCGATGAGCAGGATTTTTCCATTTTCTTCCGCGCGCTCCACCGCTTCGGGGAAGGACGGCCATACAATCTGGTTGTTTTCATCAGTCTGGATCTGGGCCACGGCGCGGGCGTCGGGCATCGACACGGCCAGTACACTGGCGACCAGAATAAGCAGGAGTCGGTTCATCAGGTTCATGGTTGGAAGGCAGCGCAGAATTCCGCTTCGACGGCACGCCAGTTCAATACGCTCGATGCGGCGCGGGAGCCGTCCCTGAACCGTCCGGAATCCCGTATGACGCCGATGATGGTTCGGCCGAGCACGTCGGCCCCAGACGGTGTCGTGACGCCGGCGCCGAAACGGCTGAGTACATCCTTGATTTCGGGAAGATCCGAAGCTACCACCGGCAAGCCGGCAGCGAAATAGTCGAAAAGCTTGTTTGGCAGGGCATACTTGTGGTTGAGACACGAATCATCGAGAAGTGTTACGCCTACGGTGGCCGTCCGGATGTAAGAAGGAACGTCCCACGGAGAGACGGGGTCGAGTACATGCAGGCGCGCTGCGGTTCCCTGTGCTTCGGCCTGGCGGCGCATGCTGTCCCGCTCGGGGCCGTATCCCAAGAGGGCAAGTTGCACGCCAGGCATGTGCGGAAGTGCACCAACCAATGTGTCGACGCCGCGGCCGCGGCGGATCTGACCTACGTGAACGACGAGCGCCGTGGCGGCATCAAGGCCGAGGGCGCTGCGGATGTCCGGTGCCAATGGGCGGTGCTCTGCGCCGCTCTTCAGCCGAGGCGCGAGGTCAGGCGCATTGTAGATGACCGTCGGACGCGGAATTCCGTACGTCTGCGCCATGTGGTCGGCAATGCGACCGCTCACGGTGAACACCGACTCCACGCGCCCGATGTAGTGCCCCTCAAGAGCTCGCCAAAACCAGGTGGCCCAGGGTTTGTTGGCGGTCGATGCAACGTGCGGATAGAGTTCTCGTGCGTCGTAGGTGAGGCGCAGGTTGTCTGAGCGGGCACGTCCGGCGCATGCAGGCAGTACATAGAGGTCGGAGGCGTGCACATGGCGCGGCGCGAGCATGGACAGCATATCCTGCATACCCCGGTGTACATCGAGAAACCAACGCGGGCCGCGGCCTGCAGGAAAGGGCATGGTGCGGACGCGCACGCCCTTTGGGAGGGCCAGTGGCGGCGCACTTCCCGCGAGCGAGAGCACCGTCACGGTGTGCCCGTCAGCGGCGAGGGAGCGCACCTGCTTGAGGGCCCGCACGTTTCGAAACAGATCGCCCGTCATGACAAATGCGATGCCGGTCTGTGCGTCACTCAGTCCGTATGGGGGTTCCGTATTCACACGGCACGTGAACGGTGGTTGTGCCTGCGGGGTCCCTCCCACAGCCCGGTAGCGCTTTCAGAATGTACTTGATCCTTTGAGTTCCATTTATTAACCTTACGGTCACACTCATGTAAGCGCTTACACGTACACTGTCTTGGGCCTCACGATCTACGATATCGCCTCGAAAGCCGGCGTTTCCATCGCCACGGTGTCGAGGGTGTTCAATGCCAGCGACCGCGTCTCGCCCGCGACGCGTGAAATGGTACTTTCCGTCGCGGAGGAGCTGGGGTATCAGCCGCATGCGTCGGCCCGTTCCCTGGCACGGCGACGGACGGACGTCGTTTCGGCCGTTATCCCCATGATCTCGAATTACTTCTTTGCCGAAGTGCTGCGCGGACTGCAGGATCGAATGGCCGAAACCGAATACGATCTGCTCGTTTTCTCGGCCCGCTCACTCGATGAAATGGCCGTGCAACTCGACCGGGCACTCCACAGGGGGCGTTCGGCCGGGGTCCTGGTTTTTTCAGCGCCCATCTCCGGAGAACTGGAAGCCCTCATTGGCAAGGCGACGCAGCCCCTGCTGCTGGTGGACGGATATCACCCCGCGGTAGATTCCATTTCATCGGACAACCGAAAGGGCGGAATGCTGGCGGCCGAGCATTTTGCGCAAGGGGGAGTTCGCCGTCCCGGTCTGCTGATGGCCAACCGGGAGTCGGTGCCGGCGAGTGACCGCCTGGCGGGTTTTGAAGCGCGTCTGCGTGTGCATGGTATCGCCCTTGACCCGTCCCTTGTGGTGGAGAACAGTCATCCACTCAATGATGGATACAACGAACAAGGGGGGTACGCCGGAATGAAAGCGCTTTTATCGTCCCCCAACCCGCCCGATGCCGTTTTTGCCACGTCCGATGCCCAAGCTATGGGCGCGCTGGAAGCGCTCAAGGAGTCTGGTATGACGGTCGGCTCCGACATGCACCTCGTGGGCTACGATGATCTACCGATTGCCCGATATGTTGGGCTGACCACGCTCCGCCAACCCATGTATGACATTGGTGGACGGGCGTTTGAACTGCTCATGAACCGCATGTCCGGTACCGCAAACGGGACCGTACATACGGTGTTTTCTCCTACGCTCATTCTCCGACAGTCCACGCAGGCTCTGGCCAACGGCACTGTCGGAGAAGGAATAGCGCTGTAAGCATGAATACGAACCACTCTCCTATACGCACGGCGCTGTTGATCCTGTCTTGGGTCACGCTCCTTACCGTTTTTGTGGCCGCTCCTCTTCGCGCCCAGACCACGGGCAAAATTGCCGGGATGGTTACCGACTCCGAGTCTGGCACGCCACTACCGGGTGTGAACGTCTTCATAGAGGGGACGACGAAGGGCACGGCGACGAATTTCGATGGCGAATACACCATAATTGGAGTCAGTCCAGGTACCTACAACATTGTGGCTTCGTTCGTCGGTTTTGCGCAGAAGACGATTACAGGTGTCGAGGTGAACGCGGGTCTGACGGCAGAACTCGACATCGTCCTGGCCGAGGAAGTGTTCGAAGGGGAAGAAGTCGTCATTGTGGCAACACGTCCTGTGGTGCAGAAGGACCTGACAGCTACGACCGCCATTGTCAGTGGGGAGGACATTCGCGCGCTCCCGGTCGAGAATTTTGCGGATGTGATTGCCCTGCAGGCCGGGGTGGTGGACGGCCACTTCCGCGGCGGGCGCATTGGTGAGGTCGGATACTGGATAGATGGTATGCCGGTCACAGACGTTTTCGACGGCAGCCTCGGCGTGAGCATTGAGAACAACATGGTAGAAGAACTGCAGGTGGTCACCGGGGCCTTCAATGCCGAATTCGGCCAGGCCATGAGTGGCATCGTGAACATTGTCACACGGGATGGACAGAATAATTTCAGTGGGGGACTCCGCGCCTTCGCGGGCGATTACGTGTCTCCGAACAATGACCTGTTCACGAACATTGACGATTTTTCGGCAACGGCCGTCCAGAATATCGAGGCCGATCTGTCCGGTCCCATCAAACGGAATCGTTTGTTTTTCAACTCGTCCATCCGGCACTTTACAAACGATGGGCATCTATATGGACGCCGTGTATTTCTGCCCGAAGATGTGGGTCTGGACCCGACAGGTCGAGTCGCCCTCCTCAATGAGGCCGGATCGGGTGACAGCTCCTTTGTTGCGCTGAATCCATTCGAAAAAACCTCGGGCCAGGCCAAGATCACGTGGAAAATCGGCAACATGAAGCTTGCGGCCACCGGTATCGCAAGCCGCGAAGAGTTCAAAGGGGGGCTGGGCACACAGGACGCCGCTTTTCTGCCCGATGCGCGGCGTGACGAACGGAAAGACGCATTCACCGGCTTTTTGAAGCTCACCCATACCGTCTCGGCGACGACGTTCTACGAACTGGGCTTCACCCGAACCCTGTCGGAATTTGACTCGAGGATGTTCGAGGACCCGTTTGACGATCGCTTTCTGGACAACACCTACATCGAATTCACAGACGGGCTCATTACGTCGAATTTCCGGGTGGGTGGAACAGACAATGGCCGTTTCAGCCGGCAGACGAAGACCTGGCTCGGCAAACTCGATGTCACGAGCCAGTTGAATCAGCGCAACCAGATCAAGGCGGGTCTCGAATACCGGCAGCATGAACTGGATTTCCTGGACCAGTTCACTGCTGTGTTTCCGGTGGGAGATCAATTTGAGCGGGCGCTGGTGACCAACGGCGCCTACAACCGTACGCCGACCGAGTTCAGCGCCTATATCCAAGACAAAATCGAATTCGACGGCCTGATTGTCAACGCCGGACTTCGGTTCGATTACTTCGATTCCGACGGCCCCATTTTCGCCGATGAAACCAACCCGGATTTCGTGTTTGAAGAGCGGCGGCAGGAGCTGTCCGACGGTGAAGTATTTACGAGCGCCTCGTCAAAGACGCAGGTCAGTCCGCGTCTCGGTGTTTCCTTTCCCATCTCAGAGACGGGTGTGGTTCACTTCTCGTACGGTTGGTTTTTTCAGGTCCCGAACTTCGAGTTGTTGTATCGCAATCCGTTCTTCCGGCTGGGAACGTCCGGCTCCGGCCTGATTGGGCTGATTGGCAACGCGGATCTGGAACCGCAGAAGACCATCAATGGGGAGATCGGGATCAAGCAGGGACTGGCCGACGGTGCGACCGTCGAGATCACTGCCTTCTTCCGCGATATCAACGACCTGGCGGGTACAGCTACCGATCCCATCCTGATATCCGGTACGTCGGCTCGCTATGGCAAATTCGTGAATTCAGACTTCGGATTCGTCCGCGGCATGATCCTGCGCTTCAACCAGCAGGTCACGGGCAATCTGTCGGTGACCACCGACTACACGTTCCAGGTAGCCAAAGGAAATGCATCGGATCCGGCCGCTGTGTTCAACGCGGCCCAGGCCAAACAGGAGCGTGAACAGCAGATTGTACCCCTCGACTGGGACCAGACGCATACCGCCAGTGTGCAGGTCGTATACCGCGATAACAATCTGAATTGGGGGTTCGGGATCATTTCCTCCTTTGGATCCGGGCTGCCCTTTTCGCCGGTGCAGACCACGCAACAGACCGGTGTCATTCTGCCCACGACCATCCAGCTCAACAGCGAAGAGAAGCCGACCACATGGGATGTCGACCTGACCGCCGACAAAACGTTCAACATCAACGATGCCACCGTCCAGATCTTCACCAAGATCGACAACGTGTTTGATCGCAAGAATGAGTTCGGCGTGTTTGGCGATACGGGCCGCGCCACCAACTCCCTGCAGAAACGGGTCGATGCCGCCTCCTTCCAGGGCAACCCGGCCTTCCTGAACCGCTGGTACACCCGTCCCGACTTTTTCTCCGAGCCCCGACGCGTCACCGTCGGCGTTTCCTACCGCTTTTAGCCATGTACGCACGCACTACCATCATGGGACGCATTTCCCTGCTCGTTGTCTTCCTGCTGGCGGGCCCGGCTTCTGATGTCGCGGCCCAGGACAGGTCCAATCTGCCCCAATTCCTGTTCGATTCGCAATTTCGTGGCAGCCGGGACAACGAGAAAAAGAATATTCATGACGGCAATCAGATTGCCATCACCTTCTTCAATACGGGTCTGCTGGCAGGCGTTGGCGAAACACGGGGCAACTGGCCCAAAGGCTCGCGCGACTTCTATATTGGGGATGTGGTTCCGCTCGTTGCTGCTGAAGTGCCCGTGGATTCAAACGGTGACGGCACGGCCGACACACTGATCGTGAAGGCACTCACCCCACGCCACCCACGTGCGGGATCGAATACCGATCCTGAAAACCGATCGATTTTCTGGGGCTTTGAGCCCATGGCCGGCTTTGCCAGTAACGAAAACAACAACGAAAGCCCGGCCATCTCGACAGATCCCACGACGTGGCCCGAGCGCTGGCCGGACGAACCCACGTGGATCGATCCAGAAACTGGCCGCGCGCCTTGGAACGGCTTCTTTGGACGAGGCATTTTCAACGCCGACCTGGAGTCCTATTTCTGGGTGGATGACCAGTCGGACAAGGAGGTTCAATCCCGATTTCCGACGTTCCAGGCGGACTCGACCGACGCATCGCGCGATGGAATCGGGCTCGTCATGAAAATGCGCGGTCTGCAATGGACGCAGTTTCTGGCACAGGATGCCCTCTTTTTCATCTACGAGGTGACCAATACCGGCACCGTCACGTTCCCCCGCCTTGCCGTTGGGCTGACCGCCGGCACGCTCGCCGGTGGAGACGGTGACTCGCAGGATGACCTCGCATTCTTTGACCAGCTCAACCGGATTGTGTATTCGTACGATGCTCCTCCGTTCACAGGCAACGAGGGGCAGAACGTGGGTATTGTCGGGTACGCCTTCATGGAAAGCCCGGGCAATGAGCTTGACGGCATTGACAACGATGGCGACGGCGATCCATTCGAGGTGCCCGGACGCGACGTTGACGGTTTCCCGTTTGTGATGGGTGGCCTGGAAGGGGTCGGTAACGTGTTCACGCCCAACGACTTTCAGCCTCGCAACATTCAGCCGGGAGATCCTCTGGTGCTGATTGACCCCGACACGTTCAAGCGCAGTATTGTCTACGTTCCGGACAACGGCAGTGAAATCACGGTCAGTTCGCAGGGCGTTTCGTACACGGTAGGTGCCGGCACGCAACTCGACGAAATCCGTACCATCATCCGCTCCCAGATCGGGCAGCAGGAGGTGGTCGAAAAGAATCTGATCGACGATGACCTGGACGGTCTGATCGATGAGGACCAGGATCTGCATTTTCTGCGCCGGAAGCAGAATTTTTCGGGCGAAATAGAGGAGCTGCCGCCGGTGCGCTTCAAGAATTACGTAGGATTTGCCGAGGACATCCGGGGCCGCACGGGAACACGCCAGGACTCGGTCCGGCACGGTCTGCTGAACCCCATGATCGACGAATCGGGCCAGGACGGCGTGGACAACGATGGGGATTGGGATTCTTTTACGGATGACGTCGGTGCCGATGGACTTGCTGGCACGGGCGACGCCGGTGAGGGCGACGGCGTTCCGACACGCGGAGAGCCCAACTTCGACGAGGTAGACGTGAACGAAACGGACCAGATTGGGCTTTCCAGTTTCTTTTACTTCACGCCTCCCGGCGGCCTGCGCATGAACGACGATCAACGCCTGTGGGAGGCCATGACGCCCGGCTTCTTTACGACCAACGAGGAACTCGTGGCACAGCAAAGCCAGGGTGGTGTGGATGGTGACTTCATCTTCGGATCAGGGTACTTCCGCCTTGCTCCGGGCCAGACACACCGTTTTTCGCTGGCGCTCGTATTTGGAAACGGCGAGGACTTTGCCCAGAAACTGGCCACCATCACGAACAATGTGGAGACGGTTCAGGAGATCTACGACCGGAATTACAACTTCGCCCGGCCGCCCGACAAGCCGGTGCTCTCGGCCGTGCCGGGAGACGGCAAGGTGACGCTGTTCTGGGACTCACGTGCCGAATCTTCGATCGATCCCGTATTGGGTCAGGACTTTCAGGGCTACCGGATTTATAAGAGTACAGACCCCTTTTTCCGGGACCCCCGACCCATCACCGATGTGTTTGGGAACCCGTCCCTGCTGGCTCCGATCGCGCAGTTCGACCTGAATGACGGTATCAACGGGCTTTGGTTCGGCGATCCGACCGTGATGGGCCGCGTTCGTGGCGTGCCGTTCAACCTCGGTGACGACACCGGCCTGTCCCATTCGTTTGTCGATACGGACGTCGAGAACGGGCGCACCTATTACTACGCGGTTTCGGCCTACGATCACGGCAGCAATGCCTTCTTCCCGGCCGAGAATTCGCGGACGGCCACCGTGCGGGAGGACGGCACGGTGAAAACCGATCTGAACGTGGTGGAAATCGTTCCCAATGCCCCCGTGCTGGGCTTTCAGCGGGGAGGTGTCTCCGAAACGGTAACGCAGATCGCAGGACCCGCGACGGGCGAGGTCTTTGTGGAGGTATTGGATCCCCGTATGCTGACCGAAGATACTGAATACACGGTCACGTTTGGCGAGGGCACGTCCTCCTCCACGTTCTCCGTGGAGCAGGGCGGTTTCGAGGTGGTGACGGACGCGCTTATCAGCGACAACGAGGCGGTCATATTCGATGGTATGCGGCTCATATTCAACAACGACAAGACGCAGCGCGACCTGGACCGGACGCGCTGGGCCGATACGACCGGTATGGTGCCGCTGTTCGTGGCCGCCACGAACGTATCGCAGTGGCGATTTACGGGCAGCATTGTGCCGTTCGATTATGAAATCCGCTTTGGCGCTCCGGGCGACGGACAGTCCATTGGTGGCTTCCAGCTCGGCTCCCGAGGTCCGCAGGCCGTTGCTACACCGACCAATTTTACGGTGTTCAACCTGACGGAGGACCGTCCGAGTCCCTTCGTGTTCTTCGAGGCGCAGCCTAACGGCCTTTTTGACAGCGCCACGGACTTTATTTTCATCTTCGAGCAGGGCGCGGAAGGCCTGCAGCCCACCTTCGCGGTGCGGGTGGACTCCGACCAGGGTAATTTCCCGTCTGCAGGCGATACGTTCACCATTGGGACGCGCAAACCATTCAGCGAGAAGGACCGGTTTCGTTACAGCACATTCGCCTCGCGCGTGGACGATACAAGCGCGGCTGCAGGGCTGGACCGCATCAAGGTGGTGCCCAATCCCTACGTGGCGGCGGCTTCGTTTGAGCGGCCGCTGGCGCCAACCATCACGAGCGGCCGCGGGGAGCGTCGCGTGGACTTTATCCACCTGCCGCGTGAGGCCACGATCCGGATTTATTCAGCCCGCGGAGAGCTTGTGCGCATTCTGCACCACGACAGTGGTATAGACGACGGTACGGTCAGTTGGGATTTACGCACGCGGGCCAATCTGGACGTGGCGTACGGCATTTATTTCTATCACGTCGAAGCACCGGGAGTCGGAGAGAAGACCGGTAAAATCGCATTGATCAAGTAGGGAGCCATGAAGATGCAACCCATCCGACTTATTCCGATTGCCATGCTGATGGTGATTTTTGTGCTTCCTGCAAGAGGACAGAACAAGGTGGCCACCACAGCGGCGCCCTTCCTGAATATTGCAACGGACGCCCGTGCGGCGGCCATGGGCAGTGCGCAGGTGGCGCTTGAGGGAGGGCCAAACGTGGTACACTGGAATCCGGCTACATTGGCCCAGATATCAGGTGAAGGAGCTGTCGATTTTGTTCGCTCCGATTGGTTCATCGATTCGGAATTCTACTACATGAGTGCCGGTTTCAAGACACCGATTGCCCATCTCGGTATCAACATCATGGTACTGGACTACGGTGAAATGGAGGTAACGACCATATCCAACCCGGAGGGTACGGGCGAAACGTTTACGCCCCAGGACATCTCCATCGGCGTGTCGGCGGCCCGGAACGTAACGGATCGATTTTCGGCAGGCGCTACCGTCAAATATGTACGGCAGAAAATCTGGAACGAAGAGGCTACGGGTACCGGACTGGATCTCGGCGTGTATTACAATACCGGCTACCGCAATCTGCGCATTGGAATGTCCATGACGAATTTTGGCTCGGACATGCAGCTCTCGGGCAAGGACCTGCGCCGTGCCATTGATATAGATCCCAATATTGAAGGCAATAATCCGAGGCTGGGAGCCAGCCTCGAGACCAACGAGTGGCCCATGCCGCTCAGTTTCCGCGTCGGCGTCGCATTTGATGCCGTCGCCAGCGAAACACAACGCGTCACCGTCGCCATCGATGCGGTGCATCCGAATGACAATTCGGAGAGTGCCAATTTCGGCGCTGAGTATGCGTTCAGGGAATTCTTCTTCCTCCGCGGAGGATACCGTCAGGCATTTTCAGACGAAATTGATGACGGTGGACTTACGGGAGGATTTGGACTTCAGTACCAGGTAACCCGCGATGTAATGGCCCATTTCGACTACGTCTTCCAGGACTTTGGCGAGTTGGGAACCCCACAGATGTGGACACTCGGTGCGACTTTTTAACAAACACCACAATATGTACAACACAGGAGGTGCAACATGAAGATTGGTACCAGATGCCTGGCAGCGCTCGCTTTGTTGCTGTCGCTCTCAGCGACGGCCGAGGCCCAGACTGCCGTGGAAATCACGTTCAGCGTGGACATGACAGGTCCTATTGCGAACAGCACGTTCGATCCAGCGACCGACGCTGTCACCGTGGCAGGTGATATGAATGGATGGGACAATACAGCCGATACGCTATCGGTCGATCCGGACAATGCCAACATTTACTCGGGGGTGGTCCGTGACACGCTCGATACTGTCCCTGCTACGCTCGGATTCAAGTTCGTACTGAAGCCGGCTGGTGGGGGAGATGTCTGGGAAGATGATCCGAACCGAGAGGTAACGGTCAATGGGACAGAACCTGACGGGGATGGCAATGGATCTATTGAGGTCGAGGCACCAGTGGATTTCTTCAACCGGGTAGACCCGACATCGCAGACCGCAAATTTCCTGTTGGAGTTCCGTGTCAACATGGGCGTTGCCATAGCACAGGGACGATTCGATCCGAACGAGGATGTGGTGACCGTTGCTGGCGGCGATATCAACGGCTGGGACAGCGAGGCAGATACATTGGCTTCGGACTTTCTGGATCCGGACGTCTACTTCAAGTTGATCGAGGTTACGGACGTTCCTGTGCCCAAGACATCAGAATTCAAGTTTGTCCTGCATGATGTCGAACCGGGCGCTGATCCCATAATTGGATGGGAAGGATTTTCCGGCAACCGTGTTGTCTCGCTTACAGGAGATGAAGGACAGCCCAACGCTGAAGGATTTATTGAGGTGTCTGTGCCTGAGGTGTTCTTCGAGAACGTCTCATTCGATGACGTGTTTTCAGCGGACACCGACGTGTTCATTGAGGTCGACGCGCGCCCTGCATTCTACTTTCTTACAGATTCGACCTTCCTTCCCCAGGATGCGCAGACGGGTGATCCCGTGACGAAATTCACGTCAATCTTTGCCAACGGCCCGTTCGTGTCTCCCAATGGGTGGGAAGACTGGGGGCCTGACAACCTGGGCTCGATTGCCGAATTGCAGTTGCATGATGATGGTGAAAACGGTGATCTGGTGAAGGACGACTCCGTCTTCACCATGACCATTTCGAAAAAAGCTGGCGACGCCAATCGCGGCGTTGTCAAGTTCGGCGTTGATGGATTTGACAACGAAGCCCCGGCCGGTAAGGACCGGCTTGTCGTGATCGACGAAGCCAATCCTCGGGTCAGTCTGGTCTTCGGGGCTGTCATCCAGGCCGATGGTCGGATCGGGGACGACAATGAAATAGGTGGACGGTCCTACGATAAATACATCCTCGTGGATAATTCAACGACCCCGGCTACTGCTACCGTAGTTCGTCGTGGCGGCGAAGCGGATGGTATTGCCACCGACACGGAAGACGGCGGTGTGCTACCGTCGCGCATAACACTGCTGCAGAACTACCCGAACCCGTTTGCCCGGACGGCGACGATCGAGTATGAACTGGAGCAGTCGGGCCGTGTTACGCTGCAGGTCTTTGACATGCTTGGACGCGAAGTCATGACGTTGTTCGACGGAGTTGTACCGGCAGCACGTCACGCTGTAGAGTTCGATGCATCGAACCTGGCGGGTGGTACCTATATCTACCGCCTGCAGACGAAAGACGAGGTCGTCACACGGACCATGGTCGTGCTGAAGTAGCGCGGCCCGTGTCGCACATCGCGTTGCTGCGCGACGCACGAACGCCATGATGAGGGGCGGGGGGGGGGGGTGGGCCCCCCCCCCCCCTGAGGGGGTTGTTGGGGGATGTTTAAAATAGGGCCGGGGGTGAAAAAAGACC
>JAJCYR010000007.1 GCA_029262775.1 Bacteroidota bacterium
TGCGGTCAACCGATCGAGAGGCTCATAGACCGATGCAAACGAGAATTTCTGTCCCGTCTGCTCCATGAGGTACCTGCGAATACGGACTCCGTAGGCGTTATCGCCCAGTTGCAGTACAGCAAGCAAGACCAGTTCTTCCGACCGCAGTACCATGCCCATGACGTTGTCTGTTTATTCCAGCTTTATTCTGGATTCCAGAAAAACTACGTCAACAACCAGGGGTTTGTTGCAACAGGCCAACCAGTCTGGTTGAATATTTCAGTCGGACCTCCTGCGCCCGGACCTCCTGCGCCAGTGTGTATACCAGATCGCGGCCGGTAATGAGGACGCTAACGACAGCAACACACTCCGTTTTGAGCCAGTCATCAAGATGGATGCAGGGCGTCTGCCTTGCAGGGCAGTTCATCGCCGCCGCAGAAGGGTGTGTGATGGTTTTCAACACGCTGCTAACGTACTGTTGATCTTGGTGCGACTCGTCGGACCGTGTACGACTTTGCCGTCGAGTTGGACCGTGGGTGGTCCGGGCTCTGTTAGAGCACGCTGGGGCTGAGGGCGGGATTCTGGGTTCTGAAGAATCTTCTCCAGTGTCGACGAAATCTTTCCTTTCATCCCAGTTCCTCCACCCCCCGCGCATTCGCAATTTCCGGGCCGCGGCGGCCCCTGACGACGTCGGCGACAGCAACGGTCGGGTCGTGTTCGAACATGAGCGACCAGCCGCCGGCAATGGCACTATCCAGGAGCCGGGCTTTTTCCTCGATGGTGGTCATGGGCCAGAGGTCGTAGCCCATGTTCCAGGCGGGCGAGAGGTGGGCATGCGTCGGCAGCAGATCGGCGACATAGAGGAGCGAGCGCTCGTCGTCGTGCACGCGGACAAGCTGCATGGCGCGTGTGTGCCCATCGACCGGAATCACTTCAATGCCGGGAAACAGGTCGAGCCGGCCATCGATGAGTGCGAGCTGACCGCTGGCGCCAATCGGCTCCAGGTTTTCGCCCAGAAAGGAGGCCTTTTCTCTCACGTTGGATGCGACGGCCCAGTCCCAGTGCACGCGCTGCACATGGAAAGTCGCTTCGGGAAAGGCAATTTCGAGCGTATCGCCCCGCCTCACGGTCGATCCTCCGCAGTGGTCAAAGTGCAGGTGCGTGAGAATGACATCTGTCACATCGGCGCGCCCGAATCCGGCGGCAGCGAGCGATGCATCCAGCGATCCAACCGATGTGTCGACGCCGTAAATGCCAGCGAACTTGTCATCGAACTTGTCGCCGATCCCGTTGTCAATCAGGATGAGCCTGCCGTCGCCTTCCAGCAGCAGGCAGCGCGTGTTCAGCGGAATGCGGTTGCGGCTGTCGGCCGGGATGGTTTTTTCCCAGAGGGGCTTGGGCACAATGCCGAACATGGCGCCGCCGTCGAGGCGGAAACGGCCGCATTCTATCTCGTGGAGGGTGTAGGGGCCAATTCGGGACATGCTGTTCGGGACGTCCTGTGCGCGGAAAATGCGAGGAGAGCGGACCGTTGCTACCCATGATCTCCGGGGCAGTTTCGCCGTGTCATGGCGGGAGTTTGAAGATATCTGGGTAGTCTGCTGGGCAGTCTTCTGGGTAGTTTTCTGGGTAGCTCCAGGTGTGCGGGAGCAGCGCCTCATCATCAGTTCTGGGCCATACGAACTGAATGCCGCGATTCACGTATTAGTAAATCGTTTAACACGATGCAGCACAATGGAATAGCGTAAATCAGGCTTGATGGCTACCTCCCGTGAGATATCGCGATTGCCCTCGAGTTGACGCAATTCGCTTCGAGATGTCGCGAATTATAGTTTGCGACATCCTGGGGCTATTCGCGTCATCGCAGAGGGGATTGCGACATTCTGGACATAAACGAATGGGCTCGTAAAAACCCGTAAGTAATAGGCAGGTAGCAAGATGCGCTGATTTTGCGAGTCCGGATCGCGACATTTGGTTCGTATGGCCCAGAGAGCATAGTGTATAGCAACCAAATCTGTGTCATGTATAGCAGCCAACTCTGTGTCGATCCGCCTCGTCCGCCCTGCGCCACTATCTTTTCTCTGGAATTCCGGCTGCGCAACCCATAATCTACGAGTCAGTTTCGATTTGCCATCCGGGCCATCCGGGCCAGCACGGCTTCGCCCGGCCGGGGCGCCGAACGCTCGGCACACCCCCGCACACCATCCTGCACAGACTCCACCTATGCCAACGATCAACGATACCCACCGCATTTCTACGACCGATCTCGATACGCCGCCCCGGCTGCTGCTGGGCCCGGGGCCGTCAAATGCGCATCCACGCGTGTTGCGGGCGCTTTCGAACCGGCAGGTGGGGCACCTCGATCCGGCGTTTCTGGACATCATGGGCGAGGTGCAGGAGCTTCTCCGCTACGCGTGGCAGACCGACAACCAGGTCACCATTCCGGTGTCGGGCACGGGCAGCGCCGCCATGGAAGCGGCGGTTGTGAACACGGTAGAGGCCGGGGACAGCGTCGTTATTGGCGTCAACGGATATTTTGGCGAGCGCCTCGTCGACATGGCATCGCGCTACGGCGCCGACGTGCATCGACTGGAAAAGGCCTGGGGCGGCGTATTTTCACTCGACGAGCTCGCGGAGGCCGTCGAGCGCCACCGCCCGCGCGTACTCATGCTGGTCCACGCCGAGACATCGACCGGCGCGCGGCAGCCGCTCGAAGGGGTCGGCGAATTGTGCCGGGCAAATGACTGCCTGCTGCTCATTGACACGGTCACGAGCCTCGGTGGGGTGCCGCTGTTCCTGGATGAATGGCTGGTCGATGCGGCGTACTCCGGCACCCAGAAATGCCTGAGCTGTCCCCCGGGACTGGGCCCGCTGACCCTCGGGCCGAGGGCGCTGGAGCGGCTGGAGGCCCGGCGAAGCAAGGTGCCGAACTGGTACCTGGATGTATCGGCCGTTGTGAAATACTGGGGCAAGGAGCGGACGTACCACCACACGGCGCCCATCAACATGAATTACGGACTGCGCGAGGCGCTTCGTCTGGTGGCCGAAGAAGGGCTCGAGGCGCGCTGGGAGCGCCACGCCCGGAATGCGCAGATGTTTTGGGACGGCTTGGCCGACATGGGGCTTTCTTGTCATGTAGATGCAGAGCATCGGCTGACCTCGCTCACGACCGTCTGCGTGCCGGACGGTGTGGATTCGGGCGCCGTTGCGCGTGAGCTGCTCGCGCGCTACAACATTGAAATCGCTGGTGGGCTGGGTGAGCTGAAGGGGAAAGTCTGGCGCGTGGGCCTCATGGGCTTCAACAGCCGCCCGGAGAACGTGCGCTTGCTGCTGGCTGCGCTCGCGGAGGTGCTGTAATGGGGGCGGTGCAGGCGGCGGCCGGCGTGGCCGCTGGGCGCCGGACGGCGGCGGAGGCGTGTCTGAGGGCGCTCGCGGAGCGGCTTCCGGGGCGGGTGCGCTCCGACGAATACAACCGCATGCTCTATGCGACGGATGCCAGTATATACCGCGTCATGCCGCACGGAGTGGTCATTCCGCGGCACTGGGACGATGTACAGGCGGTCATGGAGTGCGCGGCGGAGCACGGCGTGGCCGTTTTACCGCGCTCGGCGGGCAGCAGCCTCGCCGGGCAGGCCGTGAACAAGGCTATTGTGGTCGATTTTACGCGGCATCTGGACGCCATCCTCGATGTGGACGAGGAGCGGCGCGAGGTGACGGTCGAGCCGGGGGTGGTGCTCGATGGGTTGAACCGGTTTTTGCGGCCGCACGGGCTCATGTTTGGACCGGATCCTGCGAGTTCAAACCGTGCGGCCATGGGCGGCATTGTGGCGAACAACTCGACCGGCAGTCACTCCATTGCCTACGGGATGACGGCCGACCATGTCCGACGTATCCGGGCCGTGCTGAGCGATGGGCAGCGCGCAGAGTTCGGGCCGCTTTCGGCTGCCGAACTCGAGAAGAAAAAAATCTTGGATGGGCTCGAGGGGGGTATTTACCGGGGCCTGGCGCGCTTGGTGGATGAGGGCGGTGATGTGGTTCGCCGGGGTACACCGCGCCACTGGCGGCGGTGCGGCGGGTATAATCTGGACCGGCTGGTGGGGGCGACAGGCGACGGGGCGACGGGCGCGGCCTCCGGTGATGGAGCGCCCAGTGGCGCGGGCCCGGCGGTGCCCGAAATCTCGTTCCACGGCGCGCCGCCCACAGGATTCAATAGCGGGTTCAACGTGGCGCAGCTGCTCTGCGGTTCCGAAGGCACGCTCGCCGTGTTCGAGGAAATCACTCTCGGTCTCGTTGACATCCCGAGGATCACCGGGCTCGGCATTGTTCATTTTGACAACCTGGAGGTCGGGCTGGCCGCCGTCGAAGCCATTCTGGAGACTGCCCCGAGCGCTGTTGAGCTGCTCGACAATCTCGGCATGTCCATGTGTCGCAAGCAGCCCATGTGGCGCGCGAAGCTCGAAACGTTCACCGAAGGTCGTCCGCACTGTATCCTGATTACGGAGTATACCGGGGCGTCGGAAAACGAGGTGGCGGCTCGCATTGAGGCACTTCAGGATTACGTCTCCCGGCAGGGAGTGGGAGCAACACACGTCGTGCCCGTCCTGACGCGTCGTGGGCAGCAGGACGTCTGGGACGTACGAAAAATGGGGCTTGGCTTCCTGATGAGCGTGCGCGGCGACCACAAGCCCATTCCATTTATTGAAGATGCGGCGGTCCCGGTCCAGCATCTGTCGGCGTACGTGGCTGGCATTGACCGCTTCTGCCAGGGGCTCGGCTTCAAGATCGCCTACTACGCACACGCCAGCGCCGGATGCGTCCACATCCGCCCGATGGTCAACACGAAAAGCGCCGAAGAGCTCGCCAAAATGCCGGAAATCATGCATTTTGCGGTCGAGCAATTGCGCGGCTACGGCGGCGCCCTGTCGTCCGAGCACGGCGATGGCCGGGCCCGCAGCCCGTTCAACCGGGCCTTCTTTGGCCCCGAACTCTACGGCCTCTACGAGGACGTCAAGCGCACGTTCGATCCCCGTGGCCTGCTCAATCCGGGCATGATCACGGGCGCCGCGCCCATGACCGAGCACCTGCGCTACGGCGCTGCCTACAAGGCGCGCCAGATCAAGACGCACCTCGACTGGTCGAAAGATGAAGGCATCGATCAGGCCATTGAAATGTGTAACGGGGCGGGCGTATGCCGCAAAACCGATTCGGGGACCATGTGCCCGAGCTTCATGGCCACGCGCGAGGAGGAGCACTCGACACGCGGCCGGGCCAACGCGCTGCGCGCCGTGCTCTCGGGGGCCCTTCCGCCCGGCCGCATGACGCACCGTCGCCTATACGAAACGATGGATCTCTGCCTCCAGTGCAAGGCCTGCGCTGCCGAATGTCCAAGCTCGGTCGATATGGCCACGCTCAAGGTGGAATTCCTGGCGCAGCACTATGAGCGACATCGCGTTCCACTGAGGGCGCGCCTTTTCGCCGGCGCAGCGGTGCAGGCGCGGCGACTGAGCGGGCCGCTGTCTGGGATCGTCAACCGGGCAGGCCGCGTGCCGCTTCTGCGCGCCCTTATGGAGCGCACGATCGGCATCCACCGGGATCGTGAACTGCCGCCCTTTGCACGGCATCCGTTCGGCCCGCAGGATCTGACTACTTTAAAGGGCCAAACTCGGGGAGATGCGACGCACTCCGCCAGCCCGGACCCGGAGCGCCCCACGGACGGTGCACGCCCCTCGCCGGGCCAGCGCCCCCGGGTCGTGCTCTTCAACGATACGTTCAATACCTATCATTATCCGGAAGTGGCAAGAGCTGCGACGCGCGTCCTCGACGCCGCCGGGTTTGAGGTCGTGCTCCCCGGGCACGGCTGCTGCGGCCGCCCGGCCATTTCGAAGGGGCTTGTCGAGGCCGCGCGCCGCATGGCCAGCGAAACTCTCGACCGCTTGGCCCCACTTGCGCGCGAGGGGCTCACCATCGTTGGCCTTGAACCCTCCTGCGTACTCACTTTCGGCGAAGAATA
>JAJCYR010000008.1 GCA_029262775.1 Bacteroidota bacterium
ATTCAACGCATCATACAGCGAAGCGGAGAAACCATGGAATGGCCCCTCATCTACAGGGAACTGAAACCTCTATTGGCACTCTATGACGAGGCGGAACGTCTGTCGCGCCTGCGAAAAATGGTTGCAGAGGAATACAAATAAGTGTTACGACGAGGTTGCCACGAGTGACATCACAAACACTCGATGCTCCGTGCCGTCGCCAGCGCAAGGTAGGCATTGATAATGGCCAACATGATGGCTGGAATCATAGCGTAGAAGGGGTCCCGGATCCGGATGCGAACAATTGTTGCGAGGATCATTATGAGGCAAAGTCCCGTGCTGGCAACAAGGGCAACGACAGGCACGAACAGCCCGAGCAGCAATCCAAGTGCGCCTGCGCGACCGAACAGACGGTGAGGAACGTGTATATTGTATTCATGAAGCACTCAATGGCAAATTATCCATGCCCGAAATTACAACAACATCCGTCCTTCAAATCATCATCGCCCTTGGGCTGCTCAACGTCTGGCTTGTACGCGCAGGTTCAGCGACGGCGTACCGGGGCGCTGAAGCCACGTCACTGAAAGAAGAGTTCGCCGCCTACGGCTTGCCGGATATGGCCTTCTATATTGTTGGCCTGCTCAAGGTAGGTGCGGCACTGGCTTTCATTGCAGGGCTATGGATGCCCCAGCTTGTAGCGCCAGCCGCAGGCGTCGTCGCAGCCCTCATGGTGGGTGCGCTTGCCATGCACGTCAAGGTCAAGGATCCGGCCATGAAGTCCCTGCCAGCATTCTTGATGCTGGCAATGAGCGTCGGCATCCTGGTGCTCTGACGTCTTACCTCCTGAGTTCGACGTTGAACTCTTTGACCAGGTCCAGAACGCCTTTGTAAACCCCCTGGAGGTCGGCCAGAAAGTCCCGCTCCCGTTGCCGGGTCTCGGCTTCATCCACCACGTGTTGATGGCCAGTGCGAACAAAATGCCCGCTACCACCACAAAGAATTCGGCAGAGAACCACCGGATTCGACCTCCCCACACGCTGATCCGGGGTGGTTTTATGATTGTGATCGCGAGGTTTCGCGCTGCTTGTGGGTTATATCAGATGCTGCTCGGTGTCTATATTACGACATGGATGTCGAAACCCTGAAATCGAAGATTGACCGGGAGTGGGGCTATCGCCGCGCGGAAGAGTTGCGCGTCCGCGACCTGAAAAACCGGACACATGAAGCGTGGCTCGACGAGCTCCCTTACGTGCACTACGTGCATGAGCCGACCGGATATCTATTCGAGGAGGCCGCCGCGCTGCAGAAGGTGTTGCATGACAAGGGCATCACGTTCTGTTTCATTGGCGGTGTCGCGCTCCAGCGCTGGGGTGAGGTCCGCCACACGGATGATGTGGATCTGACCATATTCTGCGAACTGGGCAACGAACCGGATGTCCTCACCGTGCTGGAGACGTATCTGGAATCGCGTATTGACGATACGCGGGACATGTTTCTGCTCGGCCGTATGTATCTCGGGAGGTCTCCCCGCGGGAAGCAGGTCGACATATCCATCGGTTTTACGCCGTATGAGAAGCGCATGATGGAGCGGGCCGTTGACGTGGATTACGGCTTGGACGTGCCGCTGCGCATTTGCTCGGCGGTTGACCTGGCTGTGCTCAAGACGGTGGCTGGTAGGCTGCGCGACTGGGGGGACCTTCAGCGCATTATTCAGCGAAGCGGCGACGCCATGGATTGGGACCTGGTCTTCGGCGAGCTGGAGCCGCTCCTGTCCATGGCAGGTCGCGAAGAGAACCTTGGGCGTTTGCGCAACATGGTGGCGGAGGAATCGTGATTCCGCCATGTAGACGTCGTGGCTCTGTCAGGAATGCATATCAACCAGTCAGTGGTTGAAAATCAACCAGTTGGTGGTTGTATTGCATGGATATGTGCCAGTAGCGATTCCGGATTATCTAGTCAGACCTTGTCTATATTGCGCACATGACCTCAAAGCATTCTGTTTCTCCACGGACAATGGACCGATCAACGATCTCGGTTCGTAAGACCCGACTGGGAGAAGCCTCTGTTCAGACCTCCGCCCCGGTTCTCGATGCGTCGGAAGCCGTGGCAATGGTTTGGCCCATCACTGTGGATGCATGGACCATGACCGGGAAATTCAATGCTGAATCCAGACTACAGCGACATGTTGTCCGTATTGTCCGCCGCGAACGTTGATTTCCTGGTAGTGGGTGCGTTCGCACTGGCAGCCCACGGAAATCCGCGCTCCACGGGAGACATCGATATATATGTTCGACCATCTGAGGACAATGCTCACCGGGTAATGGAAGCCCTGAAAATGTTCGGGGCTCCGATGGATGGGATTTCCGTAGGCGACTTCCAGGGCAACGACCTGGTTCTTCAGATCGGGGTTGAGCCGCGCCGGATTGATTTGTTGACGGGTCTGGAGGGTGTTGAGAATTTTGATGAAGCCTGGTCGGACCGGCTGATGATCAAGATGCAGGATCTGGAGTTCCCGGTCCTCGGGCGGGCAACGCTCATCCGCAATAAACGAGCCTTGGGCCGGCCACAGGACGTGGCCGACGTCGCCTGGCTGGAAAAATATACACAATGATCGGCACGACGCTTTCCCACTACCATATTGAAGCCGAGCTTGGGCGCGGCGGGATGGGCATCGTATACCGCGCGCGGGACACGAAGTTGGACCGCACGGTGGCGCTCAAGGTGCTGCCGACGAGCGCACTGGCGAGCGAGGACGACCGCGCGCGATTCTATCGGGAGGCGAAGGCGGCGGCGGCGCTGAACCACGCCCACATCGCGCAGATCTACCAGATCGATGAGGCGTATCCGCTCCAGGCAGACGGTCTACCCGTGCACGGGAACGGGAACGACAACGCGTGCCCGTTCATTGCCATGGAGTTCATTGATGGCGAGACGCTCGAAGCGCGCATCAAGAAAGGTCCGCTGAAGCTTAGAGAGGCTGTTGAGCTTGCCCAGCAGGCCGCATCAGCGCTTGGTGCGGCCCATGAAAAAGGCATTGTGCATCGCGACATCAAGAGCGCGAACATCATGCTGACGGCAAAAGGTGTCGTAAAAGTGCTGGATTTTGGCCTGGCGCAGACCGCCGCATCGACCAAACTCACGCGCATGGGCTCGACGCTCGGGACGGTAGCCTACATGAGCCCGGAGCAGGCGCGTGGCGAGGAGGTGGACAGCCGCACGGACCTGTGGGCGCTTGGCGTGACGCTCTACGAGATGATTGCGGGCCGCAATCCGTTTGGCGGCGACTACGAGCAGGCGGTGGTCTACAGCATTCTGAACGCCGACCCGGAGCCGCTGACGGCGGTCCGGACGGGTGTTCCGATGGAACTTGAGCGCATTACGAATAAATTGTTGGCCAAGGAAACCGCCCGGCGGTACCAGTCGGCGGCAGATTTGATCGTGGATCTCGGTAATCTGGATATTCAGAGCAGTTCGGGGCTATCGCGGTCGACCTTGTCGGTCTCGGGTGGCGGGGCCGCGGCGGCCGGGGGGCGCCGCGGGGGGTGCGGGCCCCGCCACCCGAAGGAACGCCGGGGAATGCACGGCGCGCCCTGCAGACCGCAGGCCTTGTTGCTGCCGCCCTGCTGGTGGCCGCGAGCGCGTACGTTCTGGGCCGGGCGCAGGCCGGGTCGCCTGAACGTCCAGGCGCTCCGAAACGGATAACGCAGACGTTCTACGACATCGGAGATCCGGCATCTGTCGATATTTCGCCGCAGGGTGACAAGGTGGCTTTTGCGGCCAGTGGTATCCACGTGCTCGACCTCGCAAGCGGCGACGTGCAGGTATTCGATGTTCCAGGGGCGTACGTTCACCTCGCATTCTCGCCAGATGGTTCCGAACTCCT
>JAJCYR010000009.1 GCA_029262775.1 Bacteroidota bacterium
CTCATCTCGGGCATCATCATATCAAGTAAAAACAGGTCCGGTGCAAATTCCAAAACTTCAGCCAATGCTTGCTTTCCAGAGGCACATTGGAGAACTTCAAATCCGCCAATCGTTTCCAGTGAAAGTTTAGCAATTTCCTGAATATCCAAATCATCTTCAACGTGAAGAATTTTCAGCTTTGTCATTTATACACCCTGTCTTTCCCCGCGGCATGCGATAACAGTACTATGCTATCTTTATCACTCTGCGGCAACCATAAGCATAGTCGTTGGCTTATTTATCGGTGTCTTATCTTTATTGGGAAGCTCGAAACTGAATTTACTGCCCTTGTCGACCTCGCTTGTGAAATAAATTGATCCACCCTGTCTTTCAACAAGGGCTTTCACAATACTCAGGCCAAGACCTGTCCCACTCTTTTCACGGTGATCAGAACTGTCCGCTTGTGTAAACCTGCCAAATATACTTGACTGCGCTTCCTTAGGGATACCTTTACCGAAATCTTCGACGCTTACGCAAATTGTATCATCCCTGCTTGAAAGTGTTACAGCGACCTCTCCATCTTTTTTGGAAAACTTAGCTGCATTGGACAATAGATTGTTCATTATTTGAAAAACACGATCACTATCACAAAAACATTCGGTGTGTTTTCCAAGCCCAATTCCAACAAATGAAACGTTCAAGCGCTCTGCATAAGGTTTATTTGCAGCTATCGCATCCTTTATAATTTCCGCTATATTTACAGGCTCTATATTGAACTCCATTTTCCCGGCGGCAATCTTTTCCAAATCGAGGATATCATTGATGATAAGGGTAAGCCTATCGCTATTGCGGTGGGCAATATCTAACATATTATGGGTTTTATCACTTAGCTCTCCGGTAGCCCCGGACAAGACCAAGCCAAGTGCACCTTTAATTGATGTAACAGGTGTGCGCAATTCATGACTTATGGTTGAAATAAACTCATCTTTGGATTTCTCGAATGCACGGCGCTCAGAAATGTCGCGCCCTATTGATAAAAAATGCGGAGGGCCGTCTACTGGGCGTATTAACTGCAATTTAACTTCGCGAACTTGTTTATAATCCTCAAGAATAAACTCTATTTCTTTGGCTTCACCATCAATCAGTGGGCGGGCCCGATCATAAAAAGCATCACGATCAAAAGCCTCATCATTTAAAAGTTCACGCCTTTTATCAACAACAGTTTTTTGGCGATAAGTTTTTTCATTCCAACCACAATGATCCATCGCAGCTTGGTTTAAATATATATACCGAAGCGTATCGGCCTCAAACATGTAAACTTCATCACGCAATAAATGCATAGATTTACGCATTGTTCTATCGTGTGCGTCAATCTTGCTTTGTGTTGTATCGGTTTGGATGGCGATGGTGCCAATCACTTTGCCTTTTTTACCAAGACGCGGAGCAACCGTTGTGTGAGCCCAGATATTTTGGCCATCTTTACCCTTCATGCGCACTTCGCCACTCCAGGTTTTGCCCGTTAATACATAACCCCTTGCAAAGTTATATTGTGCGGCAATCGACTTGGGTAAAAGTAGTGTAAGATTTTGCCCTATTAATTCATCTCTTGAATAACCTGTCGTTTGAATGAACTTGTCATTTACATATGTAATCACGCCATGCTCATCAGTCATATTGATGATGGAATGATCATTTAAAGCTTTTATCTGATATGCTATTTTTTCTTCTTCACTAGGCCCAAAATTAGCAGAATTACGAATAGACCATATGCACCAAGCGTAAGCTACAGTTAATAATAGTATTAAAATAGGGCCAAGCGAAGTGTGGGATATTGTAAGTGTTTTTTGCACACCACTAACAACAACTGGGCTAGCCAATGGGACAATAATAAGGGCAAGAGCATATCTATACCCTATCGAGAACTCTTTGCTTGAATATAGTCCCATATTCCTAACTCCTGTATTAACTAGGTTAGGCTACTACTTCTATAGTAAGGCTAATTGATTGCCTTTTAATTGCCCCTAACCTGCTATCAGAAACTAGCATCTCGTTATATTACAGCAAAATTAAGGCTAATATTTGGCATTATTGGACACAAAATTACAATGGCGCTGTATGACGTTAGGCAATAAATTAATAAAAGTTAACTAGTTGCTAAATCTGATAGGGAGGCAAAAACTAGCTTTTTGGGTCCAATGGGTAAAGAATGCTGATTTCCCTAAGCCATATCGAAATCTACCAATGCCCAATAGGTGCTGAACTCAGACATATTGTAAGCGCAATAATTTTATTTTATAGCTAGATAGGCAAAAAAACTGGTACACGCGAACTGATGTTTGGCTTGTCCACTTAGGTTTTCATCAATGAGAGAGCATCAACTTAGTGAATTGGTAATTTCTCACTTGGACGAGAATGAGTAGGCAGAGACTTGATTGGAATGAACAATGCAGGCCGAATTAGTTAAGGCTATACTTGATAGTCTTTCTCAGCAGATGAAGATTTTAGATACGCAGTGTAACATCCAATGGGTCAATCGAGTATGGATGACATTTTATGAACAGAATGGCGGAAAGCCAATTGATACATGGATTGGCGTAAGCAGGTCTATTTACTGCCGCACCTCCATATTGTGTTCAGATATTCTTTTTAACTCGACAAAGAATGTCGCACCTGAATCTTGGCCGGTTTCATAATCGAGGATTCCATCGTGAGCATCAATTATAGTTTTGGAAATATTCATCCCAAGTCCAGTCCCGCCCTCCTTTCGAGTATTGCTTGAATCAATCTGGCTAAATCTGTCGAAAACCGCATCTCGGTCATTTTCTGATAGGCCTACACCTTCATCTTCAAATTCAATGCGGATCTTTGAGTCACTTGCCTTCATTCGTATCTTTACCCCCCCCCAGGCGGAGAAAATTTTGAGGCGTTTGAAATTATGTTTGTAAATACTTGCTCTAATCTTGATTGGTCGACTTGCGCCAAAAGAACCGGACTGTCTATATATGCCGAAAGAGTGACGCCAAATTTATCGGCGTATGGTTGATTGGATTGAACTGAATCACGGACAATTTCACAAATATTATGGGTCTGGAAATGATATTTCATGCTGCCGGATTCTATTTTCTGTAGATCAAGGATATCATTGATCAAATCGACCAAGCGATTGCAGTTTCTTTGAGCAATATTCATCACAGATTTTATTTGTGTAGAATTATCCCCCAGCGCTCCAGAATTAACCATGTCGATTGACCCCTTGATTGATGTAAGGGGTGTTCTAAGTTCGTGGCTCATTGTTGATAGGAATTCCGATTTTGCCTTAAGCGCAATCTTTGATTTCTCATTTTCGGCTTTTATTATCTCCATCTGTGAAATGTTCGACCTATAGAAATTCAAGTATATGCGCGAACAGTCAATTATGAAGTATACGACAAATATACTCGTAAATAATTGCGCCCACAGTTCAGAATGTATATTGGCCTGAGTTTTATAAATATCCCAAATAGGTATAAATAAAAATGTAACACCATAAACTATGAGGCGGATGATTAGTACAAAACGTAGATGGTGGTTATTCATTGCCGCAAACAAGGCAGCGGCAAAGAGAAAAAAGAGAGGCATAAAATGCGTTGTCGGTCCCTGTAGGTAGGAAATTCCAACAGCATAATAGGAGATAATGCCTGCGCTTAATATAGTGCTCAAGCTTAGTTGAAATAGAAATCCATTTATAATATTCTGCTCACTACCGCGCCATTTTAAGATTTTACGAAATAAGATAAGGTCATAGGTTTCTGACACTGTAATAAGTGCGAGGCATATCAAAGCAAGCCATGTACTGTAATAGAATGCTGCCAAAATAAGTGCCGCACCGAAGATTAGCTGCCGTTGTAAAACTAGATTGATACCCACTTGGCAGTAGTCTTTCATCTCTTTGATAATAAGGGGCGTGCTACACTGGGAATCTCCTAAAGGATTAATACCGTTTTTCATATTTTGTCTTCCCTCGGTTTATCTTAACCATCTAGTAAGGGCTGAATGCACTCAACTTTTGTGTTAAAATGATAGCTTAATAAAATTTTTCATTATTATTAGACGCAAGTATGACGAAATAGTGCAGAATGTGATTTTTGTCTCCAATCAGGAAATTACTTCTGAGATTACAGTGTAGATTGACCACGATTTATTGTGATCAGGGCTTAGAAACCAATGCTACTATAGGTTTAGTAATATTTAAAAGGAAATTATTTAGTATTATTAGAACCGCCTAGTTGTAGGCTTATACTAATTGATGTCTTCTTGATATTTGATCAATTACATTCTTAGAAGCTAATAATCTTAAAATTGTCATACAACAAACAAAATTCGCCCAAAGATTGTTTCTATATTGGAAACAGAACGTCCTCCAACGTTAGTTTTGTTAAGCAAAGGAATAAGGGGCTTATAATGAAAATACTTGTCGTAGATGATGATGATGTTACACTCTCGATACTTCAATTATACCTTGCAGAAGCCGGATATAGAGATGTAACGGTGTGTGCTTCTTCTGAAAACGCACTTTCGCTTATTGAGTGCGATAGCATGAAGTATGACTGTTTTTTCTTTGATATTATGATGCCCTTCATTCATGGAGTTGATCTATGCAAAAAGGTTCGTAGTAGAAATGAGTACGATAATACTCCAATAATAATGTTGACGGCTCTTTCCGACAATTCCGATATTGATGAGGCATTTTTAGCCGGAGCAACCGATTATGTCACAAAGCCATTCAATATGGCTGATATTGGAGCCAGGGTTCGTATCGCAGAAAATTTAATCTCCAAAAGAAAAATACATTCCAGTGACAGCAGCTCGGAAACTCAACTTTTAAATACATACCAAAATTACAATCGGACTACAGGCTTATTGAAGCACTGAATAGCCCCTAGAATTGTAGACACCTTAGTACGGAGTGATCGCTGGCAATGTGAAAATTTAAGTTGGGTGACTGCATGTTGTATCAGTTCAGGTTTTTCTAAATAACTGAGCTTCGGTTTTGAGAATTAAAAGACCAGTTGCAAAACGATGGTTTTTTCAAATGAAATTGAGGATAGTGACCAAACTTAGATCGAAGCCATACATGTAAATAAATTTTGGGTAATGCCGATACTACTACAGAAAAACCCAACATTTGCCACCTAAATTATGGGTTGATTTTTTATTTTTTACCACCCTTGCCACCTTTAGCGCCCTTGCCACCTTTAG
>JAJCYR010000010.1 GCA_029262775.1 Bacteroidota bacterium
TCACGAGGCACTGGGGCTGGATCTGATCATTGAGCCGCTGTTGGCCGACCAGGAATTCCAGGCGTCGGTGCGCTACTGGGAAGGGGCGGTCCGCGTCCGGGGATCCCACATGGGCCGCGGCTATGTGGAGTTGACAGGCTATTGAGTCAAGATCTCCATGTCTGCAAGGCCTCCCAGTACAGCGCCCCCGAAGTCGCTTGTTGGTTGTGGCTGGTGATCCGGATTTGCCTATCGCATGGAAATCGCAGGCGTTATTCCTATCTATTCCAACGCGCCGAACATAATCGAAGGGAATCTTTCATTCAGCACAACATGCACATGATTTGAACGCCGCGACGGCCTGACATTCGGCCCCGACGGCCATCTGCATGTAGGCAGTGTCGGCACTGACCAGGTTCTTCGATATGACGGAGAAACTCCGTTCTCGCTGATTTTCGGTCCGGACAGGGGTCTCTACGTCAATTCGGGTTCCGGGAATGTCGTGAACCGGTACGACGGCTCGAGCGGCACGTTCATTCGGACGGTGGCGAAACATGATTCGCTCCGGACGCCGATCGGTCTCAGGTTTGGTCCTGACAGGTACCTATACGTGTCGAGCGCGGCCTTCTACTATATGACGCTCGTGGCTTTCGCCCTCTTCGAAGCGTTCTGCATGGAAGAGGTGTGTACAGCCAGTAGCCAATTTTGCTCTCCTGGCCGATGAGTCTCCCAGTTGGCGACCGGGTCAGTTTGAGGAAAGCACATTGGGAACACACCTGAAGCTGGCATACTCGGTGGTCAAGCTGATCGACTTTCGTGCCCGGCACGACGAGTTGTCAAAAAGCAACAACTTGTTCGCACTGCTCACCTTGGCCGTACTGAAGGTGCAGGAAACAGCCGAGGGGACAGCGCAGGACATGGTGACACGCGCTCACTGGAAACTTCAGGTCGTGCGAAGTTTATATGTGCGACGTGTGCCGCAGCGGAAAATCTTAAAGGTGAACACTATGGCCTATGTCACCAGCTTTGAGCGTATTGGGATTAAGCGAGGAATGGAGAAGGGAATGAGGATGGGCCTTGAAAAGGGCCTCGAGCAGGGTCTCGAGCAAGGCCTCGAGCAGGGGCGCCTGATATCTACCAGAGACAGCATTCTGGAAGTATTGGAAGATCGATTTGGCACGGTTCCCGATCCGGTCCAGAGCGCAGTAGAGGGTCTGTCCGACATTGCAGTCTGTAAAAAATTACTTCGAGAGGCCGTGCGGGCATCCTCCATGAAGGATTTTGAAGCGGAGCTTGAAAGCCTCTCGTGAAAGCCGTCCTGTGCGTTCTCCTGTTTTTGCAGGGCGGTGTGGCTCAGGCCGCGCCCCGGGCCCAGGCCCAGGCCCAGATCCAGCCCCAGATCCAGCCCAACGCCCAGCCCCGCGCGCAGTCTGACGCGCGGCCCCAGTCCGCTCCCCCCGAGGAGACGATTACGCGGTTCGATATCGCTGACGGGCTTCCGAACAATACGGTGCACGCCCTACACGTCGACAGCTCGGGCATGCTCTGGATTGGCACGTCCGACGGACTCGCGCGCTGGGACGGGTACCGCTTCGAGGTCTATAGAACCGGTCTCCCATCGACCCACATCAAGGTCATTGCTGAACTGGACGGGCATCTGTACGTGATGACGGCGGCCGGGGTGGCCCGCGTAAATGCCGCGACGGGCAGAACGCGCACCTGGCCGCTGATCGATGCATCTACCATGATTGTGGTCGAACGCGAGTTGTGGATCACGGCGAGCGGAAGCATTTATCGAATACGTGTAGATACGGGGTCCATGGAGCGCGTTTATGGCGCGGGGGCGATGGCGCGCAACCCCGTCCGCGCATGGGATCTCCTGCCGGTTCCAGCGCCCGCCGCGGGGCGCGTGGTGGCTGTGCCGGTGCGGTACGTCTGGGCCTCATCTCCCGGCGGTGGCCTCGTCCGCGTGGAGAGGGAGACGCTCGGGGTCCGGATGTGGCCCTGGCCGGAGGGCGAGCTTCGGTTTCCGGGGCTGTTCCGGGTGGATGCGCACGTCTACGTGAGCCACACGGCTGGAGCCTATCGGGCCCGGATCGTGGCCGATACGTTAGCGGCGCTCGAGCTGGTTGACAGCGAAATTTTCGCGCATCCGGTGCACGACGTGGTCGCGGCGCCTTGGGGCCTCGCCTTCGGGACGGATGCGGGTGTTGTTATTGGGCCGATTGAAAGTGCCGTGGTGGAGGGGGAGCGCCTGCTCCCGGAGTCGGGGCCGACGCGCGAGCTTTCCAATACGGTACTTTCAGTGGTAGCGGCGGGGCAGCGTACGCTCTGGATGGGTACCCGTAACGGGTTGTACCGCATGCAGATGGAACATCGGGCGTTGGCCGTAGAGACGCTGTTGGAGGGCGTGCCGGTACTGTCTGTGGCAAAAGCGGCCAGCGCGGATGGCGTCGCTGTAGTGGGCGAAAAGGATGTAGCGGATGGTGCGGGCGAATTCGGCGGCGAAAGGGCGTACTGGGTCGGCACGCTCGGAGAGGGGCTGTTTCGCGTCGAACGGCCACCGACCGGCCGAGCGCCCGGTAGCGGCGGGGCGCGCAGTGCTGGCGGGGCACCCGGCGTACTGCGCCACTGGGATCTGGGCGCGTGCAGCGCCACGGTCTGGTCCGTTGTCGAGGCATCGTCAGGGGAAGTCTGGGCCGGGACCGATGCCGGGCTCTGTGTGCTGCGCGTCGGAGGGGAAGAGTTTGAGCGCGTACCGCTCGGCGCTCCACGGGCGGACGGCACGCGGCCGGAAGGTGCGGCTGCGAACGTGGTTCTTGAGCATCCAGAGGGAATAATATGGGCCGGCACGACGGAAGGCCTGTGCCGCGTCGGAGGAGCATGCCGGGCGGAATTCGGTCCTGTGACGGGCCTGGCGGCCGATTCGCTCGGGCGGATGTGGATTTCAACGTCCGATGGCCGCGTGTTCGTCGACGAGCGTGAAGTCGTGGGCCCTACCGAGCATGAGGGGGGCGGTGCGGGCTTGTCGCGCGGAGAGGGCGGGTGGCACATTCTGCCCATCGGGCGACGGGCGTACGTGTCAAGCTCGAGCGGTCTTTTTCTGGTGGATGCGGACGTCGGGGGTGCAGATGCCGGGGGTGCAGTCCCATCTACGACGTTCTGGCGCATGGTGGATGGCATCGTCTACGGCGCGGCGATCGGCGCGGATGGGCACGTGTGGATATCGACGAGTGGCGGCGTTTTCCGCGGGCAGGACACTTTGGCGCCGGGCACTTTGGTGCCGGGCACATTGGCGAGCGGCTCTATCGCAACCGAGTTCACCAGAGTCGGCGCCTTCCAGAGTGAATTCAATCGGCGAGCCATCCTGTCGGACGGGCGGGCGCTGCTGGCCGGAGGTATGGAGGGGCTGACGCATTTTCGCCCCGAGGATATCGAGATGGATAATGTGGCGCCCATCCAGGATCTGGAGGTGACGGCACTGGAGGTGGCCGGGCGCGATTCGTCGTGGCGCTGGTCGGCGCTGCCCGAGGGCGGTGTGACGCTCTCGCACGAGCATGTATCGCTCGGCGTTGAACTTGCCGCTGTGCGCCCCGACGCCGCGCCCGGCCACCTCCTGCCGAGCTACCGGTACCGTCTGGAGGGGTTCGATGACGCGTGGACGCCAGCTCCCGCGCGCTCGGCGCGCTACACCAACCTGCCGCCCGGTCGGTATACGTTCCGGGCCCAGGCCAGGAGCGTGGGCGCATTGGCCGAACGCGCGTTTTCGGTGTATGTGCGCAAGGCCTGGTATGCCACTTGGTGGTTCCGACTGGCGACGGTGCTCCTGCTTGGTGTTGCCATCGGCGTGGGTTGGCGCCTGCGGCAGGCCCACATCGCAGCGCTGGAACGGGTCAGGGCGCGCCTGGCATCGGATCTGCACGATGACGTGGGAAGCCGTCTGGCTGGCATTGCGCTGCTCTCGGAACTGGTCGGGGCGGCGCCGGCGCTCGGCGAGAAGGAAGTGCGCCGCCTCAGCGATATTGAACGCTCGGCGCGTGAACTGGTCACGAGCGTTCGGGACATCACGTGGCTCGTGCATCCAGCCGAGGATGAACTTGGCGACCTGGTCGATCGGATGCGCGAAACGGCCCACCAACTGCTCGCTGACCGCGAATGGACACTCTCGGCGCCCAGCGCATCTCTTCGCGATACCCTGTCCATGACAGCGCGCCGGCATATCTTCCTTGTTTTTCGCGAGGCGCTGCATAATATTGGCCGGCACGCGGGTCCGGATGCGTCCGTCTCCATTGCGCTCTCGGCTGTCAGCGGCCGCCTCGTGCTCGACATTTGGGATACGGGTGTTGGTTTCGAGGCGGATGCCGTGCCCTACGGCCACGGCATCCGCAGCATGCGAGACCGCGGCCGGGAGGCCGGAGGGCGACTCGATCTGCACTCGGAGCCCGGCCGCGGCACCCACATCCACCTCGATATTCCGCTGTCGGCCTGATCCACATAATCCATGATTTCCATCTGGCTCATTGAAGACGATACGCTATTCCGCGAGACGGTGGCCGAGGTAGTGGACGGCCAGGACGATATGGCCTGCACGGGCCAGTTCGTGACGTGCGAGGAGGCGCTGGCTCGGCTCGGCCCGGACGCGAACGGCGGCACGCCGGACGTCATCCTGCTCGATCTCGGGCTGCCGGGTATGGGAGGCATTGAGGGCGCGGCGCCGCTCCGCCCCCCCGCCGCCCCAACCGAGAATGATGG
>JAJCYR010000011.1 GCA_029262775.1 Bacteroidota bacterium
CCCGGCGGGGGGGGGGCCCCGCCGGGCCGGGGCCCCCCCGCCGCGCGGCGACGTCAAACAGGCTCCAGGATACGCTGCCCGGTACATGGAGCGAGATACTGGCGGTAAATTGGCCGCCGGGCGCGGGGACAGGATAGACGGCCGTGATACCGCTTTCCCCAGGTCCCGGTAGGGCGGTCTTGTCCGCGAGTGGATCTTCGACGGAAGTCACGGTGGACTCCAGACGGAAATGACGCACCGTACTTTCTGTCGAGCGCGCCAGGCCGTCGGACGCCGTTACGCTCCATGCGTACCACGCGTCGGGCGCGAACCGGTCGGCGCTGAGCTGCTTGCCGAGGAAAATGTCGGAGTCATCCGGCGAGAGAGTCGTATTGTCACGAACGACAATCGTGGTGTCGAGCCCCGGACCGCGCAGGTGGAATTCGTGGAAGACGAAATCGCCCACGTCGCTGTCAATTCCGGCATCCCACCGGAATACGGGGAGCTGGGCGGTAGTCAGGCTGTCGTCGGGTGCCGAGGGCCGGGCCGTGGAAGGGGGGGCGTTGGTCGCTGCATCGCGCTGACCTACACGAAAGTGGGGAGAGGTGATGACCTCCGTCACGGTGCCCTCATCGCCGGTCAGCTGGATACGAAGGTCGTAATAGCCGGTCTCAAGGTTCTCGAGCGCACCGAGCGTGTGCGGCCGGCGGATGGTGTTGTCGATCGTGAACTGCGTCATGGACGGAATGTCGATCCAGCGGCGTGATCCTGTCGGTCGAACGGAGATGCGTGCCTCATACCCCTCCTCATGCTGGACCGTGAGCGAGCCGGTCTCTCCTTGCTGCAGGAGAGTGGTTGGCATCCCGTCATCGCCCGTCATGTGTGCCTGGCCAATAATGGTAGGAGGTTGCGGCTGGAGAAGCGTGTTGAATCGCAGATTGGTCTGAAAGCGTCCCGGAATGCCATCCAGGACGTGTGTGGCCGCATCGAACGTCATTTCGTGTTCCCCGGGAGTAAATTCAATGGTGTTGCCAAACCCCCGCCCGTTGACATTTTCAAGGAGTAACCGGGCGTCTTCCGTGCGGCGTTCATCGGAGAACAGGCGGTATCGAAAGGGAATGAGCAGGGCTTCGAGGTCCTGGCCGCGAATGAACGGTGGCTGAGCGAAATAACTGCGACCGAGTGTGAGCTGGAACATGCGGCCGTTCCAGAACGGTGCTGTGCCGCCGTAGCGCAGCCGCAGCGGACGATCGGGACGCACCCACGGTATGGGCGAGTTCGTTGTGATGCTGAGCGCCGGGCCGTCCGGCGTCCAGGACAAAAGGGGTCCGTCTACGAGGCGACGTCCACTTGCCACCCGTTCGTGGATGTTCATCTGAAAAAAGGCAAAATCATGATCGGGTGGCGGCGTGCCATGCCACATGCGTTGGACTGGGAATGAGGAGAGGCGCTGCCTGGCCGGGTCTTCGAGTACCAATTCCAGCCCGATCCCGTCATGCGACCAGTGGATTTCGGCCACGTGGAGAGAGGTTGGGGTGGATGTTGGAACGCCACTCTCCACCGACAAATCGATGGGCAACAGGTCGAGCGCACTGTTTGTCGCCACGGATGTGCCTGGAGCAATGGTCAACGGTATCCATCCTGGCTCGGCGTCCGCGCCTACCTCCACGCGGCCCATCCAATCAAGGCGGACACCGGCTTCGCCCGGACTGAACCCGATGGCGCTCCAGGACGCATCGTCGATGAGCAGGAGCCGAGTATCCGAGGCAAGGTCCCGGATCACCTCAAAGTCACTGACTATGGTGGCCGCCCGGTCGGTGGGCCCCACCGGATTCAGCGGGATCCAACGCGACACGTTTTCGGCATCGAGTGTGAGAGGGGTTGTACCGCTGACCGAGACGCCGCGCCTCGTGATCACCGAGCGCCGCACGGCGCCCGTAGCCGGATCTTCGAGCTCAAAGGCTGCTACCACATCGTACGTTCCTTCATCGAGCAGCACCGATGCCTGGGCACCGGGGTTCAGGAGCTGCGTCCCGGTCGCGCTCAGGACGGCCACCTGCAGGGGCACACGCGTGGAGGACAACTGGAGCACGTTACCCCTCACGGCCGAGAAGGGCAAGCGCAGCTGCATGCGTTCGGACGCAGCTCCAGTGACCGATTCCGCCACGAGCCACCCCGCCAGACGAGGAGGAATCGCGGATGCCTCGGGTCGTCCCGTGTCGACCCTCAGAACGAGCGTCGCCTCGGCGCCATCGAGCGCGGCTACCGTCAGTGTCGTGGGCTCAATACGCACCGAGGATCCGGCCGGTAGCCCTCCTGCCTGACTCTCCACACGCAGGATCAATTCGTGGCTGACCTGGGACGTATTGCGAAAGGTGACGGCCAGACGCCGCTCCACCATGCCCTGGTCTCCTCCGATCAGCCCAAGGTTGAGGCTTGCAGCAGACGGCACCAAGGCGGTGCGGATGGCCAGGTCTACCCGCAGCAGACCGGCACCCTGTTCGAACACATCATCTCCTGTCGATACGGCGCTTGCTGCCAGCAGGTGACGCACGTCGCTCTCGGAGAGGTCCGGCCGGGCCTCCATGAGCAGAGCGGCGGCACCGGTCGCGTGCGGCGCTGCCATGGACGTGCCCGAAAAAACCTGAAACCCGCCTCCCATACCAGCCGAGAGGATCTGTTCGCCCGGCGCCACGATCTCGGGCTTGACGGCAAACGTGTTGAGCGCTGGGCCGCGCGATGAAAAGGAGGACACCGCGCCCGCCCGTGAAATGGACCCGACACCGAGCGCTCCGGCCGCGGCCGCCGGCGTTCCCACGTCCTGGAACCGGCCGCTGTTACCAGTCGCGGCAATAACCACGACGCCGGCGGCCGCGGCCGCGTCCACGGCCTGCCCCAGCAGATCGTCCGGATGGCCGGCCCCGCCCAGACTCAGATTGATGATGTCGGCCCCCTCGCGCACGGCCCAGTCAATTCCGGCGAGGATGTGCGACTCCCGGCCTGAACCCGTGTGGTCGAGCACCTTGACAGCCAAAAGCGTGGCGGCGGGCGCGACACCCGCAATCAGCGGGTCGACGCCCGCCGCAATACCCGCCACGTGCGTGCCGTGGCCGTTGTCATCCATCGGGTCTTCGTCGCCATTGACGAAATCATATCCGTCACGAACGCGCGTCCCGGGTCCGAAGGCGCCGCCGAATGCAGGGTGCATGTAGTCCAGGCCGGAATCGAGTACGGCGATCGTCACGCCAGCCCCCGACACGCCGTATTCCTTCCATGCCGTCTCGGCGCCGATCGTCTCGACGCTCACACTGTCCCGCGGTGCGTCGAAGGCATGGACCGGATCGTCGGTCTCCATGTGCATCACACCCGGCGCCCGGCGGATGATGGGAAGCATATCGGATGTCACGGTCAGCGCGACGCCGGGCGCCGGAAGGAAAAACTGCTGGTTCACGACCGGGCCGCGCTTCCCGGGCGGCGTACGCCGCGCGAGATAGTCAAGAAAGGCGGGTATGGGATTATCCAGGTCCGCGCCGCCCCGGATGCCCGCTCGCCGGACGCCCGCTCCCTGTCCACTTTGGTCCTTTCGTGCGTCTCGGCCGGACGGCTGGCCTGCGTTGTTCGTGCGCAGCGCCACAATGATGTGCACCTCTTGAGCGGAGTCACCGCCGAGCTGGGCATCAACCAGAAGTCCATCCCGGAGAAGGACACTACCCCGCGTGAACGTTGTCGTCGTTCCATCAGCCTGCGTCAGGCGGACCTGCTGCGCGAGTGATGACGCAGGCAGGACCAGGAGGGTGACAAAAACCGACAGGAGGTATTGCACAGGCCTTTCGGGATGATGACGGCCAGTGTGCCTACTGCGCCGGGGGAGAGAACATGGCGTCTGGCCAGGGCTCGGTGTGGAAGTCGACGTCCGTGAAGTTCATTTCGTAGCGTTCTTCGCCGAGCGTGCGCTCCTCGGCATTCCATGTGCGGCCAACGTAGCGCGAGGGGACCATGAGTCCGTCTACTTCCTGGTAGTCCCGGTATTCGAGCGCACTGAAGCGGTCACTGGGCTCTCCCGAGTTGAAGGTGACGGTGTAGAGGAGGACCTTCATGAGCCCGGTCTCCGGGTCGAAATGAGCAATGTAGGCATCTTTCGGCGACTCGCCGACGCCCGATTCATACGTTACCTTGACGGCCCGGTACGGCGTGCCGTCAATCATCTGCTCGCCGAGGTCTTCATGGACCGTGCCATGATCTGCCAGCACGAAGGGGGATTGGAAAAAATAGAAATGCAGCCCATTGTAGAAGCGGGGATTGCCGAAGAAGGCATCTTCGGATGGGCGTACCCAGACGCTGTCACCGTCGAACCCGAGTGTGAATCCGTCGCCGATCCAGTGTGTGCGACGCATCTGTAGGTCAATGTGCTGTGTTTCGGTGCCTCCCGCCCGGTTGAAATCGAACTGAAGGGCGGCAAACGACTGCCATGTGTCAAGGCCGCCGTGCGCCTCGAGTCCGTCCCTGAGCGCGGCCGGAAGGGCATTCATGTGCTCGGAGGTGTCAGATTGGGAGTTGGCTGCGGCAGCTGGCGCGTCGTGTGCCGGCGTGTCTTCCCCGCCGGCGCAGGCCGACAGGAGAAGCGCAAGGGTAAGAAAAACCGCAGGAAGGTGGGCAGGGCGGGTGGGTCTCATGGAGGGCAGCTCGAAGTTTGATTCACAGAACAACACTTCGATACGATACGCAATACAGCGCATCGTTACACACTTTCTGAGACAGTCGACCCTGTCGGACGGTGCTGGGACCTATTCCGGTTTGGCCGGTGTGTCGCTGCCCGGCGTGTCGCTGCCCGGCGTGAGCACATTGTCGATCAGGCCGTACTCCTTGGCCTCGGCCGCGCTCATCCAGTAATCCCGGTCTCCATCGTCTTCAATACGCTCTGGGGTCTGGCCCGTATGGTCGGCCAGAATTTTGTAGAGCGTCTGCTTCATTTTGACAATTTCACGCGCATGGATTTCGATGTCGGATGCCTGCCCCTGCAGGCCTCCCATCCACGGCTGGTGGATCATGATGCGGGAATTGGGTAGTCCGGCACGCTTGGTCTTGGCACCCGCTGCGAGCAGCACCGATCCCATGGACGCCGCAAGACCCACACAGATGGTCGATACATCGGGTTTGATGTATTGCATGGTGTCATAGATGGCGAGCCCGCTGTCGATGGAGCCACCCGGGGAGTTGATGTAGATGTTGATGTCCCGGTCCGGGTCTTCGCTCGTCAGATAGAGCAGCTGGGCCACCATCAGATTCGCCACAGCGTCGTTGATGGGTGTCCCGAGCATGATGATCCGCTCCTTGAGCAGCCGGCTGAAGATGTCGTAGGCGCGTTCACCCCGACTGGACTGTTCAACGACCATGGGCACGAGGGTGCTCATGGGCATGGCCTCCGAAGGTCCGGAATAGATGTCGGAGGGGAGCTTGCCGAGACTGCGGCTGAATTTGAGGAAGTCGTCCATCATGGATTGTGTTGGGGCGTGGATAAATGTGCGGGTGTGCGAACCCCATGCGCAGGAAACGAGTTCCGCCGGTGCAAGCGCCTATGCGTCTGTCTCTGTGGATTGGGCCTTGTTGGTGGTGGACTGGGCCTTGTCGGCTTTGTCGGCTTTGTCGGCGGCCGCCTTCTGGTAGGCGTCAACGTCCGCATCAATCACGGTGATTTTATCCATGATCCAGGCCAAAGCCTTTTCAGTGAGTATTCGCTCGCGCGTCCGATCCAGCATCTGTGGCATGGATTCGTAGTACTGTTTCAGCACGTCGACGGAAAAATCGGTGCTCTCAGCCAGATCCTCGTAGTGCTTTTCCAGGTCCTCGTCCGTCACCTCGATGCCCCCCGAGTCGATAATGCGGTCGCGGATGAACATCCAGCGGGCCTGCAGCTCAGCCTCGTCGCGGCGGGACGCCCTGTAGCCCTCCACGTCGAACCCGTCCGGCAATTTTTCGTCCTTGCCACGCTTTTTGAGCTCTTCGACGTAGCTGTCCAGGTACATTTCGACGACGGCCCCCGGGATCTGGAACGGGTGGCGCTCGCACAGGGCGTCGATCACGTCGCCCTCCAAAAGCTCCTGCGAACGCTTGTTCCACCCTTCTTCGAGCTGTTGGCGTACCTCATCCACGAGTGCATTGATCGTTTCCGCCTTGCTATCGGTGATCTCTGCAGCGAGTTCATCGGTCAGTTCGGGAATTTCCCGGCGCTTGATTTCCTTGACGGTGATGGCGTAGGTGCGCTCTTCCCCGTCCGGCCCCGGAAACGAAACCACGGTTTCGTCGCCCGCCGAAACGCCTGTGAGGGTTTCTTTCAGCTGGGGCATCAGGTTTTCGTCCGAAAGCAGGAAGGGTACATCTGCCTGGCGGGTTCCCTCGACCAGCTCTCCTTCTTCCATGCGCTCGAGGTCTACCACTACGTAGGACTCCGCCGTCGATGGGCCGTCATCCGGAATGAGGTCGGCCTGGTTGGCGCGCAGTGCGTCTATTTCCTTCTGGATATCTCGGCCGGTGACCTGGTGCTTCAGGCGGTACAGTGTAACCCCTGAAACATCCTCGAGCTCGAACGTGGGGCGTACGCCAAAGGTCACCACGGCCCGTAGGTCTCCCTGGGCCTCGTAATCGAATTCGAGTTCTGAGATGGTGGGCTGCCCCAGGATGTCGTACGGATCGCCGTGTACCACCTCGTCGTGGAACGTGCGCTGTACGAGATCCTCGGCGACGCCATAGGAGAGTGCTTTTCCGTAGATTTTTTTTACAAGTGGGAGGGGGACCTTGCCCGGGCGGAAGCCCTTCATGGTCGTGCGCATGCGCTGGGCGCGAATGGCTTTGTCAATGTCCCTGGCCATGTCCTCGAACGTGGCCCTGATTTCAAACGTGCGTTCTACGTCGGAGGTGTGGGTAATTTCTGTCTTCATGGGGCTGCGTGGTTCGATGGGCCTGGCAAGATTCGGTGCGCAGTGTAACGTATAAACCATGCCCAAACCCCGTGACCTTGCCGGGGTTGCGGGGCTGTCGGCCACAGGGTTCCTATTCATGAATTTTACAATCCCGCCCGCGTCACGTCCGCCTTTACAACCTTCAGAAGTCGACACCGACCGAAAGGTGGGTCGTCCTGTCACCGAAGGAAATCCCATCAAAGGGCCATGCCAGGTCGAGCCGGACCGGAAAGCTGAGTACGAATGTGCGCACGCCGAACCCCGATCCGACGAGCAGATCGTCGAGCCGGGAGCGCCCGTTGACGTCTTTACTCGTCAATTTGAATGTCCCCGTAGTTCCCCGTTGGCCCCACAGTCCACCGACATCGAGAAAGGTCACGCCCTGCAACCGGGACAGGAACAACGGTCCGGGCAGGAGGCTGGCCGCCATCGGAAAGCGGAATTCGGCGTTGAAAAGTGCGAAATTCGAGCCGTTGGCCGCATTGATATCAAACCCCCGGAGCGGCATGACGGGCGTGGCGAATACAAAGTCCGTGACTTCTTCGATAGGAAAGCCGTTTACATCATCAAATTCGTTGTTGATCCAGTTCTGGACGCCAGACGAGTAGAAAACCTGTTTGTCCGGGCCAAACGAACTGGCGCCAGAGAGGCGAAGGGCCCACACCAGTCTGTTGCGGGCAGCCGAGAAATAGGTCCTCGCATCGACCAATATGGTTCCGAAAAGGATGTTTTCGCGCTCAAGGGAGACCGGACTTCCGGACAGGCTGGTGGCGAATCGGGAGCCCGCCACAGGATACAGAAACCCAGGGACCGTCTTGTCCCGGGTAAATGTAATGCGGGGTACGAGCAGCGTACGCGTACGCGACGGGCGGGACACATCCGTGATGTCGGCCTGGCTCACTCCGAGGACTCCGACTTCGAACTCCACCCGTTGGAACTTGTCGATGGGCCACTGGGCGGCAACGCGTGCGCCGAACTGGCGGTAACGGAAGTATGTGGGCGAGGACAGGTCTTCGAAATCGGCCAGCAGGCGTGAAAAATGGAATGTCGATACGGCCCAGTCGGTTCGACCACCGAGGTATTCGTAGGAAAAGATGTAGTCGGAGTTTCGCAGGTCAAGGAGCAGGTTGGTCGATATCGATACCCGATGGTCGCCGAGCATGTCGCTGAAGAGCATCTGGGTTACGCCCTGGACCCCATACAGGGCATCGTACCCCGCCGCACCGGTTACGATGTCTGGTGAGAAGCGGAGTTTGTAGCGCCTGGGTACGTAGGTCCCGTCTTCGTCTACATAGGCGCGGTTCGCCTCCGGTTCACTGAGCGCCTCGACGTCCCTCGAGACCGGGCGCCGCCCGATATTGCGGAGCGTCTCAAAATCCACGCGGACCCCACCGAACAGGGAATCGGCGGGTTCGGGGCGGATTCCGGGATCCGAAGAGGCGAGTGACGACTCGTCACGCGCCAAGCTGCCCGTTCGGGGACGCAGACGATCCCGGTCGCGGCGATATGGAATTCCTGCAATGGTGTTGCGCAGGAAGGGATTCTGGGCTTTGAGCGATTCGCGTGCGAGCAGCGCAGCGGGAGCCTCGCGCGACGAATCGGGGGCCACACGCTCTGCCCAGATATTCGGGGCGGGCGTAGGAATGCGGCGCCCGGCCATGTCACGCAACACGTAAATGGAGGGGACACCCTCACGCAGTGACACGGCGGCCAGACTCTTGCCGTCACGGGAGACCGCAATCTGCATGACGCCCACGTCCAGGTCCGTGATGGCACGCGACTCACCGGAGGCCAGATCCATGTACTGGATATTGGGCACACCGTTGTGGTCGGAAATGTAGAAGAGATCACTTCCGGTTACCCCGAAACGGGCGCTGTAGGCGTCCCAAGTGGGGTTATGAGTCAGCCGCCGGGCATCCGGATAGAGCGCTTGGCCGGGGTTCCCGTCATACGGAATGCGGTACAGGTCATAGCGGCCAAAACCCTCTTCGAAAATATCCACGTCCGACCCCGAGTAGCGGCCGAGCCCAGTATGGTGTCCCCGGTCAGAATGGAAGACGAGCGCCTGCCCATCTGGCTGCCAGGATGGCTCATGGTCGCTGAAAATATCGTTTGTCAGGTTGTGGACGGCACCGCTCGTAAGATCCAGAACGTAAATGTCACTCTGCTGGCCGTTGCTTGCGCCCAGCGCAATCTGGTTACCTGTCGGGCTCCAGGCCAGGCTCAGGATCTGCTCTACGGACGGGACGTCCAGGTGCTGGACGAGCCGCGTACGCACATCCACGACAGCTATGGATTCCACTTCACCCCGACGCACGGCCACCGCCACGCGCGATCCGTCCGGGCTCCATGTAAGTCCGGGCGTGAGAATGGGCAGCGCTTCAAAGTCACGCGACGTCTGGCCGGCAATGAGGCGCTCCGGTTCGGAGGTTCCGTCGGTTGGCTTCATGTACACGTCGAAAAGGCCCTGCGTTGTGCTCACGTAGACGACCCGGTCCCCGAGCGGCGACAGCGTGGGACTTACGTTATAGAAACCATCCTCGGCCGTCACGACGGCGCGGCCGAGGTCCCCCAGGTTCTCCCGTGCTGTCACCTCGGGAAAGTGTATTTCACGAAGTGCCCGGTGCCAACGGGCAGACAGCTCCCCGAGCGAGAGGCCGATGGAGCGCTGAATCGCCGCATCGACACTGCGCCTCGTGCGCAGCCGGCTCAGAATTTCGCCAATTTTTTCCTGCCCGTACTGCTCGGCCACGTAATCCCAGACGCTCTGGCCACCCCGGTAGGCAAAAAAGCCCCTCAGCTCCGGGATCGGGGCCAGATGATCATTGAGAATGGCTTCGCGCACGAACATGTCGGACTGGGTGTCCCACCCAAGGGCGGCATATTCGGCCAGACCCTCATTGAACCAGAGCGGGATACGTGCCCTCGGCCCGCCCGATATAATGGCCTGGAGTGTTCCCTCGTAGAAATACTCGTTCACCATGGCGTGTACCAGTTCATGGTGAATCACGTGGCGGAACGTGCGGAAGTCGCCCGTGAACGGAATGGCAATCCGGTTCTTGAAGAGTTCGGTGACGCCCCCGATGCCATCGCTGAATGTCGGCAGATCAACCGCATTCGTGACCGAAAAGTCACCGTGGTCTTCGTAGACAATGATGGATAGCGACGTGCTGGGCCTGAAATTGAACATGTCGGCCACCTGTTCAAAGGCCTCCTCGGCCGCCCGGATGGTAAACTGGGCCAGATGGTCGGCGCCGTCATGATGGAACACCGTGAAATGACGGCTCTCCAGATAGTACCACGTTCGGTCCTCATAATGCACCTTGTTCTTTCCGAAGCGGAAATACTGGGCATGGGCCGGGTTCTGCATGGAAAACCCGGCTGCAAGGATTGCGGTGAGAAGTATGTAGCGCAGCACGGCCATTCTCTAATAGTATGCCCGAGAGCTGAAAATGTCACAGGCAGAAAACGATTCCTCCTGGGGCAGGCCCCCCTGCTGCCGTGTTCACGCCTGCCGGACCCACCGCGCCAATTCGCGCAGGGTCGGCTTTTTGCCGTAAGACAGGATGCCAATCCGGTAAATACGGCCAGCCACCCAGATGGCGCCGTAAATGAACAGCACCATGAGCGCGAGCGATGCCGCCAGTTCCCAGAGTGGGACATCGATCATGGCGAAGCGCACGACCATGGGGATGGGAGACGTGAACGGCACCAGGGACAGAACCACAGCAAGCGTGGAATCCGGTTTATCGATCACCGTCTGCATGAATACAATGGACAGGATGAGGGGCAGCATGACCGGCAGCATGATACCCTGGGCATCCTGTTGCTGCTCCACGCTCGATCCAATGGCGGCAAACAGCGTGGCATAGAGCAGATATCCCCCCAGAAAATACAGGATGAACATCACGAAGACGATGGGCTCGATCACCGGAATACTGAAGTCCATGGCGGCCAGGACATCCGCATTTGACGCGGTCGCCGGAAGCTGCAGCGACGCCGGATCCACGAAGAGTCCTACTACGAGCCCTGACAGCATGGTGCCAGCGGCAATAAGCACCGCCCAAAACGTCATCTGCAACAGTCCCATGGCTCCGATACCGAGCACTTTGCCCATGAGCAGTTCGGACGGCCTGAGCGAAGACACCATGATCTCGACCACGCGGTTCTGTTTCTCCTGCATGACGCCCTGCATGACCACGCTGCCGTAAATGAGCATGGCGATGTAGAGCAGAAAACCCATGATCCCGCCAATGACCGCATAGGCCGCTGCGTTTCCGCGTTCTTCCCCGCTCTGCGTCAGCTGCACGCTGGTAATGGGAATGTCGGCCATGATGGCCTCGTAGACGGCGGGGTCCACTTCCTGCTGCTCCACGCGCAGGGCGCGGACTGCGCTGCGGACCGCGCCGCGGAGATCGCCCGTCATGAGCGCTCCACCACCCGAATCCGAGTACCAGGATATGTCGGCGCCCGTCGCGACGTTTTCCGGGACGACGAGAAACCCGTCAATTTCTCCGGCGAGCACGCGCTCGCGCAGGGTGTCGGGGGGCTCGGACGCGGCCCGGAACGCAATGCGATCGTGCTCAAGGAAAGGTAGCAGCAGGCCCGATTCGTCCACGACGTCGATTTCCTGTTCCCCACCCTCCAACGAGTTGACACTCACAAGGGCCACAACCACGAAAAATCCGATCAGGGCAATGGGGCCCAAGAGCGTGGTCAGGATGAACCATCGGGAGCGGACCCGTGTAATGAATTCGCTGCGGGCTATGACCATCATTTTACTCATGCGGTACCTCCGACGTGATCGGTTATGGCCTCTGCTCCCTGCGTGTCGGTGACAGCGCGGACAAAAATTTCGCGCATGGGTAGTTCCATGAGCTCAAACCGTATGAGCTCATCCACGTCGGTGAGCGTCCGGTTCAGAATATCCCTGGGATCGGCACCGTCCGAAAGTTGAAATTGCACGTGACGCCGGCTTCGGGTCGAGACGCGCGCCAGACCCGATGCATGGACCCCGTCTATGAACGCGTCGCTGCCCTGAAAGTCGATTTCGAGTGTATTCCGGCCGAAGCGCTTCTTGACATCATTGAGTGTTCCCTGGAGTACAATCTGGCCCTTCGATACCAGACAGATGTCGTCGCAGAGCTGTTCAACCTGCTCCATGCGATGGCTCGCAAAGACAATGGTGCAACCCGACTCCTTGAGTTCCATGATCACCGACTGCAGCAGGTCCGCATTGATGGGGTCAAGTCCTCCAAAGGGCTCGTCCAGAATGAGCAGTTCGGGCCGGTGCAGGATGGTCGCAATGAACTGAATTTTCTGCTGCATGCCCTTGGACAGCTCATTCGTGGCCTTGTCTGCCCACGTGCGGGCATCAAAACGGTCCAACCACGAGGCGGCCTGTTCCTTCGCCTGCGGCCGGGAGAGGCCTTTCAGCTCGCCAAAAAGCACGAGCTGTTCTCCCACCTTCATCTTCGGGTACAGACCGCGCTCTTCGGGCAGATAGCCCATGCGCGCCTGCGTCCCGGGTCCAACATCTTCGCCCCCGAACCGGATACGGCCCGTGTCGGGCGTCGTGATGTAGGTGATCATGCGGATGGTGGAGCTTTTCCCGGCTCCGTTGGGTCCGAGCAGTCCGAGTATCCGGCCGGGTTGTGCCTCAAACGAGACATCGTCCACAGCCAGCGTGCCCTCGTACTGCTTGCGGACCCCGTCGACAACAAGTGGGTGCATAGGTTCTGCTGGGTTTCAGAAAACAGGTTATCGCGTCGAATCCGCCTCGGCCCGGTAGAACCGGACATCGTCCACCGCGAGTGTGTAGGGTCCATAGCCACTACTGAAAACCGCTACGTGGGTTACATCCATCCCGGTAAAAATTACCTCGCGGCCGAAACCTTCCTGGGAAAAGCGATCAAATGGAATGCGGAACCGAGTCCACTCATCGTTGGCGACCACGTAGGCATTGTAATAGTCAAAGTCCTTCACCGATGCCGTGGCCAGTTGTATCACAAACGTCTGCTGCTGTCCCTGCAATTCCCGCAGGGCCAATTCCAGTCCGTCATAGGTCGATACATCGATCGCAGTCTCCCTGTCCCCCAGCAGCGCCCGTGCGCCGGACACCTGATTACCGGCGCTTCCTGGAGGCCGCATCCCCCCGACGGTCAGATGATAGGTGGATTCCGGCCGGTTACCTGCCGTATCGACAAAAATGGTCGACGTCGTTTCGCCGCCATCGGCAACCGATTCCCAGGGCGTGCCGAGCAGCGTGAGCGCATCGCCGTCCTCGAAATCATCCACTTCGCCGCCGATCATGGGCCGGATATTGGGTCCCCCTCCACAGGAGGACAGCACGAGCACAACAAGGAGCAGAAACGCGACAGGTGTACGCATCAGAGCAGGTTCATGGTGGATGAGGGCACGAGGATCAGGTATTCGGGCCGGAACATGTCTTCATGCACCCCGAACTGCCCGGTTCCCCGGAAATCGACCGACACAAAGCCGTTCACGGTCGCCCGGACTTCACCTATGCCGTAGTATGTGGGCATGGGGCCGTAGTAGACCAGCTGTCCGTGGTCGAAGTCCATGAGGCGGCGGGCCCGCCTGTGAAAGGCGGGAATGGCTGGCAACAGCTCAAGACGATATGGACTGACCGTTCTCTTCACAGGTCGATTCTTCGGTGATCCCCTATATTACTGATTACAATTTTTGTGTGACAGATACTTTCCAGTATGAACCATCAGGAAAAAATGATCGATCGCCAGGTCGGTCGCAACGCAGAACTATTCGCCCACAAGATAGGGGCCATCCCGACCAGGGCCGAGCGCTACGGATATATCCGCATTCTGGTTGCCATTATTGAGCAGGCTCACAGCGAGTGGAATCAGACGTCCCGGAAGCCCGAGCAGGTGGCTCACCTCGTGAACCGTTTGAGCCAAGGGCAGGTCGACACGGAGGAAGTCAAGGAGATTGTCGTCCTGCGGGACGAGGAGCGCGGCTACACGCCAAACAAAAATTGACCAGGCCCGTTCCGTCGCCAGCCTACCCTACCGCGTCCGCTCCGGGTTGTCCTTGACAAAGTCGGCCCAATCGCGGTAGCTGCCGCCCGGCGTTTCCGGTCCGCGGTGCGCATGGCACAGCGCGACGGCCACCGCGTCCGATGCATCGAGCGGCAACGCATTCGCGTCGCCGAGCGACAGGATAGATGCAATCATGTAGCGGACCTGCTCCTTCGATGCGTTTCCGTTTCCGGTAACCGATTTTTTGACCTGCTTCGGCGAGTACTCGACGACGGGAATTTCCCGGTTGAGCGCCGCCAGCATGGCCGTAGCCTGCACGCGCCCGAGTTTCAGCATGGACTGCGGGTTGTTGCCGTAGACGGGCATTTCCACCGCACAATAATCGGGTCGATGCGACGCAATGAGCCCCGTCAACGCGTCATAGATCTGTTTGAGGCGTAGTTGGTGTGTCGACTTGGTGCTCACGCGGATGATTCCTGCATCAAGGAGCACCTCGGACGCCCCTTCGCAGCGCACTACGGCAAATCCCGAAATGTGGCTACCCGGGTCGACTCCGAGAATGATCATGACTGGTGATGAAGGTTATATCAGGACGACGATCGTGTTCAAGGTACACATCCACGGGACGGGACATGAAAGTTCGACAACTGATAAAAATCATCCGGGAAGACGGTTGGTATCTGGTCAAGACAGGGCTGAAATGGTCGAATCGTCAAATTCGAGTGTACTGTAGACCGCCTGCACGTCCTGCAGGTCCTCCAGTTTTTCGATGAGGGTGGCGACTTTCTGCGCCGTGACTGCATCGACCGACGTGGTCGTGGTGGGAACGCGCTGCAGCGAGGCATCGGCCACGTCGACGCCGGCCACTTCGAGCGCCGCCTGTACGTCGCCGAAGGCCTCGACCGGGGTGGTGACTACGAACTGGTCGTCCTCGAGCTCCAGATTCTCGGCCCCCGCATCGACCACGAGCAGGAACAGGTCCTCCTCGCTGTGTTCGGCGCCGGGAATTTCGAAGACACCCTTGCGATCGAACTGGAAGGCGACACTGCCGGACTGTCCCATGCTTCCCCCGGCTTTGCTGAAGAGGGCCCGGATGTCGGCGACGGTCCGGTTGGTGTTGTCCGTGAGCGCATCGATGAAGAGGGCAATACCGCCGGGGGCGTACCCCTCGTAAGTCATTTCGACGTAGTCGCTACCCTCGATTTCGCCCGTACCGCGCTTGATGGCGCGCTCAATGTTGTCCTTGGGCATGTTTTCCGACTTGGCCTTCTCGACCGCGAGTGCCAGGCGGGGGTTCATGCCCACATCGCCACCGCCCTCGCGGGAGGCAACCATGATGTCGCGGGTAATGCGGGCCCAGGCCTTCGATCGGCGGGCATCGGTGACGGCTTTCTGCCGCTTGATTTTAGACCATTTATTGTGGCCAGCCATGGCGTGCTTCCGGAGTTTGATTTTGGTGTGTAACGCGTGCACAAAGCGCCGGGATTCGGAACATGACATTTTGTCGGGTATTCCACGCGTCATGCAAGCTCTCAATGATATTCCCGTTCTGGACGACCTGGATGCGCCCAAGCAGGTGGCCGTCACCTCGTCCGGCAAGCGAAACGTGTATCTGGAGACCTACGGGTGCCAGATGAACGTATCCGACTCGGAGATCGTGGCCTCTGTGCTGCGCGAAAACGGCTACGGCCTGACCCACGACGAGGCGGAAGCCGACATCGTGCTCATCAACACGTGCGCCATCCGCGAAAACGCCGAGCAGAAGGTGCGCCGGCGGCTCGACGAGCTGCGATCGCGCAAAAAGCGCCACAACCCGGACCTCCGGCTCGGCGTGCTCGGCTGTATGGCCGAGCGGCTGCGCCACAAATTGCTCGAGGAAGAAAAGCTGGTCGATCTGGTGGTCGGGCCGGATGCCTACCGGGATCTACCCAACCTGCTCTCCGAGGCGTACGACACGGGGCAGGCGGTGGTCAACGTGCAGCTCTCGCAGGAGGAGACCTACGACGACATTTCTCCTGTCCGCTACGATTCGAACGGCGTCTCGGCGTTCGTGTCGATCATGCGGGGGTGCGACAACATGTGCTCGTTCTGCGTCGTTCCATTCACGCGCGGCCGGGAGCGGAGCCGTTCGACGACGAGCATTCTGGACGAATGCAGCCGCCTCGTCGAGGAGGGATTCCGGGAGGTCACAGTGCTCGGCCAGAACGTGAACTCGTATGCGGCAGGTGGCGTGGGTTTTGCAGAGTTGCTCTACCGGATCAGTCAGATTTCGCCGGAGCTGCGCATCCGTTACTCGACGTCGCATCCGAAAGACTGCTCGGACGAGCTGCTGCACGTGCACGCCGAGCGGGAGAACGTATGCAATTACATCCATCTCCCTGTGCAGCATGGAAATACGGTTATGCTCGAGCGCATGCGCCGTACCTACACGCGCGGCGAATATCTGGCGCTCGTAGAGCGCGCGCGGCGTATTGTGCCGGGTGTATCGCTCTCGACGGACCTCATTGCGGGCTTCTGCAACGAGACCGAGGAGGAGCACCACGATACCCTTTCGCTCATGGAGGCCGTACGCTACGACCATGCCTACATGTTCATGTACTCGGAGCGTCCCACGACGTATGCGGCGCGCAAGTACGAGGACAATGTGCCGGACGATGTCAAGAAGCGGCGCCTGACGGATATCATTCAGCTGCAGTCGCGAATTTCGCTCGAGAGCAACCAGGCCGAAATTGGGAGCGAGCACGTGGTGCTCGTCGAGGGGACGTCCCGACGATCCGACGCACAGCTCTCGGGACGCACCGATACCAACAAGATGGTGGTCTTCGATCACGATGGGTATGAAAAGGGGCAGTACGTGCGGGTCCGCATTGTGAACTGTACGTCGGCGACGCTGATCGGCCAGGCGCTGGGCGCGGCCGCTCCGGGCAGCGCGCCGGGCGGGACGGCTTAATCGGAGGGCGAATGGACAGGCAATCGATGCAGGAACGCTTCGGCATTGTGGGCTCGTCGCCGGGAATTCGGCACGTCCTGGACCGGGTGCGTCTCATTGCAGGAACGGGTATAACGGCGCTCGTTGAAGGCGAGAGCGGGGTGGGCAAGGAACTCGTTGCACAAGCCATCCACGAACTGAGCAGGCGTCGGCACAAGAAAATGCTCATCGTCAACTGCGGTGCCATCCCGGAAGGCCTCATTGAATCGGAGCTGTTCGGTGCCGAGAAAGGTGCCTACACCGGGGCCGTCGAACGCCGCAGCGGATATTTCGAAGAGGCCAACGGGTCGACCATTTTTCTCGACGAAATCGGGGAAATGCCGCTCACGGCGCAGGTCCGGCTGCTCCGCGTGCTGGAGATCGGGGAGTTCTCGCGGGTCGGCTCGTCGACCGTGCTTCGGACCGATGTGCGGGTCGTCGCCGCCACGAACAAGGACCTGGCACGCGAGGTCGAGGCTGGCCGCTTCCGGGAGGATCTGTATTACCGCCTCAGCACGGTTATCATCCGGGTACCGCCACTTCGGGAGCGCCGGGATGACATCCTGCCCATTTTCGAGCATTTGCAGCACCGGTTTGCCCAGAAATACAACACGGCGGGTCCGCGCCTGCTGGATAGCGCGAAGGAGATCTTCCTGCGCTACCGCTGGCCGGGCAACATCCGCGAGCTGCGAAATGTGGCCGAGCAGACGGTGGTGCTGCTCGGCAAGAGTGAACTCTCGGCAGACGACGTCCGGCCGCTGTTGCGTGGTGTGGGCTCGGCCGGGGGCGGAATGGGCCTGGTGCGCGCGAGCGAGGCCCGGGACCGCGATTCGTTCACGGGAGAATTCGGGGCTGGTGGCAAAGAACGGGAAATCATTTACCGGACGCTCCTTGAACTGCGGACCGACGTGGCCGAGATGGGCCACGACGTCCGCTCCCTCACGCAGCTCATGCGTGGCCAGCCGGGAGAGGCCGACAGGCCTACCCCCCCCACCGGCGACTCCGATGCATCGCCGGGGCCCACCCGCTACCTCATGATGCCGCCCGGACGTGACCGGGAGGTGGGACGCTTCATTGAAGACGTGCCGTTCGAACTCGACGGGGACAGTGCGATGGGCGACGAGCCTCTTCCCACGCTTGAGGAAGCCGAGCACCGGCTTATCCAGATGGCGCTCGACCGCTTCGAAGGCAACCGGCGTCAATCGGCCGAAGCGCTCGGCATCAGTGAGCGGACGCTCTACCGGAAAATCAAGGACTACGAAGGAGGCGTACGGGAATGATCCGCACGGGAATGATCCGCAAACTCCCGGTTGGGGCGGCCGTCCTCCTGCTGCTTGCCGCGGGCAGTCTCTCGGCGTGCCGGTATTACTCCTTCACGGGCGCGACCATCCAGGAGCACCTGGCCACGATTTCCATTCCGCTGGTGAACGATGCCAGCCTGTCGACCGTAACAGGCCTCGAAGACGAGCTGACCGAGCTCTTCGTGGACCGGTTTGTGCGGCAGACCCGCCTGTCGCTCGAACAGGATGAGTTCGAGGCAGACTCGGTGCTTCGTGGCCGGATTACGCGGTACGAAAACGTGCCCACGTCCGTTTCGGGCGATGAGCAGGCGACGCGCAACCGCGTGACCATCACCGTGCAGGTCACATGGCAGGACCTCATCGAGAACACACCCCTTGTTGAGCGCACGTTCTCGGCGTTCGAGGAGTACGATCCGGCCGATCCTGCGAGCGAGGAAGAAGCGGCCCGCAACGCACTCATTAAAATTGCCGATGACGTGTTTACTGCGGCAACGTCTAATTGGTAATTGAAACGCTCGCCATAGCTGTAAGCGTCCTCTATGCGCTTTCCATGGTCGTGCTGGTGGGCTTTGGTGCCCACCTCGGCGTGCTGGCCCTGGCGGGAGGACGCCAGCTGCGACGCGCGGCGCGGACCGCCACCGCTGCTGGCCGCGTCCGGGAGGACGCGCCGCGCACCATGCCTCCCGACCCGAAAGACTGGCCGCACGTGACCGTGCAGATTCCCCTCTACAACGAACAGCTCGTGGCCGAGCGCATCATTGGCGCCACGTGCCGGCTCGACTACCCCGCCGACAGGCTGCACGTCCAGGTCCTGGACGACTCGACCGATGAAACGACCGCCATCGTGGCGCAGTGCACAGCCGGCTGGGCAGCGCAGGGTGTTCATATTGATCATGTGCAGCGGCCTCACCGGGAAGGCTACAAGGCCGGAGCCCTCGCTCACGGACTGGCGCAGTCGACGGCTGAGTTCGTGGCCATCCTCGATGCGGACTTTGTGCCCGACCCGAACTTTCTGGTGCGGCTCCTGCCCCTTTTTGATGACGGCATCGGGCTCGTCCAGGCCCGGTGGGGGCATCTCAACGAAGATGAATCGGTGCTCACGCGCGTGCAGGCGTTCGGGCTCGATGCCCATTTCAACGTCGAGCAACGCATGCGACAGGCGCTCGGCTGTTTCATCAATTTCAACGGCACGGCCGGCATCTGGCGCCGGGCCGCCATCGAGGAAGCTGGCGGGTGGGAAAGCGATACGCTGACCGAGGATCTGGATCTGAGCTACCGGGCGCAGCTCTGCGGGTGGCGCCTCCGCTACGATCCGTACACGGCTGTGCCGGCCGAGCTTCCGGTCTCTGTAAACGCTTTCCGGACGCAGCAGCACCGCTGGACGAAGGGCGGCGTACAGACGGCGGTCAAGACGCTCTCCCGGCTCTGGTCGTCTGACATGCCGCTGCCTACCCGCCTCGAAGGCACCATGCACCTGACGGCCAACATGGTCTTTCCCTTCATTCTATTGGCAGCTCTGCTTCACGGGCCCCTGCTGTGGCTCTCGGCCAGCGGCCTTGGGCCCGGCCCCGCCTATTTCGGCGTTTTGTCCACCGGACTGATCGGTTTTGCAGGTTTCTTCCTGGCACACGGCATGTCCCAACGGGCCATTCACACCGACTGGATGCGGCGCCTCGTGCTCTTCCCGGTCTTCCTGGCTGGTAGTGTGGGCATTTCGCTCTCCAACTCTCTGGGCGTGTGGGAAGTGATTCGCGGCCAAAAAACCCCGTTCAACCGAACTCCCAAGTTCTCGGGCGGCACGCGCGCGCCAGCCGCCTGGTGGACGCTGCCCTATGCCACGCTCCGCGTTCCCCGCGTCGTATGGGCGGAACTGGCGCTCGGCGTGTGGTCCCTTTTCTGGCTCGTGGAACTCATTCTGCTGCGCCAGTGGATGGGTGTTGGCTTCCAGTTTCTGTTTGCCTCTGGTTTTTTGTTCGTGGCTGTGTATAATCTGGCACAGACTTTCATACCGAGCCGGCATGACCCACGATGACACCGCCCCCCACCACGACCACGCTGCCCATCCACTTGAGCAGGCCACACGGCACATGGAGGCCGGTGAACTGCCCGAAGCCCGAACGCTGCTCCACGACCAGATAGTGCGCGTCCCGTGGGCCGTCTCGGCCCGCGTTCTGCTGGCCCGCGTCTCGGCCAGGCAGGGCCGACACGACGAATGCCTGCGCATATGGCGCGAGGCTGCGGCACTCTGCCCATCCAGTCCCGTCGTGCAGGAAGGTCTGCGCGATGCCGTCTTCCGCCGCTACTACGGCGATGAAACGGCTGATCTGTCCACCTATGAAGACCTGGACAAGCTGATACAGGAGCTCGAAAGCGCCAAAATCGTGCCCGATCCCGACATGTCGGCTGTTGTCACGGATGCTCCCGCCGAGGACGATTTGGATGTGGCCTCCGAAACACTGGCGCGCATTTACGAAAACCAGAATTACTTCGACGAGGCGGCCCAGGTCTACGACAAGCTGGCCAGGCAACATCCCGAACGCCGGGAGGCATTCGAGGCCAAGGCGGCATCGCTCCGCCGCGGAGACCGGGAAGGGCCCGCTGAGCCGGAATGAAATCGGTCGCCGGCGTCATGACCGGCACGTCGGTAGATGGCGTCGACGTGGTCCTGGTCCGTCTCTCGGGTTCGGGCCGTGCACTGCGCGCCGAGGTGATCACGTTTCTGGCGCATCCCATGCCGGGCGACGTACGCGGCCGTGTGGAGGCGCTCGTTGCAGGCGAAGCGATCACTGCGCGTGATATCGCCGTGCTGCACGCGGATCTGGGCCGCCTGACGGCAAACGCGGTGCAGGCGGCCGTTGCATCCGTTGGTGGCAGTGAGGCCGCGCCCGAACTCGTGGGCATGCATGGCCAGACTGTCTGGCACGCGCCCGAGGAGGGCGCGACTCTTCAACTGGGCGATGCATCGGTCGCGGCGCACCTCTTGGGCGTGCCCGTGGTGGGCGACTTCCGAACGGGGGACGTAGCGCTCGGCGGTGAGGGTGCCCCCCTCGTTCCGTATGCCGACTGGGCGCTCTACACGGACGATGTCACGGACCGCGTGCTCGTCAACCTCGGAGGCATTGCCAATATCACCATCCTGCCGGCGGGCGGCGGCCGGGACGATGTGGTCGCGTTCGATACCGGCCCGGCAAACGTTCTGCTCGATGGTGCGGCGCGGAAGTTGTCGGGCGAGCCGTTTGACCGGGATGGGCGGCTGGCCCTCGCGGGCCGTGTCAATGAGGCGCTGCTCTCGCGGTGGCTCGCCCACGACTACTTCCGCGCCGCACCCCCGAAATCGACCGGGAGGGAGCTCTTTTCGGCGGCATATCTCCATGCGCGCCTTGAGGAAGCCGCCGCTGAGGGACTGGACGGCAGCGCCACCATGGCCACCTTGGCTGCGCTCACCGCGCACACGGTGGCCAGTGCTATTGTGCGTTACGCGCCGCCCGCCGCCCACGTGTACGTGGGCGGCGGCGGCGTGCACAACCAGGCGGTGATGAACGGACTGGCAGCGCGGCTCGCAGCGCACACCGTGGATCGTTTTGCGGCGCTCGGCGTGGATGGGGATGCGCGCGAGGCGCTCGCCTTTGCCGTCCTGGCGCACGAGGCCATGAACGGCGTGGCCACGGGCATGCCCCGCGCCACGGGCGCATCGGGAAGGGCCTTCCAGGGCAAAATCTGCTATCCTGGGGAGCGTTGAGGCGCCCGGAAAGCTGGGTTGGAAGACCGACAGTATGATATATCATTAATATATCATTAATATATTATCAATTCACATGAGTACATTCACGCCTGTATCGACCATAGGAGAATTCGGCCTGATTGGGCGCATCCGCGCCCTGATCGAGGCGGACACGCCGCCCGAGAACCTGATCATGGGGATCGGGGACGATGCCGCCGTGTACCGTGCATCGGATACGATGGCGCACGTCGTTACGACTGACGCCCTTATCGAAGGGGTGCATTTCGACCGGGCGTTTGCACCCATGCAGCACCTGGGGTGGAAGGCCATTTCCGTGAATGCGAGCGATGTCGTGGCCATGAATGCAGACCCGAAATGGGCTACCGTGACGCTGGGCATCCCCCGGAATATGTCGGTGGAAATGATCCATGCCCTGTACGAGGGGATGGTCGAGGCATCGGCGGCGTATGACATGCAGATTGTGGGTGGCGACACGACAACGGCGCACGCACTCTACCTGTCAGTGACTGTTGTGGGGGAGGCGCCGCTCTCGCAGGTAGTGTTCCGGCGGGGAGCGCGCGTCGGGGACATGGTATGTGTGACGGGTGACGTGGGCGGCGCCTATGCCGGGCTGAAGGTGCTCCTCGACCAGCGCCAGGCGCTCAACGACCTCGGAGACGCCTACGAGCCGGAGCTCGACGGACTGCGGTACGTGATTGGCCGGCAGCTCAGGCCCAAGGCGCGGCTCGACGTCGTTGGCGCGCTGCGCAAAACGGGCGTCAAACCTACGTCCATGATCGACATTTCGGACGGCGTGGGCTCGGAAATCCATCATATCGCGGCCGCGAGTGGGGTCGGGGCGACCATCCGCGTGCCTGCGCTTCCCTTTGACCCGGAGACGCGCGCTGTGGCCGATCAGTTTATGGAGGATGTCGACGCATGGGCGCTCTTCGGCGGCGAGGACTACGAACTGCTCTTCACTGTGCGGCCCGAGGACGTGCCGCAGATCGATGCCATCGGCGGGATTTCGGTGGTGGGTACGATCGAAGAGGCAACCAAGGGCGTCCGCTCCTACAGCCCCGAAACCGGCCTTATTCCGCTCTCCTCGGCCGGCTACCAGCACTCATTCGGCGGCGAGGACACAGCGCCGGACTCGCCGGACACGGTTAACTGATGACGTTTTTCGATGCGGGGGTTATCCCAGCGCCTTTTCGGTGTCAAGGCACTGTGCTTGTGCACATTTTCTTGAACCCCTCAAAATCGAAAAATCATGAAAACAATCCGTTTTACCTCACCTCGGGCCGTAGTGACGGCCCTGTCCCTGTTCGCATTCGTGGCCATGGGTTGCGACCAGCAGACCTCAATATCGGAAACGGCTGGCGAGCCCGCACCGGTTCACATCTACGACACGACGGAAGAATTGAGCACAGCCGTCGAGGCTCGCGCCGTCCCGCAATACACATTGGATGATTCGTTCCGGGAGTTTCAGACGTCGATAGACTGGAAACGCCTCATGGACGGCATGACTGCAAACAGGAAGAATGGCAACAGGGATGTGGAGATCAGGTCGGTCCTGACGAGGGAAGAACTCGCCGCCGTTCAGCGGTTTTATATCACGACCCTTGCATGGAATAAGGACGCGTTCGCAGCCGAGTACGGCGGAAGTTTTGCACGGCTTCTGGCCGAGCATCCGGACGCATTGTCCTGCACGAAGTTCAAGAACCCAGACAACATCGCCAAACTGAGAACGCCGTGCGACAAGGAATGCGGTGCATTACTCGTGGCTATGGGTGGGATGTTGCTCAGTACAGGTTCCATTGTAGGTGCTACATTTGGAATAGCCGGGGTCATCTTCGCTGGTGACGCCGTAGCCGACTGTTTTAACGAAAATAACGTGGACTCATGCTGGTAAAAGGGATCGCGCTCCGTCAATATGCTGCCTTGGCGCTGTTTGTAGTGAATGCCATACTGGCACTCTCGCTTGCGGAGCACCATGTGCTCTATCCAGTTCCGGCTTGGGCGCTCCTCACCTGGTACGTGGTTCGCCTGTGGAGACAGCGATCGCCAGCGCCGCGTACACCACGCGGGGAGCCGTCCAAGGGCGAATGAATGATCAGGTTTTCGCAGATCAGTTCTGACCGCCTGGGCCTGCTTCAATCGGGCGCTCGGTGGCGTTCCGGAAAATCCGGTCCACCTCTCCACCCGGAGCCCAGATGATCAGGACCTTCGCGGGGGTATTCTCAGACGGGACGCGGTGAATGACCTGATCCCCTGGCCGCACGACGCCTACCATGCCTGGCATGAGAAGCGTCGTGCGGCCATTTACGGTGTGTTCGAGTTCACCGGAGAGCACGTAGAAAATTTCAATCGATCCGTGGGGATGACTGCCAATGTGGGTACCCGGCGCGAACGAGTGCTCCGCGAGTTCCAGTTCCCGTCCCCCGAGATTGGCCTGCTCGAGCAGGATTTTGAAACTCGCCCCGTTTGCGAATTCCAGATACCGCGTGCCCTTCGTGGCCGTTTCGTAAGGCATTCCATATCCTGGACCCGGTCGTTGCTCCTGTGCCAGCACGGGCGCAGCGAGGAGGGACAGCAGAAGAAATGCGACGAGGTTCAGATGAAAATCTTTCACGTACATGTCAGGAATGGGTTGGTGTTAACAGGCCTTAGAAGCGTGTTGAAGAACCAGCGTGCATCAAGATGCGAGCGCCGGAATGACAGATGCAAGGCGTCCCGACGCCGAATAGCAGCGCTATTTTAGAAGGCTGTTGAATAAGTAGAGGGCCTCTCGAACGGGGGTCTTACGAGGTGCAGACAAGGAAGGGCGACGACGCGATGCCATGGCATCGTGGAGGAGCCATGACGAACGTATGCGTCCGTAATCCCCCCGTTCCCTTCGGGTTCGGGCGGCATGACAACATCTTCCGCGTTGTCCCTCCTATGCGTAGCTACGGCTATGCAGACGTCGGGACGCCTTGAATCTGTTGTCATGGCGCTCCGAACGAGAGTGTCCTCTACTTGTTC
>JAJCYR010000012.1 GCA_029262775.1 Bacteroidota bacterium
TGGAGGATTTCCCAAGGTCTCGATGATTATGGGCGATTTGCAAACATACCTCACCCCGGCTGAACAAACTGCCCGCATATTTATGCGTGCCGGAATAGAACTACGTCAGATGCCGCGCGAGCATCAACAAATTGGCCGTCACGATGGACGCTCCGACGTAGCTGCCAAAAGATGCAAAACTCTTCCATGTACATCTTCTCATTCCAAAACTTCTTTTCAGGAACGATATAATGCCTTCAATACCAGCCCTGAAGTCTCGAAGCATGCGGTAGATGGCGGGTGTCGACGTCATATCCTCGACCTTGAGTCCGCGCTTTTTGGCAAATGCCATCTCGGTGACACCCGCTTCTTTTGCGAGGCGCAGATTCTCCCGGCTGGCAAAGCCACCGTCAACGCTCACCTGGCTTGGTGTCCTGCCATAGATGTCCCGGAGCCGACTGAGCATCGGCATGAGGAGCGTAGTGTCAGCCGGATTGCCTTTCGCGACCGCCCAGTCGAGAACGAGGCCACTCTTGCCGCCGGACAGCGTCACTTTGTGACCGTAGTAGGTGTCCCGGCGGTCCTTTCGGATGATGTCTGTGTGGGGCTCGAAGATCGATACGATTTTCTCCTGCGCGGGGACCGATTCGTTCTTCAACAAGCGCCGCTCGGTCTGGTCTATGACGCGTTCAGAGAGCTCGATGTAATGCGAGAGCTTGGCAGCCAGGAGTTCGGCACGCGCCTCAGAATAGGCACTGAGGTGCACTACAGCCTGCTTTGCGTAACCTATCGTCTTCTTCGTGATCTTCAGGAGGTCTCTGTAGGCCAGGAGGCGTTGGCCCTCATTCCGCGCGTTCATAACCTCGAGGTGCCGCCGCTTTGCCCGCCGCCTGTGACTCGAATACGAAGCGCCGAATTCGGCATGTGCTCTGCGAAGCAGGCGCTCGCAGACACGCACGCAGTCAAAGAGCAGCGAGTTGTCCGTCGGCGGGTGAACGTTCGTCTCCGTAACCGTCGGATCAATACGGACTCGCTTGCCATCCTCGATGCCCTTGTCGTTGGCGTAGCCCATCAGAACCCGGTTGATGTAGTGCCACGTCTCCTCGCGGATGGCCTTGATACTGCGAGCGAGTGCCGTCTTCTTCGGTACCGCCTCGGGCGAAGTAAAGTGGCAGAAGCGGCGGTTGGTCTCCGAGTCCGCAATATGAAACGGAAGGTCCGCGTAACTGTACGAGTAGAGCTGTTTGATAATGGCTATGCGGAGCACCTGGTCGGCAGAAAGACCAAGCCTTCCGGTCGCCTTTTTCTTACGTTGGAGATCATTCCAGACCGCCTCCGCAATCGAAGGATTGGCAACAAGAATAGCATCGATGGCCGCCAGTTCTCTTGCTTTTTTGTGGGGCATCAAGGAAGGGCGAAAGAGATCCGGATCCGCAGACAACCGTCGCATGGCACACGTCGTGTTCATAAAAGAAGTTGCCCGAAACTACTGCTAAATGATCACAAAATCAAGACCTATTCCATGCAACATCATGTCCTGCATGCTCGTACGGGTTTAGGAATGGGAACTAACTAAGTGCACACCGCGCGATATTCTGTGCGCGAATTGGACCAGGCAAATGTCCCATCGGAGATCCCGACAGATCAAAAAGTTCGATTGAAAATGCTTGTAGTTGCCCAATCGACGTGATAAAACCGTAATTCCTCAATTGTCGTATTGCAAAGCAGTCAGCATTGGATTCAGAGTTTGCAGCTGGCGGTAGGGCGTGATGAGCACACTCGTGAGCAAACCACCACTGAGTTACCAAGTCGGAATATTTTTGCGTAACAATTGGGTTAATAACAATATAAGGGATTCCATTTGCTGCCCGATTGGCGAGGCCAATATTGTTCAGATTGTTATTTAAGTAAACTTCAACCAATTCTCCGACAAACGACCTACAGTTCATTGATACGCCGCGGACATTTACTGAATAATATGGCCCCCTTGCTTGAGCATTCGTCTTGATCGGTATCACCATTGCAACCAGTACGACGGTTGCAAAGCAAAGAGGATAATTGTGTGCTTTTGGTAGAGACATCATCGTTGGAGGTTTTACAGATTTTTTCCAGTAGGCAACTGTTTCAGACCGCATAAGCCAGTTGGACGAGCCCACAATATTTGCTTGATACTGTTCATGGCCACCTCCCGAAGGAGGAAAGCCATGCGGTATTACAAACCACAGAACCAGTATCAGTACTTCTGCGGCATCGACCTGCATACCAAGACAATGTACCTTTGCGTGCAGGACGCAGCCGGACACGTCCAGCTCCACAAAAATATACGCTCACGACCAACAGCGTTCCTCGAGGCTGTTCAGCCCTACCGTCACAGCCTCGTCGTCGCCTGTGAGTGCGTTTTTTGCTGAATCGGACCGGTATCGGTCCGGGGTTGGCGGACCTGTGCCGAGCCGAAGAAATCGAGTTCGTCCTCGGTCACGCCCTTTACATGAAGGCCATACACGGTGGCAAGACGAAGAACGACCGCATTGACGCTGAGAAGATCGCGATGCTCCTGCACGGGTGGCATGTTACCCGAGGCCTACGCGTATCCGTCTCAGTTGCGGGCTACACGGGATCTGCTCAGGCGCCGGGCTCGCCTGGTCCGTATACGGGCCGGGCGCCACGGCGTTGACGACTACTTCGAAGATGCCGTCGTCCGCCATAACGTCGAAGTGGATATCGGCGCCATCGACTACCTCGAACGAGCGATCAAAGGCCTGGAGGCCTACCTCG
>JAJCYR010000013.1 GCA_029262775.1 Bacteroidota bacterium
CGCCACGGTAAGCTCTTCATGGCCTGGGACGAAGTCGCCGAGACCCGTCTCGCACTGCCACCCGGCGCCATCATCCAGGTATGGCGGCCCCAGACGGCCGAGACCGGTCCAAATCTGGTGGATGCGGTAAGCCGCGGCGCCCTCCTGGTCCTCTCGCCGGCCGACCGCATTTATATCGACATGAAATACGATACATCGAGCCGCCTGGGCCTCCAGTGGGCCGGTTTCAATGACACGCGGGACGCCTACGACTGGGATCCTGCGACGCTCGTCGACGGCGTCCCGGAACGCGCCATCCTCGGCGTCGAAGCGCCCCTCTGGACCGAGACGGCCGAAACCATGAGCGACCTGGAGTGGCTGGCCTTCCCGCGCCTCGCCGGCGTGGCCGAAATCGGCTGGACTACTCGTGAACACCGCGACTGGACCACCTACCGCACGCGCCTGGCCAGCCACGGCCCGCGCTGGGATATCCTGGGCATCAACTATTACCGGTCGCTGCTTGTGGATTGGAGCAGGTAGGCGGACCGTAACAGCCGTTCAGCCCACCGAATAGGACGAAAACTCGTTACCGTCCTGCATCATCAGTTCCATCAGCTTGGTGTGCACGAACAGCTTCTCCCGTCCGGCAGACATCTCCTCCAGCACGCCAATATCCACGAGCTCCTTCAAATACACAGAAGCCGTCTGCCGCTGGACGATCTCCCGATTGACCAACGAACCTATACGGCAATAGGGCAGCTCGAAAAGCGTTTGCACGAGCTCGTGGCTGTAGATTTGGGGGAGCCGCGCCCGAACGTATGTAGACGTGTCGTCCATGAGCGCCCTCACCGCCGCGATCTTGAGCAAGGTCCAGCCTGAAACCTGCTCAACACCCTTGAGCATGAATAGAATCCATTCCGCCCAGCGTGCATGCTGCGTGACATCAATCAGCAGGCGGTAGTATTCGGATTTATTCTGCACAATGTATCGGCTCAGATAGAGCATGGGCAGGGTCAGCAATTCCTTCTCAATCAAATACAGCACATTCAAGATGCGCCCCGTACGACCATTACCGTCGTAAAAAGGATGGATGGCCTCAAACTGATAGTGGCTGATGGCCATCTTCACGAGCGGATCCAGTTCGTCTTCCGCGTGAAGAAAACACTCCCAGTTGCTAAGCAGATCGCGAATAACGAGTTCACCCACAGGCGGAGTGTAAATCACGCCTCCGGTGGCCGAGTTGCTGATTACGGTCCCCGGCAATTTCCGCAAATCCATGGCCCGATCCTGGATCGTGCTGCACACCTGGATGGCCGTCTTGGTCGTCAAGGGTCGGTCCTGCACATCGTTGAACCCCTCGCGCAGGGCCGTGCGGTAGCGAAGGGCCTCCCGGGTGGCCGCGTCGGCCCCGCTGTCCCGCTCCGCATGGCGGAACAGCTGGTCGGTTGTCGTCAGAATATTCTCGATTTCCGAGCTGTCCCGAGCTTCCAGCAAAGGCAGCAGATTGACAAGCAGACCTTGGTCGGGCAGCAACTCCCCGGCCTGTTTAAGCTCCGCCAGTGCGGCCCGTGCCGGAATACAGGCCTTCAGAATGGCCGTGGTTTCCACGGCTTCCCGCGGAGGAGGCAGTGGCGGCAGGGCGTTGTAAGGCAGGTCGGCTTTCCAGGTCATGACTCAAAATATGTCGATCGCATCGACACGTCAATAATTCATGTCGATAAAATGCTGTTTTGTCGACACGTCACACCTCCTACTCGCTCCGGAGCGACTCCACGGGGTTGGCGAGCGCCGCGCGAACGGCCTGCACGCCGACGGTCCCGACCGCGAGCACGAGACCGGCCAGGCCCACCCAGGCGAACAGGCCCCACGTGATGTCCATGCGATACGCGAAGGTCTCCAACCACCGGGACATCACCATCCACGCAACCGGGGTCGATACAACAAACGCGATCGCCACCATGGCCACGAACTCCCGCGACAGCAGCCCCACAATTCCGCCCACCGACGCGCCGAGCACCTTCCTGATCCCTATTTCCTTCGTGCGGCGCTCCGCGGCGTAGGCGGCCAGCCCGAAGAGCCCAATCAGCGCAATCAGGATAGCGACGGCTGAAAAACCGCCCAGCAGACGTGCCAACCGGTTTTCATCAGCGTACATGGCGGCAAATTCGTCGTCCAGGAACGCATAGGTAAACGGCTGATCGGGCAGGAATTCCTTCCACACGCCCTCCACGGCCCCCAAGACGCCCGTCACGTCCCCGCCCGCTACATTCAGGACCACGTGGCGAGAGGCTTCTTCGTGTCGCGTAATAATCATGGGCAGGACCTCTTCGCGCAGCGCCTCCATATGGATGTTCACGAACACCCCGATGACTGGCCGGGGACCGTCGTTGAACGTGAATGTCTTGCCGATGGCCGATTCCCAGCCCAACCGACGGACCGTCGCCTCGTTCACGAGTACGCCCGCATCGCTTTCCCCGGCGCGAAACCATCGTCCAGCCACGAGCTCCACTCCCAGCGCCTGGCCGAACGAGGCATCGGCCGAAATCCAATTGAAATGCAGACGATCGTTCTCCGGCGGCACGTAATCCTCAATTTCCCCCTCATCGAAGAACATGATCCCCGTGTTCTTCCCCGGCACGGCCGAGCCACCTCCGACGGCGCGAACGGCAGGAACCCCGGACAACCGCTCCTTGAAGGCGGTGCCGTTTTCACCCAGCGCACCGCGCGTGCGAAGCACCAGCGTCTGGTCTGCCGCGAATCCCAGCCGGGCATTCTGCACGAAAGCCAGTTGGTTCTGGATGATAAGCGTCGATGCAATGAGCGCGAGGGATGCCGCAAACTGGAACACAACCAGGCCGCGACGCGCCAGCGACCTTGACGGAACGGCGCCCTGACCACCCTTGAACGCTTGCAAGGGGGACGTGCGGGCCATCCGGACGGCCGGCAACAGTCCCGCGCCGAATCCGAGCAGGAGCGTCACGCCCACAATCCCCGCCAGCACCACCGGATCCGCGAGCGAGAGGTCCAGCGACCGGTCCATGACCCGGCCGAACCACTCGGTCGATACGACAGCCACGATGACGGCCAGCACCACGGCCACCGCCGAGAGCATCATGGCTTCCGACAGGAACTGACCCATGAGCTGCCCGGGGCCCGCTCCAATCGACTTGCGGACGCCGACCTCGGCCAAGCGCCGGACCGACCGCGCCATGGCCAGGTTCACATAGTTGATGCCAGCAATGACCAGGATGACGAGCGCAATCCCGGAAAACAGGAAAACGTACCGGATGTCGCCCGGCGTACCCAGGTCCCCGGCCGCGGCAGGATAGAGATGAATGTCGCTGAGTGGTTGGGCCACAAGACGTTCCCGCCCCGACATATACTCCGAGACGGGCCCCGCTTCAATGGCCCAGAACGCATCCTGGAGATCCGCCGCCTGGACACCCGGTTCAAGCAGCACGTACGTGTAGGCAACGGTGCGCCACGGGTCTTCCGTGTTCAGTTGATACGATGCCACGTAGTTCGCCTCAAAATGCGTGTTGCCCGGCATATCCGCCATGATGCCCACGACCTCGAATTCGGTGCTCGTGGACGACCAGAGACCACCCGCGGACAGACGCTGGCCAATCGGGTCAGCGTTGCCGTACAACTTCCGGGCTGTCGATTCGGACAGGATGATCGTCTCGGGACGCGCCAACTCGGCCGCACTACCCGCCACGAGCGGGAAGTCGAATATTTCGAAAAAGGCCGGCTCGGCGTACAGGAAATTGGAATCCAACCAGGATTCGCCATCCACCGCGACCAGCGGACCCGGCATTTCGGAAATGCGCACCGCGGATGCTATTCCGGGCACTTGCTCGCGCAGTAGATCCGAAACCGGGGAAAGTGTCCGATTCCACTCGCTCGTCCCACCGTCTGACAACGTTTGACTCAGCCGGATGCGCACAATCCGGTCGCCCTTCTCGTGGAACGCATCCCACGACAACTCCTCCCGCACAAACACCCCGATGAGCAGCACCGACGCCAACCCAATAGTCAGCCCAAACAAATTGATGGCACTGTAGCCCGCTTCTCTGCGCAAGCGGCGAACAATGTATTGGAGGTGGGAAAGGAACATGGCGTGGTGGTTGTTTTATTTCAGCCCGCCCCCGGTGCCGGGCTGTTCCCAAGAGTAGGCAACTGCTCATTCAGAAACCACAACCGGAGACATCAGAAGGAGTTCACATATCCTATAAAAACAGCTTCATTCGCTGCGTGAGCACTTTTCGATTCAGGATTCCTGTGTGATTAAACACCTCCGGATCAAAACCACCTTTTCGTTCGAACTCACGCCAATTCTCGGCGACCCAGACCAGGTCTTCGGCTTCTATGAGTGCCACATCCGTATCCTGACCTGACTCCACTTTCAGCCGTAGGGCGTTCTCCTCACACTTATCCTCGTCAATAGTCGGAACGATGACCATGAAGCAGGAAACGCGCTTCTCTGAATCACGAATGTACCGCTTGAACTGCTTGACATGGGACGGTGGAAAATCGTATTGGGTCTCCTTGCTTTTATTATCCCACATAAGAATATCGTCCGAACGCCTGAATTGAAAACCACCGTCGGGATGATCATTGCCAGAAAATTCGAGCAATAAGAGACCAAGCCTCTCCGTGAACAGATACCGCGTTCCTTCCTCAAAGGCACGCTCCATCTCGATGTCCTTCTTAATAACCTTATTCGTCAAAAGACTTTCGCGATCTCGCGCTGCCAATTCAGAATAGTACTGATAATAGCGCTCGCCCGGCGTTGCCTCACTGGAGATCTCCTTCCTTACAAGATTGGCGAAATAGTCTATAATGCGGTCCAACCGCTCCATCTTCGTGCCACTTACTTTCGCTCCAGGAAGACTGGAGCAGACTTCATAAAGGTCTTGGCTGGACAAAATGCTGAGCGCTGCGGTGGGCTGAGTTCCCACTGCTATGATTCTGTCTCGTTTCTGCTCCTTGGTGCCAGACTTTGGAAGACCCGTCTGCTCCAAGATCGTTGACAGGTGCGAACCACCGAGTGAGTCCAGTAGCTGGCTCCATGCGGCAATTGATAGTTCGATGTCCAAAGCCCTCCGTATGGCCGCTACCATTTCTTCTGGTACAACGTAGACACCTCCATCCAGCTTGTTGCAATACATTACCACGCCTCGACGTTGAAGGTCAATCAGCGCATCCTTGAAGTCAGAATGGCTGTGTACACTGTTTCCCGTGCGGGGGTAGTTATTCATTTGGGCGAGGATGAGCTTCTTAGCTCGCTCGCTGAGGCCCACCTTCTCCCTCAGCTTGTGGATCAGCCGAAGTTCACTGCTGCTGAGCTCGTCATCATCAAGTGCCACTTCCAAAACAGCCTTAAAGACATCCACCGCTGTAGCACTCTCGTAGCGAAGACAGTCTGGCTGCTGTGCGTTCGCAATTATGGTAAGCTGATCCTCTACAACGGCTTCAACGATTGCGTCCTCCGAAAGCACATAGCCCGGTGCGTTTACCAAAGCCTCAAGGATTCCACGCAGTAAAATCTGATCTGAATAAATTCCCTCGAATCCCAATACCGTTGAAATCCTGTCTGGGTCGGTCAATTCGTCCAGATTTTTTAAAATCAGGTTTCTGGATTTCTCCTCGTCTCCCTTGGGCAGGTCCTTTGTAAAGCTGTCAATGACTCGGTGCAGGTACGACTTGGTCATCAACTGGACGGCTTCCTCGGCTTTCATTGTCTCCTCCGGTGAGAGCGAAATATCAATCCAATATAGAACTTTGGATAGAACATCCTCCAGCCGTACGACTCACGCACTTTCCCAGGTGTCAAAAACCAGGCGCGGCTCAACCAACATTTTCGCGCAGCCACGCTGCCAGGTTTCGCTCGTCGAGAGCTCCGGTGGCAACGTCGAGCATGACCCGGACGGCGTCCGGTTCGGGTGCCTGTAGCTTGTGGCCATTGATCCCGAGAAATACGTACATCGCAACAAACGCGACCCGTTTGTTGCCGTCGATGTAACCATGATTCTTAGCCATAGCCCGCCACGGTAAGCTCTTCATGGCCTGGGACGAAGTCGCCGAGACCCGTCTCGCACTGCCACCCGGCGCCATCATCCAGGTATGGCGGCCCCAGACGGCCGAGACCGGTCCAAATCTGGTGGATGCGGTAAGCCGCGGCGCC
>JAJCYR010000014.1 GCA_029262775.1 Bacteroidota bacterium
CGCAGCTCGTTCGGGGCCTCCTGCCGCCAAACGAGGGCGGCGCGCTCGCCGTAAACCCTGAGCGTCAAATTGTTTTCCTCACCGAGGGCCACCTGCGACACATGCATGAGCCCGCGCGCGCCGCCCACGTACCGCACGAAAAGGGCGGCATCGTCCTCCATCTCGCGGCCCTCGACGACGGTACCAAGATCCGCCATGAGCGACTCCGTTTCCAGGCCGGTGACGTAGCGCGCCAGGTTTTCGCCGTGCGTGCCAATGTCTCCGAGCGCAGACGAAATGCCGGCGAGTGCGGGATTGCTCCGCCACGCGGCCTGCTTGTTGCCCGCCGTCTCGAGCCGCGTGGCCAGCCACCCCTGCGCGTACTCGACAACGACTTTGCGAATGCGCCCGAGCTCACCGGCGCTGACGCGGGCGCGGGCTTCCTTGACCATCGGATAGCCCGTATAGTTGTGGGTAAGCACAAACATCCGGCCCGACTCGCGGACCCGTCGGCAGAGGTCTTCGGCCTCTTCGAGCGTGGTCGTCATGGGCTTGTCGCAGATGACGTCAAAGCCGAGCTCGAGGGCGCGGCGGGCCATGTCATAGTGCAGCGCGTTGGGGGTCACGATCACGACCGCCTGCATGCGCTCGCCGCGAGGACGCCCGGCTTCCCGTTCGAGCAGGCGTTTCCATGAGCCGTAGACGCGCGCATCCACCAGATTCAGCTCCCGTCCCTGCTGGCGCGACTTCTCTTCGGACGAAGAAAATGCTCCGGCCACGAGTTCGAACTCACCGTCGAGCGCGGCGGCCATACGGTGCACGGCTCCGATGAACGCCCCGGGGCCGCCGCCAATCATGCCATATCGTATTCGTGAGGTAATTCGGATTGCCAATTTTTTGTGGTTAACATGGAGGTAACATGGCCTGCAGCCAGGCGGGGTATTATTCAGGACCAGCCATCCGGTGCATCCCGACATGAATTCACAGGTCCCGACACGCGAGCGTCCCCTTATTCTGGTCGTCGATGACGAAGATGACATCATTGACCTCCTGCAGTATAACCTGCAGAAGGAAAACTTTGATACCATATCGGCGCGTGATGGCGCCGAGGCAGTGGACCTGGCTGTCCAACAGGTGCCAGACATCATCATTCTCGACATCATGATGCCGCACATGGGTGGTCTTGAGGCCTGCAAGCGCATGCGCGAGCACGCGACGCTGCGCACGGTGCCCATTCTCATGCTCACAGCACGCAGCGAGGAAGCCGATCACGTGGTGGGTCTCGACACGGGCGCCGACATTTACCTGACGAAGCCCATTTCGCTGCCAGTGCTCATGAGCCAGGTCAAGGCCCTCCTCAGGGGGTCGTCCCGCTATGACGCGCCGGCGGACCTGATCCGGATTCTCGACCTCGAGATAGACCGGGATCGGTATGTGGTGCGAAGAGCGGGTTCCGGAACTGCCATCCGGTTGCCACGCAAAGAATTCGACCTGCTCTACTTTTTTGCCTCGCGGCCCGGAAAGGTGTTTTCCCGGCAGGACCTGCTGGACCAGGTCTGGGGACTGGATGTGTACGTGGTGGATCGCACGGTTGATGTGCATGTACGTAAAATCCGGGAAAAAATCGGCGATCACTATATTGAGACAATCAAGGGAGTGGGATACCGGTTTATTGATCGTCACGCATGAAAAACAGACTGGCAACCAAGGTGGCCGCGGCCGTCTTTTTGTTCACAGGAGTCGCCACGGCGGCCGAGCTGGCAGTTACGGAATCTTTTTCGATATGGCTGGTGCTGTCGGTGGCTGCCGTCGCGGCCGCGGCAGCCCACGTGGCCACGCATCACCTCGTTGTGCGTCGCCTCGAACTGGCGCGTGACACGCTCCGGCAAATACGACGTCACCAATTTGACAACCTCTCGGAGGCCAACCTCGGTCGGGGCGACGAGCTCAACGATCTCATCCGCCAGGTATACCGCACGGGGCAGGTCCTCGAGAGCGAATTCGAAGAGCTCAACTCGATGGAAAACTACCGGCGGGAATTTATCGGGAATGTGAGTCACGAGCTGAAAACACCCATTTTTGCCATTCGGGGTTTTGCCGAGACGCTCATGAACGGAGCACTCGACGACACGAAGGTGAGCCGGGCGTTCGTGGAAAAAATTGTGCGCAACTCCGACCGGTTGGCCAACCTGGCCAAAGACCTTTCCGAAATTTCGAAGCTGGCGACGGGGGAGCAGCGCATTGCGGCCGAACCGTTCGACCTGCGGCGGCTGAGCGCCGACGTCGTGGAATCGCTCGAGTCGATTGCTGCGGCCAAATCCATCACACTCACGCGCCAGGTGCCCGGCACCACAGCTCCGGTGATGGGGGACGCGCCTCGCATCCGGCAGGTGCTGGTCAATTTGGTCGACAACGCCATCAAATACACCAACGACGGAGGCCACATCACGGTATCGGCCACTCCGGGTGACGGCGGGGGAGTGCTGATCTTTGTCGAGGACGACGGAATCGGGATTGCCCCGGAGGACCTGCCGCGACTCACCGAGCGTTTTTTCCGTGTAGACAAATCCCGTTCCCGGACGGCCGGAGGCACAGGTCTGGGTCTCTCGATTGTAAAACACATCCTGGCTGCCCACAACGAGGTGCTGCGCGTCGAGAGCCGTGTGGGACAGGGGTCCCGTTTCGGATTTCACCTGCCAACGGCGACGGCGGCCGAGATGGGCGCGGCGTAACGCCGCTACGGTAGGGGCTACGTATCCCTATAATGGAGCCCTTGCCGATCATATCGACCCTGCATGCCCTGCAGGCGGCCCACGGCCGCTGGATGAGTGCGCTTGCAGAGACGCTGCAGGAGTTCGACCTGACGATCTCGCAGTGGGGCGTGCTCCGCGTACTGCGCGATGCGCATCCGGAGCCGCTCACGTGTACGGATGTCGGATGCAGGCTACTCGAGCGCATGCCGGATACGACGCGGCTGCTGGTCAGACTCGAACGGCGGGGATTCATTGACCGGGTGCAGTGCACGGAGGACCGGCGCATACGACGCGTGTCGCTCACCGGGTCCGGCCGGGTATTGGCCGACGACGTAGCGGCCCGTGTGCAGGCGGCCGAGGAGCAGTTGCTCGCGGCGCTCGACCCGGCAGAGCGGGAGGAGTTGTGCGAGCTTCTGGACCGGCTCGGCTGATTTCCGTGTGCGCCGTAGCAGACTGGCGCGTATTTTCGGGCAATTCTGAGCCCTTCGCTGGCCCCGAGCCCGAGTCCGCCCACTCTACCCGCCATGGCACTACGCTCTCCCCGTGTCCTGACACGTCCACAGAAGCTGTACGTGGTCTGTGCGGCCATTTTCATTACGGCGCTCGTCGTTGCCGAGGCCACGGCGTCGAAATTCTTCACAGCGTTCGATCTGCCCTTTACGGTATACATCCTGGGCATGGCTTTCGACGAGGTGGTCATGACCGCGGGCGTGCTTGCCTTTCCCGTGACGTTCATCATCACCGACCTGCTCAACGAGTACTTCGGAAAGGCAGGAATCCGATTTGTGACGTGGCTCGGCATGCTCATGATCATTTTCGAGTTCGGGCTGCTTCAACTGGCCATGGGCGTGCCGACGTCTCCCATTTCGCCCGTGCCGGAGGAAGCATTCAACACGGTGTTCGGTGCCACGGGACGCATCATCATCGGAAGCCTGACGGCGTACGGCCTTGGGCAGTTGGCCGATATCGCCCTGTTCCACAAACTGCGCAGGCTTACCCAGGGGAGACACCTGTGGCTGCGGGCCACTGGATCTACCGTCGGCTCACAGTTCATAGACACCTTCGTCGTACTCTCTGTCGCATTCGCGGGCCAGCTCGCGTTTGCCGAAATACTGGCCATCACGATCTTCAACTACGGTTACAAGTTCATCATAGCCGTGGCCATTACGCCCATCATCTACCTGGCGCACTGGATCATGGATAGGTATCTGGGCCGGGAGACCGCCCATGAACTCATTGAATCTGCCAAGCGTAGTGCACCCGTTTTTCCCTTACCCCATGACGATTAGTTTGTTACTTTAGAAGCGTGTTGAAGAACCATCACACACCCTTTTAGGCTTCACATCCAAATCTGGTCCGCCCACGCCCATGCGCTCCATACTCCTTGTTCTCGCTTCCGCACTGTTGGTCCTGGCCCTCGCCGAGACCGCTCCTGTCCGGGCCCAGGTCGTCACGCAGCCGTTCACGTTCAATCTCGTCACGCACGACCTCCCGCACGTGCGGCACGGCGATGCCACGTGGGGCGATTTTGATGCCGACGGAGACCTTGACCTATTCCTGACCGGCATCTCCACCGACGGCGGCACAAGCGGGCTCTTCATCAATGGCGGCGCAACGGAGAATGCGACTTCGTTCGCGCCACACCCGCAGTCTTTTCCAGCCCTGTACTTCTCCACAGCCTCGTGGGCCGACGTGGACGGGGACGGGGACCTCGATCTGCTGCTCGTCGGAAGCCGGACCGCCGAGCGCCCCTACGAGGCGGCATCGCACGTGTATATCAACACGGACGGCTCGTTCGCGGCGTCCAGTAACCACGGTATTCCTGCCGTGTATTCGGCCGCCATCGACTGGGGAGATATCAACAACGACGGGCATCTGGATGCCATTCTTACCGGGTTCGAGTCGGAAGACACGCCGCGCACGACGGTGCTGCTCGGAAGCGGAACCGGCGTGTTCTTTGAGCGGCCCGGTGTGCTGCCCAACCTCGCGCTCGGCAGCGTGCGCCTCGGCGACCTGAATGGAGACGGGCGGCTCGATGCGCTCCTCTCCGGCGTGGCCGGCCAGTCCGGCTTCGTGGCCGACGTCTTTCTGGCAACCGATGACGGCATTTTTGCACCGCAGGGGGCTGCGCTTCCGCGTGTAGGCTTTTCCAGTCTGGACGTCGGCGACCTGGACGACGATGGCGACCTCGATGTACTGATTTCCGGAGGAGAACTCAGCCGTGATCTGCTGACCGGGCGTACACAGCTCTTTAACAATTCGGGTGGGTCCCTCACGCCGTCCGGCGCCGAGTTTGCTGGGGCGCTGGCCGGTGACGCCACGTTCGGAGACTATGACGGTGACGGGGACCTGGACGTACTCATTCTCGGCGCCGAGACCGCACTGGGGCGCCGCACGGCCACGGTCTATGCCAACACTGCCAACGGCTATGAGGCGACGGTCCGGCTCAACGGCAGCCTCTTCTCGAGCGCTGAGTGGGCCGACGTGGACGGAGACGGCGACCTGGATCTGTTGACGACCGGGTTTGCGAGCGCGGGAATTGCCGCCACCAACCTGTACCTGAATCAGCAACAGGTCATCCCGGAGCGTCCCGGCGCACCCGCTGCCGGGCGGGCCGAGGTCGACGGCAATGACGTTCTCCTGTCCTGGTCCCATGCCCGAGAGGATGTGACCTACAACCTGCGTGTGGGTACGGCACCGGGCCGGGACGACGTGATGACCGCCGAATCGGACGCGGAATCCGGGCGGCGGCTCGTCCCCAGGCCGGGAAATGTGCGGTCCGTGTCCACCTGGACGCTCCGTGGTCTCAGCGAAGGCGCCTACTACTGGTCGGTACAGGCTGTATCGCACGCCTTCTACGCCTCCACTTTTTCGGACGAGGGTATGTTTACCATCAGTTCCGTCCTCGCGACCGACACCGATGCGGATGTGGCCCTGCCGACGGAGTTTGCCGTCCGCTCGCTCTACCCAAATCCCCTGTCGCGCGCCGGGCGCCTCGTCGTGGACCTCCCATCGCCCGATGCGCTGCGCCTTTCGCTCTACAATGCCATCGGTGCGCGCATTGCCCATTTGTCGCTCGGTCCGCTCAGCGCCGGCACGCAGCACATTGATTTCGATCCGGCAGCGCTGGCCGGTCGGGCGCTCTCGCCGGGAGTCTACTTTTACGAAATCGAAGGCCTGTCTGAGCGCAGATCCGGCTCCTTCACCTACCTGCCTACCCGGTAATCCTGGAGACGTCAACATCATGATCCCATACCAATTCATCCGGGTTGCCGCAGCTGTGCTTGTCCTCCTCGGATCGGTGCCCGGACTCAACCCGGATGCCGCTGCCCGGCAAAGGCAGATTATTTCGTTCGTCGGGCTGCCTGTGCTCGACCACGCTGCCTTCGACGGAGGTGACGTCAGTGGCGACAACCTGCCCGACCTGTTCCTGACCGGTATGCGCCCCGATGGCGAGCCCTTCACCGGCCTCTATGTTTTTGTCGAGCGCCGCGTAACCCCCCGCCCCAACGCCGGCCCAAAAATAGAAGCTGTTTACGAACAGCAGGCGTTCGTCTCCAGGCCACTCATGCGGGGCTCCGTCGACTGGGTCGACCTCAACGGCGATGGCCTGGAAGACGTCGTGGCTACCGGCGCGTCCGTTGTGGAAGTCACAACCAACCAGACCGAGGTTCTGCCGTTTACGGATGTGTACCTGAATCGCAACAACAGCCTGGATTTTGAACGCGAAAATGGCCTCCCAGGAGTTTTCGACAGCCACGCTGAAGTCCGTGATTTTGATGGGGACGGGGCCGCTGACGTCCTGCTCTCGGGCAATACGAACGACGGGCACATCATTGGGCTCTACTGGAACACGGGTACCGGCACGTCCTTCGTCGCCGCCAATGTAGAATTCGGGTCCATCGTGGTCGATGACATGGCTGCCGCCGACCTGACCGGCAACGGATTCCCGGACATTGTGTTGACGGGCATAGATGAAACCACCGCCGCACCGGTGACGCGGTTCTTCCGGAACGAGGGCAATGGCACGTTCACCGAAGGGCCGTCGCCGCTGGGTAACCTCTACTTTACCACGGTCGCCGCGCACGACCTGACCGCGGACGGCGTCGCGGAACTCGTTTCGACGGGCGCACAACCGGACCCGCTCCTCTTCTCGGGAAGCCTCACCGTGCTTGAAAATGACGGTAGCGGCTCCTTTTCCGACGGAAACCGCCTGCTTCAGGACTTCGGTGCACCCCGGCCAGCGCTCTTTCGCGGCAGCAGCACCTTCGGCGACATCAATGGCGACGGACATACCGACCTGGTCATCCAGGGCCTGACCGGCCTCCTGTCGGACGACCAGAACCAAATGATCTTCTATGCCGGTACCGGTGGCGCAGCGCTCGTCAGGCTGGCCGATTTGAGTGGCATCCTGCGGGGAAGCGTCCGTCTCGTCGATTACGACGGAAACGGCCGTGACGACGTCATCATCATGGGCGTGCGCACAGGCCAGCCGATCGCCCAGGTCCTGGAATTCTGATCACAGAACAGAACCAGCGCTGTTCGGCGCATCCATCAGACAAACGTGAGCCAGCCGTGTGGATCCTCGCCGCGGTGCAGAATATCGAAGAGCGCCGTTTGCAGTTTTTCGGTAATGGGTCCGCGTTTTCCTGATCCAATGACATGCTTGTCGATGCTGCGGATGGGGGTCACCTCTGCCGCCGTGCCCGTAAAGAACACCTCGTCGGCAATGTAGAGCGCCTCGCGCGGGATGAGACTCTCCTTCACGGTGAGACCCATATCTTCGGCCAGACGGATTATGCTGTGCCTGGTAATGCCCGGCAGGATGGACAGGGCTACGGGCGCCGTGTGCAACACGCCATCCTTGACCAGGAACAGGTTCTCGCCAGAGCCTTCACCCACGTGCCCGTTGACGGTCAACATGATGCCTTCGACGTAGCCGTTGAGCACGGCATCCATCTTGACGAGCCCCGCATTCAGGTAATTTCCACCCGCCTTGGCCATGGATGGAAACGTATTGGGCGCCATCCGATTCCAGGAGGAAACGTGCACATCGACTCCATGCTCCAGGGCCTCAGGACCGAGGTATGCCCCCCATTCCCATACGGCAATGACGACGCGCACGGGGTTGTTGAGCGGATTGACGCCCATCGGGCCCTGGCCGCGGAACGCAATAGGCCGCAGGTAACAGGCTTCCAGTCCGCTTCGGCGTACGGTTTCAGCAGCTGCCTCTTCCAGTTCCGCCCGGCTGTAGCCGAGATCCATCCGGTAAATGCGACCCGAATCCAGAAGCCGTTGCATATGCTCCGGATTGCGGAAAATGGCAGAGCCCTTGTCTGTCTTGTAGCAACGGGTGCCCTCAAAGACCGACGTTCCGTAATGCAGTGCGTGTGTGAGGACGTGGAATGTGGCGTCTTCGTGGCGGACGAAGGAGCCGTCCACCCAGATGTCAGGCTTTTTCATGAGCGCATGGGAAATGGTTGGTACAACAATACAGCACCGCAAAGTACGAATAAATGGCCGATCACGACGCCCGGTTTGCCCGCGGCCGGCGAAGCCGCAGTGCATACGCCCCAATGGTGCCCAGAATCCAGACGCCGGCCCCGACCGACCCGCGAATGGTGCCGGTAACCTTTGACTCGCCAATCCGCTTCCGATAGGACACGGGGACTTCCGCAAGGCGCAGTCCCATGATTGCCGCCTTGATCTGCATTTCTATGGTCCAGCCGTAGGTCTTGTCCGTCATGTCCATCCTTACGAGATCGTCGTACCGGATGGCCCGAAACGGGCCAAGGTCCGTGTACCGGACGCCCCAAACGAGTCGCATGAGCTTGCAGGCCAACCAGTTACCGAACCGGGCCTGGGGCAGGAGTGCACCCACTTCCGATGCTCCCCGGGTTCTGGATCCCACCACGAAGTCGGCCACGCCCCGCTCGATTGGGGCTGTCAGGATCCTCAGTTCTTCGGGGTGGTCGCTGAAGTCACCATCCAGAAAGACCACAATATTTGGCGGATCATCGGCGATAGCGTCCATCGCTGCCAGACAGGCATAGCCGTAACCCCGACGGGGTTCATGAACGACGAGTGCACCACGAGCGCGGGCGCGGTCTGCCGTGCTGTCGGTCGATCCATTGTCCGCTACGACTACACGCCGCACGCCAGCGGGAAGTGCCGCGAGCACATGCCCTATGGACTCCTCCTCGTTCAGCGCAGGAATGAGAACGTCTATTATCGCTTCCCGGGTACCGTGTAGCCCGTGCGCTGAGTGGCCTCCGGTGAGAGTACCCATTCCACAGTGAATTGATTGACCGATCCGAAGAATCCGAAGCCGCCTCCTACGTTCGAGAAGATCCCGGGCTGAACGAGCACTTCCTCATCGAACACCCCATCGGGCGGGCGCCACTGGTCGTCCGACATGGTCAGTCGCATGCCCACGCCGAAGAGTTGAGGGCTGGAGTCGCCCGAGGCGCCGAGCAACTCGTTCACCTTCTCCCTGTCGGCGGACAGCGAAACCACGACCTGCCACAGGTTGTCATCCAGCGGCTGCCCGAGCCGGGTGCCCTCGTCGGGATAGACAACCACGGCGTTACGGAAGGGTTCAATGGGCGATACGCCCGCCACGCGGTACCAGAGTTCCACCCGGAAGGGTCGCGCATCAATTTCGGACCAGGTCACGCGCTGGAAAGCGATTTGTGGTCCCGGGAAAACGGGGGCCTCGATGTCCACATCCGATCGGACGGGAATGGTCGTGTGCGCCTCGGCCCGTACGCCATCGGAGCGCTCTACGACCAGGTCGTAGGTCCATCCGGGTACCGGGCGGATGTCGCCAAGGAACACGTGCCCCACACTGCCGTCGCTGAACGTAATGACGGAGTCACGCCACTCGACGGTGCGGCCTGTCTCGCGTTCGGTCGTGAATACGCGCGCGTCGATCTGCGCGGAACCTGTGTCTGCGAAATCCTTTCGAAGGGCAACCACCCTCAGGTACTGGGTATCGGTCGCTGTATCCAGGAAACCGAATACGCTGTAGAACCGATCCTCGTCAATAAAGGGATTGACCTGATCTTCGCAGCCGGTGGCAAGCAGCGCGGCGGCAATAAAAAAAGCTCCGAATAGTCTATTCATGATGGAAATGGCTGTGGCCTGCTGCTGGGCCCTACTTGACTTCGAATTTCAGACCGACAGTGGGAATCACGGGTAGCTGATCTACGCGGCGCAGCGTGAAGAGGTCGAGGAAGAACAGGTTGCGCCGATCGTACGCGTTGATGAGACCTGCCTGCAGCGTCAGGAAAGACGTCGGTCCCACGCGGAATTCGCGGTCGAGCGAAACGTCAATGCGGTGGTACGTTGGAAGGCGTCCGGTGTAGGGCCGGTTGAAAAGCACCCGCTCATCGCCCGGCTCCTCGAGTACATTGACCAACGAGTCGAGCAGAATGAAGCGGTCAAAACCGAGCGATTCGTTGAACGGAAGTCCCGAGCCGAACTGCCACCGAACGTTCAGGTGGAAATCCCTGACCGTAAGGGCACCCATGGCGTTGATCTGGTGGGTCCTGTCATGGGGAGGAGAATAATCCACGGCATCGTCACCGGTCAGGATCTGGAGCCCGCGAGACGTGGACTCGTAATCGACATCCGACCAGGCGTAGGAAGCCGACCCCTGGAACACGCGGCCATTTCCGACTTCCGTGCGGAGATCAAACCCCCGTGCAGTTCCGTCGGCTTCTTCGAGGTTCGTAGTAAAGCGCGGAAAGGCGGTCCACTCGGGCACGAGCAGGTCCGTGAGGTTCTTGTAGAACCCCTCGGCCGAGAACGCCAGCCCGCTCACCGGTGCAATCCGGTATCCAAGAATGGCGTGCTGTGCGGTGGGCACAACGCCGCGGGGAGCCGCCGTCCACGCCGTGAAAATATCGCCGGCGTCGCGGCGGTCGTTCAGCCCGGTTACCTGCTGATGATACACTCCTCCAGCGAGGGAGAAGCGGTGCATGCCTGTATTCCAAACCACGCGCAGCCTCGGCTCGACGAACGACTCGCCAAGACTTGGAAAGGACTGAAGGCGAAGACCTGGCTGGACCCGGAGCCCGCTTCCAAATGAAAATTCCGGCTCGATATAGGCACCCACTTCGGTCAGGCTCTCCGAGCTTGCATCCACATTTTGGAAGAGTCCACCCAGATCGGCTTCGAGCGTCGAGCTCGTAAGGAAGAGCCCCCAGTTGACATCGGTCGTACCCACGAAATACGTGATGTCGGCAGCGAACGATGTCATTTCCACATTCGTCGTCCGGTCAGGATTTCCCTGGGTGCCAAATTCGTTTTCAAACTTCGAGAAGGAGCCCGTGATTTCGGCGAACAGGGGCAGCGAGGAGGGAAGGAAAAACAACCGTCCACCGATGGCCGTGTTCGAATAGTTGACTTCGTCCTGCGTAATTCCGTCGCTGTCCTCGTTGAGCGGATTTACGCCCAGCCGGCCCGTGTCATCGGTCGTGATGCCCGTGATCGAGAGCTGCGCGCTCGGACCGAGTATGGCATGAATTTTACCGAAGACATCCCCGAAGGAAAATGGCAGGGGTTCATTGATGATCTGCTCGGCACCCTGCTCAATGACCGATTCGCGGATGGAACCGATGAACGATACCTTTCCCGGCACCAGGGGGCCTTCCACGCGGAGTGTGCTTACGAACGGGGCAACGGACGCCGCGCCGACAAATCGGCGCTTGTTGCCCGTTCTCGTGGTGATATCCATGACCGAGGAGAGCCGCCCGCCGAACTCGCTCCCGTAACCACCTGCGTAGACATCGGCCGTATTGATGATATCCGCCGGAAAGGCCGAGAAAAAGCCGACCACATGAAAGGGCTGAAACAGGATCATGCCGTCGAGCAGCACCAGGTTCTGTGTCGGCTCGCCACCGCGGATGAAGAGCTGCCCGCCACGGTCACCCTGCGAGACAATACCCGGAAGAGCGGTCAGGTAGTTCACCAGATCGGCCGAGATATCCGGAGAGGGAACCAGTGCAATGTCTGCTGGACGCACCGTCTGCAGGCCCGCCGTCACGTTGGCCGCGCCTGCGGTCTCCCGCTCGACTTCGACCAGCACCTCGTCGAGCTCCGTGTTGGCGAGCTCGATGTCTACATTCCTGGTTACAATCACGTCAGCCACGAGGGTCACGGTGTCCTCGAGCGTTTTATACCCGATGAATGTTACGCGGAGGGTGTATGTACCTGCAGGAACGCGCGAGACCGCATAAAATCCGTCCGTGTTCGTGGCGCTCCCAAACAGCGTACCATCACCAGCTACCAGCGTTACGTTGACGCCCGGTATGGGCTGACCGTCTGCTGCGTCGTTCACAAATCCCCGGATGGTCGTGGTCTGACCATGGGCGGCAACCGCCATGCATGACAGCAGTCCGGCAAGGGCCCAAACGCGGGCAATATTGGAAAAGGGCATCGGGTAAAAGGATGTTTGGACCGGTAGGGGTACCACAGGACGCGTGCAATGGTACGAAGTACAGGGGTGTTCTGAAAGTCGAAATCAGGGTAAAAATTTGTATCCTCCCTCCGAGAACGGCGTGCGGGGTGGATCCCACGGCAGGATATACCGGGCCACGGAGGCAAAAAAACCCTCACCATTCTGAATGTCGACGGCCTCGGGATCGGTCCACTCCTCGCTGAGTAGATCCGCAATGACGGCAACGCCTGCGAGCGTAAGCGAATCGGTGGCTGCGTCAAGTCCAAAACTACGCAGCATGATCCGGTGGTCGTTGCGCACGAACACCAGGAATTCCCATCCGTCCGATACGGCCTTACCCGCCTGCCCGTATCGGATGTCGAACTCCTGGCCGGATGCCGCTCCGCCCTGATTTCCCGGGGGGAGCACCGAATACCGCAGGCCAAGCTCGACCGGCGTATCGCGCTGTCCGAGCAGCCGAAGCGGCACCTGGATGCCCGCTCCCGCACCCACCGCGCTCCGCACCTGCACCGTCGGCGCTTCGGGAAGCGTCGTGCGGGCAACAAGCGACTCCTCCGAATCGTCACGGCCTACTTCGAGTCGGTACGTGCCCGGAACGGGCCGAAATCGGGATTCATAGACCAGTCCCTGAATATTGTCCGGCTGTACGGCTGCCGGCTCCCACGTCTGGCCCTCTCCACTGTCCTCATGGATCGATACGACGCGCACGCCTTCGAGACCTACTTCGTCGGCATCTACCGTCTGGCGCAGCTGTTCAACACGAACGCGCTGCACGTCCTCCAGCATGGTCAGAAAACCGCTCAAGGCAAACCGCTCCTCCGATGCATCCGTAAATGGATCAATGCTCGTCGAGCAGCCGCCCACAACGAACACGAGAAGCAGAACCAGACAGGTCGGTCGGCCAAGCATGGCTACGCGAGAAAAATGGAGCATGGCGTCAGCGCAGGTCAATCCGGACTCCGAATGTGGGAATGAGCGGCAACTGGTCAATCCGACTACCACTGAAAATACTGTATTCAAACAGGTTTTCCCGGTCGTAGACATTGATAATGCCCCCCTGAAGGGTGATATCCACCTCTTCCGTTTGAATCACGTGTTCCGCCGTGAGGTCGAGCCGGTGATACGTGGGCTGCCTTCGCGAAAAGGGCTGGGCCTGCGAAATGAACGTGCGCCCCGCCTCGCCCAGGTGGGTTTCAGACTGCGGATTGGTGATCGGAACCCGCGTGTAAAATCCATTGAGTGGTGTGAAGGGCAGACCCGTTCCGAATTGCCAGCGTGCCGAAACGGCCCAATTACCCGTCTCGTAACGACCCGTGGCATTGACCTGGTGCCGCCTGTCATGAGGCGGATTAAACGTCGCGGCGCTCACACGGATGGTCTCCGACAGTCCGGATGGAAAAAAATTGCGAGAAAACTGTGCTTTTCTCCGGTATTCGACGCGGGCCAGGCTGTAGCCCACATCCACTCCGAAGCGGGATGTCCGCACCGAGACGCCCACATCGACCCCTTCCGCCGTACCCTCGACCTTGGATGCCGCCGGCAGACTGTTGAGTTCCATCGTCGTCACCGGCCAGGCAATGTCCCGCAGCCACTTCCGGTAGGTCTCCACGGAAAATTCCAGCCACGACGACGCCACACCCTGCCAGCCCAGAATCAGGTGCGTGGCCCCCGGAACCCTATCTGAGTTGGGAGAGGGAGCCCACGTGGTGAACACGTCCGATATATCCTGTTCGCGCGTCAACCCAACGAGTTGCTGTTTGTACATGCCCCACGCCGCACTGAAACGGTGTCGCGCTCCGACGCCCCCCACCTGCCAGGATGCCCTCAGCCGGGGAGAGATCGACGTCCCCTGCCCACGCGAGAAGGCCTCCAGCCGGACACCCGGCTCTATCCGGACAGCATTCGAAAATCCGATGCGCGACTGGAAAAACAATCCACCGCTCGACATGCCCCCGGAGTTCGCCCGGTTGTTCAGTCCGGTGTCAAAGCTGAACGAGTTGGCTGTACCAAACATGCCAAACCGGACTTCGGACAGCCCCAGCAGGTAGACAAAGTCGAATTTCATGGACATGTCATCGATATCCGACGTGCGCAAATCTTCCGGTGTCACGCGAAAACGGCTCCGCAGCCTGGAATAGTAGAACATGATTTCGGTCATCACGGCCGATTCCGGTGGGATATACCTGTACCGGGCACCATACGCGTCGTTCTTCCAGGTCGATCGGCGGGAAAGTTCATTGTCCGAGCTGTCCAGGTTTCCCTCGTCGAAGGTCTGCAGCATGGTTATGCTCACCGACGACGTGCTGTTGAGGTTACCGTGGAATTTGGCGAACCGGTCGCCGAACCGGAAGGGCAGATCTTCGCCAAGCAGATCTTCCGAGACAATATCAATTACCGACTCGCGCAGCGACACGACGAGCGATGCCCGCTCCTGTGCCATGGGGATTTCCAGGCGGATACCACTCAAAAAAGGCGCAATGGATGCCGACGCCTGATAATTGCTCGTGTCACCATTGCGCGTCGCGATATCGACAACCGAGGACACACGCCCACCGAACTGCGCCGGAAAACCGCCAGCATAGACATCGACCCAGGCAATATTGTCGGCCGGAAATGCGCTGAAAAAACCTACAATATGAAAGGGCTGGAAGACCGGTATGCCGTCGAGCAGAATCAGATTCTGGGTCGGCGTACCACCACGGACAAAGAGCCCGCCCCCGCGGTCACCCGTCGTAACCACCCCTGGGCGCGTCTGCAGGTAGCCCGCCAGATCGAAGCTCACATCCGGTGTTGGCACGCGCCGCAGGTCCTGCGCATCGATTCGTGTCAGCCCGGCTGAAAAATTTTCGTCGCCCCGGGACACCGTTTCAATCACGACTTCGTCCATGAAGGCCGACGCCGGTCGAAGCCTCACGTCATATTCCGTGACTTCAGCCTCGATCATGAGCGAATCGGTGAGCGGGGCGTACCCGACAAAAGTGACCCGCACCTCGAAGCGGCCCTGTGCGGCAACGCGCAGGGCATAGCGCCCGTCGTCTCCTGTCGATGCCGCGGCAGCGGCCTGTCCCAGGCTGTCAGTAAGCAGCAGGTTTGCTCCGGACAGGGGAAGCCCCGAATCCGCATCACGAACCAGCCCCCGCACCGTATAGCCGAGAGGTTGATCCAGCTCCGCATGCCCGTTCTGCGCTTGGGCGAGGCGAGACGTGCCGGATAGGTGGGGTGAGAACAGGGTCAGGAAACAGCCCGCCACAAGCGCACAGAGGAACTCAGGACGCCCCGTGAGCGTGTGGATCCATTTAATGCCTGTGAGTTCGGTCATGCCTGGAAAAACCCGGTACTGGTTGCTGGCCCTGTTGGGCCTGTTTCTTCTCTTCGTCCTCCTGGACTCCCTCAGCGCCTTCAATTCCGATCCCTGGTTGGAGGTGCCACACGGGAACCACTCCCACTACGTCCCAAGGGACTGTGATCCCCCCCTTCCCGTATCCAATGCCCCGACACGGCACCCCGGGCAGGGACAGACCGTGGATTGCCAGGGCAACATGGTACCGCTTGAAAGCCGCTGAAATATAGGCGACGAGCGTTCATCGGGCTACCGCACCCTGCTGCGGCGTCACATCTGCCTGCGAACCCGACGTTCATGCGTATCTTGTACTTGTGTTGCGTATGCAAAAATGCGCTCGCGCGTACCCTGTTCCATCCTCGGTACCACTCCGGTCCTGCGTCCCACCACCCGTCTGCTACGTATCCGCCCACTTACCCACCACCCGAATGCCCAAGATGCCGCAGGAAAAGCTCAAAAAGGACCTTCGGCTGTTTGACGTCTATGCCATCTGCACGGGCGCCATGTTCAGCTCGGGGTTCTTTCTGCTGCCGGGGATTGCCACGGCCAGCGCTGGGCCATCGACCGTACTGGCCTACCTCATTGCGGGAATACTGATATTGCCAGCCATGTTTTCCAAAGCGGAGTTGAGCACGGCCATGCCCCGGGCCGGGGGCACCTATTATTTTCTGGATCGAAGTCTGGGGCCCCTGGCAGGTACCATCGGGGGCATGGGCACGTGGCTGGCGCTCGTACTCAAGAGCTCGTTTGCGCTCGTTGGCATGGGAGCCTACCTGGTTTTTTTCGTGGACATCCCGGTCAAACCGTTGGCGGTGGCCCTTACGGTTGTATTTGCAGCGTTGAACATCATGGGAGCCAAGGAAACCAGTGGTCTGCAACGTTTTCTGGTCATCATCATGGTGGGAGTACTCTCTTTTTTCATCGTTCAAGGCCTCGTGGAGGTTTTTTCGCTTGAAAACGGGACGCTCTCACGCCAATTCACCCCGTTTGCGCCATTCGGAACCAGCGGACTGCTGGCTACGGTGGGGCTCGTCTTCGTCTCCTATGCGGGACTGACCAAGGTGTCGAGTGTCGCCGAGGAAGTGCGAAATCCGGACCGGAACATCCCCCTTGGCATGATGCTCTCGCTCGCCACGGCTACGTTCACCTATGTCGTGGGCGTCTTCATCATGGTCGCCGTTCTGGACGCGAATGAGCTCAGAAGCGACCTGACACCCGTGGCGACGGCTGCCGAAAGCTTTTTCGACTGGCTGCCACACCCATTCGGTCTCCTGATCATCGTTGTCGCTGCCGTTGCTGCGTTCGCATCGACCGGAAATGCGGGCATCATGTCGGCTTCGAGGTACCCCCTGGCCATGGCGCGCGACAACCTGGTCACGCCCCGTCTGGCCGCCATTGGTCGATTCGGTACGCCGACGCGGGCCATCCTGATTACATCGGCACTGATGATCTTCGTAATCGTGGCGCTCGATGTGCAGGGTATTGCCAAGCTGGCCAGTGCATTTCAACTACTCATTTTCTCGCTGGTGAACGTGGCGGTCATTGTCATGCGCGAGAGCCATATTCCGTCCTATGTACCGGGATATCGCAGCCCCCTGTATCCCTGGGTACAGATTGTAGGTATCATTACGCCATTTATCCTTATCAGCCAGATGGGGTGGCTGGCCATCGCGGTGAGCACGGGCATTGTGCTGCTGGGTATGGTCTGGTACAATTATTATGTGCGGGACAACAAAAAGGTAGAGCGCGAAGGAGCCATCTACCACCTGTTCGCCCGACTCGGACAGTACCGCTATGAAGGACTTGACGGTGAACTGCGGTCCATCCTGAAGGAAAAAGGGATCACCGACGAGTCGCCGTTCGAGAAGCTGGTGACGGACGCCATTGTGCTCGATCTGGACGAACACCTGTCCTACGAAGATATCGTTTCGCGCGCCTCGGACCTGCTGGCCCCGCATGTACCGCTTACATCCATGGAGTTGGCCGCAAATTTCATGGAGGGCTATGCCTATGGGCTGACGCCCGTAAGTCAAGGAGCCGCTCTGCCTCACCAGCGGCTTTCGAACATAGACGAACCGCATCTGCTCATGGTGCGCTCGCGGCACGGGCTGATCCTGGATACCGACCGGAAGAAAGGCCCCGTGCATGCCGTCTTTTTCCTGGTCAGTCCGGAATCGCCTCCTGGAAAACATCTGCGTACGCTGGCCAACATCGCTGGTCGGATTGACGAGACGGACTTCCTGGAGCAGTGGAATGCTGCACGGGGCGAGCAGGAGTTGCGCGAAACGCTGCTGCGCCACGACCGCTATTTCACGCTCACGCTCGACGGGAAAGGAAAGACGGCCGAACTCATTGGCCGCCCCCTACGCGAGGCTGGCTTCCCAACCGGCACCATTGTGGCTCTCCTTCGCCGCGGCACCCAGAGCGCCGTACCAGGTGCGAATACGGTGCTCGAAGCGGACGACCGACTCACCGTCATTGGTGAGCCGGACGGCATTTCCGTGCTGCAGGAGAGGTTCAGGAATCGCTCCGGTGACTGACGCCGGGCTGCCGGCTGCGGCGCGGCAACAGTTCGGTGAACACGGTCTGGCCCGTCTGCAGCATCCGTTCCACGTACGCATGGCAAAACCTGCAGCTCTGGCCAAATGACGTGCACGCCTGCAGCTCGCTGACCGAGTCGCAGTCATGCCGACTCGCCTCGTCGGCAAGCGTCGAAAAAAGCACGTCATGACAAACGCAGCGATCTATTCGCATTATTATCTCCCCCCCGGCGGCTCCTGAAACAGCACAACGGCCGATGGCGCAGGCCCTACCGTAAAACGACCCAACACGCTTCCTGTGCGCGTCACTTCATGCAGTTGGCCAGAGGCTGTGAAGTCCGGAAAGTCACCGCCTCCCGCGCGCGCCATGCGCCCGACCAGTAGCACATCCCGGTCCGCATCGTAAGCCATCCCGCTCGTTCCGGTCACACCCTCCACCGCTTCGGGCACAATCCTGGCCGACAGCGACCCAGATGCCAGACCGGCCACCGAGGCCACCTGGATGCTGCCATCCGACAGCGTCACAAACACCTCACCACTCGACTCCGACACCGCCATCGTCGCCGTCCCGTTTGCGCTCCCCGCCTGCGCCGGCAGATCAGCCGCGCCAGCGATACCAAACGTCTCCGCGTCGAGCAGCAGCAGGCGACCGTTCGTCTGCTCGAGTACGGCCGAGAAGTCATCATTGAAGACCGTCTTGCCAATACACACGACAACGATCTGCGCGTCTCCAACGCGCGCAAGATCCCGGGGACCATTGCATGGCACCTCTATGGAGGTCACCGCGAGGTCCGCTCCGCGGATATGACTCAGCGTGCGACCGGCGCCGAGCAATCCGTTGTTGGCCACGAGAAGCCCGGTTTCGACGGCCAGAATACCTTCCGGCACATCCCCTACCGGTACATTTCCCTCTACCAATCCCGTCCCGGGATCCACGATCTGAACGCTTCCCGGTGCGCCGAATACAAACCCGGTTACATAGGCGCGCCCGTCAAAGAAGGCCACGTCACGGGGTGCGGTCAAGCCCGTCCACTGCGCCACCCGTTCGAAGAGGCCACTCTGCCGCTCAAACACATCGACGCGGCCGTCGGAAAACGTGTTGATGAGTACGTACAGGCGCCCCTCGTGCTGCTTCATTCCCTGCACAAATCCTCCCAGATCCTCGCCCGCGGTGACGCTGCCCGAGGCCCGGTCCACCAGGCTGAGCGATCCGTTCTGATCGGAGAAATTGCCGCCATTGCCAACCACAATGTCGGGCGCGGGCGCCGCCGCGTTCGAGTCCGAATCGGACAGGTCGCAGGCGGCAACGCCGAGAATAAGGACAAGATAGAGTGCAACTCTGATGGTCAACGTGGTATGGTTCATGGATTGTTTTTCCGGATATGGATGCCCACCTGAATGTGTCTGGGGGGCATGGGGTAAAGACGCATGCTTTCGTATGCGGTGTCTGTAATATTGTGGATGCGCAGCCAGAGCGACATGCGCGAGCCCAGCAGGTCGTAGCTGGCGCGGAGGTCGGCCTCGAGGACCTGGAATGCGCCGAGCCAGCTCGATTCGTCGGACGTAATGAACCGGCGGCCCTCCCACCGCGACGTAACGCCGCCCGATACACCGCCAACGGCCACGCGCACCTCGCCCATGGCGGTCGTCACGGGCGTGTAGCGGAGTTGGTGACCAAAGCCGGGGGCGCGCGCGTCGGAGATGTCTTCCGCGCGCACGCGGGATCCGCGTGCGCGCCACATCACCGACGCGCGCGCCCACTGCGCCTCGCCGTCGAGCGCCCACTCGAGGCCCATCGATTGGACCCGTCCCACATTCTCGGGATGAAACACCTGCAAACCCGGTCCGGCGAACAGCGGCCGCCAAAGAATGCGGTCATCCAGACGAGCGCCGAATGCCGTCACGCGCAGCAGTCCAACCGGGGTACGCGTGCCCACCGACAGGTGTGCTGTCAGGCCCCGCTCAGCGCGCAGATCGGGGTTACCCCCGGGGACGTGGTAGCGCTCCCCCACGGCCGGTAGCCGGACGGTCCGCGCCAGCCCCGTTTCCAGCTCCAAACGACCCGCGAGGGGCATCGTAAGCGGCGCCGACCATGTCGCCCCGGCGGTGGGCCAGGCAGGGCCCCGGCTCGAAGCCACGAGCCGTGAAAATATGTCCAGCGACGCTCGTCGGCCGCGCAGCGTGGTTGCTACGCCCGGCTCGGCGGTCCATTCCTGGTGGCCTGCTGCATCGGTGTACTCGGCGCGCAGCGAGGGGCGCACCTCGCTGCGCGCCGAGTGCGACCGGAAAAGCGACGAGAGCTGTACGGCTCCGGTTCGGGCGCGAAGCCGGGAGGCCTCGACGCCCAGTGCGGCGCCGCTGCCCGGTTCGAAATCCAGGTCCCACTCGGTCACGGCCCCGCTCGCCGTCCACGACCTCCCGCCGGCAACACGCGCCTGCAGGCGCACGAGGTTGTCCTGCTGGGAAGCGGCGGCCACGACCGCATTCGACGGACCCGGCAGCCCGCGATCGCTGCGGCTGCCGAGCGCTGTGACTTCCCAACGGGCGCCTGCGCCCACAGGCGCACGCGCCGCGCTCGACAGGACCAGCGCCCCGCTCCCCCACGTCCGGGCAGCGCCCTCCCGCCGGGTGGAGGGCGCGCCCTCCAGAAACCGGTTTTCAAACGGAAAGGAGCCATCCATGTGGCTCACGTCGCCTACAAATCGCAACCGGGCGCGCCCCAGATCCTCTGTCACATCCATGCCCACCGCGCGCTCGCCCCAGCTCCCGGCACGGGTATATATGGCAAGCGGCCGCCCCCCGGCAACGGCGGGCCCCCGCGCGGCACTGCTCGGCGTGGCACTGCCCGGCGTGCCCAGCTCCACACTGCCCCCCATTGCAGGCGCCGCTTCCGAGGGACCCGACTGCAGGAGCGCATCGGCCACGAGACCGGTCGGGATCAGCGAAAGATCCATGCTGCCGGTCTGCGGGTGCACAAGGGGCATGCCCCCGAGCAGAATGGCGGTATGCGCCGCATCGGCCCCCCTTATACTGAGCGTGGCAAGGCCTGTAGGGCCATACCGGCGCATTCGCACGCCAAGGCCCGTGGCAAGCGCATCGGCGGCATCCCGAAAGGCCGACATCCGGACATCGGACGCCTGGAGCCGCGTCCGGGACAGGCTTTTCGGTCCTCGCTCGGCCGTGATTTCCACTTCCTGCAGCGTGACGCTCCGAAGCGAATCGGGCGGGGCATCCTGCGCCCGGGCAGTGCCTGGCAATAGGGTCCACGCCGTGAGCAGAACGCCTGCAACAGGAAGGACGCGCGCTACAGGTAGACCGCCTGCCACAAAGATGACGCGCGCAGCCAAGTGCGCGGCGCGGCGCATGGCCGCGCCCCCAGCGCCGAGGACTGTGAAAAAAAATGGATCCATTAAAAAAGCCTGTACCTCATTGAGATACAGGCCACCCGCCACCACTTCCACAGCGGCCTGCAGCTACCTGCAGCGGCCCATGCGAACTGAAGAGATTGCCCGTACCTCTCATCCCGGAGGTCAACGGCATATGCCGGCAGGTCGGTCTCCTGGCTCACACAGTATGCAGGAACGAGCGCTCAGCTTTCCCCTTCCCGGGCGGTGTTACGATTTCGTGACAGCGTGTCAGAAACCGCTTCCTCCAGTGGGGAGCGCTTCAATGCGCATTCCTCTGCGTTTACAGTTGCGGGTACAGCTCCGGAGTAACCTGTTGAGGCGCACCGGATTCCCATGATCAGGCAGCAACATGTGCTGCCCAACCACCTGCTCGGACGTATGCGAAAGAACAGGGGAAGCTACACCGCCCATGGCCCTCCGTCAAGCCGCGGACCGAATTTTGACATCTGGCGTTCATCGACACGCTGCGGTATTCTTCCATCGCCACGAACACATGCACCCTATCGACATGATCCCGTCCAACCTCGTACCGGGCGCACGGGGTGCCCTTTGGATCGTTTTCCTGATGTTCTGTGCCAGCCCGGTGCTTGGGCAGAGCGGCCAGTCAACTGGATCGGTCCCGGGACCGCCCCGGGACCGGTCGTCCGGTTCCGTTGTTGACACGCTCACCGTCACCATCAACGAGGCCATTCGCACGGCGCTGGACGTGTCGCCCGAAGTCGCCACCGAGCAGGCCGGAATCGAATTTGCGAAAGCCAGGCACAATCTGGCAAAGAGCAGCCGGTTCCTGACCAATTTCGAAGCCACGTCGGCCCACTCCGCCACGCCTGGCATCGAGAACCCGAACAACACACCAACCGATCGGCTCTACCTCGACCCCGACGTGCGCAACGACTGGGAAGATCTGAACCTGTTCAGCCGCCTGGAGGTCGAAGCCCTGCAGCCCATCTGGACGTGGGGGGAGCTCGGCGGCAACATCCGGGCGGCGCGGGCGGGCGTCGATGTGGAGCGCGCCGTGCGCGAACGCAAAGAGCTGGAGGTTGCGTCCCGGACCGCCGAACTGTACTGGAGCCTGCTGCTCACCGAAGAACTGTTCCGCCTTACGGGCGAGGCGGGTGGCATTGTCGCGCAGGCCAAGGACGAGATTGACCGGCTCCTCCAGGAAGGGGCCGAGGACGTTGACATGGCCGATCTGTATCAGGTGCAGATCACGGAGCAGGAATTCCACCAACGCGTGGTCGAAGCCCGCGAGGCCCGTCAGACCGCACGCGCAGCGCTTCGCCGGCAGCTCTTCCTGACCGACGGCCAGACAGTGGCCGTAGCCGAGGTGCAACTGCTGCCCATCGCAGCCCCCCTCGAACCGCTCGAAGTCTACCAGCGGCGCGCGCTCGACAGCCGCCCGGAACTGGCCCAGGCACGCGCCGGCCTGAGGGCGACCAACGCCCTCGTCGATGTGGCGCGCTCCGACTTTTTCCCGAAGATATTCATAGGCCTCACGGCGCGCTATGGATACGCCGCAGGCCGGCACCGCCAACGCAATCCATTCGTGGGCGACCCGTTTCTGAGCCAGTCGGTCGAGACCGGACTTGGACTGCGGCTCAAACTGAATGCCGCGCAGACGCGCTCGCGTGTGCAGCAGGCACGCGCCCGGCACGACGAGGTTCGATTCCAGCACGATGCGGCCCATCAGCTGATTCTCTTCGAGGTCGAAAAGGCCTGGCGGGATGTAATCATAGCCCGGCAGGCCGTCACCTCGCGCGAGGAAGCCCTCAAAATAAGTCGGCAGTGGCTGCTCGACGAGCAGATCAACTTCGACCTGGATCTTGGCGATACGGAAAACCTTGTCAAGGCAGTCCGGGACAACCTGACACTGCGTGCCCAGCGGCACGAGGCCGTCTTCAACTACAATATGTCCGTGCTCCGGCTCTACCAGAAGACGGGTACCCTGCTGCAGCGTCTTGAATCTGGCACGCTTCTTGTGGAGGAGTAAGCACAACACGTATTTATTGAACCCCCTCCCCGAATCATGAAAAACCTGCTTTTTATACTCCTCCTCCTTTTCACCGCGCTGCCGGGCGCCGGCCAGTCCACTTCCGACGAGATCCGGGTCATGCTCGAAGCGCGTGACGCCAACATCAAGGCGCTTCTGGGGCCGGAAGGAGACATCTCGGACGGTAAGCGGGATGAACTCCAGGGGCTGGTCAACGACGTCATCAACTTCCGGGAAATGGGAAAAGAAGCCCTCGGACCGTTCTGGAAGGATCTGAGCGCCGAGCAGCAGGACGAATTCGTGCGCGTCTTCAGCGAAATTGTCCGTCACCAGTCGCTCTCCGACCTGGATGTCTACCGGGCCTCGGTCACATATGACACCATTTCCGTCGACGGCGACTCGGCCCGCGTCTCCACGACCACCATCATCGACGAAATTCCCGTCATCGTGGAATACGAACTCATCCGCGCCGGGGGCGAATGGACGGCCCGGGACATCATCCTGGACGACGTCTCGACCGTGGGCGGCTACAGCCGCAGTTTCCAGACCGTCATCCGGAAACGGGGATTCGACTCGCTCATGACCAGTCTGAACAAACGACTGGACAGGATACGTTCTGAATCCTGAACACCTTGATCCTGAACAATTGAACGCGCCACGCGTTTTGCCGGAGCGGCAATCAAAGCGAAGTGGTCAACTCTGGGTTCGTGGAAGGATATGTAATGCATACATATGGGGCGGAGAAATATCTCCGCCATGCCGTCGCTTCTCTCGCGTCCATACGCCGTCATGATACGGTGCGGCCCGTTGCCCTCTATTGCAGCCAATCCCAGATGGAGTGCCTCGAAGAGACCGGGCTCGATGTTCTGTTCGACGTGCTCGAGGTGCTGCCCGAATCGAATCATTCCATTGTAGGCTTCAAGCACCACCTGGACCGGTTCAAACCCTTTGAACGCTCCCTCTTTGTCGATGTGGACATGATCTGGTGCCGCGACCCGGACCCGCTCTGGCAGCAGCTTTCTCCCTTCCCGCTGACCGCCACCGGCCTGGAGCGGGCAGACGTTTTCTTTGGCGGCCCGAAGGGCGCCGGGTTTCTCTTGCACTGGCTGCTCGACAGGCGACGACGCACCATGAAACACTTCGGCCTCACCTGGCTGCCCAGAATCCAGGCCGGTATCATCTACGCACAGGACACTGAACACACCGCCGACTTCTGCCGCGTCTCGCGCTCCTTCCTGGATCGACGGGCGGAAACCCATTTTGTGAGTCGCTTCAGTGAAGGGCGCAGCGAAGAAAGCTGTGAGTGGAGCATGGCCATGGCGGCCAGTGCGCTCGACATATCTGTCATACCGTGGTACCAGGGCAGAAACAGTCCCCAACTCGACTATGTGGAGGGCTTCGTCAAGCACGACCCGGAGTTCCGGAACGTGCGCGTACTCTACCACAACGACCCGTTCGTGCGCAACCTGCGTGGTATTCCGTCAAACGCCCTCAGAAAATCTCTCCTCGCCCTCGTGGGACGCCTTCCCGGCAAGGGCGACTATATGTGGGTCACCCCGTACGTTCTTCATTTCGGGTGGATGCACCACAAACAGCCTTTCTATGACCACGCAGACCGGGTGTGGGAACGGGCCCTCGCCTCCCGTCCTCAGCCCGCCGAAAGCAGGTCCCAGATCATGCGCGCGTGAGCGCTCTTCGCCGAGGCCAGCACCACACCAGCCAGCACAAATAGCACCTCCGGATTCAACAATACCAGCAGCACGGCCAGTGGCCGCGACACGCGCGATACACGGGACATGTCATTCGCCGTCCGGATGGCCGACCACACGAGTGAGGCCGCGAACACCAGCCCTGTGGCGACCAGCACGTACGTGGCGGCCGTTCCCGGCGGGCCCAGCACCATGGCCACCGGGACCAGCGCAACCGCCTGCCAGCGCGGCCATACCGCCAGCATGAGTGCCTGGCTCGCCAGAAGCGGGTGTTGCCGCCCGGTCAGCAGGACCCACATGCTCATCCAGACGGCCAATGACAGCAGGATCACGCTTCCCAGCAGAATGCTCAGCACGAAGGGTGTGCCCATCAGGGCCGACGCAGCCGCCGTTGTGCCCTCAGGCAACAATCCGTATATGTACCGCCCAATAGGCCTGTCGTGAAGTCCGTGCAGTACGACCGCCACCACGAGTCCCGTGGACAGTCCAATCAGGGAGATCAGCGCGGTACTCGTAAGCGGCAGCACCTCGCGCGCCTCACGAACGGCATTCCTGTAGAAACCATGCGCCAGGAAGTAGCGGGGAATCATCTGGCGGAAACGCGGCGATGTGGCGTAGAGCATGGCCAGAAACACAATCAAAAGCCAGCCGACCAGTACCGACCAGGAAGCGCTCGCCACGTCCACCTCCGGACCACGGGCAAAAATGGGTTTTCCCGTGAGGTGTGCCTCGCGCAACATGCCCACTATTGCCCGCGGATTTCCGTTCGCGTCGTAGAGGCCATACGGCTGTGCCCACGGATCCGCATCCGGCCGATCCCGCCACCGGTGCAAAAAGACCACATAGTCGCGGGAAAGGGTCAAAATGCGTTCGATGAATACCGCTCCGTGCTGTTCCATGGAGCCGCCCGCACCCGCCGCCAGCCCGGCCGATGCCACACCAACCGATGCCACACCAACCGACGCCACGCCTACCGCGTCCCGCGCCCGGAACGCGTCCACCAATTCTCCTGGATCCACGCGCCCGAGACCGTCGACAAGGACGGCATCGACGACATGGCGGCACCGGTCACGACGCGTAAAAGGCGTTATATAGTAGGCCTTGTGGCCAGCGGAATGCACGCGCTGCGCGAGGGAGCCAATCCACTCACACGTCGCAGGCAGGTTGGTGGCCGTCCAGCTCCCGAGTCCAATCCACCCCGGATAGGGCGATGCAGCGAGCGCGTCTACCCTGCCGACTGCCGCCAGGAGTGTGTCGGCCCACTCGCCGGGCGAAAGCCGCTCAAGCCCAATGTCCCGATAGAGCATCATGCCCATGGAATCGGCCGCCGCCAGTATGCCGCGCTCTGTCACGGGTCCCGTCCTCACGGCGCGCAGTCCCAGCATACGCATTTCCACCAGATCCGACATGGCCGCCCGCTCCGAGACCGGCGCATCCCACACAACGCCAAGCTGCCCGTATGCGCGCGGCATGCCGAGCACAGCAAAAGCAAGTAGCAGGAAAAGGGTTCGGGTCATCATGGGGCCGAAATATATCACGCGGACGCGGCTCTCCCTACCGAACCACATCATCCAGGCTGGCAAACAGCCAGTGCACAGCTGGATCAGGGTCGACCGTGCTCACGGGTCAACCTGCGAACATTCCGTGTTCAATCCATCATCTTGCGTAGGAATGCCGGCACGTCCGAGTCATCCTTCCGGATACGCGCGGACTTTTCGAGATCATCGGGCGTGAGATGCCGAATGCGTCCGCTTGACGGCTCCCCGTCACCCTCTCCAACGGGTCCGTCCACGTTGATGCGCTGCCCCGTACGCCGCTTGAATGCCGGTTCATCGAGTTTCTTGAGAGCCGCTTCGCCTTTGTATCCACCAACCGGTACGTCCGGCGTATCGCGGCCGAGGAACATGGGTTTGCGTCGGCTCTGCTGCACGCCCTGCTTCTCGAAACCCGTGGCAATAACCGTAATGCGCAGTTCCTCGTCCATGGAGTCGTCGATCACCGTTCCGAAGATGACCTCCACATCATCGCCCGCCGCCGACTGGATAATCTGCGTGGCTGCCGTCGCCTCACGAATACCGAGCGAACGGCCAGCCGTGATGTTGACCAGCACGTTGCGCGCGCCTTCGATGGAAAGTCCGTCGAGCAGCGGGCTCGAGAGCGCATCGTGCGCCGCCCGCTCGGCGCGGTCCTCGCCCGTCGCGGTACTGGCACCCATAAGCGCCGTGCCGCCGTTGCGCATGGTCGTTTTCACGTCGGCAAAATCGAGGTTGATAAGTCCGTGCACGGTAATCAGGTCCGAAATCCCGCGTGTGGCGTTGTAGAGGACCTCATCGGCCTTCGAAAACGCCTCCACGAGGGTCGTTCCCGCCTCGGCAATATCGAGCAGCCGTTCGTTGGGAATCACGATCAGCGTGTCCACGTGCTGCTTGAGCAGGTCAATTCCCGCCTCGGCAGAACGTAGGCGCTTCGGTCCCTCGCATTCGAATGGCTTGGTCACAATGGCCACCGAGAGAATACCCATCTCCTTGGCAATGGCGGCCACAATGGGGGCGCCCCCCGTACCCGTACCGCCGCCCATGCCGGCGGTAATGAACACCATGTCAAATCCGCGGAGCGCATCTTCGATGTCGGCCCGGCTTTCCTCAATGGCTTCGGCTCCTACCCCCGGACGCGCGCCGGCCCCGAGTCCTTTCGTGAGCCCGCGCCCCGCTTGGACCTTGAAGGGAGCCAGGTTCGCTTCCAGCGCCTGGGCATCCGTGTTGATGGCATAGAAGTCCACCCCCTGGATACCTTCATTGATCATGTTGTTTACTGCGTTGCCGCCGCCGCCTCCGACGCCGATAACGCATATTTTCGCTTCCTCATTCTGTGCATCGTCAAATGCAAAATGGGTACTGAATGTTGAGTCCATTATGAACCTCCGTTCTTCACGAGTGGCTGTTGATTGCGTTCTGTCCGGAATGAGCAGTTCCGGTGTGTCGGATGGGGGTGTCACAATTCATTGAACCACCCCTTCATGATCTTCGTGATCCGGCCCGTCAGACTCCGACCTTCCGATGAACCTGTCCCCGATGCCATCGAGTCCGTGCGGAAAGGTGTCTTTCCGATCACTTCCGGGCGCAGTCCATAGAGGACCAGCCCGACACTCGTGGCAAACTTGGGATCACTTACTTCCTGGACAAGACCGGCAGACAGCCCCATGGGCCGTCCAATCCGCGCGTCCATTCCCATTACCTCGGTAGCGAGTTCATCCGTTCCCGGAATGAGAGCCCCGCCGCCTGTAAGAACAACACCGGCGGACAGGTGCCGCCCGTAGCCGCTCCGCTTGATTTCGATCGCGGCAATTTCGAGGATTTCCTCGAGCCGCGGCTGAATGATCTGCGCCAGACTATGGCGCCCAATATGTTTTACTGTTCTCCCGCCCACACCGGGAATGGTAATCTGCTCGTCCTCCACCATTTCCAGGTTGGCCACACCGAACTCGCATTTGAGGGCTTCGGCCTGGTCGCGCATGACCCCGAGCCCCTTGCGTACATCGTCGGTCACCTTGTTTCCGGCGACCGCCACGACAGCCGTGTGCCGGATGGTGTTGTCCTCGAAGACCGCGATGTCCGTCGTGCCTCCTCCAATGTCAATGAGCGCTACACCCACCTCCTTCTCGTCCGGGTGCAGCACGGCAAAGGACGAGCCGAGCGGCTCGAGCACGATGTCCGATACATGGTATCCCGCCTTTTCAATACAGCGATAAATGTTTTTGGCCGCCGACACGAGTCCGGTAATGATGTGCACATTCGCCTCGAGCCTGACGCCGCTCATGCCCACCGGGTCGACCACCCCGTCCTGTCCATCCACAATGAACTCCTGCGGTATCACATGCAGGATTTCCCGGTCGGCCGGCATGGCCACGTGTGTCGTATCCTCGAGCAGGCGCTGCACGTCGGCCTCCGTGATTTCGCCGTCCCGATTCGATATCGTGATCACGCCGCGCGACTGGAAGCTCTGCACATGGTCTCCGGCAATACCCACAATCACGTTGCGCACACTCACGCCCGCCATACGGGCCGCTTCCTCGACCGCTTCCTGCACAGACGCAACCGTCTTGTCAATATTGACCACAACCCCCCGGTTGAGTCCGTCCGACGGAGTCACACCCACGCCGAGGACATTGACGCGGTCCAGCTCATCGGCCGTCGCGGCCACAGCACACACTTTCGTTGTGCCAATGTCCAGTCCAATTACAATATTGTCATTCATATCATTTTCGTTGCTTAGCGCGAGGAAAAAGTGGCTGCCGATGGGCGTTGCCGCACCACAATCTGATTCTCAAACCGGAGATCCACATTTCGCACGGGCATGTCGGGTCGCACGGGCATGTCGGGTCGATGCATCGCTTCCTGCTCCAGAAATGCCGACAGCACATCGAGGCGCCGATTCATCGGGCCATCGCCGAGCGCCACCCGGGTAGCCCGGGAGTCGCCCGGGGAAATGATCCACAGGAACACGTCGGGGCCATCGATAACGATTTCCGAGATCCCCTTCTGGACCCACTCCGGACGCACCGGGAGTTCGAACAGGATGTCCTGCAGGGCGGCATGCTGCACCGGCGTCATGGGATGAAACGCCTCGCCGAGACCCCGCACGAGGGGAAGGTCGTAGTTGGCACCCTCCCGGGGGAGTGGCATCCGGTATCCGCTCCGATCCACGTAGTGCGCGGGTCTGCCGTGACCGTCCAGGAGGAGCGCCACGGGCTCGCGTTCCACGATTTCCACCACGAGCCGTCCACTGGGCAGGCGCGCCACATCGGCCTCTGCCACCCAGGCGTGGCGCCTCGCGCGGTCACCCAGGAGCACAGGATCCAGTTCAAAGAGCACAAGGCTCGTATCGACCATGAGAAGCTGCTCAATGTCGCTGGCATCGGCCCAGCGGTGACCACGGACTTCGACTACGCCCACGTGGACCTCCATGAGCTGCACATAGCCCCAGCCTGCACCTGCAGCCATAAACACCACTACCGTCGCCAGCAGTATGTATTTGATACGTTTCATCATGCGGTCACCCCTTCTTTCTCCAGGATGCCCATCAGCGTACGGCTCTCCCGCCAGATATCGCCCGCTCCGAGCGTGATGACTACGTCTCCGGCCCGGACGAGCGTCGACACGTGCTCGCCGACGTCCGTGCGCTCGGGCACCCAGTCGACCGCTGGATGGCCAAGCTCGTGCAACCGGTTGGCGATGATATCACCGCGGCCGCCTTGCCCGGGAGTCTCGCGGGCAGCATAGACATCTGTCACGACCACGACGTCGGCGGCCCGGAGGGCCTCCGCGAATTCGGCAGAAAACTGCTGCGTGCGCGAGTACATGTGGGGCTGAAACACCGCCACCAGGCGCCTCCCGGGCCAGCACGCCCGTGCCGCCGTCAGCGTCGCCTCGACCTCCACCGGGTGGTGAGCATAGTCATCGACGATGAGTACACCGCCCACATCGCCGATTTCCTGCATGCGCCGGTGCACGCCTTCATAGGAGGCCAGGCCGCGCACAATGCTTTCAAAGTCCATCCCGAGTTCCAGTCCGGTCCCGATGGCCGCGAGCGCATTGCGCACGTTGTGCAGCCCCGGGGCGTTTATGCGTGCGCGGCCCATGAGGTACCCCTCCATGAGCACGTCGAATGACATCCAGCGGCCGTCCTGCGTCACCTGTACGGCCCGTAGATCGGCTTCCGGCGCCGTGCCATAGGTCACCGTGCGGCGATCCAGTCGATCCAGAATGGACCGGACACCCGGGTCGTCGGCGCACACGATGGCCGCCCCGAAAAACGGCAGGCGCGACACAAACTCGACGAACGCATCCCGGATGTCGTCCAAATCGCGGTAGCAGTCCAAGTGGTCCGTATCCACATTCGTGATCACGGCAATGGACGGTGTAAGCCTCAAAAACGTGCGGTCGTACTCGTCCGCCTCGATCACAATGATGTCCCCCTCGCCCGACACGGCGTTCGTGCCAATCGTTGACACCTTGCCGCCTACAATCACCGTCGGATCGAAACCGCCAGCCTGGGCCACGTGGCCCGTTATGGTGGTTGTCGTCGTCTTGCCGTGGGTGCCGGCAATACCCACGCCGAACTTCATACGCATGAGCTCGCCGAGCATCTCGGGCCGCCCAATCAGCGGCACGTGGTGCTCACGGGCAAAACGTGTCTCCGGATTCACGGCCCGATCCACGGCCGACGAATAGACCACCACATCGGCGCCGGCCGCATGCGCCGCGTCGTGTCCCGTGTGAATACGCGCGCCGCGCTTCGCCAGCGAGCGCGTCGTGTCACTCGCTTCCAGATCGGACCCGGAAACGACAAATCCGCGCGCGAGCAGCACCTCGGCAATCGAACTCATGCCAATGCCACCAATACCCACCATGTGCACATGGCGGGTGCGTCCGAGCGTGGGCTGTCTGCGGGGTTCGCTCATGTCTCACCCTCCGCCATGGAAACAACATCCATCGCTATGGTCTGCGCGGCGCGCGGGCGGGCAGCTGCGAGAGCCGCCCGGGACATGGTATCGAGCGCCACCTGGTTTCCGAGCAGATGCAGCATACTGCCACTGAAAGACTCCTCGAGCGCCGATTCGGGAAGTACCTCGGCGGCCCCCAGCCGCTCCATGCTGCGTGCGTTCTTCTGCTGATGGTCCGCCGTCACGTTCGGAGACGGTACGAGCAGCGACGGGCGGCCCGTGACGAGCAGTTCCGAGCACGTGAGCGCCCCGCTTCGGGCTACAACGAGGTCGGCGGCCGCATAGGCGGCAGCCATGTCATCGACATAGGGAACGATACGAATCCGGTCGGGCGCCGCGTTCAGACCGGGCATCAGGTCCCCGCTGGTCAGCGCCGCCCGAACCCCGTCATGCCGCGACGGGCCGGTCTGCCAGAGAATCCCCAAGTCGGGATCGGCCATCAGGGAGGGCAGCGCGCGCTGCATGGCGCGGTTCAGCGCCGAGCTTCCGAGCGATCCCCCGAACACAAACACCACGCGCCGCATGCCGGTCATGCCGAGTTTTTCGCGCGCGGCCTCTCGGCCGCGCGCCGAAACGCCCTTCAACTCCTTCCTCACCGGATTACCACTCACCTGGCAAGGCCTGGGGGCCAGCGCCTCGGCGGCCTCGGAGAAGGCCACATGGATCCGGTCCGCGAACCGCGCACCGATCCGGTTGGTAAGGCCCAGGTATGCATTCTGCTCCTGGATCAGGATGGCCGTTTTCAGGCTCCAGGCGGCAAGCAGAACCGGAAGTGCCACATACCCTCCAGTGCCCACAACCACCTGCGCCCCTGTGCCTTCTACGACGCGGCGCGCCTGGTTGAACCCTTTCACGAGTACGAAGGGAAGCCGCAGATTGGCAGCCGAGAGAGACCGACTCAGGCCCTGTACGGACACTTCGTGAATGGGGTAGCCTGCGCGCGGCACGGCCTCCCACTCCATACGGTTGCGGCTTCCGGCAAACGCAATCCGGGCTTCGGGCCGAAGCTCCCGGATGGCATCGGCAATGGCAATGGCCGGATACACGTGCCCGCCCGTCCCTCCGCCCGTCATGAGGACGCGCACACCGGCACGATATGTCGAGTCACTCCTCATTCGATATGCCTCGAAATGTTGAGCAGAATGCCCATCATCATGCCGCCCGCGGTCATCGACGTCCCTCCCCACGACACGAACGGCAGCGGCAGGCCCGTTACCGGAAACACGTTGACGCTGACGCCGACGTGTACAAACGCATAGAGCGTGAGCATGACCACGAGTCCGACGGCCAGAAACAACCCGAGCGGATCTGGTGCATGCCGGGCGACCCGGAACAGCCCCCGGAACAGGATGAGCATGAAGAGCCCCAGTAGCAAAAACGCCCCCACCAGGCCGTACTCCTCGGTCACAATGGCAAAAATAAAATCGTTGTAGGGCGCGGGCAGGAAATCCCGCTGCGTGCTTTTTCCCGGCCCCACGCCGAACAGACCACCGGCCGCAACGGCCATTTTGGACTGCTCCACCTGGTAGCGTTCACCCTGCGAGGAGAACACGTCCTGGGCGTCGGTGTGTAGAAAGAGCTTCATGCCCGTGTAGGCCTCGATACGGGCGGCCCGGGCGGGCGAGGTCAGTAGCAGCGCATAGCCGAGCATCAGGCCCACCAGGCCCACCGCCACAATGTGCACAACCGGCACACGCGCCACGAAACACATTACGAGCACAGACATCAGTACAAGCGCCGCCGTCGAGAGGTCATCCACGCCAATCAGCCCCACCGTCAGCAGTATCCAGAAGAAAACCGGCAGGAAAGCATGGGTGAACGAGGTGATATAGCCCTGTTTGGCGGTCAGCAGCACCGCCACGTAGAGCACCAGTGCTACTTTGGCGAGGTCAGACGGCTGGAATCCGATAATGCCGATGTCGATCCACCGGGCCGCACCACCGGTAATCACACCCGTGATTTGCACGAGCACCAGCAGGCCAAGCGACAACAATAGAAACAGACGGGCGAATTTTGCCAACACGTGGTAATTGATAATGGAGAACACACCCATAACGCCGAGCGCAAACATGACGCGCAGTACGTGTTGTATCAAAAACCGCTCCTTGTCACCACCCGCGCGCGTGTCGGCCAGGAACGAAATCGCGCTGTATACCGCCACGACACCGATTGCCGAGAGCACAAAGACCGTCCAGAGCAGCAGCTTGTCTGCCGCCTGGCGTCCATCGGGTTGTATGGCAGTGAAGATCTTCAACGTATTCAGGATCAGAGGGCAGCTACAATGCGGCGGAACGCATCTCCACGCTCCTCAAAATTGGCGAACATATCGAAACTGGCGCAGGCGGGACTGAGCAGCACCACGTCTCCTTTCGAGGCAAGCAGACCGGCCAGACGCACGGCGTCGGGCATGTCCGTGGCCCGCACGCAGTCGGCCACGCACGACCCCAGCGCCGCCTCAATGGCCCCGGCCGCCTCGCCAAGGGTCACAATGCCCCGCACACGCGCCTTCACCTGGTCCTCAAGCGCGGCAAAATCGCCTTGTTTGTCCCGCCCCCCTGCAATGAGCACAACGGGCTCGCGAAAGCTGTCCAGCGCATACCAGACCGCATTCACGTTCGTGGCCTTGGAATCGTTGACCCACGTCACCCCCTCATGGATGCGCACGGTTTCGAGTCGGTGGGGAACCCCCGAAAACGTGGACAGGCTCTCCCTTATGACATCGCTTCGCACTTCAAGGACACGTGCGGCGACCGCCGCGGCAAGCGAATTGTACACGTTGTGACGCCCTTTGAGGGCCAGTTCCTTTGGGTTCATGAGTCGTTGTTCGTTATGATCTGTAGCGAGGAAGAGTCCTTCCTCGTTGAAAAAGGCGGCGGCCCGGCGGCCCGCCTGCTCGCCCGCGGAGCCGCTGGACTGTTCCGCTCCCTGCATGCACACGCCGTAGGCACGCGCTGCCGTAGCACGCCGCTCAATGAATGCTGCAATGCGTTCGTCCTCCATCGGATAGACCACGGCATCGAGCGCGGTCTGCCGCGCCGTAATGGACAGCTTGACGCCCGCGTAGGCCTCCATCTTGCCATCGTAGCGGTCCAGATGGTCCGGCGTAACAGGAAGCAACACCGCCACATCCGGACGAAACCGGTCCACCCGCTCCAACTGGAAGCTCGACACCTCGGCCACCAGTATGGCGTCCGGACCCGTGCCGCGGACCACCACCTCGCTGATGGGCGTACCGACATTTCCGCACGCGTGGGCATTCAGTCCGGCACAGCGGAGGATATGGTGGATGAGGAGCGTCGTGGTGGTTTTGCCGTTCGTGCCCGTAATGGCCACCACCCGGCCCTCGAAGCACCGCCATCCCAGCTCCAGCTCCGACCACACGGGAATACCGCGCTCGTCCGCATCGACCAGTACACGGGCCTCGCGGGGAACGCCTGGGCTGGTCACAATCAGGTCGGCTTCGAGGCAGCGTGCCGTGTGGCCGCCGTCTTCCCAGCGCACCCCCTGTCCGGAGAGCGTTGCCTCTGCGCCGCTCGCGATTCGTCCCGTGTCGCTCACGAAGACCTCGGACCCACGCGCCCGCAGCAGCTCAGCCGCCGCGAGCCCGCTCCGCGCCGCGCCCAGCACGGTAACCCGGCCTGGAAGGCTGGCAGCGCCGCCTACACGGGTATCGGTATGTGTGGTTCGCCCGGTCATCGTATGCGCAGAATCAGGAGGGCGGCGATCACGGTGATGGCCGTAACGAGCCAGAAACGCACCACAATCTTGTTCTCGTGGATGCCACCGGCCTCGAAATGATGGTGGATGGGTGCCATGCGGAAGAGCCGCACGCCGGTGCCCGTGCGCTTGCGCGTGGCCTTGAAATAGCTGGTCTGAAGGATGACCGATAGCGTCTCCATGAAGAACACGGCACAGAGCACGGGGAGAATGAGTTCTTTGCGGATCATGAGCGTCATGGTGCCCACGGCGGCGCCGAGAGAGAGTGCGCCGGTATCGCCCATGAAGACCTGCGCCGGATACCCGTTGTACCACAGGAATCCGAAACAGGACGCGGCGAGTGCCGAAGCGAACACCGTCAGCTCGCCCGTTCCGGGAAGGAACATTTCGTTCAGGAAACCGGCAAAAACGGCGTTGCCGGCGATGTACGTGAGCGCGATCAGCCCAACGGCCACAATACCTGTAACGCCGGCCGCAAGCCCGTCAAGCCCGTCGGTCAGGTTGACCGCGTTCGAGAGGGCGGTCAGAATGAAGGTTACAATCGGGATGTAGATGAGCCAGCCCAGGTCAACTCCGACGACGACATTGCGCAACACGTTGTAATCGAGCGTTTCGTTGGCCACGAACGGCATGTAGGTCAGCGTGCGGATGTCGCTGAACTGCGGATGGAAATAGAGCACGCTGCCCACCAGGAGGCCGAGCGAAATCTGCCCGGCCAGTTTGATGCGCGCCGGCATGCCGCTTTTGTTGCGGCGCACCACCTTGATATAATCGTCAGCGAATCCGAACGCGCCCATCCAGGTTGTTGCCAGCAGGATCAGCCATACATATACCTCTGCGATAGCGCCCCAGAGCAGCGTGGATCCCAGCACGCCCAGCAGGATGATGAGCCCACCCATGGTCGGCGTGCCAGCCTTGTGCGAGTGGTCAACGGCGCCGGCGAGTACTCCCTCGCGGATTTGCTCACCAAGCTGCTGCTTCTGTAGCCAGCCAATGATGCGGCGACCCGCGAAAAGCGTTATCGAAAGGGCGGTAATGGCCGCCAGCGCCGAGCGCACGGTCGTGAACTGAATAATCTGGAAGCCGGGAGGCTGCACCGTCTTTTCGAGCCAGAGCATGAAGTAATACAGCATGGTATCAGGCCCCCTCCAGGATGTGTCGGTCGTCGCATGGGATGGCTTCGCTTCCCACGACCTGGACGGTTTCGTGCCCCTTGCCGGCGACCACAAGTATATCACCAGCATTCATGCCCCGAACGGCCGCCTGGACGGCCCGTGCACGATCTGCCTCCCGCAGCACGGCGCCCGGATGGTGCATGCCCGCGAGTACGTCATCAATGATGGCCTCCGGATCTTCGAACCGGGGGTTGTCACTCGTCACGACCACACGGTCGGCCCGTTCCTCGGCCACACGACCCATGAGCGGCCGTTTGCCCCGGTCGCGGTCTCCGCCGCACCCGAAGACCACCCACAGGCGGGGCCGCGACGCGCCCTTTGGCGTCTCGGCATCCATGACGCCGCGGACAGCATCCAGAATCTGGGCCAGGGCGTCGGGTGTATGCGCATAGTCAATAACAGCGGTCCGCTCGCCGCCGAGACGCAGCGTTTCGAAACGGCCAGGTGCGGGCTCGGCCGTTTCCAGCACGCCGAGCGCGTCTCTACGCGACGCGCCGAATGCGGTGAGTACGCCGTAGGTCAGCGCCGCGTTGATGGCATTGAACCGGCCGGGGAGCCGCGTGCAGCATGCCTGCCCGTCGAGGACAAGTTCCAGTCCGTCCAGATGCGACGCCGTGATGTGCCACGCAAGGTCGACATCCGCTCCTGTCTGCAACGGGTGGCCCTGGCGCCCGGGGAGAACCTCGCCCACGCGAACCACCCGCGCCCTGCAGTCCGCCGTCATCTGGCACGCGGCCGGATCGTCCCCGTTGACGATGGCCCATGCCGTGGAGGAAAGTCCATCAAAAAGACGTTTTTTTGCGCTCAAATATGCCTGTTCGGAGCCGTGATAGTCGAGGTGGTCGCGCGTCAGGTTGGTAAATACAGCCACATCCACATCCGCGGGCCGGAGCCGGTGTTGGTCGAGCGCATGGCTCGATGCCTCGATGGCGGCATGCGTGCAGCCCTGCTCCAGCATGTCGAAAAGGAGCGCGTGAAGCCGGACGCAGGATGGCGTGGTGTGGGTTGCCGGGATATCCTGCCCCGCATACCGGTATCCGGTGGTGCCCACAAATCCGGCGGTGTGCCCGAGGGCGTTCAGCGCGCCTGCAATAAGTGTCGCCGTAGTGGTCTTACCGTTCGTGCCCGTCACGGCGGCGAGCCCGAGGCGGTGCCCGGGGTCGCGGAACGAGAGCGAAACCAGTTCCACGAGGGCGCACCGGGCGTCGGTGACGCGAATCCACGGGACGTCCGGCGCCTGACTGCGCGGCGCCTGGCCGCGCCGCTGCCCGTCTTCGCCGAGTCCGAGTCCGAGTCCGTGCCCCTCATGGGACGCTGCCACTACGAGCGCCGCACCCTGCTCAAGGGCAGCTGCCACGAAGTCCAGCCCGTTTTGATGGGTGCCGGAAACGGCAACGAATATATCGCCGGGGCCCACGAGCCGGCTGTCCTCCTGCACCCGGCCGCTCAGTGTTCGGTTCGGCTGCTCCGCTCTATCGACCAGAAGATCATGCGCGCGGAGGCGCTGCAATACGTCGGTATATGTCATGACCGGCATCATGGGCGCAGCACCAGTCTGGCTTGCGAGGCCAGCGCCGCACCCGGCAGGGGCCACTGATCGCGCACGACGCCTTCTCCGGAAAGCGTCACGTCAGTTCCGGCGCTCATGAGCAGTCGAACGGCCTGGCGCGCGCTGAGCCCCCTCACGTCGGGCATGCGCCCGTCCGTTTCCATTTCCGGACCGGAATTCTCACCTGCTGACACCGCCACCGCCCGAGTTTCGGCTGCGGGACCGGGCGCCCCCTGGATGTCGGCAGCGAATTCGGGCGCGCCCTGTTCGCCAGCAACCGATTCGGGTACCGGATCGGGCGTCGTGTCCAGATGCGGGAAGGCCGACAGCCAGCGGGAGGCAATCTTGCGAAAAACGGGGGCCGAGACCGCCCCGCCATAGATGCTGGAGCGCGGCTCATCCATGATCACGATCATGGCCACCGTGGGATCGCCCACCGGGAAAAACCCGGCAAACGTGGCGCGGTAACGGGACCGCGAGTAGGATCCGTTGACGTATTTGGATGCCGTCCCCGTCTTTCCAGCCACGCGCACCGCTTCCAGACGCGCCTGTGTGGCCGTTCCAGAGTCCACGACGGCTTCGAAAGCGGGAATCAGGGCTTCAGCCGTCTCACGCGAAAAGACGCGGCGTACCTGTTCGGTCTCAGCCTCCCAAAGCATGCGGCCCTCGGCGTTGTGCCTCGCCTGGACCACGTAGGGCCGGACCAGGACACCCCGATTGGCAAGTGCTGCATAGGCTGTCAGCATCTGTAGCGGCGTGACCTGGATTTCGTATCCGCGGCTGAGCGCCGACGGGGTGGTGGCCGACCACCGGTCAGGGCGCTTCACGCGGGCGGATTCCTCACCCGGCAAGTCCACCCATGTCGGCTGGTCAAAGCCAAAATCCCGTGCGTAGGCATAGAACCGCCCGGTATCGAGTTGGTCCGCGATGTGGGCCATGCCGATGTTGCTTGATTCCTGGATGACCTCCCGGAAGGTTATGCGTCCCAGTGAATGTGTATCCCGGAGTTCGTAACCGCTTCGGACCTCGACGCCAACGCCCGTGTCGACCGTGTCGGTCAGCGACATGTTTGCCGACTCGACCGCTGCCACCGCCGAAATCAGTTTGAACGTTGAACCCGGTTCGATCAGATCGTTGATGGCGTGATTTCGCTGGGCCGCCACAGGATATCCACCCGGATTGTTGGGATTGTAGGTCGGCCAGTTGGCCATGCCCAAAATGGCTCCTGTGCGCGGATCCATGGCAATCGCCAGGCCCCAGTTGGCGCCCGCTGCCTCGGCGCCCCGGGCCAGCTCCTGCTCCATGATTTCCTGCATGACCAGATCGATCGTGAGCACAATCGATTCGCCGTGCTTGGGCTCGACGCGCGCGAGCCCGACATCGAACGAGCGCCTGTTCATGCGATCGCGGCGTACTTCCTGACGCCCCGGCGTGCCGGTCAGCACCTCATCGTAGAGCAGCTCGAGACCCGAGATCCCCCGCAGGTCCGTATCGACATGCCCCAGCACGTGGGCCGTGGCCGTTCCATGATGGTATTTCCGGTCAAATCCCTCCTCGAGCCGGACGCCCTCTATGGCGCGCAGCGCATCCATCTGCTCCTTCGGCAGCTCAATACCGCGTGCAATGACCGCGTACTGACTACTGGCCCGATTGCGGATTTGCCGGCGCACGCGGGAAACCGGCACATTGGCGGCGCGGGCGATGTCTGCGCTCCAGGCCGCCATGTCCGCCCGCGCCGCCTTCGCCGTCGGATCCACGGCCAGTGTCCACGTCCTCACATTCACCGCCAGATTGCGCCCGGCTGCATCGCGAATACTCCCGCGCATGGCCGCAATGGAAATACTCGACGTGGATTGTGTCTCCACGCGCGCCCTGAGCTCCGTTCCGTCAACAAGGGAAATGCGCAGCACGTTTACCGCCAGTACGACCGGCAGAAGGCTCATGAGCGTAGCCACTACGTACATCCGGGACGATATGGAGTCGCGTGGCGTCATGGATTGACCACAATGGGGCGGCCTTCCGGTACCGCTTCTACCAGGCCCAGATCGCGCGCGCGGCCAGCAATCTGCGTGTGACCCGTAATCCGTTCGTAATCCCCGCTCACCCGGTTCAATTCCAGTTGCAGCTCAAGCCGTTCTCGGCGCAGCGCCTGCACCTCCTGCGTCACATCCCGCGTGGCGTTCACGTGACTTACATAGAGCGTCACGAGCACAAGTACCGCCAGTACGCCTGCCACAAATCGCACCGTGGAGACGCCGCCCAAAATGGTCGATGCACGGCTCGCTGCCAAGGTCCGGGCCTCATTGTCCGTGGCCAGGTCCTTCCATGTCACCTGCTCGGGGTGCAGTACCTGGCGGGGCGCGGTCGCCTTCTTCCTGGTGTTTTGGACAACGGGCCGCTGCTGACGGGAGGTCCGCGTCTTTTCGGTGCGCGTCTTTGGCGCAGCCGCCTTCCCCACCCGCGCGGTGCGTCCCGTGGCCCGCGAATCTGTCCCTGTCGATGCCGCGCTCGTCGCCTTCACGAAACGCGCCGTGCGCTTCGTGGGCGCGCTCGTTTCGGTGCGTTTCGTCTTGGAACGCGTTCGGGTCGATATGCTTCGGCGTCGTGCCATGTTCAGTATTCAGTCATGGTCTGGTTCGTGGGTGGTGCTGGTTCGTAGGTGGTGCGCTCGGCCACGCGCAGTCGCGCGCTCCGGGCCCTGGGGTTTGTTGCTGTTTCCTCTTCATCGGCGACGATTGCCCTTCGCGTCAGGTCCCGCCAGGGGGACATTGCATTGCCGTACAGGTCACGACGAACGTCCCCGTCGAAATGTCCGCTGCGCAGGTAGCGCTTCACCGGGCGGTCCTCAAGGGAGTGGTAACTGATCACCGCCAGACGTCCACCGGGCACGACGAGGCGCGTGGCGGCTTCGAGTGCACTCCGTAGTTCGTCTATTTCGCCGTTGACTGCAATTCGCAGCGCCTGGAACACACGGGCCAGTGATTTGGACACCTTGTGTGGCGGCACCTCTTCCCGAATGACATCGGCGAGCCCGGTCGTACTGCGATAGGGCCGTCCGCGCAGGATGGCGCGCGCCATGCGGCGCGCCATGGGCTCCTCGCCCCACGTCCGCAGCACACGGGCCAGGTCGACTTCGCTCATTTCGTCCAGGAACTCGGCCGCCGACACACCTCGCGTCTGGTCCATCCGCATGTCGAGGGGGCCGTCCAGCCGGTGACTGAAGCCTCGTTGACCCACATCCAGTTGGTGGGATGAAACGCCGAGGTCCATCAATATGCCGGAAACTCGCCCAGCGCCTGCGCCGAGCAGTAGCGTTTCCATGTCCGCAAACCGGCCGGAAAGCGGCATGAACCGCCCGGCATATCCGGCGAGGCGCAGCCGTTCGGCGGCGATTTCCAACGCCTCCGGATCGCGGTCAATTCCCGCTACACGGGCCTCGGGCCCGAGCGCATCGAAAAGGGCATGCGTATGCCCCCCGCCACCGAGCGTGGCATCGACATAGAACCCCTCGCGATCGGTAATGAGTCGGTCAGCAACAGTATGACAAAGAACAGGTGCGTGATATGGCGTCCCGTAGTCACGCATGGGTATGGAGCGTGCGCGCAGTCACAATCCGGACCCCATGACGCGCTCGGCCAGCTCCTCCGGATTGGTAGCCGCCTCGTTGAGATAGTCCTCGAAAACGACCGGATCCCATATTTCAATGCGATCTATTGCGCCAATGATCAGAGCACGGTCCCCCAGGCCCGCATAATCAGACAGCGTGCGGGGAATCGAGACGCGGCCCTGCCCATCGAGCGTAATTTCTTCAGCCCACATGAGCATCATGCGCACGAGCAGGCGCGACTCGCGATCGTAGCTGTTGAGCCGTGCGAGCTTGTCTTCCTGTATACGCCACTCGTCGAGCGGATACAGATACATGCACTTCTCAAACCCTTTGGTCAACGTGAACGTCTGCTGGGCGTCCGGACTCAATGCAGCGCGCATCTTGGCCGGAATGGCAACCCGTCCTTTGGCGTCGACGGAGTATTCAGCCTGTCCCTTGAAACGAGCCATGATTGATGTGGAATCGGTGTGCCTGCAGGCATGTGATACGTGGGTGCGGGCGGGCATCATGCGGATCCGGAACCATGTCACACAGACATGGGAGACTTCCCCACATTTCCCCACCTTACAGTTAATGTACACCTTTAAGTCTGAAAGTCAAGCCCGTAAAGTCACGGAAAAGCTTACTCCTGCTTCGTTTGGGTTGTTTTTTGACAAAACAAGGTGTGGATAACGAGTTTATAACTTGCACGTACTGTATTATGGTGTATATATGTACTACATTTTTGTCAAAACGTGTAAATATATACACCATGTTTGGAGATCAATCTCGTCCCGACGAACGTGCCCTGACCCGGCGTCAGAGCGACGCCCTCGGTGCCATTAAGAAACACTTTTCAGAAACAGGCCGAGCGCCAACCTACCGGGAGCTGGCCAATCGGCTGGGCGTGCGCAGCGTAACGAGCGCCGTCAAGCTGGTCGACCGGCTTGAGCGCAAGGGCCACATCGAGGTGGAGGAGGGAACGGCCCGGGGTATACGTCTGGTGGGAGGAGGTGGGGACGTTCCTGCCTCCCGGCTGATATTCGTGCCCGAAGCGGCCGCGCCGCGGGGTGCCGGATGGCCCGCTCCGAAACAGGGGTACTGGATGGACCGCCAGCTGTTGCCGCCCGGTGTGGAGGGGCGCTGGCTGGCCTACATCACCATGCCCGACGACAGCATGGAGCGCGACGGTATCCAGAAACACGACATCATTGTTGGCTGGCCCCAAGCTGCCGACCAGGTTCCCACCGGACAGCTCATTATTTATGCCATAAACCGACAGTTCACCGTGCGCCGCATGCAGCGATACGGGGAGCGCCTGCTCCTCACAGCGGCCGACCCGCTCACGCCGCGCTCCGAGCTCAAGGCGCTCTCTTCACTGCCGGGCGACACGTCCTGGCCCATGGTGGGCCGGGCCGGAGTCGTTATTCGGCGTCGCCTTTGAGCAGTCGCGACGTGGCCAGATGGATTTTTTTCTGCCGCTTCGGCGGCTTGGGCGTCGATGCGGCGCCCGTTTCTTCGGCACGCTCAAGGGCCGCCTTGAGAAATGACGTAAAAAGAGGATGCGGTTTGCCCACGGTCGTGCGGTACTCCGGGTGGAACTGCACGCCTACGAACCACCGGTGCGTGGGCAGCTCCACGATTTCGACCAGGTCCCGCGTCGGATTGATCCCGCTCAGCTCAAGACCATGTTCGACCAGTTTATAGCGCAGTACGTTGTTCAGCTCGTAGCGATGCCGGTGGCGTTCGCTGATTTCGTCCACCCCATAAATGTCCCGGGCGCGCGTACCCGCAGCAAGCTGGCACCGGTAGGCACCGAGCCGCATGGTTCCCCCTTTCTCGGCAATCGTCTTCTGATCTTCCATGAGGTCAATCACCGGATGCTCCGTATTCGGGTCAAATTCCGTCGAGTGGGCGTCGGCCCAGCCGCACACATTGCGCGCGAACTCGATCACCGCACACTGCATGCCCAGACAGATCCCGAAAAACGGAATATCCTGCTCGCGCGCGTACCGGACAGCCTCCAGTTTGCCCGCAATACCCCGCTCGCCGAATCCGGGCGCCACCAGGACCCCGGCTACGCCTGAGAGCAGTTCCTCCACATTGTCGGTCGTTATGTCGTCGGACAGGATTTCCTGGGTCTCCACCTGCACGCCCATCCATGCCCCGGCCAAAATGAAGCTCTCGTTGATGGATTTGTAGGCGTCCTGGTGCTCAACGTATTTGCCCACGAGCGCGACGCGGATCTTTTTCCCTGGCTCCTTGAGACGGCGCACGAATTCCACCCAGTCTTCCATCTTCGGCGCATCGGCAAAACGGTCTTTGAAGTCCTCGTCCAGGTGAAGCAGCCTCGCGGTGATGCTGTCAAGTCCCTGCTCGCGCATGAGAAGCGGCACTTCATAGATGGACTCCGCATCCTGGGAGGCAATGACCGCTTCTGCATTGACGTTGCAGAACAGGGCCAGCTTGCGGCGCACGTCGCTGTCGAGCGGCCGGTCCGTGCGGCAGACCAGGATATCCGGCTGAAGACCGAACGAAAGGAGGGTCTTGACAGAGTGTTGCGTCGGTTTGGTTTTAACCTCACCTGCGGCATCCAGGTAGGGTACGAGCGTAAGATGGATGTTGAGCGTATTGCGTGCGCCCAGTTCGTAGCGCAGCTGCCGAATGGCTTCGAGATACGGCTGCCCCTCAATATCACCCACCGTCCCGCCGATCTCGGTGAAAATCACGTCGTAGTCGCCCGTTTCGCTGAGCTTCTGCATCCAATGCTTGATTTCATCGATAATGTGGGGCACGACCTGGACGGTTTTGCCGAGGTAGGCACCGGCGCGCTCCTTGTTGATAACCTCCAGGTACACACGTCCCGTCGTGACGTTGTTGGCCTGCGACGTGGGTACGCCCAGAAACCGTTCGTAATGACCTAAATCCAGATCGGTCTCCGCACCGTCGTCCGTTACATAGACCTCGCCGTGCTCATATGGGTTCATCGTACCCGGATCCACATTGATATATGGATCGAATTTCTGGATCGTAACCCGCAGGCCGCGGTCTTCGAGAAGCCGCCCGAGCGACGCACAGATGATGCCTTTCCCCAGGGACGACGCGACGCCCCCAGTTACGAATATGTACTTTGTCTGCACGGATTTACCGGGATCTGTTCTGACGGATAGATACAACGGCCCAAATAAACGCAGCAGATGCAGTGGATGCGGCGTATGCAGCAGATGCAGTCGTCAGGGCCCCGATAAATTACGAAGATCCCGGACGGTGTGCTACCGCGATTAGGCCGGTCCCGGTTTTGTTCGGCAACTTCATATCGACGACATGAAGCGCGAGTACAACAGGAAGCGCCACGGCGTACCAGATGGGCAATAGCAGGACCCACCCCCACCAAGCACCCAGTGCCCGCATGGGGATTTTCACGGCCAGCTTCCACGCCGTGGAGCCGGGCGTACCGTACGTATAGTCAATCCGGTCCACAGCGAGCCCGGCGCGCTCCAGTTTTCGGCGCAATTCCTCCCGTGCATAGCCATCCCGGACGTGCTCTGAAATGAAGCTTTCCTCGTCGCCATGCCGCACGTCCGAGCCGCCTTGGTCTGAAGGTGTATTTATGATCACCATGCCGCCAGGCGCAAGGACCCGGTGAAAATGCGAGAATACCCGTTCGTCCTCCTCAATGTGCTCCATCACGTCGACCGAAAGGATCAGGTCGTAGGGACCTTCTGCCCGGAGCTCCACCAGATCGTCTACCGCAAACGTGACCCGGTCGTTGAGTCCGGCATCCGTAAAGAGTCGCCGGGCTTCCTGCAGGTAGTCTTCCTTGATGTCTACCGCCGTAATCCGGACATTGGGGTAGCGCCGCGCCACCCACCAGGAGAACTGGCCGAACCCGGTGCCAGCATCGAGCATGCGAATGCGAGCCCTCGTGCCGCTACGATCGCCTGCTCCGGGCCGGTCTGCGCTTCGGCCCGCACCCGGAGGCTTCGAAAGGGCCTCGCGCAGCGCCTGACGTACATACCAGGCGCGCAGAAACACGAGCTGCAAGGCAGTAAAAAAAAGCCTTGTGGCCGTATTTCGGCCCTCCACCAGCTTTCCGAAACGGTCTTTTATCGGATCATATTCCACGGCGACAATCCTAAAAGCGTGTTGAATGAGTAGGGCCTGTAAATGAGTAGGGCCTGGTCAATAGAATCATGAGAATCATGCGTCGGCGAACAGGCGGGCAAACAGCGGCCATGTGGCCAGGCGGCGCGCGTCGTTGGCCCCTCTCGCGAGTCGCGCCAGCGTGTTCGGCTCAAGGGCGTACTCCAGGGCGTGCGCGAGCGCGTCCACGAACTGGTGTTCGCGTCCCGCCCCGCTGGGCGACGGCTGCACAACGACGCCGTCGACGCCGTCACGCACCATATCCGGAAGTCCACCCACACCGGACACGATGACCGGCCGCCCGAACTGGAAGGCCGTCTGCACAACGCCGCTCTGCGTGGCCTGGCGGTAGGGCTGGACCACAAGGTCCGCGGCCGAGAACAACACCGCCACCTCGCCATCCGGAATATAGTGCGCGCGGATCTGCACCCGCTCCGTGAGCCCTTCCCTGGCAATCAGCTCCCGGTACGCGTCTTCCTCCTCGTAAAACTCGCCGGCGACCATCAGGTGAATGGGCAGGTCGGGCCGCCTGCGGTGCAGCACGCCCAGCGCGCCCACGAGCAGGTCCAGCCCCTTGTACCGCCTCACAAGGCCGAAAAAGAGGAGTCCAAATGCGCCCTCGGGTGGCCAGTGGGCCGTGCGGCGCGCTGCAGCCGGATCCATGGCGGCCCCGAAGTGCTCGTAGACGGGGTGCGGCGAGACGTCAATGGAACGCTCATCGCGCCCCGCAATCCGGCTGCAGCGCGCCGCCTCTCCCCGGGTCAGCGTGATGATCCGGTCCATGCGCCTGAGCAGTACCCGCATGAGCAGCCGGGCGAGGGGCTGTTTCTCATGGGGCAGCGCGTTGTGGACGACGGCCGTCGTGACCATCCCCCTTTTTTGGGCCGCGCGGGCGGCCACGAGGTAGAGCGGCGCAAAAAACGGCATCCAGACCATGAATACCAGCTCCCGTGCGCCGCTCTCCTCGGCCGCCCGCGCGGCCCGGACTCCCGTCCACGGGCGGAGCGAATCGAGGAGGCGTTCGGCTGGCGGAGCTGGCGGCAACCTATCGGCAGGCGGAGCTGGCGGCGAACTGTCAGTAGGCTGTGGCGCCGCTGCGCCGGTGGCCGTGGTTGTTGCCGGGACTTCCTGGCTGGCGCCGGGAAACAGCCAGTCCGGATACTGCCGCGAGAATGAAATGCCGGTTACCGGGTGCCGTTCGGCCTTCAGGGCCGCATGCAACGCGGCCGTGAATTGGGCAATACCCCCCCGGTACGGAGGGTACGGGCCAACGATGGCAATGGCTCGAGGTCGTTGCCCCGAATCGTTGACTGCGGCGGGGGTCATTCGCCCCCGACCGGCACATCCGCAGGCATTTCCTCCGAAATCCCATAGGTAGTCGTCTCCTGCATGCGCGGCACGACAACCATTTCACCGACCAGGCCGACGGTGAACATTTGTACACCCACCAGAATCAGGAGCGCTCCCAGCAGCAGCAGCGGCCTATCTCCAATCGGATGGCCGTACCACAACTTGTCGATCGATATCCACAAACTGATCAGGAAGCCGCCCAGGAACGCGAGCGTCCCGAGCGTTCCGAAGAAATGCATGGGCCGCGCCGTGAAGCGCGACAGGAAATGCACCGTGAGCAGGTCCAGAAACCCCTTGATGAAGCGCTCCAGACCGAATTTCGTGCGACCGTATTTGCGCGGGTGGTGCTGCACCACCTTCTCGGTAATGCGGGTGTAACCCTCCCAGCTCGCCAAAAGCGGGACGTAGCGGTGCAGCTCTCCGTAGAGCCGGACCGATTTTACGACTTCCAGCCTGTAGGCCTTCAGCCCGCAGTTGAAATCGTGCAGGTCTATGCCAGACATACGGCGCGTTACAAAATTGAAGAAGTGGCTGGGGATGGTCTTCGAGAGCGGATCCTGCCGGCGGCGCTTCCACCCCGAAACGAGGTCGTATCCATCCTCGAGAAGCGTCACAAGACCCGGAATTTCGGCCGGATCATCCTGGAGGTCCGCATCCATCGTAATCACATATGCGCCCGTGGCGCGTTCAAACCCGACGGCGAGCGCCGCTGACTTGCCGTAATTGCGGCGAAAACGGATACCCCGGAAGCGGCCATCACGCTCGTTCATGGTTGTGATCACGTCCCACGAGTCGTCTTTCGAGCCGTCGTCCACAAACAGGACTTCAAACGAATATCCGGCGCCATCACAGACGCCACGAATCCGGTCCGCAAGTTCGGGGATCGACGCTTCCTCGTCGAGCACCGGGACCACGATGGAGAGATCCAACCGTTTGGCGTCACGTGCCATGCGGCTACACGTCTATGGTGGCGTAGCGGGCGTTGCGCTCTATGAACTTGCGTCGCGGCTCGACGGCATCGCCCATGAGCGTCGAAAAAATGCGGTCTGCTGCCGCAGCGTCATCGATGGCGACCCGCTGCAGGCGGCGCGTCGCCGGGTCCATGGTCGTCTCCCAGAGCTGAGTCGGGTTCATTTCACCGAGACCCTTGTAGCGCTGCACACCCACTTTCTGACGCGTTTCACCGCCGAACTCCTCCACCAGCCGCTTGAGCTGGGCATCGTTCCAGGCGTAGGCTTCCTTCGTGCCCCGCTTCGCCTTGTAGAGCGGCGGCTGGGCAATGTACACGTAGCCCTGCTCGACGAGCACGCGCATTTGCCGGTACAGGAACGTGAGCAGCAGCGTCCGGATGTGAGCACCATCCACATCGGCATCGGTCATCACAATAATCTTGTGGTAGCGCAGCTTGGCCGGGTCGAAGCCCTGGTCCTCGGCAGACGTATTCAGCCCGGTGCCGAGCGCCGTCACGATGTTCTTGATTTCCTCGTTGGCGAGCACCTTGTCCAGGCGGGCCTTTTCAACGTTCAGAATTTTACCACGCAGAGGCAATATCGCCTGGTAGTGCCGGTCGCGGGCCTGTTTGGCCGATCCGCCGGCCGAGTCGCCCTCGACCAGGTAGAGCTCGCACTCTTCCGGATTGCGCGAAGCGCAGTCGGCCAGCTTGCCCGGAAGGCCGCCGCTGCCGAAGGCATTCTTGCGCTGTACGAGTTCACGCGCCCGGCGGGCGGCGTGGCGGGCCTGCGCGGCGAGCACCACCTTGTCCACGATGCGCTTGGCCTCGCGGGGATGATCATCGAGCCACATGGCCAGTTTGTCAGAAACGAGCGATTCGACCGCCCCCTGCACTTCGCTGTTACCGAGTTTTGTCTTGGTCTGGCCCTCGAACTGCGGCTCGGCCACCTTCACCGACAGCACAGCCGTAATACCCTCCCGGAAGTCGTCGCCCGAGAGATCCAGCTTCACGTTGCGGAGCAGATTATTCTTGTCGGCATACGTCTTGAGCGTACGCGTGAGCGCGCGCCGGAAGCCCGACACATGCGTTCCTCCTTCGTGTGTATTGATGTTGTTGACGTAGGAGAGGACATTCTCCGAATACCCGTTGTTGTAGCGCATGGCCAGCTCAACGGGTACTTCGGCGTCTTCGTCGCCAATGTAAATGGTTTCCTCCTGGATGGACGTACGGGCCTCGTCCAGGTACGCCACGAACTCGACAATACCCCCTTCAAAGCGGAATTCCTCCCGGAGACCGCCGGCCTCGGCGCGCAGATCGGCAATGCGGATGGTCACCTGACGGTTCAGATAGGCCAGCTCGCGCATACGCTCGGCGAGCGTATCGAACCGGTACTCGGTCGTCTGGAAAATAGATGCATCGGGTCGGAATACGACCTCCGTTCCCGTCGACTCGCCCGCCTGCATGGGCCGAACCTGGCGGACCGGCTCCTGTGGGTGGCCCTCCCGGTAGGTCTGCTTCCAGACGTGCCCGTCACGCTTGACGGTCGCCGTGAGCTCGGAAGCCAGCGCGTTCACACACGAGACGCCCACGCCGTGGAGCCCGCCCGACACCTTGTAGGAATCCTTGTCAAACTTACCGCCGGCGTGGAGCACCGTCATCACGACCTCGAGCGCAGAACGCTTCTCGCCGGCATGCTCTTCCACTGGAATGCCACGACCATTGTCGGCAACACGGATAGATCCATCCTCAAGAATCTCGACTTCGATGTCGTCGCAGTACCCTCCGAGCGCCTCATCGATCGAGTTGTCCACGACCTCGTAGACCAGGTGGTGCAGACCGCGCGCACCCACGTCGCCGATATACATGGCGGGGCGTTTACGAACGGCCTCAAGACCTTCAAGAACCTGGATACTCGATGCGCCGTATTCGCGGGGCGGCTGGGGAACGGGCTTTTCGGACATGAAAGCGCAAGTTGGGGTGGAAAACAATATCCTGCCAATATACGCAATTCCGGGCCCAACATCACGTAAACCCGGCGGCTACCAGACGGGCTTCAGACCTCCAGATACCGCATGAATTCCTGGACCCGGTCCATCAGACCGTCCGAGTCTTCTTCCTCTCCAAACGCAGCTACTACGTGGTAGCCGTTGTGCTCCAGGATGTGGCGAACGCGCGTGGCATCGCGCACATTCAGCTTGAGAGTGATGCCGATATGATCGTCCGGCATCTCTTCGGTCGCGAGAGAGAGCACGCGGACATCATTCTGCTCAACAAGGTATACGATCTTGGACAGCGCCGCGTCCCGCTTGTCCTCTTCCAGCGCCAGTATGGCACCGGTCGACTGCGTCCCGAGCATGGCGGCAAACCGCTCAAAGAGATCATGGCGACGAATGAGTCCACCGTAGCGCTCGTCGGCGCCGACGACCGGCACCATGCTAAGGCCGTGATTCATGATGATGCGGGTGACCTCGAATACGTGGTCGGTGGCGGCCACGTGCACGGGCGTGCCCTGAAGACGGGAGCCCACCGGTTCATCCGGTCCGGCCGACCCGAGCAGGTCGTCTTCCGATATGATGCCCACAAGGTGCGCGACCTCGTCCACGACCGGCAGGTGGCGGACGCGCATTTCCATCATCAGACCCAGCGCATATTCGACGCAGTCCAATGGCCGGAGCGGCGGTGTTTCGTGTGTTATGAGTACATCCACAGACATGACCGGTAATCTACATCTTGGACATGGCAAACGCTGTGCCGTTTCTACAGGTGAGGCCAGAAATCAGACCATTCAGCCAAGGAGTCGATCGGAAACCGATGTATCAGGCATCTTTTTCCGCCGGACTGCCTCCTGTTTTTCCTTCGACGACCTGCAGGTCCTGATATTTTGTCACAAGATCATCAAGGTCTTTGGCGTAGCGCGGCGCCACCCGGAAGTGAAGCTGCACGACGGCTACCACCTCCGCTTCCCATGGGAGCGAGGCATAGAGCCAGGCTTCGTCCTTCACGTCGGCAATCCGGTGGATGTGGGAAATGGCCGATTGGTCCGAGACGGGAAGCAGCACGACCCGGTCCTCGAAGTCTTGTTCGATTACCCGGGTCAGCTTGTCGGCCAGTTCGATAAGGCCCATGCCCCGCCGAGCCGACACGAATGCCGCGTCCGGAAACTCGGCGCCGAGCGCCGAGAGCTCGTCGAACTCTTCGAACGCATCGACCTTGTTGAATACGAAGAGTTGGGGCGTCGTGTCCGCCCCCAGTTCGGTCAGCGTTTCGTTCACCACACGCATGTGGTCGCGGAAACCGGGGTGCGTCGCATCGATGACATGCATGAGCACGTCTGCCTCGCGCACTTCGTCGAGGGTGCTCTTGAAGCTTTCAATGAGACGGTGGGGCAGTTTGCGGATGAATCCGACGGTGTCCGAGAGCAGAATGGTCTTGTTGGCCGTGAGCTCGACCGTGCGGGTTGTGGCGTCGAGTGTGGCAAACAGGCGGTTTTCAGCGAGCACGTCGGCGTCGTGGGCCAGCGCATTCATGAGCGTCGACTTACCAGCGTTCGTGTAGCCGACGAGCGATACCCGGGTGAAGTCCTCGCGCCCCTGCCGCTGCGTCGTGCGCTGGCGGTCAATTTTGTCGAGCCGGTCCTTGAGCGTTGAAATCCGCTGACCAATCAGGCGGCGATCGGTCTCAATCTGCGTCTCTCCTGGGCCTTTCGTTCCAATACCGCCTTTCTGGCGTGAAAGGTGCGTCCACTGGCGCGTGAGCCGGGTACTCAGGTACTCGAGCTGCGCCAGCTCGACCTGGGTTTTGGCGGTCGCCGTCCGGGCATTGCGGGCAAAAATGTCGAGAATGAGCGCCGAGCGGTCGACCAACTTGCATTCGAGGGCGCGCTCGAGGTTGCGGAGCTGGATGGCCGAGAGATCGTCGTCGAAAATGACCAGATCACTCTTGCGCTCGGCAACAATGGCACGGACTTCGTCGACCTTGCCTTTACCGATATAGGTAGCCGGATGGGCCGCCGCCACGCGCTGCGTGACACGGTCGGTTACGTCGGCTCCGGCCGTATCGGCCAGCAGCTCGAGTTCGTTCAGGGAATCTTCGGCATCGAAACGCGTGTCACCGGGAGTCAACACACCCACAAGTACTGCGCGTTCCCGCCGGTCAGTCTGGATATCGTACAATCAGTCAGCCTTCCATCTGGGTCAGTGGCCTTCCATGGCCTTGCGCTCGGCAGGAGTGCGAAGGGGAAGTGAGGTCTCGTCGCCGATTTTCTGCGCCAATACGTGCCGGAACCGGTCCTCGTGCATTCGGGGAACGACCAGATCCAGTCGGCGGCGCTGGTCATCATACCGGTTGTATATGAAGACGAACGTCGCGTGCCGTCCATCATTGACCTCGAACCAGTCATTGATCTGGCTCCAGGCAACTGCGTCCCCGGGCCGGCCGGTCCCGGGGACAATTCCATAGTCGGTCACCACCACGCCCGATGCCATGACCATGGCCGCGAACCACAGCAATCCTCCCACCAGATACCCCAGGTAGACGGAAGATCCAATTTCTGGATACGCATTGTGCGCGAAGACCATGAACAGCGCCACAAAGCCCGTGAAGACGGTCGGCCACAGCGGGAAACCGAGCGGCATGTGCCCCCGCCACTCCATCCGTACGCCCCGGATACGCAGCCGCTGTATGACGGTGATAGCCAGCAGAAGGGCCGTGACGCCAAGAAAGGCGAGCACCAGAACCGTATGTATGGTTGACATCATATGTAACTGGGACCTGCCAAGCAGGCCCTGATCAGGAAGCCGTGGTTTCCGGTCGCCACTGCGATGCAACGACCATCTCCGCCAACAGAAAAAGCAACGCAAGGCCCAAAAAGACGTTCCACAGCTCCAGACCGACACGGGCCTCGCGAACCCCTTCGGCCAGCGCACCAGGCGTTCCGGTTCCGAGATCAAGCACAGACACCGGACGCACAATGGTTTCCAACCGGTCGCGCGCATCGTCCCTGTCGAGCACGGTCAGATCAGACTCCGCCGCGTCCGGCTGCACCACGACCTGCCGCAGAATCCGGCCTGACTGCACCACATCATAAATACCGGGTGTCACGAGCGTCCCATCCACATCGAGGAGCACCGCGCCCGGAAGCATCCGCTGGGGCGGAATCTGCTCCTCGCCCGCGTCGCTGCGCAGCATAACGGGGTCATTTCCCTCGGCATTTCCAAGGCGCAGTTGCAGCGGCCCCCCGGACACCACGCCCGAGGCCATGACCGTTCCCGTCGACGACACATGGTAGAGAGACCGGTAAATCAGCGGCAAGAACAGCCCTCGAACCGGAAAATCGCTCCACCTGATGTCCGATTCCACGGCGTAAAACAGCACAATGCCCTGGCCATGCCTGATTTCCTGCAGGAACGGCGTGCCAGCGGTGAGCGAAATAATGGTCTGCTCAGACGCACCACCGGGCCGGTAGGGCACATACCGGTAAACCACAGGCTGTTCGAGGCGCACAGGCTCGCCTTCGACGGAGGGCACGAACAGGCCCTCAAAGAGCACGTGCTCGGAAAACACCTGGTCGAACGTGGCCGCTGGCACCCCATCCAACTGGCCCACGGGAGCATCGACACGGCCGGCCCCCCATGCGGCAAGCAGGGCATTCCAGTCGGCTATGTCCACTGCATCGCCCGGAAAAACAACCACGCCACCGCCATCTCGGACGTACCGGGCCAGTGCGTCGCGCTCGGCGGCAGAGACATCCGCAACGCCCGAAAGCAGCACGGCATTGAACGTGCCGAGCGGTGTTACGGCGAGTTGGTCCTCCGCTATCCGCTCCACATCGAACTGGAACCCGCCACCCGCCAGCTCCCGAGAGAGCGCAAGTTCCAGGTACCGGGTGGCACTCCCCACGATCAGCACCCGTCGCACCTCGGGCACGAGCACGGAGAACAGGCGGGCATTGTCCGGCTCGTAGAGGGCATCGTCAATTTCCACACGGCCCCGCAGAAAACCGGTCTCCTGCGGCGTAAGCGACATTTCCACCTCGGCCGCTCCTCCCGGAGGAATATCCACGGACTGCTGCGCCATGCGCTGCCCACCCAGGTAGGCACTGGCCAGGATCCCGGTCTGTGGCGAGGACCCGTAATTGGTCAGCATCGCGCGAACGCGCAGCGGCTCGCCCGGCGCCACGATCCGGCTGAGCACCTCTACATCGGACACCGCGAGGTTGGGCTGCTCCTGCCCGCCGATCGGCACCAGAACGGTCGGTACGTCCCGGACGCGTGCGTCACCGCCGCGCGCCTCGGTCCGGGTAGATGCAAGCGCCGAGGCCTGCAGATCGGTGATAACATAGATGATCCGGTTGGGCACGTCGCGCCCCACAAGCAGCGCTGCGGCACGGTCCACCGCGTCGGCCAACGAGTGGCCTGCCGGCGAGGCAGCTACGGAATTGATAACGCCAAGCGCCTCGTTTCCCGGGCGCAGCGGCAGAGCATGCGCCGCGGCGCTGGAGCCTGGGCGGGTGGGGGTGCCCGCCGCCGGCACGATGAACACCTCGTCCTCGCTGTCCAGATCGCTCATGAGCGCGGCGGCCACGGAGCGGGCCTGTTCCATGTAGCTGCCCCCCGCGTCGCGCAGCGTCATGGACATGGAGTTGTCGATCACAATGGCCACGCTGGCACGTCCCGTGCCCATCAGGCCCGCGAGTCCGCCTTCCAGTGTGGGGCGTGCAAACGACATCACAAGCGCCGCAATGGCGAGCGTCCGGAGTGCCAGCAGCAACCACTGCTTGATGCGCACGCGCTGCATGGTGCTCTTCTGCAGTTCGTGCAGGAACGCGAGGCTCGAGAAGCGGACGCGCCGAGGCCGTCTGAAATTGAACAGATGGATCACGAGCGGGATGCCCGCCGCTATCAGTCCAAGAAGAAAAAGAGGATTCAGAAATGTCATGGGAGGCGAACGACCGAGTGTAACGGGCGTTTCCGCAGAAGCGCCGCAAAAAGGCGCGGGCATGGGACGAGCCCCGGGAGGCAGCGGGGGCACTTTCGGACCCGTCCCTGCGTAGACAGGCCGCCCTGTGTACAAGACCGCCTGCCGGACAGGCCACCTCATCCCCGATGACCCTCGATTCTGACAGCTCTCCACAGAAAGCCCGCGGCGCCATTGTCATTCGTGGTGCTCGGCAGCACAACCTGAAGGAAGTCAATGTCGACATTCCCCGGGGTCGCCTGGTCGTGGTCACCGGGCCGTCGGGTTCGGGTAAGTCCAGCCTGGCCTTTGACACCATTTACGCCGAAGGGCAGCGGCGCTACGTGGAATCGCTCAGCGCATACGCCCGGCAGTTCCTGGAGCGCATGGACAAACCTGATGCCGACCTGATTTCAGGTCTGGCGCCGGCCATTGCCATCGAGCAGAAGACAACGACCCGGAATCCGCGCTCGACCGTTGCCACGCAGACCGAGATCTACGACCACCTGCGCCTGTTGTATGCGCGCGTGGGCACCACCATTTCGCCGGTATCGGGCGAACCCGTTACGCGGGATTCACCCCGCTCGGTCGCACAGGAGGCGGCCCGGATCTTCAAGCCCGGCACCCGCATCTACGTCACCTTTCCCCTGCCCGACCACAAAGGAGCCAGCATCCGGCAGGAACTGGAGAGCCTGCTGCGCCGGGGTTTTTTCCGCATTCTGGTGCTCCCCACCGAGAAACAGGCGGAAAAAGGGGCTGTAGAGGAGCTTGTTGACCTCAACGAGTCGCCTCCGGAGGGACTACGCATTGCCCGGAACCGGATCCGCATACTCGTGGACCGCGCCGTCGTCACGCCGGGGGCGGCTGCGGAGGAGGCCGAATCGCGCCTCGCCGATTCCGTGGAGCAGGCCTTCTCCGAGGGAGGCGGTTATGTACATCTGCGGGCGCGGGCCAGCCGCACCGAGCACGTGTTCAGTCGGCACTTTGAGCGCGACGGCATCCGCTTTTCCGAGCCCACCCCCCACCTCTTCTCCTTCAACTCTCCGCTCGGCGCCTGCCCAACCTGCCAGGGTTTCGGGCGCATAACCGGCATGGATCCCGACCTCGTTGTTCCCGACCCGGGGCTGTCCATCCGGCAGCAGGCCATTGCCCCGTTCCGGACTGAGGCCTGGAGCCAGCATTTCCGCGCCCTGATCCGCGTGGCGGCTGACGAGCGCATACCCATCGATACGCCCTACGCCGATCTCGATGAAAGGCACCGCGCCGTGATTTGGGAAGGCTCGGCTGATTACATTGGGATCACCGGATTTTTCAATTACCTGGAGTCGCGCAAATACAAAATGCATTATCGCATTTTCTACGCCCGCTTCCGGGGCTACTCGCCGTGTCCCGACTGCCGAGGGTACCGCCTGCGGGCCGATGCGCTCCATGTGCGCGTGGGCGGAATGCACATAGGCCAGGTCTGCGAACTGACCATTGCCGATGCCCACACGTTTTTTGACGAGCTGACGCTCAGCGCACACCAGGCGGCCGTGGCATCGCGCGTGCTCGATGAACTTCGGCGCCGGTTGCGCTACCTCGTGGATGTGGGGCTCACCTACCTCTCGCTCGACCGCCTCTCACAGACGCTGTCCGGGGGCGAGTCGCAGCGCATCAACCTGGCCACATCGCTCGGCTCATCGCTCGTCGGCAGCCTGTATGTTCTCGATGAACCCTCGATCGGACTGCACCCCCGCGACACGGACCGGCTGATTTCCATCCTGGAGCATTTGCGGGACATCGGCAACACGGTCCTTGTTGTGGAGCATGATCCGGACATGATGCGGCGCGCCGACTACATTGTGGACCTCGGGCCCGGTGCTGGCCGGTTTGGGGGGCATCTGGTGGCCGAGGGGCGCCCGGACGAGATCATGCAGAACGCGGACTCGCTGACGGGAGCCTACCTCTCGGGTACCAAGTCCATTCCGGTCCCTTCGGAGCGGCGGTCCGGGCGCGAACGGGACGAACTCGTTCTCGAGGGCGCCAGCGCCCACAACCTGAAACGTATTGATGTGCGCATTCCGCTGGGCATGGTGGTGTGCGTCACCGGCGTATCGGGCTCGGGCAAATCCACGCTCATCCACGATACGCTCTACCGGACCCTGGCGCGCCTCAAGGGCACACTGTCTGAGGATGAGCGGCCCGGAAGGCACATCGCGCTGCGAGGTCACCAGCTCATTGACCACGTGGAAATGATTGACCAGTCGCCCATTGGCCGCTCGCCGCGTTCGAACCCGGCTACGTACGTCAAGGCGTTCGATGGTATCCGGCAGCTCTTTGCCGACACGTACCAGGCCCGGATCCGCGGCTACAAGCCAGGGTATTTTTCCTTCAACGTGCCCGGCGGGCGCTGCGAGACGTGCCAGGGCGAGGGGGTGGTTAAAATCGAAATGCAGTTCCTGGCCGACCTCTACCTGGAGTGCGAAGCCTGCAAGGGAACGCGTTACAAGCAGGACATCCTGGAAATCCGCTACCGCGGCAAGAGCATTGCCGACGTGCTGGACATGAGCATGGAAGAAGCGGTGACGTTCTTCGAGGACGATGCGCCTGTCGCGGGCAAATTGCAGGTACTGTGCGATGTAGGGCTCGGCTACCTGAGCCTGGGGCAGCCCGCCAATACGCTGTCGGGGGGCGAGGCGCAGCGCGTCAAACTCGCTACCCACATGCGGCGCAGTACGAGGGAGCGGGTACTCTATATTTTCGACGAGCCCACGACCGGGCTGCACATGGATGACATCCGCGTCCTGCTCCATGCGTTTCAGGCGCTCGTGAGCGAGGGACACTCCGTGCTGGTCATAGAGCATAACCTCGATGTGATCAAGTGCGCCGACCACGTGATTGACATGGGTCCAGACGGTGGCGTGCGCGGCGGCTTCGTTGTTGCCGAGGGCACTCCTGAAGACATCGCGAATGTGCCTCAGAGCCACACCGGCCGCTATCTGAAACCCCTACTCTCATGAATCTGCCTGGGCAGACCACCCCGCCGCGCGCAAGGAAGCGGATCGCCCTGTATACGGGCGCCTACAACCACATTGCAGACGGGGTGTCGCTCACGCTGAACCGTTTGGTGGCGTACCTGCTGGAGGGACGCGCTGAGGTGCTGGTGCTCGCGCCCACCACAGACGAGCCGGTACTCGAACACCATGGCGAGTTGGAAGCAGCGCCCTCTTTTGCCATTCCCGGCCGGCCGGAATACCGGATTTCCGTGGGCCTCTCACAGGGAAATCGCCGCCGGCTCGATGCATTCAGCCCCGACATCATGCACATTGCCACACCCGACGTGACCGGCGTGCAGGCGCTGGCCTGGGCGCAGCGGCGGGGCGTACCGATCGTTGCCTCCTACCATACACACTTCAGCTCCTATCTGGACTACTACTGCATGGGCTGGATGGAGCCCCCCATGTGGGCATGGCTGCGCTGGTTCTACAGGCAGTGCACCCACATCTACGTCCCCACGCCGTCCATGGCCGATATTCTCCGCACGCATGGTATCCATGAGGGTGTCGAGCTCTGGCCCCGCGGTGTGGAAACCGACCTGTTCCATCCGGACCGCCGTTCGACAGCCTTCCGTGAGAAGCACGGGTTTTCAGAGGACGATGTCGTGGTGGCGTTCATCAGTCGACTTGTCATTGAAAAGGGTACGAACGTATACGCCAGAGTGCTCCGCGCCGTCGCGGCAGAGGGTGTGCGCGTCAAGGCGCTCGTTGTGGGCACCGGGCCGGCCGAAGAGGACATGCGGCGCCTGCTGCCTGACGGCGTCTTCGCCGGGCACCTGACGGACGAGGAGCTGGCCACCGCCTACGCCTCGTCCGACATATTCCTCTTCCCGAGCGAAACGGAGACGTTCGGCAACGTGACGCTCGAAGCCATGGCGTCCGGGCTTCCCACCGTCTGCGCTGACGCCATAGGAAGCAAGAGCCTCGTTCTGGATGGAGAAACGGGGATCCTGTGCCGACCGCGCGACACGGATGATTTCACGAAGGCCGTCTGCGACCTCATTCGCCACGGACCGCGCCGCGCGGCCATGGGCCGCGCGGCGCGGGAGCGCGCCACCGAATTCTCCTGGCCGACCATTCTGGGCCGCCTCGACGCCTACTACGATCATCTCATGGAGGGCCGCCGCTGATGCGCCTGCTGTTCGTTACCCATTCCTTTCCCCCGCTCGGCAGGCCGCTTGAAAATATTGGCGGCATGCAGCGTGTCGCGTTCGAGCTGCATGCGGCACTTGTCCGCAGGAACGGCATCGGGCCGGATGGACGGGCGTTCTCCTACCGTGTTCATGCGCTTGTGAGCACGTGGAAATGGATCCACTGGCGCATTGGACCCTTTCTACTGGGCACGCTCTTCCGCCTGCGCCGGGATATCCGCCGCGGCGATGTGGACGTGGTCCTCTTTTCCAGCATGGTTACCGCGCTGCTGGTGCTGCTACTTGGGCGCCCCCAGGTCGTACTGGCGGCCATTGTGCACGGGCAGGATGTGACCAAGCCCGTTCCCATCTACCAGCGACTGGCACGGCGCGCTTTGGACCGGCTCGATCTGGTCATGCCGGTCAGCGCGGCCACCGGTGCGGCCTGCCTGGAACGCGGCCTCAAGCCCGGGCAGCTGCACGTCGTGCACAACGGTGTGGACACGGATCGGTTTGACCCCGTGCTGAAGAAACTTGAAATGCATCCAACGGCCGTCGCCCAGGCATGGGCGGACGTGGTCCAGGCGGCTCGCGCCCCGGCGCCAGGCGCCGCCCCGGCAACGGACGCCGCCCCGCCCTTGTTGCTCTGCAGCGTCGGGCGCCACGTCGAGCGAAAGGGATTTGCCTGGTTTATTCGCGAGGTCATGCCCCTGCTTCCGGACAACGTGCATTACTGGCTGGGAGGGGACGGCCCGGAGCACGAGCGCATGGAGAGCGCCGTCGAGGAAGCCGGGCAGTTCCACCGTGTCCGCCTCCTGGGGCGTCTTGACGGAGATCAGCTCGTGGACCTCTACCGCACCGCCGACCTGTTTGTCATGCCCAACATACCGGTACCGGGCGACATGGAAGGCTTCGGCATCGTTATGCTCGAGGCGGGCCTCGTCGGACTGCCCAGCGTGGCGGCGCGCCTGGAGGGCATTGCGGAAGTCATCTCGCCCGGCAAAAACGGCTACTTCGTCGAGAGCGGTGACGGCGCGGGCTTTGCCGAGCGCATCCGGGCGCTACAGGACGACCGCGACCACCTCAGCGACCTTTCCCGATCAACGCGAGCGTACGTCACGACCACCTTCTCCTGGGAACGCGTGGCAACGAACTATCTGGAGGCACTGTTCGACTTCCCCGCCCCCTTCTCCCGCATTTCCAGTCGCTGAAGCAGCGCGGGCAGAAAGATCAGTGCTCCAGCCAGTGTCGACCCTATTCCTATAACTGCAAGCATCCCAATGGATTCAAGTCCCGGGTGAAACGACAACAGGAGTCCGGCAAAGCCGAGCATGGTGGTCAGCGACCCCATGGTGACGTGCTCGCCCGTCGAGCGTAGTACATGCATGATGCTGCCCTTTCCTTCTTCCCTGTACCGGTGCACCATGTGCACGCCCGCATCGTTTCCAATGCCGAGCACCGCAGGCAGCACAATCAGATTGTAGAAATTCAATTTGAAGGCCATGAGCTCCATCAGGAACAGCATCCAGAGCACACCCACGAGGAGCGGCAACAGGGCAAGCAGCATCCACTTCAGCGAGCCGAAGTTGGCGTACATGAGTACCATCACGATGAGCAGTGTCGCGAGTACCATCCACGGTGCCTCGGACCGCATGAGCTTCAGCATATCGGCCGCCACGAGCGACGTGGACCCAGCGTGGTAGACCTCCCCGGTCACCGTCACAATCGTTCCCACGTCCTCCGAAAAGGCAATCGACTGACGGCCATCGGACAGCCCCACGCTCGGATAGATGATGACGAAATTACCCAACTCACCGTTTTTCGAGGTGAACTGCTCGCGCAGGAACTGCGGCACATCCTCTTCGGCAACAGGCTCGCGCGTCTGGGCCGCCCGGCGCAGCCGGTCCAGATCCTCGGACTCTTCCCGCTCCAGAAACCGGTCGGCCAGGAGCGTGCGCACGGCGGCCAGACGCGCGAGCCGCTCGGCCTGCGCTTCGGGCGCCGTCGGAAAGCGATCCTGCAGCGATTCCACACGGTCAATAGTGGGGCTCAGCGTATCGGCCTCCATATGCCGATGCAGCGCATCGATCACCGGCACAACTTCCTCAGGCCGGTCCAGAATCACGTACGCCGGATTCCGGTTGCGGCGATTGTCAGACACCTTGCGCACGATGTCCCGCCGCGCTTCGTACTCCTCATAGACCGGCTCGAGCTCACCGAACCGGTACTCAAAGCCCACACGGCCCACGAGCAGGACGGCCACCACAATCGCCGCCAGGCTGCCAAACAGCGCAATCCGGCATCCGGGAAAGGTCTTCCGGTGACGGCTCCCATCGTCGACGGCCTTGCGCCCTGAACTGGATAGATTCAGGAGGCCCACCCGCTCGAACACCGCAAGCAGCGCAGGGAGCACGAAAATCATGGCCACCAGCGCAAACAGGATGCCGCTGCCGGCAATGAATCCGAACTGCGAGAAGCCCTTGAAATCGGCCAGAACGAGCACAAAAAGACCCAGCGACGTCGTGAACGCTCCGACCGTAATGGCCTGTCCCGTACTGCGGAATGTGATCCGGACCGCCTCGAGCACCGACCGTCCGTCCGAGCGCTCTTCGGCGTATCGACCATAAAAATGAATGCCGAAATCAATGCCGAGCCCGAACAGAACGAGCCCGAGCGTAGACGTCATGAGATTCAGCGTGTCGTACACGAGCCAGGCCAGCGCGAACGTCCAGGACAGGCTCATGATGAGTGGCAGCCCGATAATCAGCGCCATGGACGGCGCGCGCAGGAGTTGTGTCAGGAAAATGCGCGTCGACCATGCGCGCCCCATGCGGGCCACGTACGCCTTGTAGAGGAAGTAGAACACCACGAAGAGCAGTACCGCCCCGGCGCCGCTCCCGAACGAACCGAGCACGTCGTTCTGGACGGTCTCGACTTCGATCATCTGCCGCAGCAGTCGGCCTGCCGTGGTGACCTCCATGTCGGCGTGGAACGTGGCCGGCGCGAGCGCCGCCGTGACGGAATCGAGCGCAGCATAGGCCTCACGAATGAAAGAAATATTGGTCGACGCGTCGGCCGGGAAGAACTCCAGCACCATGGTCGTGCTGTCGTCCGATATCGGGTACTCTTTCGACACGATCTGCTCATAGATGGCCTTGAGCTCCTCACCCACGGAATCCTCCTCGGCCACCATATCGTCCTCCTCTTCGAGGTCGAACATGAAGGGGTTCGCATCGAGCTTCGCGTCTTCAATCATGGTGCGCAGCCAGTCCTCGAGCATGTCCAGTTCGGCCGGCGTGGCGAAGTAGAGGGCGTTGTCCTTGAGGAAGGTCACGTCCTTGCGGTACTCTACGCGCTGGAAAAACGGCTCGCCATTGCGGGCACGAACGAGGCCCAGCACCTCAGGGATGAGGGCCTCCGCATACGCCTTGTTGGCCTCGAACGACGGGCTTTCAATGGCCACTGCCGCCTCGGCTTCCCCCCCGATCGTATTGCGCAGCTTCTCGAGCGCCACCGCGCTCGGGTAATCGGACGGAATCAGGTTGGCCAGATCCGTGTCGATGCGCAGGTTTTTGGCGAGCATCAGACTCCCGGCCGTAAGCACCGTCGCCACGAGCACGACCCACGTGGCATGGGTCACGACGCCCCCGACACAGGATCCAAGGAAGTTGAACGCCCGGTCAACGAGCAGGCGGCTGGGTCGTGTCATTTCGAGGCGGGAATGAGTCGGATGTTGTCGAAGTCAACTTCGGCCTCGGCGTTCGTATTATCTGAGTCGCTCCAGAGCCGAATAGAGATGGGGCGACGCGGCGGTTCGCCGCCGAACACCATGCGGTAGTCCGCGGCCACGTCGCGCTCAACGTGAATCCACCCGGCATCGGCCATGAACCCGTCCGATACCACAATGACCTTGAGTTTGCCGTACGAAACGACAGTGCCCACCGGGAGCGTACTTGAAAAGGCGTATTTGATGGCCTTGGGGCGTTTGACAAGAAAACCTTCCATGGAAAATATGACATAAATCGCCGCCGCGGAGTCATTCAGCTGATCCTGATCCTCCCGCGCCCCCGGTGGCAGTTTACGGGCATTCCATTCCCAGGACATGACCGGATGGGTCTCCAGGTTCCAGTCCAGGCGGCCCTCGCCGTTCATCAGTGAAATATGCACTGCTTCGTTGTGCGAATACGCCCGCAGTACCTGGCGCGTGCCGTCCCGGACCACCGTAAAACGCTCCCGCGGCCGCATGAATTCTTCGGTCAGCGGCACCATTTTTCTTTCATGCAGGTAGCTCCAGCCGCCGGGGACGGTGCCTATGTCATGCGCTTCGAAGTCGTCAATAAGCCGCACATCCGCCTTTTCTGGGTCCACCTGCGCGCGGGCCTGCCCCACGGCCGGGGAAACGAGCGCAACAAGCAGCAGGAGAACAAGTACCGGCAGCCATGCTGGCGCGTGAAAAAGGCGATATACTCGGGAAAATAGGGAAGCTCTACGCATGATGCCTTGTGTAGGTGCAGAAAGTATGCCAAACGCGCACCCGTGCGTGCACCAGGGTCGGGATTTGCTACGAGGGTAGCCGCGTCGCCCCGCGGTAACGTAACATGAAACACTGTTTGCAAATAGGACGTACGTCTCGTTTATTCAATTTCCCATCCACCTGAGGAACCTCATCTACACGCATGAATCCGAACACGTTTGAAAAACTTGAGATCGGGCAGTCGCACATCATTGAGCGGACCATCACCGATGAAGATGTTCGGACCTATGCGACGCTCACGGGCGACGACAACCCGATTCACATCAATGCTGAGTACGCGAGCGGAACGCGGTTCGGACAGACTATTGTGCATGGCACGTTCCTGCTCGGCATTATTTCCAAGGCGCTGGGACGGGATTTTCCGGGCCCGGGCAGCGTTGCTGTATCCATTTCCTGTCGGTTTCTGAGGCCTGTGCCCGTTGGATCGACCATTTCGGTGGAAGTCCGGGTAGCCGAAAAAATTGAGAAGTACCGGCATATCCGTATGAAGGTCTACATTTATCTGGGCAAGAAAACCGTGCTGGGTGGCGAGGCTGTTCTCATTCCGCCCGGCGAAGGAGCTTTATAGGCGTCCCGGAGGTCACCAGGTCGCCCAGGTTGAGCTGGTTGACAATGGCCATCTCGTCGGCCGTTACGTCCTCGGGGAGCGTGCTGGCCACGAGCGACTGGAACGTTTCCGTGGACGGCGCCGGTTGCCAGAAGAGGCGTACCGGCTGCGTGGCCAGTATCGCCGGATCGTTCAGCGGACGGAAATTGTTCGATGACAACTCGAACTGCCCCTTCCAGGTATCGTAGTCTGCGGCAGCGGCCACTCCGGTGAACGAATAGACCGCACCGTTGTACTCGATATAGTGCGCTCGAACGCGCAACTCCTGTCCGTTCTGGGCAGCCACGGTAGCCACTACCACCCAGCCAGGAAGGGCCGTGGACGGCGCCGCACCGCTTTGGACGGCTGTCATTCCCTCCTGCCCGGCAAACGCCTCGCCGGCGAGACGCGCCGTCGTGTACTTGGATTCAATGGAGAAGACCATGAACGCCTGCTCGTTGCTGGAGACCAGCACCACCTGAGAGGGTTGATTGATCACCCGGAACCCACCCGGCACCGGAAACTGGAACCGGAGGTCGGGATGAAAAAACATACCCTCGCGCGTGAATCCCTGGCGTGGGTCCTCGCCCCACACAATGCCGTCCGTCATGCCCCGGTAGCTGCGCTCCTCCAGCCGGTTTCCAGGCAGCTGCGCGTCCCATTCGGCGGCCAGACGCTGTATGGTCTGCTCGCGCTCGCCCGGATCCGGGTGCGTCGACATGAAACTCGGTATTTCCTGCCCGGACTTCTCTGACATGCGGCGGAGTGAGCCAAAGAACGCAGATCCTTCGGCCGCATCATACCCGAGCAGAGAGGCATATTCCACTCCGAGGTCATCCGATTCCCGTTCGTCATTCCGCCCGTAGGAAAGGAACATGAGGTTGGCCACATCGCTCCCGAGCCCGAGTACGTTCTGCGCAGCATTCCCGCCGAAAAGGGCTTGTCCCCCAACGGCCCCCGCCAGTACGGCTGCCTGGCCGAACATTTGGTTCATGGCGCGTTTCGATCCGTGCCGACCGGCCACGTGACCAATTTCGTGCCCCAGTACCACGGCCAGCTGCGCTTCGTTGTTGAGGTGCGCGAGCAGCCCGCGCGTCACGTACACATAGCCCCCCGGCAGCGCAAACGCGTTTACCACGGGCGAATCGAGCACGCGGAACGTAAAAGGCGTACGCTGCCATTCGGGGTCGGCACCCGGCCGGCGCAGGTGACTCACCGCGAGCAGCGCCTGTCCGAGCGAATCAATGTAGGTTTCCAGCGCATTGGACCCGTACTGCCCGAACTGCGCGACAATCTGCGGATCGGCATCGCGCCCGATGGCTATTTCTTCCTGCCAGGTATAGGCGTAGGCACGTTTGTTTCCGGTGACGGGATTGGTCGATACAGCGCACCCGGATGCGCCGAACCCGATCAGAAAAATCGTGACCAGAAAGGCCAGCCTGTTTGCATTCTTGTGGTTCATGGTGGTACGTCCTGTGGGCGGGTGCATGTGGATCTCAGTCGGACGGGTCTGCTTCAGGCCCATCCCGTTCGACGTGCCCGCCCGGCCTCACCAAAAGCGTGCGGCAGGACGCACCCTCGAGACGATCAAGCACGATCTCGCGCCGGGCAGCCGTCGTAATACTCTGTCCAACGGCAACGGACTGCAGGATGTTCAAAAAGGCCGTGATGCGGCCCGGATCCAGATTGTCGAACACGTCGTCGAGCAACAGGACGGGACGCTCGTCGAGCCGCTCCCGCAGGTAGTCGTACTGCGCGAGCTTGAGCGCCATACCAAACGTGCGGTGCTGACCCTGCGAGCCGTAGTGGCGCACCAGGTGCCCATCGAGCAGCATATCGAGCTCATCCCGGTGAGGTCCAACCTGCGTCGATCCGCGCTGGCGCTCGGCGCGGATCGAGCGTTCGAGGGCCGCGCCGAGCGCGCCTGCGATATCGGGCACCGGGGCAGCCGAGCCCGCCGTGGCCGAGCCCGCCGTAGCCGCGCCCTCTGTGGCCGCGCCTTCCGCAGCCGAGCCCTCCGCGCCTGCGCCGACAGCCGACAGGCCGGGGAGCGGCTCATACCGGATGGACGGGCGCTCAGCGACACGCGCGATGCGTCCGTAGGCCGTCTCCAGGTGGCGATTGAACACGCCCACGAATTCCAGGCGCGCCCGGATGAGGGGCACTCCGTGCCGCACGAGCTCAGCGGTCCACGAAGCGAGGACGTCCGTATCGACAGGAATTCCCCTGCGACGCTGACCGAGCAGTAATTCGTTGCGCTGCTTGAGAGTACGCCGGTAATTGACCAGGTTTTCGAGATAGGTGCTGCTCGACTGGCAGAGCATGCTGTCCAGGAAGCGGCGGCGCTCGTCGGGCCCTTCGGCGGTAATACGTTGGTCATCGGGGGCGAACACCACGACCGGAATGCGCCCCACGAGGTCTGTGAGTCGCTCCACGGGCGCGCCGTTCACAAATACGCGCTTACCGGCACCCGGCTGAAAGGCCACGCGCACGCGGACTTCCCTGCCCTTGTCGGATGTGAAGCGTGCCTCGACCGCGTAATGATCGCCCCCGCGCGCGAGCACATGGCGGTCGTTGTGCGTCAGGAAACTGCGGCTGAGGCAGGCCACGTGCACGGCCTCGAGGACGTTCGTCTTGCCCGCGCCATTCAACCCCACCAGCAGATTCATCTCGTCCGCGAAGTCGATCTCGGTCGCCTTGTGCGCCCGGAAACCAGTCAGGGAAACGTGGTCAATGCGCATGTCACAATCCTGTCGCCGATTCGTGTACCCTGCGACGCGTCTCCTGGTCCAGCGCCTGGCGGATGGCCACAATTACCTCGTGCTCCTGCGTGTACTCCTGCCCGTAGGACAGGTTGAACGCATAATCGAAGTCGGCCGGATTTTTTCCCTGATTGTGCTGCAGAATGGTTTCCAGTTTGTCGAGCGCCTTGGCCAGGCGCCCCTCCGGTGTGGCGGCCGATTCATACTCATCCCAGAGTTCAAGGAGCTCCGTCCGCAGCCGCTCGGTGAGCGGCGCGATCAGCGACAGGAAATCGATCCGTTCGTCCGCGCCCTTCGGGCTGTCCGGGTCCTGGTCGATGGCCGGAATGTCGCCCCCAATGGCCTCCCCCAGATCATGAATAATGCACATTCGGATGAGCCGGTCAAAATTCACCTCCGGAAACTCATCGCGCAGGAGCGTCGCCATGAGGCAGAGCCGCCACGTATGCTCGGCCACGCTCTCCGTCCGACCCGACGACGTGTGGGCGCTGCGCAGCGTGTCCTTGAGTTTTTCTGCCTGCCGCAGAAACGTCAGCAGGCCCTCAAGATCGGGCCTCTGTGTCGTCATGACGGTCCGCCAATCAGCGAGTCAATGCCGTCCTCCAATTCAAATTCGTCTTCCATGGTGCGGCGCGTGTCACGTGAAAATCATGTCGGCGTATACCGCCGCGTACCCAAAACGGTCCTGCAAGGCCACGCTAAAACTCCACGTCTTTCTTGCGGAGCACGAACAGTCCCTCCTGGAGGCTCGTTACCAGCACCGTCCCACTCTCAAAGAGCGGATAGGTGCTCCAGGCCCCGCTGAAACCCGGGCCTTCCTGGTAGGGAGACGTGTCGAAGTAGCCAACCTCGACCGGATTTTCCGGATCGGCAATATCCAGCACGTGCAACCCGTAGCGGTAGTTGGCCTGATACGCAAATCCGTCCTTCAGGTACAGATTGTGCGCGCTGGCCGGCATGGATCCCATGAACTGGGTGGTGAGCACCGGGTCTTCGAGATTCGTCAGATCCCAGACGAGCGTGCGCGTCGTCGCTACGTTTCCCCGCACCACGTCGGACTCGTCGTCCTGGTAGAAATACCGATGATCGTCCGTCATCCATCCCTGGTGGATGTACGCGGCGTTTGGTGAGGATGCCTTGGCCAGTGTAACCGGATTTGCCTTGTCCGTCACGTCTGCGATTTCAAAAAGAGCGCCGTTCGAGTTGAGACAGATTTCTCGCCCCGTGTAGCGCATGTCGGGGCCGCTGTAGATCACGCACTGGGCATCGTGCGTTCCGCGATCGCCCTTGACGCACCCCTCAAATACCGGATTGAGCGGCTCTTCGATGTTCATCATGTAGAGGCCGCCGCCGCACGTCCCTCCATCGACCGCGTACGCATAACCACTCTCCTCGTTGATGATGACATTATGCGAACTGCCAAAGCCGCGGTAGTGCAGATCGGGCTCGAATACCACGGGCGGGTTCGCGACATTCCGAAGCCGTGCCAGGTCGAAGACCTGCATACCGTGATCCCCGGCCCCGTCGGCTACGATATAGGCGTAGCCTTTATACGTCTTGATATCGCGCCACAGCTGCGTGGGGGGCGTACCCCATGGCTTTGGCAAATCGCCAATCAGCACCGGATTGACCGGATCGGTAATGTCAATGAACGAGGTTCCATCGTTACGGCCAACGAGCGCATATTCGCGCCCCGTCTCCGGGTCCGTCCAGCCCCAGTTGTCATTCGTACGGACGCCGCGCGCCCAATCGCCATCGCGCAGGATGGAATTCGGAATAAAGGACAGCAGCTCGACCTCACTGCAGTCAAACGGCCCGATTTTTCCATCCTCACACTCACGACGTTCGCCCAGCATGGCGCCCAGCGCATCGGGCGGGCTGAGGAGCATGTGTCCGCTGTTTCGGGTAGATGCGTCCGCCCCGCCATCCGGCACGCCGCTGTAGGCCATGACCGCTCCCGCTCCGTGGTGCATGCCGGGCACAACCACAACGACGGCCCCGTCGGCCCCTACGATGTGCGCCCCGAAATTGTCCCGCTCCACGGTCTCTGTCAGTTGGATGCGCCGCGGGCTGTAGGAAAGCGACCCGTCTGCCTCGGCTTCGTAGATGTACACAGAACCGATTTCATTGGCCCGCTCGGTCGGCGCGCCAACCCACACATCGCCGTCCACAACCGCCAGGCCGCTCCCAAAGCGGTCCCCGGTCACGCCGCTGCCCAAGCTCATTCGCCCGGCCGCCGTCCACGTGCCGTCCGGCCCCGAGCGGCGATAGCGGAGCACCGCACCCCGACTTTCCTCCCAGCCCGGTGCACCCACGTATATGTCGTCTCCATTAACGGCCAGCGCGCTCCCGCTGTGCGCTGCGGGATGTGCTGGAATGGGCAGTGTGCCCGCCTCCTCCCAGCGGCCGTCACGAAGCACAAATTCAACGACGCGGCCCGCCTGGTCGACCCCGGATGCGGAATCGGTCCAGTGCGGCGCGCTGACAAGCGCTCGCCCCTGGTCCAGATGAATGCGCGCGCCGAAATGGTCCGCCGCCGCGAAGCCCTCGGCCTGCAGACGCGAATGCTCCCTCCAGGTACCATTTGCGCCGCGCCGGTAAACATACACGGCGCCCGCATCTTCTTCGGGCTGCTCCTGGCCGCGGCCCGCGCGCGGCTTCTCGCCCGTTGCGCCCACAAACAACCAATCGCCATCGGCGGCCAGCGTAAGCCCGAAATTCGTCTGGCAATAGCCATAGGAGTTGCAGCCGGGGTCAATCCCCGACGTGCCGGGCCCCGTGAGCGCACCCGCATGGCGCCACATCCCGTCCGACTGCTCGAAAATGTGCACCGGACCCGCTTTCTGGCCGACAAACAAGGTATTTCCGGTGCGCGCGATGGCCGTTCCAAAACCATCGGCCCGCTCGGCGTCCGGAGCCGCCAGACGATCGGTCTGGACCCAGGCGTCGCCTTTTTTCGCGTAGATATAGACCGAGCCCTCGCGGAAGTAGGTATTCGGCTCACCGGCAAAAAGAACATCCTCGTCGAGATGCACGGCTGCGCCGAACGAACCGGACTGCGCGGCCGCTCTCGGCGCCAGAACCGCCAGCATCAACGCTGCGAATGAGCACAGAACAACCGGGACAGGAAGCCGCAAAGAGGTAGGCATGGCAGTGTGGTGGTGGAGTTGGCATCGCAACTTCGACCCTGCGGGACATATTGTCAAATTCTGGCCGTCTGTAACCGCGGACGTCCCCATCCAACAGAGACGCAAATTTCACGCTGCCCATGTGTCGACTCTACGCGCTCCGCGCTACCCATCCCACCCATGCTGCCTGCGAACTGCTCGATGCGCAGAACGCCCTTATCCACCAGAGCCAGCGGGATGGCCGCGGTCTCGCCAATACAGATGGCTGGGGGATGGCGCGTATTCTTCGTGGGGAGGGGCAATGTTTTCGGCAGGTGGAGCCGGCATCCGAGAGCGAAATGTACCGAAACGAGGCGCTCAAACTCAACGGTACGATTTTGATGGCGCACGTGCGCCGCGCAACGGTGGGAATATCGTCTGCAGCCAATACGCACCCATTTCGGCACGGAAATGCCTTTTTGATCCACAACGGTCATATTCCGGCTTTCGACGAGGTGCGCCCGCGGCTGCTGGCCACGCTGTCGGATGAGCGCAGGGCCGCCATCCAGGGCACGACCGACAGTGAGCACGTGCTTGCGCTGCTGCTTGAACTCCGTGCGTCCCACGAAGAAGCGCCCATGGACCAGATCACCGAGATGGCCATCCAGCATATTCGTGCGTGGTGTAATGAGGCCAACGAGCCCGTGCAAGCCGGACTCTCAGACATCGAGTTTGACGATCTGGAGGGCATCCCGGACAGTACCCTCAACCAGACCCTCGCGCTCAATCTTCTGTGGTCGGACGGCCTCACGCTCGGCGGCTCCCGCTACAACCGAACGCTGTGGTTTGCCGATCGCACTACGCCCTACCTCTGCCCCATCTGCGGACATCCCCACGCCGACGTCTCGGCCACCAGCAGCTCGCCGTACCGGGCGAGCATCCTCGCCTCAGAACGCATTACCGACGAAAACTGGCAGGCCCTGCCAAACGGTTCCGTATGTACGGTAGATGCAACGGGGGTGCTGTCGCACCGACCCATCGCGGACTGATGCCCGCCGCCGCGGCGTTATTATTTATTGGGCATAGGAACATCGAAAGACGTAAACACCGCATCGTCCACGTCCGGAAGGATAGCAATAAGTGAAAATTCCGACCGGGCCGTTTCGAAGGGGTCGTGCGTAGTACGAACGACCTCGCGGGTCCGGGCAAATAGCAACCCGTTCAGCTCTGTCCAATTGCTCCAGTTCCAGAGCGTGGCTTCGCCGAGAACGGGTGGATTTTTTTCAAACCGCTCCAGAAAGTAGCCGGTGCGCTCCAAGGCTCCCGTCTCGGGATTGACGAAAATCCAATGTTGGTCTCCAGGAGTATCGCCCACGGCGGCCCCAAACGTGAGATGTAGAACGTCGTATGAATGCCCGTCCTCGGTCTCCTGCGAAAAAGCAGACAGATTCACGCCGGGGTCATGCAATTTCCATGGCATCAGAAGCCAGTATGTGTCGTTGAGATAATTGTACCTGGCCTGATCGAGAGCTTCCGCCTTGTCCTCGCCTTCCAGCAGTTCACCATCTCGGTACGCCTGTCCCTCTTCCCGGTAACGCCCCGTCCATCGATCCCATAAGTGGCGTGCCGTGTAGACTGGATTGCCATCCACGAATACGTCAAAATCAAATCGCAGGAAGCGGACATTTTCCATCGCCTCACTGCTTCCCAACTTCGTTTCAACACGCTGCGCAAGTTCAGCAGCCCTGCCGTTGTCCTGGGCCGAGACGGAAACCACAAGTACTGCCCACAGGCAGACCGATATTATTTTTTTCACAGGAACCCCCAAAATAGTTGATGAATTGACCTGCAGCGCTCAAGAAGTGCACACGAAGAAACTTCGCACACCCATCTGACAGAGACGAAATCCCTGCCTGCGCAGTCGCGATAAATCCTGGGTTCCTGGACTACGATTCGCCACTACAATACAGCACCTACATCCAGTGGACAGGTGGGGTTCCGACACGGCTGCCGACCGTAGCCGGGGACAGCCGCGACACCCGTCCGATCGCAGCGGACGCGGACGCCTTTTACAGGCCTATGCGTCGTTCGTCGACCGAAATAGGAATGTCGTTCGCGCTCATGTCGCGTCGACGCATGTATCCATCCTCATCGAATTCCCAATGTTCGTTGCCATGCGTCCGGTACCATTTGCCGGTTTCGCTGTCCTGCCACTCATATTCGAAGCGGACCGAGATCCGGTTGTCGGTGTAGGACCAGAGCTCCTTGTTGAGCCGGTAGTGCAGCTCCTTCTTCCACTTGCGCTCAAGAAAGGCCGTAATGGCCTCCCGACCACGAAAGAACTCATCTCTGTTTCTCCAGTCGGAGTCAAGGGAATAGGCCTGCGCGACCAGCTCTGGGTCGCGCTGATTCCAGGCATTTTCCGCCGCCTTCACCTTTTGCAGCGCGGATGCATGGGTGAACGGCGGAAGCGGTGGTTTCTGTGTTTTTTGGGATGACATGGTTAAGTACAGGTTTGAGGTATTACGGTGCGGGCGGCCACCAACCGTGCATACATACACGTACTGCGCAGCGTTCCGTCCGGGGCGCGCCGGTCGTTGACCCGTGTGCCCTCCAGCATGAAGCCGGTTTGCTCGGCGACATGACGGGACGGCGTATTCTCTTCATCCGTAATGAGTTCGACGCGCACCGCTCCAAGCGCTTCGAACGCCAGTGCGGTCACGGCCCGAACCGCCTCGGTGACAAATCCCTGACCGGTATGTGACGTCCGGCACCAGTACCCGACTTCGAATTTGGGAACGCTCCAGTCCGGGCGATACAGGCCCACGCAGCCAACCAGCTGTCCTGACTGCCTGTCAAAAAGGAAGAAGGGCATCTCGGTCCGGGCAATGAATTTTGACTGGGCGTTGCGACAATGGATTTCCGCCGATTCGACGGACTGTTCCTCCGCAACCCACGGTAGCGCTGCCAGGAAGTGGCGTAACTCCGTGAGGGACTCGACGATCGCTGCGTGCAGCAGCGGTCCATCGCCGGAATGCGGTGGACGCATGTCGAGCCGCCCTGTGGCAAGCGACGTGGGAATATCGGTAAGCAGAGGTGAAGGCATGGCGCCACCGGGCAATGTGGGGTTCAAAGCTCCAGTTCCATGTCAACGCGGTCGAGACCCACTCCCCATCCATCAGCCCGGCGACTCCTCTCTACCGCTCCAAATCGCGCGAAAAAGGGTGCTGATTTTTGACTCGCCGCAATGTCGAGAACATGCACATCAGACGAATCCATCACATGCAGGACCCGGTGCATGATCTTGGTGCCCACACCCCTGCCATGGACCGATGCATCGATCATAATCCAGTGGAGCCGAGAGCGGCGGCTGGCCTGATTGACCGTAAGTCCGTAGGCACCAAGGATCGTGGACCCATCGAGGCACACCTCGTAGCCGGAGGGGCGACCGGCCAGGAACCGTTCGTAGTCACATATCTCTTCCGGGGCAAAGAAATCGTGACAGTTCGAATCGAACAGGCTCAAACAGGCTGATTGGTCCGCAGGGCGGTACAGCCGGAATTGAAGGTCTGATTGTTTCTTCAGTCTGGTCACGATTTCCGGCCCATCATGGGGCAACTATTTCGCGAACCTACCCAGTGCCTCATTGAAGCCAGACGTGATTGAATCCCAAGCGGAGTCCACGTCATCCCTGATTGACTCCCACTCGTCCTCACTGGCGCGCGCGATGGCGGCAAGCTTGATCCGGCCCTCCTCAATCCGGCCTTCCACCGCCTTGACCTGCTTGTTCAACTCCATCTGCGCATCCGCGCTACCTTCAGAGGCCTTCGCCTTCAGCCTGTCCACTTCGGCTTTCCATTTATCCAGCTGGGCCTGTTTCTTCTGCCGATAGAGTTCTTTGTCCGTCATTTCTGTTTGTCTTTATTCCGAGGTTAACGATACTCCGGGTTCTCATAGTCAAAACGGCAACCTGCACTCCACAACAGATATGTCGGACCGAGTCGACATGCGGCTCCGTTTTCGCGGAAGAAGGCGTAACGTACGGAGTGGATCCGAGTTTCTGAGTCATGCCCAATCAGGCCGGGTGGTGTGAAAAGCAAGGAACCCGAATCGGGCAAAAGTCCTGCTATAATATCTAAACGCGTCGACCTTGAATGACTCGAAGCAGTATGACCACAACCGCAATGACCAGAAGGATATGAATAAGCCCACCCATGGTGGATGAGGTGACAATGCCCAGTAGCCATAGGACGATCAGGACAATCACAAAAAGTTCGAGCATATTGATCCTATTTGTTTTGGTTTGGCGTACACGAAGCCTATAGTGCGCCGCCAGAAAAATGAGAAGGGAGATCCGGTTGCCCGGATCTCCCTTCTCCCGGGCCGACGTGCGCTCTACACGGGCCGCGCCCTTAGTTGATCAGTGACATCCGGCCCGACGTGATTTGTGTACCGGTGGACGATGTCGCCGTCACCCGGTACAGGTACGTACCCGAGGACAGCGACGTCGCATCGATTCGGACTCCGCGCTCTGGTCCGGCCTGAAAAGCGGTAGATGGCAGCGCCATCACCTGTCGTCCCAGCATGTCGAACACCTGGATACTGACCTCCGCAGCCTGGGGCAGATCGAAGGAGACCGTGGTAGAGGAATAGAACGGGTTGGGGTAGTTGCCTCGCAGTACGAGCGCACCGGGAAGTGTCATTTCATCTTCGTTGGCCACGCCTACGGTGATCTGGATATTCCCATCGATACCTATAACGTCCGGCGAGCCATTGTTCAGCGTCATACTTGTAAACGTCAGATCGGACGATCCGGCGTCGCTCGCCGTACCCGTCAGGTAGATGAGTACGCCGCTCCCAGAAAAGGCGGCGCTCCTGAATCCGACCACGTGGATCCTTCCGCCGGTCGTATCGACCGCAACGGTCGCATCCTCTGATAGCGTTCCGACGGTGTTCACGCTGTCCAGAGTAATGACAGCCGGGTCGTAGGCAACCGTGAAGTCGTATGACAGCACGCCTTTGCCAGCGATGTCCCTGGTCAATACCGGGAGCGAAATCTGAACACCAGGCTCGGATCCGGTTATCGGCAGTCTAAGGGTCACCGGATCGACAGGTTGGGCCGTTGATACCAGGATGCTTCCGTCAACTCCAATACCGTTCGGCGCGCCATCATTGAACGTCACGCTGGTAAACGTCAGATCGGATTCTCCCGTATTGCCCGACGTCCCCGTCAGGTAAATCAGTACGCCGCTTCCTGCAAAATCGGTGGCCCTGACGCCGACGATGTTGATGCGGCCAAGCGTTGCATCGACCGTGATCACGGCGTCCTCGGAAAGCGTTCCGACGGTGTCCACGCCGTCCAGCGTTATGACGGCCGGGTCGTAGGTGACCGTGAAGTCGTACGACAGCACGCCTTTGCCAGCGATGTCACTGGTCAATACTGGGAGGGCAATTGGACCGTGGGGCTCCGTACCCGTAACCGGCAGCGTCAGGGTGACGTCCTCAACGGGAGGTGGCGGGGGCGAGACTACGAGGATACTTCCGTCCACTCCAATACCGTTTGGCGCGCCACTATTGAATGTCACGCTGGTAAACGTCAGGTCTGAGTTTCCGGCATCGCTCGACGTACCCGTCAGATTGATGAGTACGCCGCTTCCGGCAAAATCGGTGGTCTTGACGCCACTCACGTTGATGCTGCCAAGCGTCGCATCGACCGTGACCACCGCGTCCTCGGAGAGTGTTCCGGCGGTGTCCACATTGTCCAGCGTAAGAACGGCCGGGTCGTAGGTGACCGTGAAGTC
>JAJCYR010000015.1 GCA_029262775.1 Bacteroidota bacterium
ACTATTCCTGCTCCGGTTCTTCCGGCAACTGCGCCGAGTGCCATACGCCTACCACTACAACGACGTTTTTCTCTATGCGGTAGAAAAACCGGTATGGCGACACGATCACCTCCCTATATGGCAAATCCGGAAATTCAGCCAATGCTCTGCCTGAGTTCGGGTACAACGTAAGACGGTCCAATGCGGTCAGTACACGGTTACGCATTCGCTCGGCGGCCAAGGGTCTATCGCGTGCAATATGGTGAAGCGCTGCGTGAAATTGTGCTCGGGCACCAGCCGTAAACCGGAGCTTCATCGATAACTGTCGAGAATTCGGTCGGCCTCTTCGAAAACTTCTTCCATGGATTGGGTGGCCCCTGCGGCAATATCCTTCTCTCCCTGAATCAGGATTTTCAGTATTTCCAGCTCCCGTTGGGACCTTTCGTATGATGCCGCACTGACCATGACGGCAGCCGCTCGCCCTCTCTGCGTGATGACAACGGGGTCAGAAGACAGGGCCATGTCCTTGACAATACCAGCCGCCTCCTTTCGGAGCTCAGAAATGGGGATGATTTTCGGGACCGCCCGCACGTTGACACCTCTGTTGTTACCGTTACACGTACAACTGTATGTACCTGTTGACAACCGGTTCCTTGCTACCCCTCCAACTCCCGCTGGATCTGGTCGATGGTGTCGCGCAGTTCGGCGGCGCGTTCGAAGGCCATCTCACCGGCGGCATCCATCATTTCCTGCTTGAGCTGCTTCATGAGGTCGCGTTTCTGGTCGTCCGTAAGGTACCGGATGACGGGGTCTGCGACCTTTTTGAGCTGATCGGGCCCGTCGTAGTACCTGGATGCGGGGCCGCCCTCCCGGTATTTTTCCTCGGCGATCACGGTGCCGGCCATAATCTGGTCGCGTGACTTGAGTACGGTCCGCGGGGTTATGCCATGTTCCTCGTTGTAGGCCAACTGGATTTCGCGGCGGCGCTCGGTTTCCTCCATCATGCGCTGCATGGATCCCGTCACGGTGTCGGCGTACATGATAACCTTCGAGTTCACGTTCCGCGCGGCGCGGCCGGCCGTCTGGATGAGCGAGCGGTCCGAGCGCAGGAAACCCTCCTTGTCAGCATCCATGATGGCAACGAGCGATACTTCGGGCAGGTCGAGTCCCTCGCGGAGCAGGTTGACGCCGATCAGCACGTCGAACTCGCCGAGCCTCAGGCCGCGCAGGATTTCGACGCGCTCCAATGAATCGATGTCCGAGTGGAGGTAGCGCACCGCGAGTCCGTATCCATCCAGATAATCCGACAGGTCTTCGGCCATGCGCTTCGTGAGCGTAGTCACGAGTACGCGCTCGTTCCGGTCCACGACAATCTTGATCTCCTCGAGCAGGTCGTCAATCTGGTTCGTGGTGGGCCGTACTTCAACGATCGGATCGGCAATGCCGGTTGGGCGGATGATCTGCTCGACAAAGATGCCACCGGTCTCTTCCATTTCGTAGTCGCCCGGGGTTGCGCTCACGAACACCACATTCGTCATCTTGTCCTCGAACTCCTCGAATGTCATGGGCCGGTTGTCGAGCGCCGACGGAAGCCGGAAGCCGTGCTCGACGAGGTTCAGCTTGCGCGCCCGGTCGCCGTTGTACATGGCCCGCACCTGCGGAATAGTGGCGTGACTCTCGTCGATCACTATCATGAAATCGTCCGGGAAATAGTCCAGCAGGCAGTATGGACGCTGGCCAGGGGCGCGCCCGGTCAGGTGCCGCGAGTAGTTTTCGACGCCGCTGCAGTAGCCGACTTCCTTGAGCATCTCGATATCGAACATGGTGCGCTGTTCGAGCCGGGCGGCCTCGAGCATCATGCTGTTCTCGCGCAGCACCGCCAGACGCCAGTTCAGTTCTTCCTGGATGGATGCGACCGCCTTCTCTACCTGTTCCTTGGGAGTCACGAAAATCTTGGCCGGATAAATGGTCAAATACGGCTCGGAGGAGATTTCTTTGCCCGTCAGCGGATCGAATATGCTGATTTTTTCGATCTCATCACCCCACAGCTCAATCCGGTAGGCCTCCGTCTCGGCATAGGCGGGAAAGATCTCGATCACATCGCCCCGTACCCGAAACGTCCCCGGCTCGAAGTTGACATCGTTGCGGGCATAGTGGATGCCGATCAGACCCCGCAGAAATTCATTGCGCACGAGCGTATCGCCCATTTTCAGCTGCACGACCTGCTTGCGATACTCTTCGGGCGAGCCGAGGCCGTAAATGCAGCTGACGCTTGCCACGACAATCACGTCGCGCCGGCCCGAGATGAGCGAGCTGGTGGCGCGCAGCCGCAGCCTGTCAATCTGCTCGTTGATGGACATGTCCTTCTCGATGTAGGTATCCGAGTGGACGATATAGGCCTCTGGCTGGTAGTAGTCGTAGTAGGAAATGAAGAACTCGACGGCGTTGTCCGGGAAGAAGTGCTTCAGCTCGGCGAAGAGCTGGGCCGCAAGCGTCTTGTTGTGGCTCATGACGAGCGTCGGGCGGCCAGCCTCGGCGATGACATGGGACATCGTGAAGGTTTTGCCGGTGCCCGTGGCGCCGAGGAGCGTCTGCGCGCGGTCGCCGCGCTGCATACCCTCGAGGAGCTCAGCTATGGCCGTCGGCTGATCGCCGGTCGGAACGAAATCGCTCTGTACGCGGAAGGGAGTATCGGTTTGCATGCGGCAGAGGAGGACGGAGACTGTTACCTTGATGTCCAGTAACACGCCGCCGCGCAATTCGATCCATCGGAGGAAGCACTGGAATACGGAGCATGGTCACCGCAAGACCGTGAGCCGTCTGGTAAAGTGTACGGGTTGACTGCCGGATTCGCCGTGCGCCTGAACATTTATCAGATAGGTTCCGCTTGCGAGCGCGCCAAGATCCAATTGCCTCCTGAATCCTCCCTCAGGGACGCGGTGGAACATCCAGCTTTTCACACTGCGCCCGAGAACGTCAATGATGCTAACTTCGACATCGGCGTCGAACGCCAGCGTAAATGAGAGAACCGAATTGGATACCGCCGGATTTGGATATAACGTGTTTTTGATCGCCTGGACATGCTCATTCACATCTCCAGTTTTGGCCAAAGCATCCAACTGAGGAAGAGTCGTAGCAGAAGTTCTCTGAGGCCTTGCCGCCTTCCTCGACTGACGACTTTCACGCTCCAGAAGGTCCAACTCCGCGTCAAACGACAAATCATTCCGAGACAAACTGCGCCCTTGCGCCAGATATTGGTCAACTTTTGAATAATCTCCCCAGTATTCGGACAGGGCAACTGCTGATCCGAGTAGTTCCTTCCGATGGTCATCACTTCTGATGACAGAATGATATTTCGAAAACAGCTCAGCTGCACTTTCGAACTTCCCATTACCCATGTCTTCCTGAAGCAGGATCAATATTGTCCTTTCAAAACCTCGCTGAACTGATTGCTTACTTTCAACAAGTGGGGCGTTTTCATACGACGGCAGCAATGACCTGAATATCGCCATTGTTTGCTGATATTCCTCAAATGCATTCTTCCTGTCACTCTTTTGCATTCTGTAAAGCTCTGCCAAGTCCTCCGCCTCCGACATGATACCACGTTCCGCGATCACGTCCTGCAGTTCATCAATCGTACGATCATTCTCGCCTGATACTTCATTGACACCCCTTTTCGTGTTGGCAGTCGACGTATACGGTGAATAGTCCACTACGCCGCTGAACATGCCGGATACAGGCGTCCCTCCCCAGTAGTTTTTCTCAGCATCTGCGCCATAGGATGAATTATTGTCGATGTATTTATACGTAGTTCCAGGATCTGATGCATCGTGGATGTCATTGAAGCCTCCTCCACCACAGATTTCTGCCCGTTTTCCTATCCCGCACTCACCAAGCCACTTGCCAGCATGTATCTGACCGGATGAGGTCGCAAGGATTTCGTCTCCTCCGTTGTCAGCAATCAGATTGCCAGCATCGTCGTCGAGGTACAGCCATCCCCCTCCCAATACCTCTATCCCACCAGCTTCCGTATCTGTTGACGCGTTGCCAGTGATTGTGTTGTTATCCATGTCTATTACCGTCGCCGATGAAAGCGCCAGACCAGCCTCACCTGAGCCAGTAATAGAGGTGTTGGTGATGGTCACATCAGAGTTGATTGCAACGACGCCATCTTTGGAGCTGTTGGTGATGGTAGCGTCGTTCAAGACGAACGAACTACGTCCGCTCACGTAGTCGGCGGCTGCACTCAGGCCATTCTCTCCGTTTCGTGATATGATATTGTTAAATGTGTTGTTCGTACTTCTGACGTATAAGTTCTTTTTCCCTCCGTCAAATATCACATGATTCAACGTATTCCCGTCAGCGATGAGGTCAAGGTAGTCCCAAGCATCGACTGGATTGAGTCTTTCAAACGTGATCGGGGAGCCGCTTGTCCCATTGAGATTCAGTGCACGCCCGAACGTAACAACAGCATCCTTGCCCATCAGGAACGTCGCCCCGGCGTCGATATCATAATCTCCAGCATCTGCATCGAATGTGATCTGGGCATTATCCTCGAGCACTATGCTACCCGCATTCTTGAGAGCCAGAAAGCCGCCATCTCCAAAGGTAAGGGCAGAACCGGCCTTGATCCGAACAGAGGCTCCATTATCTGATACCAGACAAGCTCCTGAGCAATTCATGTCGATGCCGGACCCGGCAAGGTTCTGGTCGTCAATATTATCTGCCTGGGTCCAGTTGACACCGTTTCCAATCAATTCGGTCCCCGACCCCTGACACTGTATCAGTCCACCATCGCGAATGACAAGAACGCCCTCAACGATGAACCTCGCTGGATCCGTGAGATCACCGTCGAGAAAAAGTGTTGCTCCATCTTCGACAACGCCATTGTTCCCGTCTTCTATCGTCACCTCTATTTTAGAAAACGTTGTATTTCCTGATACCAAATAATCATCACCTGTCGTGGCAGTCCCGTCTCCAGTAAACGTCACGTTCGGATCTGAGGGCCCCGAACCACTCCCGACTATCCTGGCTCCGCCAAACGTGTTTACTGTACTCCCCCGATCAGCTGTCATTCCTCCCCCCGCTGTTCCATTGAAGGTGAGTTCCGTACCGTCCATCTGAAAATCAATACGATCACCGACGACCAACTCGGTACCCGGTGCGAAAGTGAGTTTCACGCCTCCGAAGTAAACGGCGTGTCTCGGCAAAACACCCACACCTGGTACATCCTTCACAACCATGTGAGTGGTTGTCAACTCGTAGTCATCCAGCGTTGGCTGAAACGGCATCACTGTAATTCGTGCAGTATCAGCTTTTACATTACACGAAGCTGTCTCGCCACCTTGTCCCGGCTTGGGTGCATTTTCGCAATAGAACTCACCATGATGAGGAAATATCCATTTATTATCACTGAATACATCTTCCATATATTTATACTGTTGAGATGACACGTCCGTCATGAACAGACCAAATCCTTTATCATCAAGTTCAATGGACATATCTACATAACCACCTTCCGTTTGCTTCTTAAGGCAGTAGAATCCATTAGCCTTTTTTTCTACTTCGGTTGAATTCCACCCATCTGCACAGTTGAAATACAAGTACATTGAAGAATATACTACTACACCACCTTCAAGTGATTCCAATTTTAGAGTATAGAGGTCATTCATGTCCCATGTGTCAAACTCATCACAGGTTTCCCCAGCACCAAAAGTACCACCCACCTCTACTACCCAGTGAAAAACAGGTTCGCCATCTGATTCGGTGCAAACATCAACGAACTCACCAGATGGGCTTCTTTCCAGAGTGTGCTTGAACCTTGGTGAGGATGTATGACCCTTGTCCCAATATATTTTTACCTTGTCAGCATTCGATGATGTCAGCACCCTGAAAAATAATTCATGGGTAGGGAGGTTTTGTTGATCAAGTTTGGCCAAGCTCTGGGATTTTGATTCTATTATTCCTAAAAGCATGCTCATAGTCAATGCTACGATGATTTTCATATTCATATTCAATTTACGTATTTTTGATGTACTTGCCTTAATAACAATATTTATTGTCCTATTAATATGGGGGAATATAAGTTTATAGTTGTTGTTTTATTATAAATGCGAGCCCAATATAAGCCCACTGGCAACTCGGCAGTGTCTATTGATATAATGCCATTGGTGTATCGGTATTCCATACTACCTTTTACAGTTCTGCCTGAAATATCGTAAATTGACATACTTAAATACTGGCCTACCGCTAAGAATTCGCCAGAAAGGTCAATAAATACTCTATTTTTCGCAGGTAGTGGGTATGAGGCGACTGTGCGACCCAGTCCTGGTAGCACCCTTCCCGGGTCATCCTCTACGCCGGTCACTGAACCGTCGAATTCATAGGCTCCCATATCCACCGTGCCCGGCGCACCATTACCACTTTGTATCCGGGGAGCACCAGCCAGGTCGAATGGCATGGGTTCGTCCGTATTTCCATCGCCATCCATGTCCAGACTGTCGGCAGGCACCCACTGGCTGCTGCCAGCATCGATGGCTGGAGAAAACGCCGTCAGACTGAAATCATCATCGCCCGTCCCTGCCACTCCGTCCGGGCCAGCCGGGTCTGAAAAGAGCGGGTCGTCGCCGATTACACCAGGGCCTGTTCTTACCTGTGGGTGCAGGTCCCCGTCCAGGATCGTGTAGGAAACCTCAACATTGTCGGGCGCTTCTGGATTTCTTCCGATTTGGAAGTTGTCCCCGATGCCTGTTCCACTTTCATTATCCCACACAATGGTATTGACCACATGGGTTATCTCTTCCGGACGATCATCGTTATCAACATACAGTGCTGCCCCCCCCACCAGAGCCGTATTGCTCGTGAATGTCGTATTGACTATAACTCCCTGACTTGCATGATTCGTTGTATAAATACCACCTCCAATGCCGTCAGTATAATTATAATAGAAGAGGGATCCAATTACCGCATAAAAAGACCTTGTGTTGTCATCTCCTCCAAAATCAATGGCACCTCCTCCATCCCTTGCACTGTTTTCGTAGAATTTCGAATTCCAGATTGTAACGATCGATTCATCAAACAACATTGCACCTCCGAATCTACCAGCCTCATTGTTTCTGAATTCTGAATTCACGATTGACGTACTGAAAAATCCACCAAATAGCTCACCGAATATTGCACCTCCTACAAATCCTGCAATATTACTGTCAAAATAACAACCTATTATCAATAATCCGCTGTTAAGCCCACCTCCTCTTATTTCTATCGCCCCACCCTTGCTTTCTGCATGATTATTTACAAATGACACATTCCTCAGTTCAGAACCTTGACCTGACACTGAAATAAACAACCCTGATCCATTGTTTGAGTACGAATTGGATATCGTTAGATTATTCAACTTGGCTGGTCTTCCCACGATGCCAATACTACTGCCTCCTGGGCTATTGGTACCATCATCAAGCCAGTGCTTCCCATCAAGGGTCAAACCGTCAAGCACCGTGAATTCCGAGGCATCAAGGCCATCAATGTTCGTCAGGAATACGATCCTCCTCGAATTGTCCTGCCTCGATGGCCCAAGGGGAAAGTCCTCGGCGACATCGTTTCCAAGCAGGTCTCCTGACAGGATAGTAGTGTGCTCGCTGAGATTCCTTTCACCGATGGCCTGCTCCGTGCCACTGAAGCCGCCGTAGATCGAGATGACCTTATCCACTACGAACATCGCTTCACGGTCTCCGGCCATCTGACCTGCTCCCGTGTCCGGCGTATAGACGCCCTCGGCGATCCAGATTTCATCACCGTTGTCTACCGCTGCCAGCGCATCCTGCAACGTAACAAATGCGTTTCCCCAGGACTCGCCGGAGCCTGATCCTGTAGCGGATTGGTCAACATACCACTTGTCCTGCGCTGCGATTTCTGAAAGAAACCCCGACAAAACAAAGCCGACGCAAGCGATAATACCTGCACTAATTCTGTTCCAGTTTATCATTATGACGCCGTCAACTGAATCCTGTCCTTTGGTGGGCTCCCCAATTCACGGTAGCCTGGAGAGTCTATAAAGTCAAGTAAGGGACAGCTTTTTACCCTGCTTCCCGAAATCCCGATGGGTCTCCCGGATCCTCCTTGGTGTCTGCGGCGGCGGTGTCGGGATGTGCAGCTGAAGGCCGTCAGCGTGCATGCGGCGCATCAGGTCTGAGACTGTTACCTTGATGTCCAGTAACACGCCGCCGCGAAATTCGATCCACCATGCCATCCATCCATCGATCCATGAAACTGCCCATTGCCCTCATGCTTCTTGGCCTCGTCACGGGCCCTCTTCTGGCGCAGGACCGCGACCATGTGACGGTCGAAGACTACGATCCAGTGACGCTCCTCAAGGTGCCCGAACACGACGTCACGGCGGCGAAATACCCGTTTGTGGATGTGCACAGCCACTGGTTCGGGGCATCGACCATGCGGCCAGGTGAGGTCGATACGCTCATCCAGGAAATGGACGGCATGAACATGGCCGTGATCGTGAATCTGTCGGGATGGTCCGGTGAGCGCCTGGCCGAAGGCATTGAGAACATGGAAGGCCGGCATCCGTCGCGCGTCGTGACGTTTGCCAATCTGGATTTTGAGGGATTCGGAACGGATGCGTGGACGCGCGGTGCGGTTCGCCAGCTCAGGGAGGATGTCGAATTGCACGGCGCGCGCGGTCTCAAAATCTACAAGAGTCTGGGGATGCGTACGGTCGATGTGGACGGCAACCGCGTCGCGGTGGATGATCCGCGGCTCGATGCGGTCTGGGCATTGGCGGGCGAGCTTGGTATTCCGGTCCTCATCCACTCGGCGGATCCGATGGGCTTCTGGCTGCCGAAGGACGAGCACAACGAGAAGTGGCTCGAGCTCAAGCTGCGACCGCAACGCTGGATGCTGCCGCTCGGCGGTCCGTCCTTCGAGGACCTGCTGGCCGAGCAGCACCGCGTGTTTGCCCGCCATCCGGAAACCACGTTCATCAACGCGCACCTCGGCTGGCTGGCGCCGGACCTTGGGCGCCTCGGTGAGCTCTTCGACCGGTATCCGAATGTCTACTCCGAAGTTGGCGCCGTGCTCTATGACCTTGGGCGGCAACCGTTTACGGCCCGCGCGTTCCTGACGAAGTACAAAGACCGGATTCTCTTCGGAAAAGATGCCTACGCGGTCGCCGAGTACCACTACTATTTCCGCACGTTCGAAACGCGCGACGAGTATTTCGACTACTACCGCAAGTACCACGCCCAGTGGAAACTCTACGGGCTCGACCTGCCCGACGACGTGCTGCGCCACATCTACTACAAGAACGCACTGCGCATTATTCCGGGACTTGACCCGGCGCTGTTTCCGGCGGAGTAGGTGTTTATCGTGCACCTGCTTTCATCGGAGCAGGTGCGGCTGGTGCTCCGGTGTCGCCGGTAAATATGCCCAGCAGGTCCTGAATCCGCTGAGGGATGGCCGGGGGGCCGCTGCTCTGCCGGACAGCAGACAGAAGCACTTCGAGCGCAGCATGGGGACGGTAGGCGCGAAGAAACGCCGTCGCCTGTTTGTCTATGAGTTTCCAGCATCCAGAGATGGGAGTGACAGCGCCGTTTTCGGGGCTCGATTCCTGTGCTTTTCCCCGCACCGGTTGCTGCGCCGGTTGCTGAGCCTGTTTCCGCGCGGAGGCCACGACCTCGGCCGCCCACGCTCCTCGTTTCAGGATGTCTTCGGACCATGGAATAGGCTTCGATGGGGCGGCGGCCAGTAGCAAACCAAGGCGGAGCGCCTCGACGCTGTGATCTTCCAGCACGGTGCGGACGGTGACGGCGTTGCCGAGACTTTTTCCCATTTTCGTATTCGTCATGAGGACCATGTCGTGTCCGTGGTAGCGCCGCATGGGAACGGGCGAGGTTATGAGGCCGATGTCGTGCAGGAAGCGGGCAAGCCCAAGGTAGAGGAGCGGATAGATCCAGGTGTCGTATCCGCCGTGGAAAATGTCGATTCCTGCCAACGGCGCCTCTGGCGCGCCCGCGCGCTGGCCGGGCACCGCGAACGGCTCCGCATCCGGATCCCAGGCCAGAAAACACCAAATATCGTCGAGCACGCAGTCGAGCGTGTTGGTGTCGGGCTCGGCGGTTCGGGCACCGCAGGAGGGGCAGGTCATGGGGGCAGGAGCTGTCCAGGGGAGCAGGTCGTCGGGAATGGCGACTGGACCGCATCGACCGCAATCAACCATGGGAACGGGCGTGCCGTAGGGACAGGGCCGCGACACCCGCCACGGCTCGAGATCGCGGCTGTGCCCGGCGAGGATGTTTTTGGCCCGCTTTGACCACTCGGGAAGGGCGTCGAGGGTGGCCGTGCCGTCGAGACCGGTGTGGGGGTCCATCGGGGTGATCCAGACCTTCTGGTCCGAATGCCAGTGCGTACGGCCATGCCGCACAAGCAGTTGGAAGAGACGCTGTGTGGAACGGATCATGGAAGGACTGTTCGTCGAGCGGATGCGCGCGTAGTCGTAACTGAGGCGCAGGCGCCGGAAGTCTTCCGTCATGCACACCGCGACGCGGCGGGAGTAGGCGTGCGGATCCAGTCCTCCGGCTCGGGCCCGCTCCAGAATGGGCCATCCGTAGGCGTCGAAATTGGTCGTGTAGATGACGTCGAAGCCTTCCAGCCGGTGGAAGCGGGCGTCCACATCGCCCAGCACGTAGTTGCGCGCGTGGCCGACGTGCAGATCGCCGTTGGTGAACGGCGCGGAATCGAACCCAACGTATTGCGGCATGGGTACAACAGGATCGTACGTGGCACGCCCGACGGGAATCGAACCCGCTCCTCTGGTTTAACGGACCAGCGCTCTATGGCATCCCTGGTCGGCATTGGGACCGGATAGTCCGGTGCGGACAATCACCGAAGGGGTCGCATGCGAGGACAACCTGTCCGGGGATTGACAGCACGGGGCGTATCCCATGGCGACGGCGGGAGCCGTTTGGGCCAGTAAGCTACGGGCGCGTGTGCAGGTGCCTGTGTGGCACCGACGTAAACATACACCCGTGCACGGGCCCTCCGCATGTGCCGGAAGTCATGTTTTTGGGGTGCCGACGACGTCCTGCGCCGCGGTGTCAGCCATGGCGGCCGGCGAGCACGTCTTCGACGTCCCTGAAGGAGAACCCGCGGGACTTGAGCAGCACGAGGAGGTGATAGATGAGGTCGGCGCTCTCTTCGAGCAGGCGCTCGTCGTTCTCGGTGGCGGCTTCGAGCGCGACTTCCACGCCCTCCTCGCCCACTTTCTGGGCTATCTTCTTGGGACCTGCGTGCAACAGCCGGGATGTGTAGGAGGCCTCGGTGTCGCCCTCCGCGGCGCGGAGCGATATAATGCGCTCCAGCATCGGTAGAAAATGCTCGATCGTATGATTGTCTTCGTCCCAGCAGGTATCGGCGCCCGTATGGCAGGTCGGGCCGAGCGGATGCGCCTTGACGAGCAGGGCATCCCCATCGCAGTCAAGCCGGAGTTCTTCCACGCAGAGCGTATTGCCGGAGGTCTGGCCTTTTTCCCAGAGCTCCTCGCGGGATCGGCTGTAAAAGGTCACATGCCCCGTGGCCTGCGTGGTCTCGAGGGCCTCTTCGTTCATCCAGGCCAGCATGAGCACGCGCCCGGACGACATGTCCTGCACCACGACCGGGAGCAGCCCGGTTACCGGGTCGAACACCGGCGTGCGTCCTTCGGGAACGATCGAGAGCGGCTCGACGGGCGGCACGCCGCAGCCTGCACTTCCGGATGCGGACGGATCACGTTCAGACAAGTCAGCTTCGGGCAGGTCAGATTCGGACGGGGATGTCATGCTCAGACAGATTTTGCTTCAGGGTGGGAATGGGGATGTCGCCGAAATGGAAAATACTGGCCGCGAGCGCGGCATCGGCGCATCCGCCCCCCAGTACATCCACGAAATGGGATTCCGTTCCCGCTCCGCCCGATGCAATGACGGGAATCGAGAGGCTTTCTGAGATGCGGCGCGTGATATCGACCGCGAATCCACCCTTCGTACCGTCGTGGTCCATCGAGGTGAGCAGGATTTCACCGGCGCCGAGCGCCTCGACGCGGTGCGTCCAGCTGACGGCCTCCAGTTCGGTGGGCCGCGTGCCGCCGTGCGAGTGCACGAGCCACTGACCGTGCGTCAGGCGGACGTCTACCGCCACGACCACGCACTGGCTTCCGAATTCGCGGGCCAGCTCGGCGACGAGTTCAGGCCGCGCAATGGCCGCCGAGTTGACGGCCACCTTGTCGGCTCCGGCATCGAGCAGGGTGCGCGCATCGGCGACCGTGCGCACGCCGCCGCCCACCGTGAACGGGATGTTTACGACTTCGGCAATCCGCGTGACGAGGTCCACGAGCGTGCCACGGGCTTCGAGCGAAGCCGAAATATCGAGAAACACGAGCTCATCGGCCCCCTGCTCCACATAGGCTCGGGCGAGCTCCACAGGGTCTCCGGCGTCTCGCAGGTCCACGAAATTGACACCCTTGACGGTGCGGCCGTCCTTGATGTCCAGGCAGGGGATGATTCGTTTTGTCAGCATGGGCGTGGTACTCCGCTGAGGTGCCTGCGTTCGAGTTGCGGCCAAGGTTTGTAGCAAAAAACAGTACATTCTTATTATCTATTCACGTCGTGAATGATTATCATTCACGATATGAATGATCGCACACCACTCCCCCGATACCTCCTGCGCGCGTTGACAGACTGCCTGGCCGTCATGCCAGCGGTCATCGTATCGGGCGCCCGGCAGACGGGGAAATCGACCCTCGTCCGGGAACTGCTCGGCGGCGAGCGTGCATGGATTACGCTCGACGACCTCGACACCTTGCACATGCTACGCCAAAACCCGGACGCGCTGTTGTCACGGCCAGCCCCCCTCACGATTGACGAGGTACAGCGCGCGCCACAGGTCTTCGCATCCATCAAGAAAGCCATCGATGAGGATCGGCAACCGGGGCGGTTTCTGCTTACGGGCTCCGTCAACCTGCTCATGATGGACAAGGCGTCCGAATCGCTGGCGGGCCGTGCCGTGTACCTGCACCTGCGACCGATGACGCGGGGGGAGCAGCTGGGGCGCGCATCGTGTGGATGCTGGGACGCTTTTTTTGAGCGTCCGCCCGGGGAATGGGAACAGGCGATTCGTGATCATGGGGCGGCCGAACAGCCGTGGGAACCGCTCGCCCTGCGGGGTGGGTTTCCGACGCCGGCGGTGCACTTGTCCACCCAGGCAGAACGTGCCATCTGGTTCGATGGATACATCCAGACGTATCTGGAGCGCGATCTCGGACAGCTTTCGAATATATCGTCGCTGCCCGACTTCCGGCGCCTCATGCGGGCGGTGTGCCACCGTTTGGGTCAGATTCTCAATCAGACAGAACTCGGGCGGGATATCGGGCTTCCCCAACCCACTGTCCACCGGTATCTGAACCTGTTGGAAGTATCCCATCTGCTCATTCGGCTGCCGGCCTGGTCGGTGAACCGGACAAAGCGCCTCATCAAGTCGCCCAAGGTGTTCTGGGGGGACGTCGGCCTCTCGCTTCACCTCTCTGATTCGGACACACCAACAGGCCACCACTTTGAGAACCTGATCCTGCTCGACATCCTGACATGGCTCGACGCGCGCACCGGAACCGGTGCCGTTCATTACTGGCGCACGGTGCGTGGCGATGAGGTTGATTTTGTGGTCGAGACCAGTGCCGGACTCTTGCCGATCGAAGTAAAATCGACGGACCAGCCGCGGCTGGCGCACACAAAAGGGATATCCACCTTCCGCTCAGAGTATGGGGAACGTGCGCTCCCCGGGCTGCTGCTCCATAACGGTAACACAACGGAGTGGCTCTCGCGCGATGTCCTTGCCGTACCTTGGTGGCGTATTCTATAGACTTGTCAACACGTTCGGGTACACAATCATGTCGCTGTCACGACGCCATTTCATGAAGGGTGCGGCCGGTGCCGCGCTGCTCAGCCAACTCGGAGACATCCGCGCGCTGGTTTTGGAGGCCGCGCCACCTTCGCTGGCCCAGAGTGGCCATGAGCAGGCAGCGCGCGCCGACTACCTGCTCCATGCATCCGTCACCTATCTGAACCACGCATCCATCGGGACCATTCCGCGCGCCGTGCACGAAGCGCATACGCGCTATCTGGCGGTGTGCGAGGAAAACCCGTGGCTCTACATCTGGTCAGATCCGTGGCAGGAGCCCCGCGAGGAGGTCCGCGCCGCCGCGGCCCGGGTCATGGAGGCCGACCCTGTGGATGTCGCTCTCACGCACAACACGACGGAGGTCTTCAACGTGCTGGCCGCAGGCCTGCCGCTGGGACCGGGCGATGAAGTGCTCTTCAGCTCGCTCAACCATACAGGAGCGAGCGAGGCGTGGCGGCACCAGGGTGCGCGACGTGGATACAGCGTCCGGACATTTGATCTGGATGTGTCTGATCTGGCGGGGGTCACCCTCAGTTCCATCGTCGCCGCTCATGAACACGCGATTCGGCCGGAAACACGTGTACTGGTACTGCCGCACGTGGACAACGCGGTGGGCATCCGCCATCCAATTGCCGAGATTGCCCGCGTGGCCCGGTCGAAGGGCGTCGAGTGGGTTTTTGTCGATGCGGCGCAGACAGTCAATATGATCCCGTTCAGCGTCCCCGGTCTCGGGGTAGATGCCTTCGCCACGAGCGCGCACAAGTGGACACAAGCACCGAAAGGCACGGGGATGGCATGGTTCGCGCCCGCACTCCGGGAGGTACTCGATCCGATGTGGGTGACGTGGGGGCAGGAGGACTGGCACGAGTCGGCACGGCGGTACGAGGATTACGGGACGCCGGTCATGCCCCGGATTCTGGCACTCGGCGCGGCGCTGGAATTCCAGTCCCGCGTATCGATGGCCGATCGCGAGGCGCATCACAGGCGGCTGTGGCAGCACATGCAGGATGTGGTGGCCTCCAGTGGTGGCCGCCTCCGCTGGCGCTCGCCGTCCGACTGGTCGTTGTCGGCGCCGCTCTACGCGGTGGAGGTGGTGGGACGGAAGAGCCCGGACGTTGGACGGCGACTCTTCGAGGAACACGGCATTGTGCTGCGCGCCTTCGGCGGCGATGCGCTGAATACCATCCGCATCTCGCCAAACCTCATGAACACGGAAGCCGACCTCCACCGCCTGGCGGAGGTCGTGCTGAGTTGACAAGGGGGAGGGTAGCACGCTTTCGAGGTTTTTTACCGGTTCCAGGAAAGTCGCTTTCGATAATTCAGGGATACTCCGATCGGCAGATCTGCCTGGTCAAGCTTGTACAATGTGCTGCCGGCGACCGTGCGCTCCTTTGCATCGAGCGATATGGATGGGACGTTGGCCGTCACGCGGAACTCGATCAGGGACAGCTCATCCAGGGCGTACCCTGCCGTGAGTCGGAGTTGGCCTGCTACTGTTGTACCACTCTGTCCAATATGATCCGTTCCTCTCAGACTTGGGTCGAGCGCGATGATTTGGTCTGAAAAGGACACCCGTGAGCGCGATTGCATGCGCCCGGCAATCACGCCAGCCCCGAGTGAGACCGACCACCTGTTGGAAAATGTCAGATAGTCGGGCCTGGAGGCATACCAGTCGCCATGGACGGCAAGCAGTTGCCCGGCATAATCGATTTCATTGTCCTCAGCAGCTGTAGGCAGGGCCAGAAGCACTTCTGCGCCGTAACCGAGGCGTCTGGAATGGTCCTGGGACAGCGCAACACGAAGAAACGGATAATGGCGTCTGTCTGGAGCCTGCAACCCAAAACCGGTCCCGATGAATGAATCGAACTCGGACAGGGAGAAGAGAAACTCCGAACCCACAGAGAGGTAGCGTCCGGGGGTCCACCGGGTGGCACGTTTGCTGCCCGACTGCCCGAGAAGTGGATCCAGTCGGGCAATCCGGTCCTCCGTCAGTTCTGGTGGTATCATGTTTGGATCGAAGGCCGCGTGACGTTCGAGGTCGGATGCGGCAGCCGAAAAGCGCTCCCTGTCGCCAGAAACACTGAATTTCTTTGGAGATTCTGCCCACCGAAAGATTGCGAATGAGGACGCGGTGACGGCGGCCAGGCCTGCGACATCGCCAAACCGGGGAACGCCCACGAGTTCCGGCGACAGGATGCCAGCCACGGTTCCCAGAAAGGCTCCCACGCCGAAAAACGCTCGATTGGTGACCACGACCCACGACCGGCCTCTCTCAACCCGCGCCAACGAGGCAGCATCTACCCGCCGGGCTGAGGCAGTGAGCCTGTCCCACTGGTACTCCGACGTACCATTGAGCACGACAAGTTCTGACTCAGAGGAGTGCAGGAGTGTGACAGTTTTTCGCGTCCCGTCCATGCCTGCATAGGTAGCAGGTGCGGTGGGCCTGTACCGATTTCCGAACCGGCCGACCTTGGAGACGTGCCGCCAGTCCAGTGAATCGCGCAGAAACGCCGCATCCTCATACCGGTCGATGTACGTGCTGATCGAAGACAGTGCCTCGCTGGGCAGCGTGAGTTGGTGGGCGTCGGACCCAACGAGCGCAAAGTGGATACTTTCGTCGGTTCTGCGCAATGCCACCACCTCTCCGGCTGGCCACATGCGGAAGAGGTTAAAGTAGGCCCTCTCCTCCGCGTTGATTGAGACTCCAATCCGAGGATGGATTTCGAGAGCCTGATTGGGTACCTGGGCCGCAGCGGACGTGACGTGAAGAAAGAGTAGAAAGATGAAAACGGGCAGAACAAGTCTGGGCATGATAAAAATTTGTGCCTTGATTTGATGGATCAGGAGAGCTATCCGCACAGCGTCCCGGATGCGAGCACGTCCGAGCCGAACGAGAAGCCCCGGCTGCCTGTCGGCAGCCGGGGCGCTGTGCGGAGAGGGGGGGATTCGAACCCCCGATACGTCGTGAGACGTATGCCGGTTTAGCAAACCGGTGGTTTCAGCCACTCACCCACCTCTCCGTGCAGAATGGACCGAGCAAACTGCCGCGTGGTGCGGCAGGGACCGGAGCCGAGAAATGTACAGTGCTCTCGGCTGCCGATCAACGAAGGAGCCGTCAAATTAGTTGTGAAGGTCTTCTGGATGCGGTCGCCGCTCGGTAAACCGGATCTTACGCACCCACGTCGGGCCTGTCCGTCATTTTCTGGGCAATCCAGCGGTTTCCGGCAAAGAAGAGCCCCATCATGACGGCCCATTGCGCCAGTACAGTCATGAGCGAGTCTGTGGCAATGGGGTCATACCAGTTCTCGGTCACTGACTGTGATAACCACCAGACGAGCAATACGATGGCAGCAACGGGAATAAAGTACTGCACGACGTATACCCATCCGCGGCTTACGTTCCAGTCGCCCTCCTGTCCGGTCAAATACGTATCGCGCATGGCCGTCACACCGTTCCTGATGACGAGTAGCGCCACGAAGGCGCCTGACACCATGAGCGCCACACCCCACACGAAGTCCTGGTTGCTGAGGATGTCCAGATTCACGGCCGATGGAATACCGAGCAGGTAGCTGACGCCGACAACCGCTCCGATGGCCATGGGGCGCGACAGGCCGGCATCGATGAAGACGCGCGTCGGCAGCTCGAGTTGGGCAATGAGCGATGAGAAGCCGGCAAACGTCAGGCCCAGGAAGAACAGGATGGCGAGCGGACCACCCAGGAACATCCGCTCGAAGAGCTGCGGCATCCAGATGAAGGTGAGGCCGGTTGATGCCGGCCCGCTCGTACGCATGACCTCCAGAATTTCTGCGCGGTCCATGCCCATTTCAGTCTGCAGGATGGCGAATACGGTGGCAAAAACCATGAGCGCAGCCAGAATCGATACCGTATTATTGCCAACTGCCGTCGCCACCGCGTTCTTGACGATCCCCTGCTTGGTGCTCATATAGGCCGCGTACGTCAGAAAAAGCCCCCAGCCAGCCCCCGTATCCCACGCATTCTGTGTGAGCGCCTCAATCCAGATGCGCGGATGGGCCAACTGGCTCCAGTCCGGCGTGAACAGATACGCAACGCCGTCCCAGGCGCCGGGAAGCGTGAGCGCGCGCACAACGCTGATAAGAACAATCACCAGCAGTGTCGGCACGAGGACCTTGTTCACCCGTTCTATAGACGATACACCCTTCCAGATGGCCAGTGCTCCCAATCCCATGGCGATTCCGTGGAAGAGCAGCGGCCAGCCACCGCTCTGATAGTCATTCCACACCTGCATCGCCGCTTCCGTGGTTTGGGGAAGCGGCGATGTAATGGACTGGAGCAGGTAATAAATGCACCAGCCGACCACAACCGAGTAGAAGAAGGTGATGGCCGTCGCCACGAAGGCCACGAACGAGCCCATCCAGGCGAACCCCTTCCCCCCTTCCTTCACGAAGGTCGCGACCACGCCCGAACGGTGTTTCCGCCCCCACACGTATTCAATCATGATGAGGGGGATGCTCCAGGCGAAAAGGAACACGAGCCACGCCACGAGAAACGCGCCGGCACCGTCATCTCCCCCATTCTGCGCCGCAATGCGCGGAAACCGCCAGATGTTACCGGTACCGACAGCAATACCAAGAACACTCAGGAAAAAGCCCCATTGGGATGAAAATCGGGGCGAGGCTGCAGAGGAAGTAGGCATCGATGGACCGGTGCGTATGTGTGGTCGCAAAGAATACGATTTTACCGCGTTCCATGAAACCCATGCACAGCAGTACCTTCACGTCCAGCGCCAGCGACCCGTCAGCCCACGAGGGCGTCCGCTCCAGATGTGATTTCGATGAGCTCCTTCGTAATCGCATCCTGACGGGCCCGGTTGTACTTCAGGCGCAGATCCTTGAGCAGATCATCGGCGTTGTTTGTGGCGCTGTCCATGGCGACCATGCGGGCGCCCTGCTCCGAGGCGTTCGATTCCAGCAGTGCCTTCCAGATGTCGTAGTTCAGGAATCGCGGCACGAGCCGGTCCAGAATGGCCGCAGCATCGGGCTCGAAAATGAAGTCCATGTCCGGCCCACCCTGCCCCGAACCCTCGCCGCCCGTAGCCGATCCGCCTACGGCGTCGCTCTCTTCCATGACGGGCGTCTTGAACTGCTCGGCAGGAATGGGCAGCAGCGGCTCCATGATCCTGTTTTGCGAGATCGTGTTCTTGAATTCATTGTAGAGCAGGTACACTTCGTCCCAGTGCTCCTTTTCGTACCCTTCGACGGCAACGGAGGTCACAGACTGCGCCGTTTTGAAAGTCACACTGTCGAATGCTCCCCGGAAGTCGCCGACCAGCGTATATCCCCGCTTGGAAAAATGCTCATGGCCCTTGCGTCCTACACACAACAGGCGCAGCGTGCCCGCGTCGCGGTAGGACGCAAACCGCGTAGAAATGACTTCTTCCGCCAGCTTGATGATATTGGCGTTGAAGGCGCCGGCGAGGCCGCGATCGGCGGTGACCACGACGAGCAGCACGCCGCGGGTCTCCTCCCGGTGGGGAAACAGGGGATGCAGCGCCGGATCCACCTGCCCCTTCAGGCGCGCCATCAGTTCACCGAGCTTGTACGCATACGGACGCGTCTGGAAAATATTTTCCTGGGCCCGCCGGAGCTTGGCCGCCGCCACCATTTTCATGGCGCGCGTGACCTGCTGCGTATTCTGTACCGACCCTATTCGGTTGCGTATGTCGCGGAGACTGGCCATGGATCAATTGGGGTCAGGATGCCGTGTAGATGTCAACGAGTTCCTTGGCTTCACGGCGCAGCATGTCGGCCGCTTCGTCGCTCATGGCACCGCTGGCAATGGACTTGAGAAGATCGGCATGCCTCAGCGAAATCCGCTCAATGAACTCCTTTTCGAATGTGCGGACTTTGTCGGTCGGAACACTGTCAATAAGACCCTGGCCAGCCACAAAGATGATGGCCACCTGCTCTTCAACAGGCACGGGCGTATACTGACCCTGCTTCAGGATTTCGACGAGCTTTGCACCACGCGTGAGCTGGCGCTGCGTGGCTGCATCCAGATCCGACCCGAACTTGGAAAAGGCCTCCAGTTCACGAAACTGTGCCAGATCGAGACGCAGCGTACCGGAAACCTTCTTCATGGATTTGATCTGTGCGTTTCCACCCACACGGGAAACGGAGATACCCACGTTGATGGCCGGACGCACGCCCGCGTTGAACAGGTTCGACTCGAGGTAGATCTGGCCGTCGGTGATGGAAATCACGTTGGTCGGAATGTAGGCCGACACGTCACCGGCCTGCGTCTCAATGACCGGAAGTGCCGTCAGCGAACCGCCCCCCTTGATTTTACCCTTGAGCGATGCCGGGACATCGTTCATGTTGACGGCAACGGAGTCGTTGCGGTTGATCTTGGCCGCGCGCTCGAGAAGGCGTGAGTGTAGGTAGAACACATCGCCTGGATAGGCCTCGCGTCCAGGCGGGCGACGCAGCAGCAGCGATACCTGCCGATAGGCCACGGCCTGCTTGGAGAGGTCATCGAAAATGACGAGCGCGTGGCGGCCCGTATCGCGGAAATATTCGCCAATGCAGACACCCGAAAACGGCGCCATGAACTGCAGCGGCGCCGGCGACGCGGCACCCGAGTTGACAATCACCGTGTAGTCCATCGCACCGTTTTCTTCCAGGGCACGCTTGACCTGGGCCACGGTCGAGTTTTTCTGGCCAATCGCAACGTAAATGCAGTAGACCGGTTCTTCGGTCTCGTGGGTGGACTTCTGGTTGATGATGGTATCGATCAGAACAGCCGTCTTGCCCGTCTGACGGTCGCCAATAACGAGTTCCCGCTGCCCGCGACCAATCGGAATCATGGAGTCAATGGCCTTGATTCCCGTCTGAAGCGGTTCGGTAACCGGCTCACGGTAAATCACGGACGGTGCTTTTCGCTCAATGGGCATCTCGAATTTCTCTCCCGTGAGCGGGCCCTGGCCGTCGATAGGGTGGCCCAACGCGTCCACAACGCGGCCCAACATGCTCTCCGACACATCGATGGAGGCAATGCGCTTGGTGCGCCGGACTTCATCTCCCTCCTTGACCTCGTGCACTTCGCCGAAGAGCACGGCACCTACGTTGTCCTCCTCCAGGTTGAGCACCATGCCCGAGACCCCACTTCGGGGAAAATCGATCAGCTCGCCCGCCTGTACTCTCGAAAGACCGTAAATACGGGCAATACCGTCACCCACCTGGAGGACAGTGCCTACTTCGTAGACGTCGGTTTCTGCTGTGAAGCCGCCCAGTTCCTTTTTCAGGATGGCCGTGACTTCATCCGGTCTGATTGCCGTTGACATCGCGTTTCGTTTCTATGAATGGGAGGTTATGGCCTGTCAAGAGGTCTTGAGCCGCTCGCGCAGCGTGGCCAGTTGATTCACGGCGCTTCCGTCGTAGACCTGGTCTCCGATGCGGATGACCATGCCACCGATGAGGTCCGGACGGAGCTGGGTGTTGAGCCGGACAGACCCACCTGTCTTCTTTTCCAGCGCTTTGGTCAGCGTCTTCTCGTCGCTCTGTGAAAGTTCAAATGGGACGCGCGCCTCGATATCCGTTATACCAAGTTGGGTATTGCGCAGATCGTGGTACGCTTCCAGGATATCTTCAAGCAGCGACTCCCGCTTCTTCTCGATCAACAGCAGCGCAAAGCGCAGCGTAAGATCGGACACCTTGTTTTTGAAGACGGCGCTCACCACTGCCCGCTTGCGTTCCCGGGAAATCACCGGGCTTTCGAATACCCATCGGAGTTCGCGCGAGAGGGCGAGCGCGTCGCGAAGCACGGCCACATCAGCATCGATGACATCGGCGCTGCTCGTAGCCGCCGCTTCGTCGAGAAGCGCTTGGGCATACCTGCGGGAGACGGTGCGTTGGCTCATGAATCAGTTGCGGGATAGATCGCCGAGTATTTCATCGACAATTTTCTTCTGACGCTCGGCATCGAGCGTGTCCCGGAGGATTTTGCCGGCGGCATCAACGGCAAGGTGGGCCACTTCCTCACGCAGCATGTTGAGCGCATTCTGTTTCTCACGCTCAATCTCCACCTGGGCCTGCTCCTGGAGTTGTCGAAGCTGCGCACGGGTCTTGTCGACCTCTTCGGAGCGCAGCTTTTCGGCTGCATCCCGGGCCTCGCGCATGATACGCTGGGAATCGGCCTCGGCCTCACGCCGTGCACGCGTATTGTCGGCCTGCACCGCCTTGGCTTCTGCCAGTGCGTTTTTGGCCTGATCCAGTGAGTCCTGTATGGATGACTCCCGGTCCGTCAGGGCACTCGTAATGGGCCCCCACGCGAACCTGCGAAGAAGGATCAGAAGAATACCAAACGTAAGACCGATCCAGACGATCAGGCCCACATTCGGGGATAAGAGGTCAGCTGCCAGGACCATGGTGGGTTCCTTACTTGGTGGCCAGGATAATGCAGATCACGAGACCGAAAAGTGCTACACCCTCAATCAGGGCGGCAGCAATAATCATCGATGTCCGGATGTCGCCGGCGGCTTCAGGCTGACGGGCCGATCCTTCCATGGCTGGGCCTGCAAGACGGCCAATGCCGAGACCTGCGCCAAGCGCAACCAAACCTGCACCGAGACCTGCACCGAGATATGCCAGAGCTGTGGGTTCCATTGAATTACCTGTTGTCGTGTTTTAGTGTGTTGTAGGAGAGAGTTCAGCAAGATGCCCATGTTCGTGCTCCTCAACGGCCATGCCGATGAAGAGCGCGGAGAGCATAGTGAATACATACGCCTGGATGAATGAGACCAGGATTTCGAGGAGGTAGATGAAGAGGGCGAACGCGACGCTCACCGGCGCCACGCTGTAGCCAGCTCCATCCCCAAATAGGTTGGCGAATGAGAAGATGAGACCGATGAGGCTCAGGATCACGAGGTGGCCGGCCGTCATGTTGGCAAAAAGACGGATGGCGAGAGCGAAGGGCTTCGTGAGAATGCCCAGGATCTCAACCGGGATCAGAATGGGCTTGACGAAGGTGGGAACGCCTGGAGGCCAGAGAATGTGCATCCAGTAGTCTTTCGTGCCTCCCACCTGCGTGAGCACAAACGTGAACGCCGCGAGCACGGCCGTAACCATGAGGTTCGACGTGGCCGTAGCCCCAAAGGGCACGAGCCCCAGCAGATTGGACGTCAGAATAAAGAAAAATGCAGTCAACAGGTACGGCAGGTACCGGTCCGCCTTGGCTCCGATGCTGGGGCGCGCAATATCGTCGCGCACGACAAGGATGAGCGTTTCGAGCATGTTCTGGAGGAGGCCTCTGGGCGCCGTCTCGCGGCCTATTCCGGCCTTGTACATCTTCGCGATGCGCGTGAAGAGCAGCCAGACAATGAGCATTCCGATCCAGGCGAAAACGAGGTGACGCGTTATGGACATGTCCAACAGGACGTGTCCGCCGCCAGGAGGCGCCAGGTGGGCTTCGTAGTATCCGCCAAGTGGCTCGGCCTGCTGGGCGCTGTCGCCCTGGGCTGCCTCGGCGTCGCCATGGGCAGCCGCGTCTTCGCCGTCGTCGTGCGCCGCATCCCACGTAGCCTCGTAGCTGCCACGCTCCACAGCCGCCGTGGATGTCAGGAAGAAGTCAACACCGTAGCCACCGCCAGCCAATGAGACGATGAAAATCCGCGGCAGTTCGACTTTTCCGAAGGGCAAGAAATCCAGGTAATTGGCATCCACACTGTGGTGGATGGGGTCGAGTTCTTCCTCTTCACCTTCACCACCTGTCAGCGTCGCGTCAACCGGGACTCCGACAGCGGGCGCCACGTCAACAGGAGCCACGCTGTCCGCCTGGGCCAATGGCGGAGCTGCCATGGCCAGAACAGCCACACAAAGCGCAGAAAGAAGAAATGACTTCCGGATCATCAGACAGAATGTTTTTGGCGGTGATGCAGGGTGAGGACTTCCACCGTCAAGCCAAGAATGAATCCGACACTGAAACTTCCGAGAAACGCGGCCTTGTCGAGCGGCACGAATACAAGGACAAGTGTCATTACAGCAGCTGTTACGAACAAACGCGCCGTCATACCTCCGAAAACCAGTAACATGAACTGCTGGGCGGGGCGGGAGAGCGCATACCGAAGCGTGGCATAACTGCCCGCTGCATAGAGTACTGCAATCATGGAGCCCAGTATGAGGCTTCCCCAGAATCCCGTGAGCATTCCGTCTTCCGGCGGTGGATGTTTTAGGCGAGATTGTTCAGACGGGCCAATCTACGGAGCAACGCGTCCCAGCGTCGCATACGAGGGGTGAAAAGACGGTGAATGGACCTGTAAAAGACGGTGAACACGGCCCTACGGTTTCGTGTCGTTACGGTGCTGGCGGTCCTTGTCCTTGCGGCTCATTTTGCGCGTCAGGCGCAGTAGTTGGATGAAAAATGCGACCATCCCCAGCAGGCCGCCGACAACGGTCAGCCAGGGCGTCGTCTCCAGCCAGCGGTCAAGCAGCCAGCCGCCTACGACATAGAATGCCATGGTACCGGCCAGCTGGAGCCCCAGCCCCATATAGGGCCCCGCTTCCTTCATGGCCTCCTGCCAGGATGCCATCAGGCGTGCACCGGTTCGGGTGCGACTATTGTCAGGTTCAGTGCGTTGTCACCGCTCGCCTTGAGACGACCCATGGTGCACTCACCATCGAATTCGGCACCTTCTTCGACGATCAACCGACCGGTCGTGATGGTGCCTTCGACGCGTGCTGTAGACGTGAGGAGCAGGCACGTTTTGATGCGCAGGTCCCCCTTCACGTGCCCTGCGATGTCGGCCACATCGGCGTGAACGTCGCCTTCAACGCGTCCTTCAGGGGCCACGACGATTTTCCCTCCCGCATGCAGCGACCCGGTCACCTTGCCGCTGACCCGGATGTTGTCGTCCGTACGGAGCGTGCCCTCGAATTCCGAACCGGGCGTGACCATGTTGGCCTGCGGCGGAACCTGGGGTGTTGTCTGTTTTGCCATCAATATACCTCTCAATAACCTGTCAAAAAATCTTTTGGATTCTGTGCCAACCCATTGTGCCACAGCTCGAAATGCAAATGTGGACCCGTTGTTATTTCGCCGGAGTTGCCGCTTCGGGCAATGGTCTCCCCGCTCGCGACGCGGTCGCCTACCCGCTTCATAACCACATTGTTATGCTTGTAGACGGACAGGAATCCACCCGAATGTTGCACGGCAACGACTTGGCCGCCATCATGCAACCAGTCCACGAGGACCACATACCCGTCACCTACGCTCCGAACCGGAGTACCCTCGGCCACAGCGATATCAAGCGCAAAATGACCCGTCCGCGCGTCAAATCCTCGGGTCGGAAACCCCTCCACAGGAGGCAGCGCCGGAAAAACGGGTCCGGCCCACATGGAACTCATCGCGACCGACGCAACACCCGGCCAGTCGCTCCGCGCAGAAGCGAGGCGCCCCAACGTCAACGCCGGTTGTTCATGCACCTGCCAATCGGCACTCTGAAGCGGCTCCGAAATGGTCTCTCCGGCCGGCAGCACCGTACTCATGGCGGGCGACGTGGCCGTCCAGGAACTGGAATCCACCTTCCCCAGAATCATATTCCTGATATGCGACACGTACTCCCGGTGGCGTTCCAGCGAATCGGTAAGAGCCTGCATCCGCAGATCGTTCTGTCGGGCAATACGAAAAACCTCTTCGCCCGCATACCCCGGCAGGTATGCACGCAGCGGTGAGAGCACGAGCGCAAGACTGATCACGATAGATACGACGACTACCGCAGTCCCAAGCGCCCAAGCCATGGCCCGCGGACGGACCACGTGCGGCACGGGAGGATCGACGTCAGTGTCGTCCACGACAAGAATCGTAACAGAACGACCGGAACGACGTGTGAATTCGTGTAGAAGGGAGATCATGACACACCAAACGGAGTTTCGCGGACAACGAAGCCCTCTACAGGGCTGTTCCATATGGAGCATTGAATTTGGTCTATTCGCCGCAAAGATGTATTTTGGGCGGCTGATATCCAACAGAAACCTAACGGGCTGACAGTCCGGTCTGAACACAGTACTTATGCCACAGCACAAATCTGCCATGAAACGGGTACGCCAGAGTGCCGTACGCCGCGAACGCAACCGGGTCCATCGCAGCCGCATGCGCTCCATGGTCAAGAAACTCCGCACCACTGAATCGATTGACGTGGCCAGCCCGCTGCTCAACGACATCAAGGCCTATCTGGATCGGCTGGCCCACAAGGGTATCATCCACCACAACGCGGCGGCCAACAAGAAGAGTCAGCTGGAAAAATTCGTCAAAAACCTGACGTAGCGGGTCTTCTTCCATAGATTTCCATGGATATCGCTTCGTAGATTGCGCGAAATTGCATCGACCAACTCCACCATTCCCCATACCACAACAGAATATCTGTCATGGCCACAACCTCATTACGATCCACATTTGTCATGGTCGCCCTGTTTGCCGGTGCGTTCATGACAGGTTGCAAGAGCGTGCCCGTGGAAATCACGGCGCTAAACGCTCCTGAGACCCTGAAAACCGGTACTGCGGGCACGTTTGCCGTGGAAACCAACGAAGAGGCCAAACAACCGGTTACGGTCAGTTGGGCATTCGGTGACAATGCAACGGGTTCCGGTGCATCGACACAGCACGCCTTCAACAGCCCCGGGACATACACGGTGACCGCCACTGCCACGAACCGCAAGGGCAAGTCCTCGGACGTGGAGGTAACCCGTGTTGTCGTAGCCAACATGGAGCCTGCTGCCATTACCGGCATGCGCGCCAGCAACATGAACCCGGACACGCAGACACGCGTCACGTTCTCGGCAACGACAACGGGCGACGATCCGGTTTCCCGGAGCTGGTCCATGGGCGAGGGCACGACGAGCTCAGCGGCCTCTCCCAGCCACACCTTCTCCCGTCCGGGCACCTACACCGTGGCACTGGAAGTCTCGAACGAGTTTGGGACGGATTCCCGCACCATGACGCTGACGGTTGACATGTTCGAAGCCGCCATTTGCCGCGAAACGACAGAACTGTCGTCTGCCATGTTCGATCGCAATTCGAGCGACCTCAACGGCATCGCCCGCGGCGTGCTGGCCGACAACGTCGAAATCCTGAACGAGTGCCCGAACATAAATGTCCGTCTGGAAGGTATCGCCGCTCCTGGTGAGCGCCGTGCACAGGAACTCTCCGAAGACCGTGCGCGCGCCGTCGAGACCTTCTACACCAACAATGGTGTTTCCTCTACCCGCATCGTAACGCTCGGCAAGGGCCGTGCAGAAGGTGTCACGAGCAAGAAGGAAGGTCTGGCCCAGTACCGCCGCGTGGACACGATCATCGTGCGGTAGAAGGCTGTTGAACAGGCAGCCCATCGTCCTCTTTCAAGGGGCGGCCGACATATATGTCGGCCGCCCTTTTTTTGTGGCATCAATATTGGTGTAGAAATATGGGTATAGAAGGTGCATACGCGGCCGATAACACGCGTATGAACAACCCCAACCATATCCTCGTGGCGTGCGCCCTGCTCGTCGCGTCCGCCTTGGCGGGCGCAGGCTCCGTACATGCGCAGAGCAACCAGTTCCGCGATTCCCGCGCTCACATAGGCATTGCCGGCGGCCTGTTCACCTTTCACGGCCCCATCGATCTGCTGCAGCCCCGGAGCGGATCGAACTTCGTGCGCGAGCACGATCCAGCCATCGCCGTGCTCGGATCATTTCCTATTTCGACGGATCGCTTTTTCTTCCGCGGCATGCTGCTCTTCACCAATTTCAGCACGAAGGACGGGCGGCGTCTCGTCGGGGACGGGAAAAACGAGTTCCTGACGCAGGATATCATGATATTTGAATCCGAGGTTGTCATGACGCTCCGCGCCGGATCACGCAGCCGATTCCTCCCCTACATCTTTACGGGCTTCGGTGGCATGTTGGCCGACACGTTCGGATCGACCAAAAACACGGTAGACCTCCCGGGCGTCGGCGTGCCGGGGCCGGAGCGGAGTGTTTACCAGATGCCGGTCGGTATCGGCTTCGATTACGCGTTCGATGGCTGCATCTCAGCATTCACCGAGGTCAGCTACCGGTTTGACATGAACTACGTGTTCCGGAATGAAAACAACTACGATCCGCACAACACATCGCTCGTGCTGGGCGGCATGCGTTTCTGCGTGAAAAACCCTTTCAAAAAAGCGGCGCCCCCACCCCCAGCCGTACCCCCGCCGCTCGACGTACCGGCCTACACACCGCCCCTTCCACGATCCGTGAAGGTCTGTACACTCGTCGATCTGAACAGTATATACTTCGCATCAGGATCGACCGACCTCGACAGCGAAGCGCGTCGCCTGCTCGACGAGAACATTGAGGCGCTCCGGCTCAATCCGACGTGCTGTGTGACCATCACCGGCCACACGGACTCCGAAGCCGCCAGTGTATACGCCATCCGCGTTGCCCGACAGCGTGCTGAAGTCGTCTATGCATACTACCTTGCAGCTGGTCTCAGCCCCGAGCAGTTCACGGTCGATGCCGAGGCCATCACCACGCCCTGCCCCAAAGGCAAGGGAGAAGAGTGCAAGGAAACCCACCGCGTGGAAAGTGTGCCATTTGACTGCTCGCGG
>JAJCYR010000016.1 GCA_029262775.1 Bacteroidota bacterium
AACGTCCTGGCGGCGGAGTTCCTCGCCCAGCAGGGCCTCATAAAACGTCTTGGCACGGTCAATGTCCGCGGCCGGAATTTCAAACCAGTTGACAGGGTTCATGGTATTGTTTTTGATGTGATGAATGGTGACTCGTGATGATGCGACCGGTTTATTCCACCTCCGTTTATTCCACCTCAGCCCGCGCGCCGCGCGGCAGGGCCATGGCGTCGTGGAGGCGGCCGCCGACCATGACGTGCGTAATGTTTTCGGCGTCGCGCAGGCGCGCGAGCGGGTCGCCGTCAATGATCAAGAGGTCCGCGAGTTTGCCTTCTTCAAGCGAGCCGATGTCGCTGTCCATGCCGAACCCCTGGCGCCAGTGATGTAATTCTCCATGCGGCCGGTCTCGCGGTCCAGCCGGCGTATCACGTAGACCTGCGTATTCGGGTCCTTGTTGTACCCCATCACAGGGACGCCTGAACCGCCCAGTTCTCGGTCAATCTGGTACAGAGCCAACTCATTGCGTTCAAAAAGAACCAGTTTGTTCGGGCCGAGTCGGGATATTTGTCGGCAGAGTTCCGATCCAATGGAGCGTGCTGGACCCCAACAATTCGGAGATCAACTAACTGGCGGCGGGCGGGCAGGAGCCGACGGATGTGAACTGGACATACCTCGATGCATCGGCCATGGACAGCGGGACAGTCGCGGCCGTTGCGGTATCGACCGAACCGGTGGGTAGGCTGTATTTCGGGGGCACCAATTTTGGCAGACTCGCGGATCATTATGACTGTCTGGGTATTGTCGGCCTTGAGTTTCAGCAGGACGTTGCAGATGGCACGGTCGGATTCTGGGCTCTATTGCCGGACGACAAGGTCAAATACATCGGACCCTGGGATCTGCCTATCAAAGCAATGAAGACGGAGGCGCGCAACCGTTCCGCTGTGGCGGAGGACGCGTTTCTATGGACTTTCCCGAGCGATGGAGTTGCTCCTGCCGCTTATTGCCCACACGTTAGATTGCTCACTCTCAGCCCTCGAGGTGCTATGGTGAATAAATGGTGAATAACAAAACACCTTTGGAGGTGCTGACTAGTTACCTCGGCTGCCTCAACGAACACGAGGTGTACCGGGCGCTGGAGCACTTGGCGGAAGATTTCCGACTCCAATTCAAGGGCGGTCCGTCTCTCAGCAAATCTGACCTGGCGGGCGCACTCGGCTGGGACACAGGAACTCGAGGACGGGTTGAGTGGCACATCGTCTCTGAGAGTTCAGCAATGATCGCCGTAGGAGGACATGAGACCAACGACTTTCTGACTCTCCTTCTCATTGAACCGCTCCCTTTCCACAGCGAGTTTCAGTTCAACGGCGATGGCCTGATCTCGCGTCAAGTGCATGACGTTGACTGGAGCGGCGCGTCCGTGTCAGACGCATTGGCCCCCGCCATCGCATGGGCTGCCGAGCATGCGCCTGACGAGCTTGCACGGGCCTATCCCAACGAGAAAATGCTTTACTCCGAGGAAACCGGTCGCGGCTGGGTCGCGCTACTTCGGAAATGGAAAAGCGAGGCGAAGTATTAGGCTGCTGACTGCGGTCAACTGGGGCGCGAAGTGAGCGGTCGAACACGTTTATGGCCCTCAATGTCAAGAGGGCGTGCGATGTCATCGGACGGATGTTTCCAGCCCGTGCCTCTTGATCGCCGTCCACCGTCTCAGCGCCCCACCTCTGCGGAAAGGTTCTGTCTTCTGGTTTGCAGCCTGCAGCTGCACCCTACACGTTTCGAGGGTCCTCGCGTTTTCCGGAATCCGGTGACGCGGCGTCAATCCGTTCTTGGTGACGCGCCCTAACACCCTGTCGGACTTGAGCTCACGAAGGACAAGACTCTCATCTTTCGAGGTTATTTGGTTCCTCGCCGCTCTGGATCCACGCCTGAGCGATGCTATCCCAGCGGGTTGAAAATGTAAAAGAGATCCGGTTCGGAGGCGCGATGCGTCCAGTGTGCCACCTTCAACGTTGCCGGAAGAAGTAACGGTCAAGAAAGGGCCGAACGGGCCCTCAGGCGGCCATCGCCTGCAGTTTCGCCATCCGTTTCAGGTTCCAGGCCATACTGACCAGCGTCCACTCGCCTTGCACCTTCTCCGAACCCCGCAGCGAGAATTGCCGGAAGCCCATCACGTGCTTGATAATCCCGAAGACCGGCTCGACCGTGCACTTGCGACGCGCATAGAGACCCCGGCCCTCTTTGCACAGCAAACGCTTCTGCATCTGGTCGAGGTCGGTCTCTCCCTCTGGGGGATCGGCTTGAGGTGTAGGATATCATAGCGCTCGCGCCCCACCGCGATCAGGGGCTCAAGGCCACGCTCCTTGCTCTTCTCGACGTTTGCTTGGCTGTAGTATCCGTTGTCGGTGACCACGGTGTCCACCTTTCCTATCGACTCCGGCAACTGGTCCAGGGCATCGAGTGCCGCGTCCATTTCCTGTTTGTCGTTGGGGGCCTGACCAACGTGCTGGCCAACGATCAAGAGACTGTCCATCTCAACGGAGGCTTGCGCGTTGTGCGCTTGCTCAAAGCCGCCTCCGCCGGTAGGCATGATGCGGGACTCCTCGTCGGTGAGGTTGATCTGATCCCCCTTTCGAGGCCCCAGATTCCGGCGCGCGCGGCGCCTTGCCGCCAAGCTTTCGCCCGCGCCTCGATATCACCTATGGCCTTGTCTATGGCCGCCAGACGGGTCTTGCGCAGTTCCAACTCCTTCGGAAGATCCAACTCCTCCTTCGTATCCTGCGCGTCCGAAGCTTCCGCACGCCGAAGAAGCTCCGCCACTTCCGCCTCAATCTGCACCTTCAATTCCTTCGCATACTGGTAACCGGGCAGGACGGCGTGGCGCAGCGTGTCGGTCCACCGCACGGTGGGACAGAACGTCGGAGTTCCAGGCAGGTTGTCCCGTACCCGGTGACGGACGGAGAGTTTTCCCTTCGGCAGTCCGACCTGTTGTGATGTATCCAGGACGTCTACCGCGGTAGGGCGTCCATCCAGATCGGGTATATTTAGTCGTTTGCCGGTCAGCCACTCGTAGAGATACCAGACGCGGCGCGTGTATCGCCCCAGTGGGGCTGAAGTGATGCCGGTCTGGACGGCGGTGGAATTCAGATTGAAATGGCCGATGAGTGCGGCATACCCGGCCGGGCGTCCTGATTCCGGAAGGAGGCGTCCGCGGAGAGGCAGCCACTTAAACAAATAACATAGCCATGTATAACAAACCATCAATAAAATACTGCATTTGTACTTTATTATGTGGCATCATGGTGTTTATGGTCCGTGAACGTCTCGTACACGCCCAGGAGCCGAACATCTACTGGATTGGTGCGGTCGGGGCTGAGGAGACGCGGGGCAACGCGATATTCAGGTACGCACCGGGCAGCAGCGTGGTGGATACGCTGGTCCAGGCGAGCGAGTTGAGTTCGGACGAATCGCGTTTCTTCTTCTACGTGACCGTAGACACGTTGAACGGCCAGGTGTACTGGACCGACTCGGGAGGGACTAACGCGGACGGCGTTGTGGAGTTGGGCGCCATCATGCGGATGTCGCTGGACGGCAGTAATCCCGATGTTTTTCTCAGCCCCATCGCGTGTGGAACGGGGTCGCCAAACGATATCGAGTTCGATGCAGCTGGGGAAACGGTATATTGGGGCGAAGGATCGGATTGTTCCGATGTTGGGCTGAATGCCCTCAAACTGGGGCAGCAGGATTCCGGCCAGGACCACGGACTTCCAATGAGTGCGAATTATTCCGTGTCGGCTATCGAGATCGATGCGCCGAACAATGCGATCTACTGGGTGAACCGGGATTTCTTTGCCGTGGAACCTGACGGGATTCTTCGTGCCCCCCTGACCGACACTGCGTCGGACGAGTATGTGGTTGTCGGAAGCGTCTGCGACATGGCTGTCGTCCATGGGATTGCGAAGATGTACTGGACGACGTGCGGGAGCGGTGCCATCCGGCGGGCGAATCTTGATGGAAGCGGCGTGGAGGCGGTGCTCGAAAGCGGGGCTGAAGTCGGGAAGCTGGCTGTGGACGAACGAGCGGGGAAAATCTACTGGACGGAGACGGCGGCGGGCACTATCCGGCGAGCCAATCTGGACGGAACGGAGGTGGAGGATGTGCTATCTGGGCTCGCGGTGCCAGGAAGTATTGCCGTCATGTCTGGCAGTGAAATCCATACCGGCAATGAGCTCGATGAGGCGTTTCCGACAGGTGCGGGGCTCGTCGTCAGGGTGTATCCCAATCCCGTTCATGCACACGCGAATATCGAGTTTACACTCGCAGCTCCATCGCACGTGACGCTGGAACTATTTGACCCACTGGGTAGGCAGGTGACCGCTCTCTCGTCGCGCGTGTACCCTGCGGGCGCATCCAGCGAGGAGTGGGACCTGGCGCACCTTTCCGGAGGTGTATACTTTATCCGTGTAACCTCCGAATTCGGATCGAAGACGGTTCCACTGATCGTGCGCCGGTAAATGGGTCCACGCGCGCATGCGTATAAGCACGTGCTTACCGGCCGTATCCTATAAGCGTGTTGAAAAACCATCACACACCCTTCTGCGGCGGCGAAACGCCATCTACGGCGTTGTCCCTCCTTCGAATAGCGCTGCTATTCGGCGTCGGGACGCCTTGCATCTGTCATTCCGGCGCTCGCATCTTGGTGCACGCTGGTTCTTCAACACGCTTCAATTGGTTTGCAGTTGAGGCAGACGTATTGCGTGAGGCAGAAGTAGTGCGGATTACGCCTCTGAATGCAGGCCCACGCGGTTGCCTTCGCTGTCCTCGAAGTGGCCGACAAAGCCGTACTCGCCGATACTCATTTTCTCGGTGATGACCTTCCCGCCTGCGCCGCGGACGCGGCCGAGCGCACTTGCGACGTCGTCGACGCTCAGGTAGACCATGGAGCCGTCATACGACGGGACGTAGGATTCCTGCTGGATGAGGGCTCCCGTCGCGCCTCCTGCATCCGGCGTAAATGGAAACCAGACCATTGGGAAGCCCCCAACGTCCTGGCGGCGGAGTTCC
>JAJCYR010000017.1 GCA_029262775.1 Bacteroidota bacterium
AGCCGTGGCACTGCGGCCCGTGGCCACAACCCGGTAAAGGTAGATACCAGACGAAAGGTCGCTGCCGTTGACGACAATGGATCTCTGTGCTCCGGCGTCAATGGTCTGCGTCGGCACAGAAATAACTTCGCGCCCCAGCATATCCATGACCTGCAGTCTCACTTCTGATGTCTCAGGAAGATCGAACTGAATGGTCGTCGATGCTGCAAACGGGTTGGGATAATTGCCACGCAGAGCGAATACCGAGGGCAGGGAGCCATCCTGTTCGGTATCGGTTACCGTGCCCCGAGTGAGTGCAAGGCCCTTCGAAGGACCAGCTGTCCAAAGAGACCCGTCCGTTGAGATGACCCGGTGGTAAATGGTAACGGTACCGCCAACATCGACGTTACCCGGTGACCCACCTGAAACCTCATCAAACACCTGGGCCAGATCGTCATTCGTGGCTGTGATACTGTTGGTCGTGCCAAGAGCCTCCATGCCGATGATGTCCGTGAACGAGGCGTTTGCCGATACCTGCCAAATGTAATGAACGGTATCACCATTGGCATCAGAAACCGGCAACCAGCTTACTGTGAGCCTTTCCTCATCCGGGTCTCCGGATATCACGACCTCACTGGGCGCATTCACCGTTACACTGCCTGGTGCAACGTTATCCGCAGCCAAAAGTTGGCCCCTCAGCTCTCCAGCGGGATACGCTGTCGAATGCACGTTTACATACGTGCCTCCATTCCTGAGCGCTGACATTTCTGAAGCCGATGCGCCGGATACGTCTACTGTTTGACTGAATACGCCACCAGACGGAGACAATGGAAACAAGACACCGCCATTGACACCGACTCCGGCCAAATGAATATGGGAGGCAGTAAACGCCCCTCCAAGATTCTGGAAGCTTCCCGAAATTTCCAACGTGCCCTGGTCAGCTACCAGGCGTACCCAGACCATACCGCTTGCGACCGTAGCAGCCGGCGGTACCTCATGAAAACCCGCGAGGTTGGCCGCAAGGAAATCCACACGGATGACCGTCAGCGTCGCAGACGTTTCCGTTGAATTAAAACCATCACTGGCAGCAACGGTAATTGTTTGGACACCGCTGTTACCCTCCGGGTCCAACGTGTATACGCCCGTGGAGGCGTCAATACTACCGGGACCAGCAGTCAACGCAAACGTGACCGGATCGCCGTTGGCGTCCGTTGCGTCATAGTCGAACGTAAATATTCCACTGTCTTCAAGAATCTCCGTATCGGAGAGTTCCGCGGTGAAGGTTGGCGGGACGTTGAACGAACTCACGGTCAGCGTACCGTTTGTCGCGGCATACACGGGCGTTCCGTCATTGAACTCAACGTTTCTGAGGGTCAGAGCCCCGGTACCTGAACTGCTGCCAGCCGTAGCCAGCACCTTTACAAGCAAGCCTACGCCCTCCGCCGCACCGTCCGCTACGCCGGCACCGGCTACACGATACGTATCTGCATCCTGATCATTACCAGCCACGTTGCTGAACTGCGAAGCAATACCGCCATCGATGGAAATCCCGTCAATGGTCATGAGTGCCGGGTCATAGTCCAGATCGAAGGTGAAGGAGATCACGCCATCGGATGTTTCAAGCGGGTCTTCGAGAACAATTTCAATCTCGAATTCCTGTCCTGTACCCGCCGATGCGTCGTTGGCTACAATGAAACGTGTTGCAATCGTGAAATTGGAAGACAACGTCCCGGTTACTGCCGGATTTCCGTCGTTGAGTTCAAAGTCCGCGAGCGTAACCGTCCCCGTTGTACCATCTGCTCCTGTCAGTTCGAAGAGAAGATACACGAGTGTGCCTGATTCCGTGATTTCTGTAGTTCCCTGCCAGGTACCACCAACACGGTCCAGGCCGCCTGGACTTGAGTTGACGAGAAAGCCCGCATCACTCGAGAGCGAGCCATTCGTACTGTGACCGACGAAGTTTGCACCCGCATCCGATACCACGGTGAAACCAAATGCGCGAATTCCTGCCTCATTCTCCACATTGGAGACGTTAACAGGTATAGCGACCGTTTCTCCGGGGCGGCCAGCAAGATCGCCAACGGTGACAGCGACCTGGGCCGTACCGATCTGTGTGCCGACCAGCAGGACCATCAGCAAAGCTGTGATCGTCTGTGTCATTCTTTTTAGAAGCTTATGCATTGGATTGTCGCTCTTCAATAGGTGATTTGCCAGATGAAAGCATTCATGGGCGGGGCCTCATGGCCCCGCCCATCATGCCTGTTTACTTGACCAGCATCATGCGGTCTGTTTCGACAATGGTCTTGTTGTCCATCTTGGCAATGACCCGGTAGAAGTACGATCCCGATGCAAGCCTGTTACCGTCCACGTATACTGAACGCTTGGCACCGGCCTGCATGGTCTGGGACGGAATCGACATCACACGACGACCAATCAGGTCATAGACCTCAATCTCAACTTCTGCTGCCTGCGGCAGATCAAAGCTGATAGTCGTAGATGCATTGAACGGGTTCGGGTAGTTGCCGTTGAGAGCAAACGTTTCCGGAAGCTCCACGACCTCCAACTCGTCAATATTAACAACCGGGTTGTCATTGACTGCTCCTTCGGCCCGCAGATTGAACGAACCAGCGTCGCCAACCAACTCGAGTGTCAGGATGGCAACCGTTCCGTCGGATGTCACGCTTCCGTAACCCGCCGCGGCAAGTGCCACACTGCCATCATCGTTCGTTGCACTGCGCACAATCCAACCGTCGCCAAGAGTCGACTCAATACCTACAACCTTTGCGTAGGCAGGATCGATCGTCGTGGAGAACGAAAGGGCCCTGGTCTCACCAATGTTTCCTGTGATCTGCACAGGAATGGAAATCAGATTCCCTTCATGGTTGAGATCGCCGTATGCGATGGTCGCAGCCGGGAACTCTACCAGCTCGGACTTGCCGTTGACGAACGCATCGAAGATGAGCGCGGCGTCAAATGCGTTGACCGTACCCGAGTTATTGAAGTCCGCTGCAATGGTCTGCTTGGCCGTAAGCGTCTGCAAACCGACAAACGCGTCGAGCGTCAGCGAGGCACCCACTTCAGTAGGTCCTCCCGAACCGTCAACGTTACCCGCGACAGGATTAACATCTGCCGTGAACGCCGAGGTACCCGTGGCTCCAAGGTCATCCGTTGCAGTCACCGTGATGGTCACCGGAGCCGTATCGGCTGCAACCACACCACCTGTGATGACATACGGTTGGACACCGGTCACCGTGACCGCTGCACCCGCGTTTGTTGCGGTAGCAACACCCGGGTCCGCACTTTCTACACTGAACGCATAGTCGTCGGCAATCGTACCTCCGGAGAACTCAGCAGATGCATCAACATCCACGTCAGCGCCTTCTACAACGGTAACATCGCCAAGACCACCAGCCGCGACAAGCGCCGCATTGACATTTACGTCAAACGCCGTGACCACCGTATCGCCCTCGGCATCTGTCGCCGTGAGCGTAATGGTAGCCGTTCCCGTACCGACGAACGTCAAGGTGATTTCTCCCGCCGCGTCAACTACGGCCGTTACTACAGTCGAGTCTGACGTGGCTACGGCATACGTAACCGGTGCCGTGCCGCCCGTGGAGGCAACGGAGCCGTCTACGGTCTGATCAGCAGTCCCGTCATTTACCGTCACGTCAGCGAGCGCTTCAGCAGCTTCGAATGCTGCATTGACCGTTACCGCAACGGTTGTCGAGGTAACGGCACCGAATGAATCGGTAGCCTCTACGGTGAGCGTCGTGGTTCCAACGGCGACGCCTGTTACGGTCAGCACATCACCGGCCGTCGCACCCGTGGCCACAGCAGGATCACCACTTGTAACCACGTACGTGTACCGTGGTGCTGTTGCAGCTGGCGAACCGCCATGGAATACGTCCACTCCCGAATCGTTGTTCGCCGTAGCAAGCGTTACATCTTCGGTGTTTCCGGCATTGAGCGTCAGCGCGTCCACGTCGTTGCTGGCCAGGTTGTTCTCAAGACCAACGGCAAAGAGGACGCCGTCCTGGTTTATGGCACCGACAGCATTACGTGCAACCAGTACCGGTTCGCTTGCGGAAACGGCAAAGTTGTCGTTGTCGGCAGCACCGTTCGCCACCTTGATCCAGAAGTTGTTCAGGCTTCCGTCCTGACGACGGAGGGCCCGGGTCTTCTCGATGTCTTCGGTTGCGAAGTTGGTAAAGCCGGCTGCGCGGTACTCTACATCATAATTGATGGATGGAGTCACAGACGGTGATGACGTTACCCTCCAATGAAACTCCGTCGAATAGCGACCGACTTCAAACAGGTTGCCCAGTTCGTCGACAGCCGATATCGGAAGACCATTGGTGCCCATGGCATTTCCATCGTTGTACGTAGCCAACAGAACAGGATCAGAAGCGAGCGTATTCGGCGTGTTGAATGTGATCGCAAACGGGCGGTAGTTCATGTCGTCATCCCCGAGTGGGAATTCAACGCGGTCCGTCGTGTTCGGCGAACCCGTTCCGTCAACCGTTACCTGAACATTTCCAAAGACCGCACCATTCGTGCGGGAGAAGCCTTGGAACGTCGTGCTTGTGTGGCAAAGGATGACACGATTCGTACCCGTTGTAAGCACACCGTTGGTGAGTGTCAGTGGGTTGGTACCAGCAACCGTACCGCCGCACACCGCATTCGTGTTGTTGTCCGTCAGGTTCAGGTTACCGTTGGTTAGCGTGAGTCCGGCTTCGTTATTCAGCGTTACTCCACCGTTGTAAAACATTCCACCGTTGAGCGTCTGGGCCTCTGTCCCGGCGAAGACAACAGCACCAGCAGGAACGCCCGTGCTCTGAATTGCCAGCGGGTTGCCGTTCAGGTTCAGCGTACCCCTGATGGTGATGTTGAATGTGAAAGGATCGAACGTATCGCCAGCGGTAACGCTGAGGTCAGTCGCCGTCCGGTTAGCATGGAGTGCAACTGTACCTGCAGCAGCGACGACCGGAGAAATTACAACGTCCGGCTCATGGGCGGCATTCCACGTCAACGTGGAAGTTGTTGTCGCCAGATTGTCGTAGGTCAGCGTGAAGTCCGTAGTGCTCTGTGGCGCATAGGACTCGTTCAGGATGGAACCGTTGACACCAATGGTCACGGCACCACCCGCAGTCACCGCCAAGCTCTCGCCCGCACCAGCGGTAGCACCTTCCACGTCAACGGGGCCGTCGAGCGTCAGGTTGTCGACCGTGACATTGGCGCCCGCAGCCAGCTGTGTACCGCCTGCCGGTGCCTTGATGGTAAGCGCATCAAATGCGGCTGGCATTTCCAGTGTTACCGGAATTGACGCAGCAACATCATAGATAAGATGGCCATCCGTTGCGAACTCCGTACCAAAATTGACCTGGCCCAGGTTCGTTCCACCACCGACACGCGTAATCGTAGTGCCATCGGAATGGACTGTCATTTGCCCAGCTCCGTCGCCCAGTGTAAGACTACCCGCTGCAGCAGGTGCCACGGCATTGGCTACCGTAATACCGCCGCCAACCCGATTGTACAGGAAGTCCCGCACGATTACCGCATCACCGCCAGCAATAGCAAGCGGTGCACTGACAGCAAAGTTGGGTACACTGAAAGGAGCAGCTCCAACCGTAAGGGCACCACCACCGAAGACAACAAAGTCTCCAGTCATGCCCGTGACGGCGGCAGGGCTTGCAGCCAGACGTGCAACACCAGGCGCTGGATCAGCCGTGAAGGCTCCAGCCGCATAGGTGATACCACCATTGAAAAGCAGATCAATACCCGAAAGGCTGACGTCACCAGCAGTCTGCGTAAACAGACCAGTAACCACAAGGTTATCCGGATTGTTGGCCACCAATGCATCACCTGAGTAGTCCACGTTGGTAGCATTATGCGTAAGCGTACCGGCAATCGTGTGAGCTCCTTCAGTAGTAACCGTCGTCCCTCTGATCGTCACATTGGCATTCGTGGTGAATGTATCGCCAAAGAACACCGTACCGGAAAGCGACAATGCTGAACCACCCGTTCCCCATGTGGAATTCACATCAGTGGTCCCAACAACAGCCAATGACTGGGGAGCCGCATTGATCGTTGCACCAGCGTCTACGATAAGACCAGGGAACGCTGCCGTCGGGACTGCCGCGCCATCGAAGTTCGTGGAAAGCGCTACAGCGTGGTTGGCATCAAACGAACCCGATGTACCGAGATTGGCATTGGATACCGACGTAAAGGACGCAGCTCCAGTGCCCGTCCCAACGACATTGCCATTGAAATCAAACGTCGGTGCCGTACCAATGGGTGCCGTTCCCACCGTGATGGCAGCATCAGCGATTGCATTCGAGGCCCATGTCAAGGAGCCACCATTGGCTACGGCGACAGTACCATCGACAGAGCCCTCGTCACCGTTGCCGGTACCGGCAACGCCGTCATCCTGAACGAGGCCGAGTGTGAGTGAACCGTCAGACGCAACCAAAACGGCTCCATTGACTTGCTGGATATTGCTCATTGTGATGGACTCTGCAGCGCCCGCACCGTTCCCAACAATAAGGTTGTTGATGGATGCACGCTGCAGGCCACCTGCATTCAGTGTGGCCGTACCATTGAATACGATTCCTGAGGCCTGGGCACTGACAGTAAAACCGACCAACCCTGGGCCCATATTGCCCGTATTCGTATGCGTCTGGTCGTTTCCTGCAAGAATCAGGACTTCGTCTACACCAAGGGCCGTTCCTTCGAAGACGCCCGAGTTGTTTACAACGCCTGTCGCAGTCAGATTGAATGCCTCGCCCAGTGTGAGTTGTGCACCCGATGCGACGTTTACGTTACCCACTGTCGCTGCCTTGTCAGTCGTGTAGACAGCCGTGTCCTGAACGTTGAGCGTGCTGATACCCGTCACAGCAAATTCGCTGGCAGCTGCCACCGGACCTGCCCCGAAAACGGTCAGTATATACGTGCGTGTATCGCCATTGAACGTACCGGCTCCGACAATATCTGTGGCCGCCGCACCGCCTGCATTGCGACGTACTTCGGCCGTAGGTCCAAATGGCGAAATGTCCGATCCACCTGCGACCGTGACACCGCCGTTGAATAGCGTAAGGGCTCCGGTAAAGTCAACGCTTGTACCGGCGAGCACAGACAGGCGGTTGCCACCGCCCACATTGACGAGGAGGTTGGAAATGTTACCAAGACCACCCAATGTGGTGGTTGCTCCCTCAAATGCCAACGCTCCATCCTGCCCAGCAGGAGTGGCGATGGTGCCGTTGATCGTAGCTGCCGCCGTCGCGCCATTCACGCGAATCAGGAAGTTGCCGAGGCTGACACTCGTCCCTGCATCTGTAGTGAAGTTTTCGTCAATGGCGATCGACTGTCCGAGCGTCAGCGTTGCTGCCGTTCCACCCGCAGCGAGATGTACAAACAGGTCGTCAACCGAGGTATTCGGACCGGGCGAATAGGTTGCATTTCCGTTGTTTGGAAGAAGGAATGCCACCCGTGCATTGTCTGCTGCCGAGTTGTTCGCCGGGTTGCCAGCAAACACGCCACCGTTGGACGTGTTGACACTGCCGTCCGACAGTAGCGTCGCGCCAGCTGGGACGGTAAGCGTACCCGAGCCCGAAACCGACAGAGATCCGACGCGGACTGTAAACGGTACCGCTCCGCTTACCGCAAGGCCTGCGCCACCGGCAGCAGCCTGCGTAAGCGTCAACGTTCCGCTGACCGTCACAGAACCGTTTACACGGTTTGTGCCTGCCCCTGCGGTAACTGCCGTCGTTCCGGCAAATGTCGCATTGCCCGTTACAAGAACACTACTACCGAGACCGGAAATGTCCGCACCGGCACCGGAGAGCGTAAGGTTGCCTCCGACACGGGTTGCCGCCGTGATATCTCCTGTACCTGAGTTTGAGAGATTGCCTGCTACAGACAACGCTCCCGCAACACCACCATTACCTGTGATATTCACATTGCCAGCGATGTCGAATGCCGGGGCCGCGGCTCCGGCCGATGCCGGAACCGAAGAAGCGCCGGAAACAACAACGGTTGAACCGGCACCCGTGATGGTACCCATATCTACGTGAGGGCCAGCGCCAGACAACGTTAGGGTTGTGCTGCCGAGAGCAAGCGTACCGCCAGTATTATCGAAAACTCCCGCGATGGACGAACTGGCACCAACTGTAAGGCTGCCCGCGTTCGTAAGTGCAATGACGTTCGTATCGGTCTCATTCGCATCCGTTGCCGAGCCTTCCGTAATGGCTCCGGTAACCACCATGGTTCCATTGTTCGTCAGCGTATATCCAAGGGGATCGGAAGCAGCATTGCCTGCGCCAACGATGACGGCGCCTACTGAAATAGTGGCCACGGTCACCGTGACACCAGCAGCATTCGTGATCGCACCGCCCTGGTTAACCAGGTCCTGCGTCGCCGTGAAGCCGCCGTTGATCGTGACGGACGGAGTAACTCCACCGGCTGTAGTCGAAAACGCGCCATTACCCATACCGAGCGTGGAATTGAACACCACGTCGTTGAATCCACCAGCAAACGTAACACCGGACGCACCGCTGACAGCAACAGCGCCGTTGAATGTCGTTGTGCCCGTGGCGGTAGCCGCAATCGTAACACCACCCGGCGCAGTCACGGCATTGGGAAACGTCGTGCTGAACCCCCCATTCACGGTCAGCGTGCCACCGGCATTCAGATTGACCGGAAGTTCTGTGCCGGCCGAACCGGCTGCCGTTTTGGTGTAGCTGGCGGTAACCGCACCCGTGTAGGATGGCGAGGCACTTGTCGCGGTTCCACCCGTGACCGTCAGGGCGGTTGCAGCTGTAAATGCGAGCTTACCGGCGCCGAGGTTGATCGTGCCCGAGGTCAATGTGAAGCCGCCGCCCGAAACGGCGACGGAGCCCACGCCTCCCGTGAGGTCAATCGTGCCCGTTGTAACCGCGATTGTCGACGTACCCGAAAACGTTGCCACCGTCACGGCACCCGCCTGGCGGACTACGACGAAAACACCTTTGCCTGCTGTTCCGAAATCGAAGTTCTCCCCATACGCACCCGCCTCAATGCTGATTGTATCACCAGCAGCAGCAGTAGCGTATGCCGCCGCCAGGGTCTGCTTCGGACCGGAGCCGCCGCTGATCGTCGCGCTCTGTCCGTCAAATGCATCGCTACCGGTGGTAGAAGACACGAAAATTGTCGACTGGGCGAGCGTGGTCTGGACTCCGGTGAAGAAGACCAGGGCTGCAATCGCGATCAGCGAACGTGACATGAATTGTAGCAGTCTTGAATTACCCATAGACTGTGCCTCTCTTGTTTTCATCCTTGTGGACTTGATGAGTTGATGTCGAAACGATTCACCCGGCAGACGCCAGGTACAGTGGATTGGCCATCATTTCCAAACGCAAAAAACCCGGTCACGCAGAAAGAGTCTGCATGCCGAGGTACGTGGTGGGTGGATAACCAAGATTCCAATATCAAAGCGTATGCTTTTGAAGTAGTTGTGTTTATGCGGAATAAAGCCCTGCGGGATAGCGCAGTCTCTTCTTCCACGATACGGCTACTCATACACGACTTCCTGCTGCAGTACCCAATCCCGCGTCGAAAAATCGGCGCGTCTCTCATGGCCGCTGGCTGCAAGAGCGTGTAGAATTACCATCGTGGACAAGATCCCCTGAAAAGAGGCCATTGTCAAGTGCCGCAGCCATAAACTACCTTGATGAGCGACCTCATCACCATCCATCATCTGATTGTGCGTCCAACGAGCCCCGGAGCGCCAGCGCGTATAGCGCTACTGCTCATTCTCATCTTTCTTATCCATCCGTCCACCAGTCCGGCCCGCGCCCAGACTGCCTGTGCCGTATATGTCAATGCCAGTGACGGGGCCGACTCCAACCCGGGTACATTGACGCAGCCTCTGCGCTCCCTCGAACGGGCGCTCGACCGTCTCTCCGACAACGAGGCGGCCTGCGTGGCCGCTGGGGAGTACTTCCGCGGGGACGATGCCGATGGCGTGTCCATCACCGGCGGCGGGAGAAACATCACGATGGTCCTCAATTCATTCGCCGGTGAACCGTCGGTGCGCATTTCCGGAGCCAACCTGATCCTGGACCTTCCCGGGGGCAGCCTGACCATCGCTGCCGGCACTGGCAGCAATCTGGTCTTCGGATCCGGTGTGCTCAACGACGGCGGTAACGACTTTCCGGGGGCAATGGAATCCTTTGTCCTGCGCGCCGGCACCCTCCGTCTTGACCCGGGCGTAAACGTTGTCATAGAAGACGTGGTTGGTAGCATGAGTGGCACGGACGCCCGGATTGAACTCGGGGACGGCAGTCTCGACGGATTTCCCGTCATCTCGCCTTCAGCGAGGCGCATCCTGCTGACCAACTCCGCCCCGCGCGCTCACTCCTTCGTTCCCGACCCGGGCATAGGCGGGCAACTCGTGCACAGATCCGGCGCGGCCACCGTCGTTTCATCCGATCTGGACCTGACCGGCGCCACATTCACTTCGGAATCCGACGAGCTGCTCACATTTTCAGGCAACGTCAGATTGGAACCCTCCTCGAGCACCATCGACGGAGCCCTGCCAGCGGCCCGCCTGGAATTCGCGTCGCGTCTCGAACTGGCAGGACCTGCCGGTCACTTCATGCTCCAGGTGGCCGAACTGACCATTGGCGATCTTTTCGTTGCCGAATCGGGGGCCTGGCCCGTCTCCCTTTTGGCCGTATCGGGTCACCTTGCAGAGATCACCGGGGTACCAGGAGCAATAATCGAGCTTGACCTGTCCGGCACATTCAGTCTCGGCGTCGAAAATGCCCCCGCCGACCGCAATTGGTCCGGCTTTCTGCGCATCCGCTCTGGCACGGCTACCGTGTGGGGGAACACATCCATCACCGGGAGCACGCCTTTCATGGTCGATGCGTCGGCCGTGCTCCAGACAGGCAATGGATTTCTGGATCCAGCCACGGAGGGAGCCCGGATCACCGTCGCTGGAACCGTGACCTCGACATCGGGAGCCGTTCCCATGGAGATCAGTCGGAATGCCACCATAGAGCTCACAGGAACGCTTTTCGGCGTACGTGCAGTGGGCGCCAGGTTGGATGTTCAGGGGTCTGGCAACATAACATCGGTCCTCTCTCTGGAAAGCGGAGCACGCATGGTCGTGGATGGCTCCTTCTCAGGCCGTGCATCTCTGGGAGTGGCCCAGTCCGAGGTCGAACTGGCACCCGGGGCACGGCTCGAAACGAGCTCCTTTCAATTGACGGAATCCATTGCTCGGTTGTCGACAGAAACAGAGCTTCATGTGCTTGGGAGTGCTTTTTTTGATTCCGGGTCCACGTTCCCTGATCCTCTTGGATCCATTGTTTTCAGGACGGGTGCGGATTCTTTTGAGGAGCATGTAGCAGGTGCCCTCCCGGACATTGTATCGATGGCCGACAACCTGGACGTGTCGGCATCCGGACCCATGACGAGCCTCCGTATTGAACGCGGTGCAACCCGTGTTTCAACGGGCGGAGCATCTATTCAGATGGGCGGGCTCTCCGTCCGGAGCAGTTCCCTGTCCGTACATACCGGGAATCAGACGATGCGGCTTACGGGCGGCATGGAGCTGACAGATGCCGCGGTGGATTTGCAGGAAGTCGGACGCCTCGAAGCCAGCGGCGTGCTCCGTATCCAATCGAGTCAGATCACCTGGCCGGACAGCGGCTTGGCTGCTGGCACGGATGGCGTGCTGGATGTACGCGACTCGGATCCGGTTGTGCTCCCAGATCTGCTTTTTGATGAAGAAGGTGCAAACGTTCGAATTGCTACCGACGTGACTGTAGAAAAATCCCTGAACCTGGAGCAGGGACAGCTTGTCGTGGATTCTGGGAGCACACTTACCCTGCTTGCCTCCCTGTCCCGTACGAATGGCCGGTTCGAGCCTGTAGCGGGCGGGCGGATCCGCTTTGCGGATCCGCCCGCAGACGGACCCACAGGAGTACTTGCAGACGTACCCACAGAACGCACGATTTCCGGATTTACGACGTCCGTGCTACCCTCTATCGAGGTGGCTGGCTCTCACGTCACATTGGCAGAAAATGGTACCATCCTCGGAAATCTGCTGGTCCTCTCGGGTAGTTTTGCGCTGGGCGGATCACGCACGCTTTTGGTGTCGGGAGATGTAGAGCTTGAGGGCGGCCTGACAGAACTCGCCCCGGGAAGCAGTCTGTTCGCATCGAATAGTTTGACCGTCCTATCGGCTACCTTTTCGCTCTCCAAAGCCAGTCTGCGTACGGGCCGCAACCTGCATATTGGTCTATCGGCCGATATTTCGGGTATTGCTACCGAACTCAGGGTGGGTGGATCATTGCCTTCCACGCTTACATTTGAACAGCCATTCGAAGTGACTGATTTCGTGGTCGGAGGCGCGTCGAGAGTCCAGGTAACCGGCGAGCGTGTGCGTGTAGAGCGTACATTCCGTGTCGAGAACGGCGCCGCGCTGGACCTCCAGTCATCAATCAGACACGCGGGCGCCGATGCTGCACCCGAGGCCATCAACAACGGATCCATTTCCGGTACGGGCTCGCTCATTTTTACGGGTCCTGGCGGGCCATTTGGCGGGGTACTGATTGACGGGATACTGCCCAGCCACACCCTGCAGGGCACCGGCACATGGGGTCCTATTGAGATCGACCTCGCCGATCCGGATGCCGTCGTCGTGGCCAGTCCGGGGTCCGAACCCGTGCGCCTGGCTGGCGGCATCACGTTCACCCGCGGAGGCCTTGATCTCAGCGGGCGACCCGTCCTGCTGGCTTCGCCCGGAAACACCGATCTTCCGCGCATGACGCTGCGGCTTACCAGTTCTCCGGGGCATGGCGGTCTTCGCGACGGTCGTGGACTCATCAATTCATCCGGAGCCGTGCAGATTCTTCCCGAGAGTCGATATGAGTTGGCCTATACAGGCGACGTAGCCAGTCTTTCCGAACCGGGGAATGAGCTCGTTTCTGGGCTCGTGCACAGCCTCGATGTAGACATCCGCGACGCCGTGAACAATCCGCCGGTGTTTGGCCTGAGCATAGCGAGGAGCCTCGACCTGTCAGGAAGCCTTCATATCCGGTCCGGCAGCCTCGTCCGGCTTGACGGAGCGGATATCGAACTGGCTGGTTCGGGAGTCATTCATACGCTCGAAGGGCGTCTTTCCGGGCCCGGACGCCTCTTCATTTCAGCGCCTGGAACACAGCTGCGCGGCCTCGTGGGCAGTCCTTCCCGTGTTGGCAGGCTCAACATCGATGTACCGATTGGCTCTGCGGAAGTAGTGCTCATGGACATGGCGGCCACGGGTATCCTGACGCTGACGCGCGGAAACGTTGCACTCGAATCCGCGACCCCTTTTGCGGTCGGAGCCCTTGAAATGACGGGTGGACGCCTGAGGATCGCCCAACAGATCGCCATAGGTTCAGGCGGTCAGCTGAGCATCCAGGCGGGCCAGATCCAGCTCGATACCGGTTCGCGGATTCGCGTACTCGACGCCGTTCCCGTCACGATACAGAGTCCGGTGGATTGGTCCGTCACGTCGCCGCGTGACATGGACGGATATCTCGAGCTCGCTGGAAGCCATTCGGTCAGCATACGAACCGAACTCCCACGGATACGGCTTGACGCGACACCTGACGGACTTCATACCGTAGAAATCGCCAACGATCTGACCATCACGGGCAACCTGGACCAACGAGCTGGACAACTCAGCCTCGGATCAAGCCGCCTCACACTGAGCGGCGCCCGATGGAGCGTGGGGCCGGACTTCGGCTCGCGGCCAGCTGTAGCCGGCGATGCGTCCACGCAGCAGGCAGAAGTCCGCTTTTCCTCTGCAGTTGAAATCGAGTTGCACCAAGACCTGCGCATATTTGCGGCCGAACTGATATCCGTTGCAACATCGCTCACCCTGACGCAGCCTTCCACGGTCGCCCTTGCCCGCAGCCTCATTGTGGATGGCGGTCGTGCTTCACTACTTGCCGGCTCGGTCGTCCTGGGCCGAAGCGACATCGTTATCACGACATCGCAGGCCGAAGCGTTGACGCTCGGTCCCGGGCTCCCGCCCATCACGGGTAGCGGATCTGAGGCCAGCCGAGCCCTTCCCGAAAACTTGTTCAACGACGACCTCTTCGGAGAAATTGTCCTCACCGGATCCGGTAGCACGAGTCTTGCAGTCGCAGGCAGCACGGTCATTCCTGCGCTGAGGATCCTGGGTACCACCCGAATACTTACAACCGGTGGTGAACTGAGCATTACGAACCGTATGGTTTTTGGTGAACGAGGTGCCAATTTGTTGACAGCCCGCGCGGGAGAGGTCAACCTCGCGAGCGGGTCCATCATAGTGAGGCGGGGCAAGGGAACCCTCACGCACACGCCGTCCATGGATGGAGACGTCCACATGGCCTATGACATGGACGACGGATCCTGGACGGGCCACGACTCCGGCTTTGTGGATGCCACGCTGACGACAGGTATTGAACTCCCGGCGCACGTCCAGTCGCTCACCATCCTCGCCGGAAACCGCGGACCGTCGGTGAACGTGCTGACACTCGGCACGCCGATCACGATCGCTGAACACGTGCGCGTGCTCAGTGGCCGGTTCAACACCCCCACCGCATCGACTCAGATGACCGTCAAGGCCGGTGCAACACTGACGCTCGGCGGGGTTGATCCGGCCGCAGCGGCATCGTGGACGCCCGGCGCCAACACCTTGTTTGAAGGAAACCTGAGTCTGAATGCTTCCAGCTTCGGTTCCTTTGACTTCACGTCGTCCGTGCTTCCCGAATCCGTCCCTCTCGATACGGCGCGCTTTGCACTGCTTTCTCCGTCGACGTCCCTTCGACTTGCCCGGGATATCGAGGCAACTTCCATTGCGGTGAAAGGCGTTGATTCCTCCAGCCGGCTCCGTCTCAATGGACACCAGATTCTTGCAACCGATGCCCTGTCGGCCCTCAACATCTCCATCTCCAGCTCCCAGACGGCATCTTTCACTTCGAAGGGCACGCTCTCGGTTGAGAACGGTGCCGTGCGGGAAAACGTACAATTGCGTGCAGACGGAGACCTGTCACTTTCGGCCGAAATATCGAATCTCGAAATCGTAGCCGGAGGCAATTTGAGTGTCGATGAAAGCCTGTTCTCACCGCAGCGACTGACACTCACCGGGTCCGGAAAGGAGTGGCTGGTCAACGGGGACGTGAGCGTAGGCAGACTGCGAATCGACGTTCCGGATGGAGGACCCTTCACGCTGCGTGGGCCTGCAGCGACGCTGCGCCTTACGGGCACGCTGGAACTGGTTTCCGGTGTGCTCGTCTCCCAGTATGTCGTGACAGAACTCACGGCACCGCTTCCCGGGTTCGAGCGCGTCGAGGGACATGTGGACGGACCGGTCCGCCGCCGCGTAACGGCCGGGGATACTGACACCATCCTGTTTCCGACGGGAACCCGTACGGTTTTCATGCCGATCTCCCTGACGCCGGGATCCGGATACATTTCAGACGCCGCATTCACGGCAGAAGCGCGAGTGACGCAGGCTCACGAACGAAACGGGCTGCCAGTTACAGGGCCTGACGGACGCATTCTTGTCGATGCCGCCCGCTCCGTCTGGTCGCTCACCAGTACCGTCAATTTTGCACAGTCCCAGCCCGTTACCGTAAGCGTTTCCCTGCCGGAAACGCCTGCTGGTAACGTCAACTCCCACCAACTCATCCGCAGACAGCGCCTGCACGCGTCCCCGTGGCTTCCTATACCGGGCACGCCCGTTTTCACCGGAACGACAACCGGCCTACTGGTTCGCCATATCGATGCGCCTGGCATGCTGTCCCCTTCCGGATTCGAGGTCGGGGTGGGCACGGGCACCCTGCTCTCGGCGCAGTCAGCCGAGTCCCAGGTCGTAAACCTTACGGCCGAGCCGGTGACTATCCGTACCGGCGAAGGCATGTTCAACCTTACTTCTGGAGCGGCGTCGGCCCTGTGGACAGGCGGCCTGCCTCCCGGCGTGCAGGCTATAGACTGGATGGCCGAGTCCGCCCAGGGCCATGAACTTGACCTGGAATCCATCGGCGATGCCGGACGAACGGGACTCGCCGTATTGTTGCCTCCTGGCAATTCTGGCGATATTCCGTTGCAGGTCATGTCGAGTTGGGCGACGCCGGTCGGGACTTCGAATGTCGACCTGGCCTTCGTGCACGCGTGGCCCGGGGGCCCAACTGTGGAACTCAGTCTGTCCGGCACGCTGCCGATCCTGCTGGGTGCATTGAGTGCCGGAGAAACAACAGGGACCGTCCCACTGGATCCGGGTTCACTCGTACTCACGGCGGCATACGGGCCTCCGGAGAACAGTACAGAGACATACGTACTTGATCTCGTGACTTCAAGCAGGCCAACGGCGGTTCTTCTTCTGCGTGAGACAGCCCTTCTTGTACTTCGAAGTGGCGAAGTACGGAATTTGGCCATCCCTACCGGAGTGAACACACCCGACGCGGGCAGCCAGCTCCCCACCACGCTCCGCGTCCACCCCATCTACCCCAATCCGGTCCGGGGCCGGGCGACCATTCCCGTGGACGTGCCGTCGGCGGCCTCGGTGCGCCTCACGCTCGTCGACATGCTGGGCCGGGAGGTCCGGCGCGTGGACGCCGGGCGCCTCGCGGCCGGCCAGAGCCAACTCATTCGGGTCGATGCAACGGGGCTCGCCGCGGGGACCTATCTGTATGTCGTGGAAGCGGCAGCGGCCGGACAGACGTGGCGCGAAACGGGGACCATGACCGTGTTGAGGTGATTCTGACTGCTGTTGCTGTGTAGGGGTGCGACAACTATCTATTTATCAGAAGGCTTGGATGACCCGTTCACCCTAAGCAGGTTGATCAATGCAGCCGCAACGGTGGTGACAAGACCAATGTAGCCAGGCGCGTCCTTCTCCAGGTAGAACATCACAAAACTACCCATTAATAAAAGGAACAAGAGAATGAATGCAAACCTGGGAGTTGACTTGACGAGATTGCCAAACGTTCGGTTTATGAACTTGCGCTCCTCTATCTCATGGTCCTGCTGCTTCTCGGCCATAGAAATGATCCGATCTGCAGCCCCTGGTAGGATCTCTTCGTAACCACGTAGGACATCCACTGAAGGAATAGGTCCGGACTCATGCTTGTATGTGATAATGGACCTGTCACCCGACGGAGGCTGAATAAAACCAGAATCAGATGCTTTCTGGATGCCGGATTCGGATCTGCGCTGCACTGGCTCATTCTTAGCACGTCCGCGTCTTGACATATTTTACTCGAAAAGGTCCATCTGGTCCTTCTTCACATCAGAACCAAGCCGATGGGAAGCAGTGTCAATATGGCGTCCAGTGGCAACGAATGCGTCTCTCACGCCCTGATAAGCTGATGGAGGCTCGATCATCCGATGGCTATTCGCAACGGTCCTACCGGATAGATCAAAAACGCTCGATGCCTCAATCACAAGGACTTTGAATCGATTCCATTTTTTTGAAAGGATCAGATGAGTCATGTTGTTTATTGGTAAAAGAGACCCTGAACCGTTGATTGCCTACGGATGCAGAAACTGAGACAACCAGCCTTACGATACATCCTGTCGCGCGGTTTCACGAATTTTGAACTCGACAGAGCGGTGCCTTGCGCTGGCCCCGCTTTTCGGCCTCTCGCGGCCGCCTCATTCCTCCACATCAAAACGCTGGGCGCGCGTAGTGTCGAAACGATTCGCGTCCGGGTCATAGCGGCGCTCTTCGATCTCGAACCAGCCGTCGCCGGTCCGGATCTGGTTGTAAAAATTGGTGTGCCGGTTCGAGCGGCGGCCGCGCGTCGAGGTCGCCGTGCCGGCCGACGCGATAACTATCCGGTGTTCGGCGTCCGCCCCGGCGCCCGGTGCGCGGCCCGGACGCGTCGTCATGACGTGCTCTATGTGCGACACATGTAGATGGCCACAAAGTATCAAGTCCACGTGGGCCTCAGCGGCGACGTGAAGCGCCTTCGTGGCGCCCCGCGACACGTCGTGCGGACCAACTTCCTGAAGCAGATGCAGGTGGTGGTGAACCACCAGAATCCGGACAGGGCGGTCAGTGAACCGGGCCGGGCCATCCCCGCTCGGAACGCTCGCAGCGACCGAATCGTCACCCAATCGGCCGCGCGCGGCAGCAGAAAACCCGTCGCGGATGGCTTCGCGGTCCCGGGGCCCGAGGCGCCCGCCCATCATCGTCCATCCGTGCGCCGAGTTGACCCCCACCACCTGCGCGCCCGGAAGCGCCCACTGCGGGTAGGGATCATTGCAAATGTACGTGCGGAAGCGGCTCACCGGATTTACGAGGCGCGATCCCGGACGCCACCACGGGTACACATCATGGTTTCCCGGCACGGCGAGCCACGGCGCTTCGAAGCGGTCGAGCAGCGCGCGCGCCGCCTTGAACTGCTTCGGGAACGCCCGTTGTGTCAAGTCGCCGCTCACGGCAACGAGGTCCACACCCGCGCGGTTCACATCCTCAACGAGCGCATCCACAATGCGCATGGAGGCGATTTTACCGACGTGAATGTCTGAAATATGCGCCAGGTGCGCCAATTTTATAACAGCATGGTCAGTGGATCTTCCAGGTAGCCCCGAACGGCCGTGAGGAACTCCGAGCCCGTGGCGCCGTCGACGACGCGGTGATCGCACGAGAGCGTGACCTTCATCTGCTTGCCGGGCACAACCTGTCCGCCGCGCACGACGGGCGTATCGCGAATGGCACCGATGGCCAGTATGCACGCATTGGGCGGGTTGATGATGGCCGTAAACTCATCGATCCCGAACATGCCGAGATTCGATGTCGAAAACGTCGATCCGCTCCAGTCATCCGGCTGCAGTTCGCGATTTCGTGCTTTTGCGGCCAATTCACGTGTTTCGGAGCTGATTTCGCCGAGGCCCTTGCGGTCGGCATTCCGAATGACCGGCGTGAGGAGTCCCTCGTCGACCGCCACGGCAATGGCCACATGAACGTCGTGGTGGAGGTGGACTTCGCCTTTGTCCTCGACCCAGGACGCATTGACCCATGGATGCCTGCGCAGCGCCAGGGCGCACGCCTTCGTGACCAGGTCATTGAACGACACCTTCGGACCGTCCTGCGCCGCGCTCGCTTCGTTGATCTGCGCCCGGAACGAGACCGCCTTCGACATGTCGATATCTGCCGTGAGGTAGAAGTGCGGACTCGTGAACTTGCTCTCGGCCAGTCGGCGTGCAATGGTCTTGCGCATCTGCGAGATCCCCACCACTTCGTGCGTGCCGCCAGCAGGCGCGGCACCGGGAGCCCCTGCGGCAGGCCGCGGCGTCTTGGCAGTGCGGCCCGGTTGGGCACCCCCCACCGGCGCCCGGTCTGCGGCACTGGACGCTGCGCTCTCTTCTTTCGCGGCCGGAACGCCCTCGCTGCGCGCCGACTCAATGTCCCGCTTCACGATACGACCTTCCGGCCCGCTTCCCGTGAGCGCGGCGAGGTCAATCCCGTGCTCTTCGGCCAGTTTTTTGGCGAGCGGCGACGCTTTGATCCGGCCGCCGTCGGTGGTGGTGGCCGCAGCTGCAGGGGCGCTGCCGGCGGAATCACTGCCTGCGGCCGCATCCTGCGAATCCGAATCCTGCGAATCTGAACCCTCTGCATCCGCGGCCGCATCCTCTGCATCCGAATCCTGCGAACCCGCATCCTCTGCATCCGAATCCGACGGCGTCGTCGCGCCCGATTCCGAACCCCCGTCGTACGATGCCAGAAGGTCCGAAATGTCCTCCCCCTCCTCGCCGAGCACGGCAATCAGCCCGCCAATGGGTACTTCCGCGCCTTCTTCGATGACGCGCCTCAGCAGCACGCCGTCGTCGTAGACTTCAAGGTCCATCGTGGCCTTGTCGGTTTCCACTTGGGCAATCACGTCTCCGGCCGAGACCGCATCCCCTTCTTCTGCGAGCCATGAAACCACAACACCCACTTCCATGGTGTCACTCATTTTCGGCATTTCAACAGGAATAGCCATAATCGTTCAGTTCAGGGTTGATTTGGTCGACATCCGCGCGGGATCAGCCGACGTACATGACACGCTTGCAGGCTTCATACGCATCGTCTTCCTGCGGCATATAGTAGTCAATCAGGTTCTTGGCGTACGGGGCGGGCACGTCTTTGGCAGTAATACGTGCGATGGGCGCGTCCAGCCAATCGAAGGCGCGCTCCTGGATCTGGAACGCGATCTCGGACGAAATGCTCGCAAACGGGTTGCTCTCGTCAATGATGACGCACCGGTTCGTTTTTTTGATCGATTCGACGACCGTGTCGATATCGAACGGCCGGATGGTGCGCGGGTCAATGACTTCGGCGCCATAGCCGTCTTCCTTGAGACGATCGGCAACCTTCAGAGCAGTCCAGTACATCTTACCGTGCGCCACGATGGTCACGTCTTCGCCCTCACGGGCCACATGGGCCTTTCCGAGCGGGAGCACGTAGTCCTCTTCGTCCGACACCTCGCCCTTGAGGCCGTACATGACCTCGCTTTCCATGAAAACCACCGGGTTTTCGTCCCGGATACATGCTTTCAAAAGGCCCTTGGCATCGTTCGGGTTGGACGGGCAGACCACCTTGAGCCCGGGGACGGTGGCGTAAATGGATTCCGTACTGGTGTTGTGCGTAGCGCCGAGCTGGCCAGCCGCGCCGTTCGGACCGCGAAATACAATCGGAATCTTGAACTGACCACCAGACATGTAGCGGATCTTGGCCGCATTGTTGATGATCTGGTCAATGGCCACGAACGAGAAATTGAACGTCATGAACTCGACAATGGGCCGCAGGCCGTTCATGGCCGCGCCAATCCCGAGCCCGGCAAAACCATTCTCTGAAATCGGTGTATCGATGATGCGTTTGGCGCCGAATTGCTCCAGCATGCCCTCAGACACCTTGTAGGCTCCGTTGTATTCGGCGACTTCCTCGCCAATCAGGAAAATGCGGTCGTCCCGCTCCATCTCCTCGACCATCGCGGCGCGGATGGCTTCTCTGAACTGTAGTTCTGCCATGGGTATTCTGCTTGTAATCAGGTTCGGGAATCAGGCGAGGTAGGGGTAGTCGTCCTCCTCGTACACGTCTTCGTAGATCGCGGAGAGGTCCGGGAACGGACTGTTGTCCGCAAATTCGACGGAATCGAGTACCTCCTGCTTGACCTCGTCGTCCATGGCATCGAGCGTGTCGGCCGATGAAATGCCGTTGTCAATGATGTACTTCTTGAGGCGGATAATCGGATCTTCGTTCTGTTTGGCCTCCAGCTCTTCCTTCGTGCGGTACTTCTGGGGGTCCGACATGGAATGGCCCCGGTAACGATAGGTCCGGATTTCGAGCATGCTCGGCTTGCCTTCGCGCGCCAATTTCACGTGGTCCTGCATGGCCTTCGTAACGGCAAACACGTCCATCCCATCCACAAGCGCCGCCGTCATGTCGTAGCCAGCGGCGTGGTGCGTGAACTCGGTCTCAGCGAATGCGCGGTGAACGGCCGTTCCCATGGCATACTGGTTGTTTTCAACCACGAGAATCGCCGGCAGGTCGTACAGCGATGCCAGGTTCGATGCCTCGTGGATAGCGCCCTGACCCACGGCGCCATCGCCAAAGAACGAGATGCTCACGCCGCCATCTTCCTTGTACTTGTGCGCGAATGCAATGCCGACGCCCACCGGAACGTGCGCGCCTACAATACCATGTCCCCCGAAAAAGCCGTGCTTCTTCGAGAAATAGTGCATGGAGCCGCCTTTGCCGCGCGAACTGCCGTCAACGCGGCCAAAAAGCTCCGCCATGCATTCGTTGGCCGTCATGCCGAGCGCCAGGCCGTGCCCGTGGTCCCGGTAGGCGGTGATCACGGAATCCTCACCGATATTGATGGCCGTCGCCGTACCGGTCGATATGGCTTCCTGCCCAATGTAAAGGTGCAGGAATCCGGCGATTTTCTGTTTTCCGTACATCTGCGCGGCGCGCTCTTCAAAGCGGCGCTGCAGCAACATATTGCGATACATGGACATCACCGTGTCCTCGTCCACATTCACGTCCTTATGACTGTATGCGCCAGCGGCGTACACAGGAAACGTGATATCGATCTTGATTTCCGCAGGAAGATCGTTCGGATTCCTGGTCCCGGTCTTTGTCCCGGTTTTCGTACCGGTTTTCGTACCGTTCCGGGTCGATGCGGCGGTTTTGCGGGCTTGTTTGGCCATGAGCATGGGGGATCGTTACATGGATAGCAAAGGATAATACGACCCGGGCGCGATACATGCGACGGCGTTAACCAAGTCTTTACGTTAGTTGTAATGACATGTCATGTTATATGGGATGCAATTACGACATTCCGCTCTGATGTTGCGGAGAAAAAGCAGCCGTCACTCCTGACCGGAACGCCGGGCATGGGTGGTCGTTCGGGGAGTGTAATTCATCCTATTGTAACATCTCCCGAATGCCTGCTACTCAATCCGTACTTGATGTAGAAGCCCTGCTTGGCGGAAGCAAGCGGGAATTCGAAAGGCTGGTTGTCCAGGAGTCGCCCCGCCTGTTTCGGGTCATCGTACGAATGGTGGGCGATGACGACGAGGCGCGCTCCATCATGCAGGAAACGTTCCTGCAGGCCTACCTGCGCCTTGATACTTTCAGACGTGAATCGAAGCTGACCACATGGCTCTACGCGATCGGCATAAACCAGGCGCGCGCTGCATTGCGCAAGGCCAAACGGACCAGTTCGCTGGACGACCAGGACGTGGAGCGCATGCAACCTACCTTCTCGAAAGGTATGTTCACCGGCTCGGCCGACGCCTGGTCGCCGCTGCAGATGGCCGAACTCTCGGAGCGGAAACGTCTCGTGCACGATGCCATTGCGAAACTGCCTCCCGACTACAAGGAGGTGGTGATCATGCGTGACATCGAACAGCTTTCAACCGACGAAGTAGCCGAGGCACTCAACATCAGCAACGGTGCCGTGCGGGTTCGCCTGCACCGTGCACGCCAGACACTCAGAGAATTATTGGATTCGCACATCAGGGAACGAGCATGATAATGAAACGGTTCATGATGAAGCTCGCAGGTCTCCCTCCCTGCGAGCAGGTCAACAGCTTCCTTGCGCTGTACATGGATGACGAACTGCCCGAAAAGGACCGCAGTGCATTTGAGCGGCATCTGCGCCGCTGCAAGGACTGTAGCGCCTACTTCCATCAATACAGGACGACCGTTGAGCTCGTCCGTCAGCAGCGCGAAAACGCTACCGCTCTTCCCGATGAACTGGTCGAACATACGTTGGCGTTTCTGCGTAGCAACGCGGCATACGTCGACTGAGCGTCGGCGACCACTCCAAACACGCGCCAGATTCGACCCTGCGGGCACTCGTCGTCATACCCACATTCAACGAGGCCGAGAACATCACGGGCATTGTCCGTACCGTTCTTGCGCTCCCACCCCGCTTTGACGTGCTCGTCGTGGATGACGACAGTCCGGATGGAACCGGTGACCTGGTGGAGGGACTTGCGACGGAACTTGCAGGCGAACTGGGCGCCCGAATCCACCTGCTGCGGCGTACCGGAAAGTTCGGTCTCGGCACGGCATACCTTGAGGGATTCCGCTTTGCCCTTGAGCGCGGCTATGAAGCCGTCTGCGAAATGGATGCCGACTGGTCGCATAACCCCGAAGACCTGCCCCGCCTGCTGGCGCCCGTTGCAGTCGGCGAGGCCGACGTGGTCATCGGATCGCGCTACATCGGTGGCGTACGCATCATGAACTGGCCGCTGAGTCGCCTCATTCTATCCTGGTCGGCGGGCGTCTACACACGCGCCATTACACGGATTCCCGTACACGACGTCACGGCGGGCTTCAAATGCATACACCGGCGCGTGCTCGAGACCCTTGATCTCGGCCGGATCCGCTCCAATGGCTACTCCTTCCAGATCGAAGTCAACTACCGCGCGTGGACGGCTGGCTTTCGGCTCCAGGAAGTGCCCATCGTGTTTACCGAACGCACAGAGGGTACGTCCAAAATGAGCAAAGGCATTGTCCGCGAGGCGGCCTGGAAGGTGTGGGAGCTCCGGCTGCGGCATCTTTTCGGAAGGCTGTGACGCAGCCCGATCGTATCCTTCACCAATCGTATACTTCACCAGAAACTACTGCCACAAATTTTCACTGCACGGTAGTGTGAACTGCCCGAACCTGACCAGAATATGACGTACGACAACCTGAAAACCCCCTCGGCCGGCGCATCCATCCGAATGGAAAACGGAACGCTGAATGTACCCGACAACCCCATTATTCCGTTCATTGAAGGCGATGGGACGGGTCCTGATATCTGGCGCGCCGCGCAGCATGTGTTCGATGCGGCGGTCGCGAAGGCGTACGGCGGCAAGCGGAAGATTGAGTGGTTCGAGGTCTTTGCGGGTGAGAAGGCCAACGATGCGTTCGGCCAGTGGCTGCCAGAGGACACGCTCCAGGCCATCCGCAACCATCTGGTATCGATCAAAGGACCCCTTACGACGCCCGTTGGGGGCGGTATCCGCTCGCTCAACGTGGCGCTCAGGCAGCAGCTGGATCTCTACGCGTGCGTTCGCCCCGTGCAGTACTTCGAGGGCGTTCCATCGCCCGTGAAGAATCCGGCCGAGGTGGACATGATTATTTACCGGGAAAATTCGGAGGACATCTACGCTGGCATAGAATTCCAGGCCGGCACGGAAAAAACCTCCCGGTTCGTATCGCTCATGACAGATGCATTCGGGGAGGAATTCGGGAAGGTCCGCTTCCCGGCCACGAGCGGCTTCGGGATCAAGCCGATTTCGGAGGAAGGCACAAAGCGCCTCGTGCGCGCGGCCATTCGGTACGCCATTGATGAAAAGAAACCCAGTGTGACGCTCGTGCACAAGGGCAACATCATGAAGTTTACCGAGGGTGCGTTTCGCGACTGGGGATACGAACTGGCGAAGGAGGAATTCGGCGCCGAGGAAATAGACGGGGGGCCGTGGTGCAGGCTGCCGAACGGAATCGTGATCAAGGATGTGATTGCCGATGCGTTCCTTCAGCAGATCCTCACCCGCCCGGCCGAATACGGCGTCATTGCCACCATGAATCTGAACGGCGACTACATTTCCGATGCGCTTGCGGCGCAGGTCGGCGGCATTGGCATTGCGCCGGGCGCCAACATCAATTACGACACGGGGCTGTCAATTTTCGAGGCCACGCACGGGACGGCGCCCAAATACGCCGGGCAGGACAAGGTTAACCCGGGGTCGCTGATCCTCTCGGGCGAAATGATGTTCCGGTTCATGGGCTGGAACGAGGCAGCCGATCTGATTGTGTCGAGCCTTGAGAAGACCATTTCCCAGAAGCGCGTGACCTACGACTTCGAGCGGCTCATGGAGGGCGCGACGCTCCTCAAGTGCAGCGAGTTTGGCGAGGCGATGGCCGAAAACATGTAAGACCGGGCGCGGCGGGCGGTCGCGGATGGCGGGCGGTCCCGGCGCGGCTCAGGCCCTGCCTGCCACGTGGTCGAAGAGTGCGTCGTAGTGCCGGGCGTGCTCGCTCCACTCCAGATGCGCCGGGATTTCCCGGAGCGATGTGGCTGGGAGCGGCCGCTCGTCGCCTTTCAGGATGCTGGCCATAATGGTAAAGAGCTCCTCCTCGTCCTTGTACAGCACGGGGGCGTGCAGGAGCGGCGCGTGAAGCGCCTCGGGAATCAGCTCGGGATAGGACAGCCGGTTCGGCAACAGAGGGTGGCATCCACAATAAATGGCCTCGAGCATCGAGATGCCGAAGAATTCGTGGATGGATGTCGATACAACGAGATCCGCCCGGTGCAGCAGCCGGGAGTATTCCTGGAAGTCTTCCGCATAGCCATAATGCAGGATGCGCTCTGCGTAGCGCTCGAACGCCTGCTCGAATTCCTTGGGCTGCTCCTCGAAGTGCTCGCCCGCCAGGATGAGACGGAATTGGTGTCCAGAATCGTCGAGCCGGTTCATGACGCGGAAAAACGCCTCCGGATTCTTGTCATACTCCCACCGCTGGTTCCACAGCACAATGGGCGGCTTCATGCCCGGACCCCATGCGTGCGCCGGATAGGACGATGCGTAGCGGTCATGCCCCTTCAAATCCAGACCAAGGTGAAGCACCGAGCACTTCGATCGGATGGCCTGTGCCGTGTTCAGATGGGTATAGTCGGGGAAAATGCGCAGCAACTTCGGCAGCGCCTCCATGAACTCATCGTGGTGAAACTGCGAGTTGAACACGATATGATCGGCGGCCAGACAAGACAGATAGTTGATGTAGCTGTACGTGTGGTCGCGCTTGGCATCGTCCTTGAGGGGATAGGTCAGCTGGTTTTCGTGCATGTACAGCACGACGGGAACGCCGGCGATCGTGGAGCGGGTCAGCGCCAGAAAAGCCGGCAGGTTGACCACGTTCGATGCCAGAATGAGATCGGGCATCCAGCCGTCCGAAAGGTGGCGTTCCGTATGCTTGGCCAGCGTTACGGCCCCACCCTGCATGCGCCACTTCCAGAAACGTGATGACATGGTCACCGACTTGACATCATGACGCGACGTGTTGGTCAGACCATCCAGAAAAACCTTATGGCTGCCGCCGTACCACGGCTCGAGTGCCAGAATCTTCATGAGTGCCTATACGTGGTTCTTACTTCCGGAGCGATTCCCGGAGGGCTTCCTCCTCTTCATCGAGCGCCGGCCGCACAATCGACACGCCGCGTACCTGGAGATACTCCCTGAGCGCAGAATCGAGTACTTCTTCGGCCGAGATGAGCACCTCATCCCCAGGATTGAGCTCAATACTGCGCGAAGACATCTTGATGGTCACGGAACGGGGATTGGTATTCTTGATCAACATTCCCTTCCGCTTGCGTGCTGCCGTATTCATGTCAGTGGTTGCCTGATTGTTGAGCCATGATACGGCAAAACGGGTCACGATTTCGCCCGCCGAGTGTCAATTGACGGTCAATGCTGGTGGTCATCATTGGCGGTCAATGCGAAGGGAGGCAGGCACTATGAACCAGGGCGAGGCGGCCGCGGACGGCAGAGCAGGTCAGCGTGGCGGAGCGGGTCCGCGTGGCGCAGCGGGTCAGCGTGGCTGCGCAGCGGGTCCGCGTGGCGGCGCAGCGGGTCAGCGTGGCTGCGGAGCGGGTCCGCGTGGCGGCGCAGCGAGTCAGCGTGGCGGCGTGCTCGGGCCGCTGGCAAAGCTCGGAGTCTTCTGGGCCGATACGCTGGTACCGCGCCGCTGCGTCCATTGCAAAATCCTCCTCGTCGATACGTCGCGCCCCGCTGAGCCCACACCCTTGCGGCGGCATGATGGCGGACCGGCCTTGTGCGGAGCGTGCCGGCTCCTTCTTGCGGCGAGCGAAATCCCTGTCGCGGAAATGCCGTACTTCATTGATTCTTGGCCACTGGCCGTGCGGTGGGTGTTCTCAGATCAATCACCCATCCGTAGTCTGCACCACGCTTTCAAGTACGAGGGGCGTCCCGAGCTGGCCAACATTCTCGCCGCTGGCCTGCGCCCAGCGCTGGCGCACGCACTCCACGCGTCAGCGCCGCACCATCCGGCAGACCTGGGCCAGGCGGTAGACCTGAGCCAGGCGGCAGACTTGGGCCAGGCGGCAGAGTCGGGCCAGGCGGCAGAGTCGGGCCGGGCGGCAGACCTGCGCCCGTTGGCAGACCTGCGCCAGGCCGTCATAGTTCCAGTCCCCTCCCACCGCCTGCGTATCCTCGAGCGGGGCTACTGCCAGGCGGCGGTGCTGGCGGGGCGTGCCGCCCGGCACCTTGGGTGCCGGGCGGCTCCCGGCGCGCTTGCGCGCCGGGAGCATGCCGGGTCGCAGACCCGGCTGCACGCCCGCCAGCGCCTCGAAAATGTGCACGCAGCCTTCGAAGTCCAGCACATCCCGCGCGGTAACCCCATCATCATCCTTGACGACGTCGTCACGACCGGCGCCACGCTGCATGCCTGCGCCACACGGCTCGAGGAAGCGCTGGAGGCCCACCCCACGATCCTGCTCGCCGCGCCCGCCATCCGGCCGCCCCTTCCCATTGGCCGAACCATCCTGAGCTCACCATCCGAGTGAGCCCTCCTACACACTCACACCAATTCCAGACGCTCGGCGCAGAGGGAGGCTTCGGCTGCGACGTTGGTCGCCAGAATCACCATGCCCCCCCTTGTGAGCTGATCCTCAATGGCGCGCTTCACAACCGCGTGGCCCGCGGGATCGAGCGTGACCGTCGGCTCGTCGAGCAGCAGCAGATCCGGCTCGGGTAGCAGGGCACAGGCCAGCTTCATGCGCTGGATCATTCCCGACGAAAACGTTGCCACAGGGTCCTGGGCGCGCGCTTTGAGCCCCACCCGCTCCAGCAGCGCAACCGCTCTTTCGGGCCCTCCGGCAAGCCGTCGGGCCCGCGCAATGAACGCCAGATTCTCCATGGCTGTCAGCCCCCCATACACACTCATATACGGCGCCACAAACCCGCAGTAGAGGGGCTGCAGCGCTCGCTCCACCACCTTTGGCCCAGAGCCTGCCCCGCGGTCCAAACCACCATCCGCCTCCCCCCTGTCCGGCGGAGAAACGCGTAGCTCGACCCGCCCCCGACTGGGCGCTAAAAGGCCAGCCAGAATGCGCAGCAGCGTCGACTTGCCCGATCCGTTCGGCCCCGTGACCGCCAGCGACTGCCCTGATTCGAGCGAGAACGATATCTCCCTGAAAAGAATGCGCGGACCGAACCGATGACCGACCTGCGCCGCATCCAGCGTACAACTATTCATTGTTCGCCTCCAACTCAGCCAGCAGGCGCACCGCCTCGGCCTGCTGGCGCACTTCTTCGGTATTGATTGGAGTGAGGTTGACGGCCCGACCCAGATGATACCTCGCCATGGGCTGGTTGTCTGCCGCGAGGTAGGTCACGGCCAGTTCAAAGTGCGTCATGACGAGCGACGGGTCCAGCTCCAGCGCCGTTCGGAGGAGTTTCAGCGCCTTTTTCTCTCCACCCTCGGGCAACCCACCGTAAAACGTATTGGCAAACGTTCGCTGAATCCAGTTCAGCGCGCCCACATCCCGGTAGAAAATGCCAAGTACAAGATACGCGTACGTATAGGATGGGTCGAGACTGAGCGCCTTCAATGCGTACTCTTCCACTTCGCGGCCCAGCCTGACCCTGTCCCGCCCACCCTGCGTCCGGGCCAGCGTACCCCAGGTGACCGCCAACTGGAACCAGGTTTCCGGGCGGTCTGGATGCAGCCGTTTGAGACGCTCGGCATAGTCCACGCTGCGCTCCATGATGGGCCGTGCGGCTTTCTTCCCCTCTTCCGCCAACACGTCCTTCGCCAAATCTCCCGCCGTCCGGGACAGTCTGTACAGCAATGGGAATCCGGTCGAGTCCGAAGCGAAGATATCCTCGTAGATCTCGAGTGCGGCCCGGTTGTCGAACGCGGCATACAGGGAATCGGCGCGGGCCAGCTGATCCCATCGCTCCGCGGCCGCCGCATTCCGGGACTCCGCGGCAGCGGGGGTCGCCATGACCGGCAAAACCACCATGACTGTTAAAACCACCCTGGCCATCAGGACCGCCCGGGCCGATGCCGACATCGTGCCGACGCAAAGCCACAGAATCCGTATGTTGGACGGGAAATTCAACGGTAAACTCCAAAAGCTGATGAAGGCAGAGACGACCCCGGCCCCGCAGAAAACACTGGCGGCTCTCGCCGACAAATACTCGCGTGTGCGCCGCCAGACCGGCGCACTGTGTGCCCCCCTGAAAACCGAGGACTACGTCATCCAGTCCATGGAAGACGTTTCTCCGACGAAGTGGCACCTGGCGCACACCACCTGGTTTTTTGAAACATTTGTTCTGGCAAAATACGACATATCATACGAGCCCCGTAACCCCGATTACGCGTATCTGTTCAATTCCTACTATGTGCAGGCGGGAGAGCGCTTTTCGAGACCGCACCGGGGGCTGCTCTCGAGGCCGGGTGTAGAAGAGGTATTCGCGTACCGGGAGTATGTTGATGAACACATGTTCCGCTTTCTCAATTCGCCTGTCGCGCTCGAACATCCGGACGTGCTCCACGTGCTGGAAATCGGACTCAACCACGAGCAGCAGCACCAGGAACTCCTCATTACGGATGTCAAGCATGTGCTTTCGGTGAACCCGCTTCACCCAGCCTACTGTGCTGGCACATCCGTCCCCGTCTCGGAGCCTCTTGACATGGACTGGGTAGCCGTTCCGGAAGGCATTGCGCGCATTGGACATGACGGACCCGGCTTCAGCTACGACAACGAGGGGCCCGCACACCGCGTTTTCCTGGAAGGGTACGAGATGGCCACGCGTCCTGTGACGAACGCAGAATACCTGGCTTTCGTCGATGATGAAGCGTACCACAATCCGGTACTTTGGCTGTCAGAGGGCTGGGCCACCGTGGAACGCGAAGGATGGATGCATCCGCTCTACTGGAAAAGAACCGATCACGGCTGGCAGGAATTCACCATGGGCGGACTGAAGAACATGGATATGCATGCTCCTGCGACGCATCTGTCGTACTTCGAGGCCGACGCATTCGTACGATGGGCGGGTTGGCGTTTGCCGACCGAGTTCGAGTGGGAGCACGTTTCCGAGGATCGGACCCTGAATGGGCATTTCAGCGACGAGCGCCTGTTTCACCCACAAATATCTTCCAAATATGCTCCCGCAGGTTCGTTCCACAACCTGTTTGGTAGTGCGTGGGAGTGGACAGGCAGTCATTACTCCCCCTATCCCGGATATCGTGCAGCCCCAGGAGCACTGGGAGAGTATAACGGCAAGTTCATGTACAACCAGTTCGTGCTCCGGGGCGGCTCCGTTGCCACCCCATCGGATCATATCCGCGCGACGTACCGCAATTTCTTTCCGGGCTACGCCCGTTGGCAGTTCTCCGCAATTCGTCCGGCCCGCTGACCCGAGCCGCTGACCCCAGCCACTGACTTCGACCCGTACGCTGACACCGCTTACCATGTCTTTTACCGTATCCATGTACTTGGACCTGGCACCCAAAATCGACTCCTTTGCCGAGGAAGTCATTCAGGGCCTGACGCAGCAGCCCAAGATGCTACCCAGTAAATTTCTCTATGACGGGCGTGGCTCCCAGCTGTTCGACCAGATCTGTGAATTGGAGGAATACTACCCGACGCGCACGGAAATGAGCATCCTCTCGGACAATATGCCCGATATTCTGGATGCCCTCGGCCATAGCGCTATTCTCATTGAATACGGCTCGGGGACCAGTACCAAGACGCGTCTGCTACTGGACAACCTGACGGATGCCGATTCCTACGTACCCATCGACATCTCCCGGGAGCACCTTATTTCCGCATCGGAGCACATTCAAAAATCGTATCCCCATCTGACAGTGCTCCCCGTCTGCGCCGACTACTCCCAGCGCATCCCCCTGAACCTGAACCCCACGCCGGGATCCCGTATCACGGTCTTCTTTCCGGGATCCACGATTGGTAACTTTGAAAACGCGGAGGCGATCGAGTTTCTGTCCCGGCTGTGCTCGATTGTGGGCCCGGGGGGCGGCATACTCATCGGTGTGGATCTGGTCAAGGATACCGATACGCTCACCGCGGCCTATGACGACGCATTGGGCGTTACGGCGCTGTTCAACCAGAACATTCTGATGCACATCAACGCCCGCATGGCCGGCTGCTTTGATCCGCACATGTTTGCCCACCGGGCCCTATGGAATGAGGCGGAGCAGCGTATGGAAATGCACCTGGAAAGCCGTGCCCGGCAGACGGTGGTTTTGGGTGACACGGTTATTTCGTTCGAAGAGGGAGAGACCATTCTGACCGAATACTCCCACAAGTACACACTGGAATCGTTCGCTGCCCTCGCGGAGAAGGCCGGCTTTACGGTCGACCACGTGTGGACCGACCCGGACCAGCTCTTCAGCGTCCAGTATCTGACCGCAATGGCGCCGGGGCAGGCCCAGAGCTGACCGCCGGGGCTGCAGGCGCAGGGCTGACCAACCGCCACCCCGCTCCTTACCGCCGCTCGGGAATCACGGCCATGGTAATGCGGCCCGTGCTCACCAGCTGCCCCTCCGCATCGACCACGTCCACCTGCCAGGACTGCACGCGGCGCCCGATTCGTTTTGCGCGCGCCGTGGCGGTCACCAGTCCCTCGCGGACCGATTTGACGTGCGTAGCATTGATGTCGAGGCCCACGGTTACGTATCCTTCCTGAACGGCCAGGGCTCCCGCCACGCTGCCCACGGTTTCGATCAGAGCTGCGGTGGCTCCTCCGTGGAGCAGTCCCAGTGGCTGGATGGTACGCCCGTCGACCGGCATGGTGGCCGTCACGGAGTCATGGTCACAGGCTGTGATTTCGATACCGAGGTGCTCGACCATGGTGCCGCGGCAGCGCCTGTTCATTTCCTCGGGCGTGGCCGTGCGCTGCCAGAGGCTTTCTGGGTGGAGGGCGCGTGCTCTCGGCCCCGGTTCCAGGTCACTTGTATCTGCGTCACTCATGTCTGTATGACTCCGGGATTGAACGTTGGATGCTCCGGATTATGGTCTGCAATTTCGAGACCACGGGACAGCCAGTTGCGTGTGGCGGCCGGATCAATGATTTCATCCACCCACATACGCGCAGCGGCATAATACGGCGTAGTCTGGCGGTCGTAACGCGCCTGCATTTCCTGAAGCAGCTCCTTTTCTTCGTCGGCTGACACCTCTTTTCCCGAGCGGGCCATCTTGGCCTTCTGGATCTGGAGCAGGGTACGCGCCGCTTGGGCACCACCCATGACGGCAATGCGTGCCGATGGCCAGGCACAGATCATCCGCGGGTCATAGGCCCGTCCACACATGGCATAATTGCCAGCTCCGTAGGAATTGCCCACTATGACTGTGAACTTGGGCACGACCGAGTTGGCGACAGCATTGACCATTTTGGCACCATCCTTGATGATCCCCCCGTGCTCAGAGCGCGACCCCACCATGAACCCGGTCACATCCTGCAGGAATACGAGAGGAACGCGCTTCTGATTGCAGTTCATGATGAAGCGGGCGGCTTTGTCGGCCGAATCGGAGTAGATAACGCCACCAGCCTGCAACTCGTCCGTCTTGGCCTTGACGCCACTGCGGGCCTTGACCATTTTGCGCTGGTTGGCCACCACGCCCACACTCCACCCATCAATACGCGCATAGCCCGTAATCAGTGTCCGACCATAGCCTTCCTTGTACTCGGTCCAGGAGTCCTTGTCAATAATGCAGGACAGGATGTCGTGCATGTCGTATGGGACGGAGGCTGAGGCCGGGAAGAGGCTGTAAATGTCCCCGGTGGCACGGCCTGGTGCTGCCGCCGCCGCGCGATCAAACCCGGCGACAGGACGCTTGCCCATGCGCGACACCAACGAGCGGATGGTTTTCAGGCACGTGGCATCGTCCGGTACGTTGTAATCGGTGACGCCAGAGATTTCGCTGTGGGTGCGTGCTCCGCCGAGCGTCTCCGAATCCACGTCCTCTCCGATGGCCGCTTTCACCAGAAACGGACCGGCCAGAAAGACCGATCCCGTCCCATCTACAATCAGCGCCTCATCGCTCATGATGGGCAGATAGGCACCACCGGCCACACAGCTGCCCATGATGGCTGCAATCTGTGGGATACCGAGGGCCGACAGCCGGGCATTGTTTCGGAAAATCCGTCCAAAATGATCCTTGTCGGGAAATATTTCGTCCTGCATGGGCAAATACACCCCTGCAGAATCGACCAGATAGATGATAGGGAGGTGGTTTTCGAGCGCTATTTCCTGGGCGCGCAGGTTCTTGCGCGCCGAAATCGGAAACCAGGCGCCCGCCTTGACTGTGGCGTCATTGGCCACAATCATGCACAGCCTGCCCTCGACGTATCCGGTACCCATGACGGTTCCCCCCGCCGGGCAGCCGCCATCATCCGGATACAATTCGTATCCGGCGAACGCCCCAATTTCCTGAAAGGTGTCCGGATCATCGACCAGCGCTGCGACCCGCTCCCTGGCCAGCATTTTCCCCCGATCATGTTCCCGCTCCTGGCGCTTCTTTCCGCCACCTTCGTGTATGACACCCAACCGTTCGCGCCACTCACGAAGCATGTCGGCAAGGGCTGCCTCGTTTTTGTTGGTCGATGCCGGAGTTGATGCCATAACGTAGGGCTGGGCGGTGACGGGATTGCGTGGTGACCGGAAGGAGGGGTGCGGGATTGCGGTGTCCACGAAAAAGTCCCGACCGCGGGAGCTGTCGGGACCAATTCAGGCTTTTTCGAGGACCGTGGGATCCACGGTCAGGAAATCAATCGAATATCACAGGAAAGCTGCGATTTTCTGCATGATGTCCGGTTTCGGCTCCCCTGTTTTCTCATGGATCAGGTTCACCATCTTCGTCAGGTTACCCCGGGCCTTCTTCATTTCCTTCTCACCGAAGTCCTCATCACTCCAGATGTTCTCAATCTGGCTGACAACCCGTGTCCAGCTGTCGTTCATTGTTTTGGTAGCCATCGAAAAATCAGGTTTTACTGCAGTAGCACTCGTTCATACTAAAATAACACTTGGAGGGTTTCAGTTCAGGGATCATTGTCCCTGTTTGTGCTTTTCTTTCTGCTTTTCATTCTTCACGGGGACCCAGAAGGTCGCCCTCCCGGCGCGCGCACCCCGACACAATGCGGCGTATAACCTCGGACATGAGTGCCTCTGAACTGAGTTTGCGGTCCACCCGCTGCGAGTTGATGAGACTCACGACGCCGTGCATCTGACACCAGATGGCCGTGGCCCCCAGAAGCGGCTCCGTCTGATCGAACAATCCGCTGGCCGCCCCTTCCTTCAGTACCTCCGCGAAGAAATTCAGATTCTGGCGGGCTTTTCGATACTTCTCAGCCGGATACCGCTCAATGTATTCCGTATGCAGCCAGTACATGATCTCGTAATACTCCGGCACTTCCAGACCAAAGTCAATGTAGGCTCGGCAGAGGCCAGCGAGTCGCTCCGCAGGAGATGCGGCAACAGGTACGGCCGACAATCGGGTGAAGAGCACATCCACACCCTCGTCAATCAGGGCGTGGACGAGTTGGTCCTTGTTGTCGTAATGCAGATAGATACTCGTCGCCGAATACCCGATTTCCCGGGCTATACGACGCATGGATAATGCGGCGTATCCGTCTGACGTCAGAAGGCGTCGTGCGGTGTCAAGTATATGCCGGCGCAGCTCCGGCTCGGTGCCCTGTTTCATGCACGAATTTATCACTCTCCGGACAAGCGTTCAAGCGACCCGGATGAATCCAGTACGCGATTGGCCATGAATCGGATATATGGGTTTTCCCGGTCATCGGAGCCGACTCGTTCCATGGTCACCCTCATGTCCACGGATACCTGTTCCGATGCCACCAGAAGCTCCATGGCCTTCATGCGAACGGCGGTATTGGCATCGACTTCCACTCTTTCGACCAGCACACGTCGCAGCGATTCGGGTAGGGGCTGGTCAGTATACAGCCGATGCAGCGCCCGCACGGCCTGCAGACGGATCACTGGATTTTCATCTGACTCAAGCACATCGGACAGTACGTTGGTTACGTGCACGTTGGGCGCAATGCGCGCGCTTGCCAGCGCGCGCGCCGCACGCATCCGATTCATGGGGTCAATGTTCGAGGCCAGGATGAATCCCAGTTCGCGCTGCATGGGAGCGTCGTGAATGGAACCGGACAGGGAGCTCGCGGAATCGCCCACATAATCAATGCGAACCTGTTGACTGTGTGAATCGAACAGGACCGCGTCCGCCCATTTAGCTTCATTGTCGACCACCCCCAGGTACCATCCCGTGGCAAAGACGAGAAATGCCGCTGCAACCGAAGCCGCCCAGCCGAGGACCTGAACGCGGACGGATCGGCGGGCAGGCGCGGCTCCGGCGCCGCTGCGCACGGACGTGTCCACCGATAAGCGCACCGACGCGCGAACGCGCTGCAGATCTGCTGCGCCCACATGGCGGCGTTCCAGCAGGCCGTCAACGACCTGCATGTCGGCCTGAAGGTCCTGCCACGCGCTACGGCATGCATCGCAATGAGCCAGCCGGGTGCGCAACACCCCCTCTTCTGTGCTGGTCAGCTCACCGTAATAATGAAGGACAAGTGTGTTGTGGTCGTGCGTGCAGTTCATGGTGATATATGTTTTCGCAGCTTGTTGACTGCCCGGAAGAGGTAGTTCTTGATCGTGCCCTCGGCACAATCCAGCATGACCGCAATTTCGCGAATTTTGTACTCGTGGACGTGTTTGAGCGTGAATACGGTGCGCTCCCGCGAGGACAAACTGGCCATGGCGGCCTCCAGGTTGCGCTCGTGGTCCGCGCTGAGCAGACCCGCGTCGGGCGACGACGTCGCCGCCTCCAGTTCCAGACCGCTCTCCGCATCGATTGGTACGGCCCGTAGCCGTGCCTCTTTCTTCCTGTGACTGAGGGCTTCGTTGATGGCAATCCGCGTGAGCCAGGTATCGAACGAACTGGCCGCACGGAAGGTATGCATGCTGCGCCAGGCTTTCATCGCAGCATTCTGGAACACATCGAGCGCATCGGGCATGTTGCCCGTAATACCATGTACGATCTGCACGACGCGTGCATCAGAACTGGACAGGAGCGCGTCGAAAGCGTCCGCATCGCCAGACTGCGCGCGCGTTATCAGTTGTTCTTCAACGGGTGCCATGCCGCTTTGACGATAAGAGCGGTCAAATGGTTTGCGGCTTCCTACTCCTTTCGGTCGGAAAAGTGGATATGCGCGAGCACGATCAGCGACAGCGGAGGAAACACGGAAATGGTGACAACCGCCGCGGCCTTCAGCGACCGGGGCCACGGCCGTAGCGAGATTCCCGCTACGGCCATGAGCCACGCAACCGCCGATATGAAACCAAGCGTCGCGATAATCAGCGTGCCAACGGGTCCTACTGCGGCGTAGAGTTCCCTCAGCATGGACTCAGGGTACCATCAGGCCGCCATCACCATCATCGGGTGACGACTCCGAAGCGCCACTGACGGCCGCTTCCAGTTCAGCGAGTTCCGTGCGCGATCCGACAATAAGATTCTCGAATCGGCGCTGGCCGGTGCCGGACGGGATGAGGTGACCCACAATGACGTTCTCCTTGAGGCCATGAAGCGGATCGGTCTTGGCCGCGATCGAGGCCTCGGTGAGCACCTTGGTGGTCTCCTGGAATGATGCCGCCGAAATGAATGAATCGGTAGACAGCGAGGCCTGCGTGATACCCAGAAGTACCGGCTGGGCCACGGCGGGCTGCGTATCGCGTACCACAAGCGGAGGCTTGTCCTGCCGCTTCATCTGCGAACTGACTTCGCGCAGGCGGCGGCGATCCACAATCTGTCCGATCTCCAGATCTGACTCGGCCGGATCGGTTACGACAAATTTGTCGTACATGTCATCGTTCAAGGTTTCGAGCACGAACCGGTCGACCAGGTTGTCTTCGAGCAGGTTCGTGTCGCCCGGATCGGTGACGCGCACCTTGTGCATCATCTGGCGGACAATGCACTCGATGTGCTTGTCGTTCAACGTCACACCCTGCAGGCGGTATACTTCCTGGATCTCATTCACGAGGTACTCCTGCACGGCACGGGGACCCAGAATGGCCAGAATGTCGTGCGGGGCAACCTGCCCATCTGACAGCGGATCGCCCGCCCGGACCACGTCGTTTTCGTGCACCAGAATGTGCTTCGTAAGCGACACCATGTAGGATTTTGACTCCGTTCCGTCCCGGTTGGTGACAATCACTTCCTGGGCACCGCGCTTACGGCCTCCGAATGAAATGACACCATCGATTTCCGACACAGCGGCCGGATCGGACGGCGTGCGCGCCTCAAACAGTTCCGTGATACGCGGAAGACCACCGGTGATGTCGCTCGTTTTGGCCGACTGACGGGGTATTTTCACGAGCACACGGCCTGCAACTGCCTTCTCCTTCGCATTCACCTGGATTCGGGCCCGGACAGGCAGCGGGTATTCCCGCGTGGAGCCGTCGGTTCCGGTGACGAGAATGGCAGGCGTCAGCGAACGCTCGCGCGTATCGATAATGACCTTTTCCTTGAATCCGGTCTGATCGTCCGATTCCTCGCGGAACGTCGTGCCTTCCATAATGTCCTGGAAGCCAACCGTACCCGCCATTTCCGAGATGATGACGGCGTTATACGGATCCCAGCTGGCAAGTACCTGCGATTTCTCCACGATATCGCCTTCGCCAACGAGCACTTCGGCGCCGTAGGGGATCAGGTAGGAAATCAGCTGGCGATCGCCGTCTTCCAGATCGACAATTCGGATCTCGCCCTGACGCGACAACACGACGTCCTTGACCTCGTCGCCCGAGTCATACTCGACTTTGCGGAGGTTTTCGTAGAGCACCTTTCCGGCAAATTTGGTCTTGACCGTGCTTTCCGCGGAAATACGGCTCGCCGCACCACCGATATGGAACGTACGAAGCGTCAGCTGCGTGCCCGGCTCGCCGATGGACTGTGCAGCAACGACGCCAACCGATTCGCCTGTCTCGACCATGCGGTTCGTGCCCAGGTTACGTCCATAGCAGAGCGTACACACGCCGCGGCGCGACTCGCATGTCAACACGGAGCGGATTTCCACCTCCTCAATCGATGTTTCCGAGATGGCACGGGCCTTCTCCTCGTTGATGAGTTCGTTCGGAGCCACGAGCAGATCGCCCGTCAGCGGATCGGGCACGTCGTGCACGGAAACGCGGCCCAGGATCCGGTCGGCGAGTGGTTCGACGACATCTTCGTTGTCCTTGAGCGCCGAAATACGGATACCGCGCAGCGTGCCACAGTCATGCTCGGTCACGGTCACATCCTGTGACACGTCGACAAGGCGACGCGTCAGGTACCCGGCGTCGGCCGTCTTCAGAGCCGTATCGGCAAGTCCTTTACGCGCGCCGTGCGTGGAAATGAAGTACTCGAGCACCGACAACCCTTCCTTGAAGTTGGAAATAATCGGATTTTCGATGATCTCACCCGCACTGCCAACCAGGCTCTTCTGGGGCTTGGCCATCAGACCACGCATCCCACCGAGCTGCCGGATCTGCTCCTTCGAACCACGGGCACCAGAGTCGGCCATCATGTAAATGGCGTTGAACCCTTCCCGATCGGTGCGGAGCGTATCGAACAGCACTTCAGAGACCTGGTTGTTCGTGTGCGTCCAGATATCAATGACCTGGTTGTAGCGCTCATTCTCCGTGATGAAGCCCATCCCGTAGTTCGTACGGGCCTTTTCGACCTCTACCTGGGCGCTCTCAATCAGCTTCTCCTTGGCATCGGGGATAACGATATCGGCAATGGAAAACGTGAGACCGGCCGTCGTCGCGTTCTCAAAACCGAGCATTTTTATTTCGTCCAGGAACTTGGCGGTTTCCGGGAATCCGGTTGCCTTGAGTACCCGGGCAATGATGCCACGCAGGTTCTTCTTGGTCAGAACTTCGTTGATATAGCCGACGCCTTCCGGAACGACCTCATTGAAGAGAATACGTCCCATGGTCGTTTCCATGAGCTCGCCGCCTTCGCGGCGCAGCGTAACGCGTGCGTGGAGCTCGGCCATACCCTGATCAAAGGCAATACGCGCTTCGGACATGCTGCCAAATCGCATTCCTTCGCCCAACATGTTGGCACGTGACTTGGTCATGTAGTAGAGACCAAGGACCATGTCCTGCGTCGGAACGGCGATGGGTCCACCATGAGCCGGGCTCAGGATGTTGTGGCTCGAGAGCATGAGGAGCATGGCTTCAAGCGCTGCATCGTGCGAGAGCGGCACGTGGACGGCCATCTGGTCACCGTCGAAGTCGGCGTTGAACGCCGTACATACGAGGGGATGCAACCGGATGGCTTTTCCTTCAATAAGTGTCGGCTGGAACGCCTGGATACCCAGACGGTGCAGCGTGGGAGCACGGTTGAGCAGGACCGGGCGGCCCTGGATGACTTTCTCCAGTATGTCCCACACGTCACTCGTACGCCGGTCAACCACCTTCTTGGCACTCTTGACCGTTTTCACAATACCGCGCTCAATAAGCTTGCGGATAATGAAGGGTTTGAAGAGTTCGACGGCCATTTCCTTGGGAAGGCCGCACTGGTGAAGTTTCAGCTCGGGACCGACAATAATGACCGAACGACCCGAATAATCAACGCGCTTTCCGAGCAGGTTCTGACGGAAGCGTCCCTGCTTGCCCTTGAGCATGTCCGACAGCGACTTGAGCGCCCGGTTCGAGTCTGAGCGCACGGCATTGGCCTTGCGCGAGTTGTCGAACAGGGAATCCACGGCTTCCTGAAGCATGCGCTTTTCGTTGCGCAGAATGACTTCCGGGGCCTTGATGTCTATGAGCCGCTTGAGGCGGTTGTTGCGGATAATGACCCGACGATACAGATCGTTGAGGTCGGACGTGGCGAACCGTCCCCCTTCGAGGGGTACGAGCGGACGCAGTTCGGGCGGAATGACCGGAATGACACGCATGACCATCCATTCGGGACGGTTCTCGGTCCGCTTGTTGGCCTCGCGAAATGCCTCCACAACGGCAAGGCGCTTGAGCGCCTCGCTCTTGCGCTGCTGACTCGTTTCCGTTTTGATCTGGAACCGGAGTTCCTGGGCCTGACGGACGAGGTCCGAACGCGATAGAAGCGTCTCAATGGCCTCGCCACCAATCATGGCTATGAACTTGTCCGGTTCGTCCTGATCCAGACGGTTGTTGTCTTCCCGGATCTGATAGAGGATGTTGTAATACTCGTCCTCGGTCAGTAACTGCTTTTCTTCCACACCCAGGCCAGCCGCACAGCCGGGTTGTACCACCACGTAGTTTTCGTAGTAGATAATGCGCTCGAGGTCCTTGGAACGGATGCCGAGCAGGTGGCCGATCTTGTTCGGTAGCGTCTTGAAGTACCAGATGTGAACGACGGGCACGCTGAGTGTAATGTGGCCCATGCGTTCGCGACGAACCGACTTCTGTGTCACTTCGACACCACAGCGGTCACAGATGATGCCCTTGTAGCGAATACGCTTGTACTTGCCGCAGTGACACTCCCAGTCTTTGACCGGACCGAATATCTTCTCGCAGAAGAGTCCTTCCTTTTCAGGTTTGAACGACCTGTAATTGATGGTCTCAGGCTTCAGCACCTCACCATAGGAACGCTCCAGAATGGCCTCGGGAGAGGCCAGACTGATGGTGATGCTGCTGAAGTTCTTCTTGATTTTTTGTGGTTTTCCGTACGGCATATCGGGTAGCGGCTATGAAAAGTCCTGCTGAAAAATTGGGGTCGGTCGGGCTCAGTCGAGACTGACCTCGAGACCGAGACCCTGCAATTCGCGAACAAGCACGTTGAAACTTTCCGGCGTACCGGCTTCCGGCATGTTCTCTCCCTTGACAATGCACTCGTACGCCTTGGAGCGGCCTTGCACATCGTCCGATTTGTAGGTGAGCATTTCCTGTAGAACGTGGCTGGCCCCATAGGCATACATGGCCCATACCTCCATTTCTCCGAGTCGCTGCCCACCAAACTGCGCCTTGCCCCCCAGCGGCTGCTGGGTAATCAGGCTGTATGGCCCGATGGACCGTGCGTGGATCTTGTCTTCGACAAGGTGACCGAGTTTGAGCATGTAGATGTAGCCAACCGTCGTTTTCTGATCGAACGGCTTGCCCGTGCGCCCGTCAATGAGCTGCGCACGACCATCGACCGGGAGCCCGGCCTTCTTCATGGTCTCCTCGACGTCGGCCACGGTAGCGCCGTCAAAGATCGGTGTGGCGAAGTTCGTACCAAGCTTCTTGCCGGCCCACCCGAGCAGGGTCTCGTAGATCTGCCCCAGGTTCATTCGCGAGGGCACGCCAAGCGGGTTGAGCACGATATCGACCGGCGTTCCGTCTTCCAGGAACGGCATGTCTTCCACCGGCACCACCTTGGCAATAACACCCTTGTTGCCGTGGCGACCGGCCATCTTGTCACCGATCTGGATTTTGCGCTTCTTCGCAACGTAGACCTTGGCAAGCTGCACAATTCCAGGCGGCAGCTCGTCACCCATCTGCAGGTGATGCTTGTCGCGCTTGGCAATACCGTGAATGAGACGGTGCCGCTTCTCATAGTTTCGGATCAGCGCCTTGACCTTCGCATTGAGGTCTTCGTCGGCCGTGAATGGTACACGTGGATCCAGTTGCAGCGCAACGAGATTCTTGAATGCCGACTTCGTGATTTTGGCACCTTCTGAGACCACCACGTTACCGTCGCGATCTATAAAATCGGCAGCTTTCCTGCCGTCGAGCAGCGTAAAGAATTTCTCCCAGAACCGTGCATCCAATTCTGCCAGATCCCTGTCGAGCTGCTTGTCGATAGAGGCAATCTGCTTCTGCTCTTCCTTCTTGGATGCCGGATCGAGCTTACGGCGACTGAACAGTTTGGTGTCAATAACGACCCCCTTCATGCCCGGCTTGGCTTTGAGCGAGGCGTCCTTCACGTCACCGGCCTTGTCACCGAAAATGGCGCGCAGCAGTTTTTCTTCTGGCGTCGGATCGGTTTCTCCCTTGGGCGTGATCTTGCCGACAATGATATCGCCCGGCTTGACTTCGGCACCCACGCGCACAATACCCCGTTCGTCGAGGTCCTTCGTGGCCTCTTCCGATACGTTCGGAATTTCGCGCGTCAGTTCTTCCTCGCCCCGCTTGGTATCGCGGACCTGTAGTTCGAACTCTTCAATGTGGACCGACGTGTAGACATCGTCCGACACGAGGCGCTCCGAAATGGCAATGGCATCTTCGAAGTTGTATCCGCGCCACGGCATGAACGCAACCAGCACGTTTTTGCCGAGCGCCAGATCCCCCTTGTCCGTCGAAAAGCCGTCGGTCAGGACCTGTCCCCTCGTCACGCGGTCTCCCACGTTCACAATAGGTGACTGGTTGACGGTCGAGTCCTGGTTGGTCCGCCGAAATTTGGTCAACTCGTAGGTTTTGACCGGCTCGTCAAAGGAGAGCAGCGCTTCGCCTTCCGACTCGTCATAGCGAACCACGATTTTGCGCGCATCGACGTATTCAACAACACCATCTTCCTCGGCGACAATGACGGCACGCGAATCCTTGGCTACCCGGCTTTCAAGGCCTGTGCCGACAATCGGCGCTTCTGCCCTGAGCAGGGGCACTGCCTGGCGCTGCATGTTCGAGCCCATCAGGGCGCGGTTGGCATCATCATGCTCCAGGAAGGGAATGAGCGATGCGGCGGGTGAGACAATCTGGTTCGGAGAGACATCCATGAACATGACTTCCTTGGGCTCCACAATCGGGAAATCACCACGATGGCGGCACTTCACCAGCTTGTTCACGAAGTTGCCCTTGCCGTCAATGGGCGCGTTGGCCTGGGCAATGACGGCCGAATCCTCTTTCTCCGCCGAGAGAAATTTCACCTTGTTCGTGACCTTGCCTTTCTTCACCACGCGGTACGGGGTTTCTATGAACCCGTAATCGTTGATACGCGCGTGGACACAGAGCGAGGAAATAAGACCGATGTTCGGGCCTTCCGGAGTCTCAATGGGACACAGGCGGCCGTAGTGCGTGTAGTGCACGTCGCGCACCTCGAAACCGGCACGCTCGCGCGTCAAACCACCCGGGCCGAGCGCCGAGAGTCGACGCTTGTGCGTCAGTTCGGCAAGGGGGTTGGTCTGATCCATGAACTGGGAGAGCTGGTTCGTGCCGAAGAACGTGTTGATAACGCTCGACACGGTACGTGCGTTGACCAGGTCCTGGGGAGTGAATTTCTCGGCATCACGCAGGTTCATGCGCTCCTTGATGGTCCGCGCCATGCGGGCCAGCCCGAGCGAGAACTGGGAAGCCAACTGTTCACCAACCGAGCGGACACGGCGGTTGCCAAGGTGGTCAATATCATCGAGCGTGCTCTTCCCGTTCTGAAGCAGGATGAGTTCGTTGATGATGGCCACCATGTCCTCACGCGTCAGTGTGAGCTTATCCAGATCCTCATTGATCCGAAGGCGTGAATTGATACGGTAGCGACCAACTTCGCCCAGATCGTACCTCTTCTCCGAGAAAAACAGGCGCTCGAGCACACCGCGGGCGGTCTCCTCGTCCGGAGCCTCGGTACCACGAAGTTGCAGGTACAGGTATTCCAGTGCCTCTTTCTCCGAGTGGGTGGGGTCGCGCTTGAGGGTGTTGAGCAGCGTCGTGTAGTCAACGACATCATCCGACGCATTTTCGTTCACTTCACGTACAATATGAATCAGCGTGACGCCGGCTTCCTTCAGTTTGTCGTAATCACCCTCCTCCAATTCATGCTGAGCCGGAAGAATGACTTCGCGCTCAATGCGATCTTCAAGAACCTCACCCGTATCTTCATCCACCACCTCGGTAATCCGCTCAATGGATACCGTCGCGGCAAGCTTACGGCCTACCACCTTCGAGTACGCTTTTTTGGTCTTCACGTTGACCGAGTCTGCAAGGTCAAAGAGCTTCACAATCTGCTCGTTGTCCGAAAAGCCCAGGGCCCGCAGCAGCGTGGTTACCGGAAGCTTCTTCTTCCTGTCAATGTAGGCCCACATCATGTTGCCTACGTCCGTAGAGAACTCAATCCACGACCCACGGAATGGAATCACACGGACGGAGTACAGCTGCGTTCCGTTCGGGTGTACGCTGTGCCCGAAGAACACACCCGGACTACGGTGCAACTGAGACACGACTACGCGCTCTGCACCATTGATGACGAACGTACCGCGCTCCGTCATGAACGGTAAGTTGCCGAGGTAGACCTCCTGTTCAATGGCCTCTTCGGCCTCGTCTTCATCCTCGTCTTCTTTCGAGGAGAGACGCAGCTTGGCCTTCAGAGGTACCGAGTAGGATAGTCCCTGGGCAATGCACTCCTCAATGGAGTGCTTGGGTGCGTCGAGCGCAAAATGAATGAACTCCAGCGTGTAGCGCTCGCGGCTGTCCTGAATGGGAAAGTGCTCATTGAACACCGCCTGGAGACCTTTGGCCTCCCTTTCTTCAGGTGCCGTGTCGTCCTGGACGAAATCCCGGAAGGCCTGAAGCTGGATATCCAGGAAATCAGGGTACTCGTGAACGGTTTGAATGCGTGCGAAGCTCTTACGCTCGGCGTGACCTTGGACGTTGGGCATGGTCGAGGTGATTACCGTGAATGGAATTACTATGCGGCGCATGAAGCGCCGAAAGCCGGCCCCGGAATTCCGGGGCCGGCCAACGGTCCACGACCACCCTCAGGCAGGCCGTGTGACGTTTCGGCTGATTTGACAGTCGCAGGCACTCTCAGGCGAGCTCTACTTCTGCACCGGCTTCTTCGAGCTTGGCTTTGATGGACTCGGCTTCTTCCTTGGGAGCCGCTTCCTTCACAGTTGACGGAGCGCTGTCAACCATTTCCTTGGCTTCCTTCAGCCCGAGACCCGTGATGGCCCGAACTTCCTTGATGACATTGATTTTCTTGTCACCGGCGGCCTTGAGAATCACGTCGAATTCCGTCTTCTCTTCAACGGCCTCTGCAGCACCACCGCCGCCGGGGCCAGCAACTGCCACTGCCGCTGCGGCAGGCTTGATGCCGTACTCGTCTTCGAGCAACTGTGCGAGGTCACTCGCTTCTTTGATGGTGAGCGCTACGAGCTCTTCAGCCAACTTTGCAATATCTGCCATTGTATGTACCTGGTTCCTGCAGTTTTCTCAGCCCGATGGGCTCGACTGCGTGTTTAAGGGTTATGTGTGAACGTTCAGACTTCCGCCTTTTCGGCGATCGCCTTGATGGACCCAAGAAGATTGGATCCCTGTGCCTGAAGACCACCCACCACATTCGTGATCGGGGCCTGTAACAGACCAATGATGTCGCCGATAAGTTCGGCTTTGGACTTGAGCTTGGTAAGTACTTCCAGCGCATCGGCCTCGTACACGGCTCCTTCAATGCTGGCCGCCTTGAGCGATGGGATTTCCAGCTTCATTTCGTCCAGGAACTTCTTCATGACGCGGGCCGGGGCAGACGCTTCTTCGGCGAATGCTACAGCTGTAGGCCCGTTCAGTGCTACATAGAGCGGGTCATATCCACCCACCTGTTCCATAGCCAGACGCAACATGGAGTTTTTCACGACACGGTACTCGACGCCCGCTTCCCGGAACCGGTTACGCAGTTCTGTGGCCTGTTGCACGGTCAGACCGGAGTAGTTTGTAAGGTAGATGGTCGGGTTCTGCTGCAGTTTGTCAACCAGCTGCCCTACAGCCTCGACCTTCTGGGCTTTCGTCATCGACATGATTTTGTACGCTGTTCAGGTTTGGATTCGGGCGTGTTAGCGAAGTGCTCCTGTTACCAGGTTGCGATCCAGGCTGATGCCCGGTCCCATCGTCGTAGACAGGGTCACGGAACGGACGTAGACGCCCTTGGCCGCAGCTGGCCGCAGACGCAGAACCTCTTTCAGGAAAGCGTCTGCATTTTCCTTGATCTGGTCGGCACTGAACGACGCCTTGCCGACGGCCACATGCAGAATACCTGCCTTGTCCACCCGGAAATCAATCTTTCCCGCCTTCACATCCTTTACCGCCGAGGCAAGATCCATCGTGACCGTTCCGCTTTTCGGGTTCGGCATGAGGCCCCTGGGCCCGAGCACGCGACCAAGGCGGCCCACAATGGCCATGACATCCGGCGTCGCGATCATCACGTCAAAATCGGTCCAACCCTGCTTCTGGATTTTCTCGGCCATGTCCTCCAGTCCGACGAAGTCCGCTCCTGCGTCCCGCGCCTCCTGTTGTTTACCTTCGCTGGCCAACACAAGTACCCGGACATCCTTACCGGTGCCATGAGGCAGCGCAACGGTTCCACGCACCATTTGATCGGCGTGCCGGGGGTCGACCCCGAGACGGATATCCATGTCGATGGATTCGTCGAACTTGGCCGACGCGGTCTGCTTCAGCAATTCGACCGCTCGCTGCATGTCAATAGGTTGTTCGTTCTCTCCAATCAACTTGTGGAGTGCACGATAACGTTTTCCTCGTTTGGCCATGATCAGGGCTGTCTGTGCGGTGCAATCGCCGTTCGCATGATCCGGCTCCCGCGGTTTGAGATGACTACAGGCGCCTGCGCACCTGCCAGCATAAATTCAGGCTGTGGGGGCTCCCTTGACCTTGATGCCCATGGAACGGGCCGTGCCAGCAATCATGCGGGCCGCCTGGTCCAGGTCAAAGGCGTTCAGGTCATTCATTTTCTGCTCGGCAATTTCGCGGCACTGGTCCCACGATACCGTGGCAACCGTCTCGCGCAACGGATCGGCAGCACCGCTTTTGATTTTCGCCACATTCTTGAGCAGAATGGCAGCGGGCGGGCTTTTGACAATGAACGTGAACGATTTGTCCGCGAACACGGTGATTACCACGGGGAGCACGAGGCCCATCCTGTCCTGCGTGGCGGCGTTGAACGCCTTGCAGAACTCCATGATGTTGACCCCCTTCTGACCAAGTGCCGGACCAATGGGAGGCGCAGGAGACGCCTGACCTGCCTTGACCTGCAACTTGATATAACCGTCTATTTTCTTTGCCATAACGGTGTGCGGTTCAAACGCCGACGTATCGGCTCCCGCAGAATTTGGTTTATGTGCTTAAAAGCGTCAGCCGATCAGTAACGACCTGACCCATCGCCTGTTCCGGCGCATTGTGAAGCACCGGTCAATTCATTCTTCGTGCTCGACCTGCAGATAATCCAGTTCGAGCGGAGTCTTCCGACCAAAGATGGACACCATGACGCGAACCTTCGCCTTGTCAGGGTACACCTCATCGACGAGCCCGTTGAAATTGTTGAACGGTCCATCGACCACCTTCACAGCGTCTCCAGGCTGGAACGGGATTTCAGGCTGTTCTCCCATTTCCCGGGCTTCATCCATCTTGCCCATGATGCGGGCCACTTCTTCGGGCCGCAGTGGTGACGGCTCGTCCCCTGTTGTCAGAAATCCAACAACAGAGGGCACGCCCGTCAGAATATGCATCAGCTCTTTGTCGAGCACAGCGTTGATCAGGATGTACCCCGGGAAGAAATTCTTCTCACGGGTCCGCTTCTTGCCTGCCCTCATCTCAAACACGGTTTCTGTCGGAATCATGATTTCCGGCAGCCGGTCCTCAAGACCCTGCAGCTTCAGTTCGGACTCAATGCTCTCCTTGACCTTTTTTTCGTGGCCGGAGAAGGTCCTGAGCACATACCACTTGCGAATTCTGTCCGCCATGATCAGCCGTAGATGACTTCGAGGACGGTGCTTATGACACGGTCCGCCCCGAAAATGAAAAGGGAAATGACCAGCGTGGCCACGATGGTGACCACCGTATTGCTGATCAGTTCCTTTTGGGTGGGCCACGTGACCTTGCGCATTTCCCTGGCCACTTCCTGCAGATATCCTGCTACGTTCATTGTGCCTTACCTGAAAAATTATCTGTTGCACGGGCGGCAGGACTCGAACCTGCAGCCTGCGGTTTTGGAGACCGCTGCTCTGCCAATTGAGCTACGCCCGTATGCCGGCCGCACGCGGCCTGCACTGTGACTTGACCGGTATCAGTCAAGAATTTTGGATACGACACCGGCACCAACCGTACGGCCGCCCTCACGAATGGCGAAACGAAGGCCCTGTTCCATGGCAACAGGCACAATCAACTTCACCTTGAACTGGGTGTTGTCACCGGGCATCACCATCT
>JAJCYR010000018.1 GCA_029262775.1 Bacteroidota bacterium
GCATAGGCCACATCCTCGAATACCGGCGACTGTGCGTTCGCGGGGCGGAGGGCGGGAAAAATGAACAGAGTCGACAAAAGGAACAGAGTGGACAAAAGGCACAGAGTGGACAGAACGAACAGAGTCGAAATGGCAATCCGAACAAAGAAACGGGGGAGGCTCGCCCTGGAGGCCCGGTCAGAGTTGTGATAAACCCGGTCAGAGTAGGTCGTGCTATCGTTCAAAAGCCCCTCTGTACGAAATGTCGCAATGGCGATGTGCATAAACCAATATAATAAGGACATAGGAAAAATCAGCAACTCCTGGAAACGTACAATATGGTCGCTGCTGTCGTGATTCGGCCCGAGGTGTCGGGATATGTAGATTGCGACAGCTCCGGCTGAATTGCGACGTCAGCAAGGGGATGGCGGTATCCCGAGGGAATGATAAATCTCCCAACCGTATGAAATACTATACTTACGCGAATGAATTGCGACATTCCGCGCGTATGCCCCGTGCATTCATATGCAGGGGCTAACTGCCAGCCGCCAACCGCCAACCGCCAACCGCCAGCCGCCGCCGCCAGCCGCCAGCCGCCACAGCGCCCCCGCCACCTACTATCGCAACCCCCGCCACCGGTTCAATTTGCGGTCGATGCGCCGGCAAGGCGCTCAAGAATGGCCCGGGCGCGTCCGTGGTCGGGGTAGGTGTCCACGTCGCGCCGAAGCTGCTCAACGGCCTGTGCCCCCCGGCCCGATGCGGCCAGCAGCGCGGCCAGTCGGATGGTGGCCTCTTCATCTGAGGGCCGCAGTTGGAGGGCGCGCACAAAGGCGTGCTCGGCGGCGTCCCGGTCGCCCAGCGTGACGTGCGTATTGCCAATAGCCACGAGGAGCTCTGGCGTTTCTTCAATGGCGCGGGCCTTGCGGTAGTAGTCCAGTGCGCGCCGCGGGAGCCGGGCCGCGCTGTAGCGGGCGCCGAGCTCGGCGTTCGGCCCCGGCAGGAATGGAAACTGCATCTGGAGGGCTCGCGCGGCGCGCACCGACTCGGCGTGAAACTCCAGCGCGGCGTACTGGCGCGAGAGCCGCTGGGTAGCGTCCTGCCACGACATCTCGCCGCGAAATACAGGCAGGGCGAGCGTATCGACCATGGTATGTGCCGTCAACGTATCGCGGAACGCGCGAACGCCCGGCTCCTGAAACGGCCAGCTACCCTGGAGTTGGAGGAGGCGGAATTCGCCGAATCGGATGTCGAGCGGCGTCGCAGCAATGTTGTCGCGCCAACTGCGCACGGCCGGATGGTCGTCAGAAAGGTCTTCGAATGCGGCCTGGAACGGCCCAGGCAGGCGCAGCCCGCCCTGTGTCGCCGCATCTACCAGTGCGCGACGGAAGGCATCGGCCAGCACGAAATACCCGTCCACATTCGGATGCAGGTGTTCGAGCATGAACTGCCCGCCGATGATGCCATGCGGCGATGCGAGGCGTATGGCCGCCTCACCATCCACGACCGTGGCTCCGGATTGCCGTCCCACACGCTGGATGATGTCGTTTACGTCGGAGCTCGCCCGGAATCGGAGCGCGTCGCGGTCGCGTGCGGCAATAAAATCGCGCTGGGCCAGGGCCATACGGCCATCGCGGCGGTGAATGAGGCCCCGGGCGTAGAAGGCGAGCGCGCCGTCGGGCTCCTGGGCAATGAGATCGGCAAGCGCGGAAAAGGCATCGCCGCTTGCAGAATCGTCGCTGGCAACGTCGAGCACTTTGCGGACGGCGGCCGTGTAGGAAGCCTCGTCGGCAACCGCATTTTCGAACGGGGGCATGTCGCCCTCGTTGCTCGCCACAGTGCTTACGAAAACCGGGATTCCGGCGTCGGTATAGGTCTGGATGAGGCGCTCCAGATTGTGGCTGAACTGGCTGAGGCCTGCCTGGTACATGTCCGACGACAGCGGAATACGCTGTTCGCCGACCATCCGCTCCATCAGCGTCGTACGGGCCGCCCCGGTGTCCGCGCTCCCAGACAGACCCATGACGCTGCGGATGCCGCGCTCCAAAAGGCGCACGCTGCGCAGTCGCTGCAGGTCCAGGTACAGGTTGACGAGGGCGGGCGAGCGGCCGAGCGTCTGTGACGAGCCGACGCCGAGTACCCCATAGAATTCATTGTGGCCGGCATAGATGAGTACAGCGTGGGGACGGAGAGCTACGATTTCGGGGGCAAAATCGAGCAGCGTGTAGGAGTTGACGGCCGACAGCCCCGTGTTGATGACTTCCACGCGGCCTGCAGGCACCGCGTTTTCCAGGAGCAGTTCGAGCATGCGCGAAAAGGCGGCGCCGTAGAAGTAGGGGTAGCCGGCCGCGCTCGATCCGCCCTGCACCACGATCCGGAGTGTACTGTCGGCGGGCGCGCCGGGCCGGAACACATCCGATAGCCCGGTCGGGAGGCGCGAATCTGCGGGAAAATAGCGGGCGGCGACGCGTTCGTTCTGGACGCGCCAGTCCTCAAAACCTTCAACGGGTACGAAGAGGGGCTCGCGGGCGGCGACGCCCGTGAGGCGCAGCGCAAGTTCAAGCGTAGCCAGCACCACAAACGGCAGCAGCACGGCCACAACCGCAAACAGGCGTCGCCGCCCGCGACCAAGCGGCTCACGCGCTTGCCGCCCGCCACTCATTGCTCGCCCGGCAGCCACTCCACATCATCCACGCCAAGCGCTGCGTTCGCGGTCCGCGCCGCCATGAAGAGGTAGTCCGAGAGCCGGTTCAGATACGTCACTGCAAGCGCGCTGACCTTTTTTTCTGCGGCCAGTTCCACGACCAGGCGCTCGGCCCGCCGGCACACGGTCCGCGCTACGTGCAGGTTGGCGGCCACACGCGATCCACCTGGCAGTATGAACCGCGTGAGCGGCGCAAGCTGCTCCGTCATGCGGTCAATTCCCGCCTCCAGCGCCCTTACCTGGTCCTCCGAAACCCGCGCTACATTCGCCTTTGATTCGAGCGGCGTTGCCAGGTCCGCCCCGAGCAGGAAGAGCTCCTTTTGGATGCGCTCGAGCTCCGCATCGAGTATGTCCAGTCCGCTGCGGCCGGCTGCCTGCCGGTCGTTGTCCAGATCGGCGCGGGCCGCGCCGAGGACGGAGTTCAGTTCATCGACAGTGCCGTAACTGGAAATACGGAGGTGGGTCTTGGGGACGCGGGGACCCCCGAAGAGGCCGGTCGTTCCGTCGTCGCCGGTGCGGGTATAGATTTTCATGCGGGTCTGAACGTCCGGCGGAGCGGTTCTGTTCGCGGCGGTGTGGGGGCGCAGAGTGGCGACGCTACACCGGCCCCTCGAACTGCAGGCGCAGGCGGCCGTGGTCGTCGCTGTGGGCGGTGGCATCCATCCGGAATACCCGGCGAAGCCGGTCTGGCGTGAGGGCGCGTTCGGGCGTGTCGAAAACGGCGACGCGGCCGTGGTCGAGCACGAGGAGGCGTGAGGCGAAGCGGGAGGCGAGTTCAAGGTCGTGTACGGCACCAACCACCGTGATGCCGCGCTCGACAAGGCGCGCCACGTGCTGCATGAAGCCGAACTGGTGATGCACGTCCAAATAGGTTGTGGGCTCATCGAGTAGCAGGATATCTGCCTGCTGCACAAGGGCCTGGGCCAGGAAGCACCGCTGCTGCTCACCGCCCGATAGTGTACCGAGGTCGCGGTCTTCGAAGCCGACCAGATCCACGAGGGCGAGGGCTTCCTGCATGAGCTGCCGATCCGGGGCATTCCACGTGGCAATGAGTCCTTTGTGGGGCGTGCGGCCGAGGAGTACGAGTTCGCCGACGGTGAAATCGAACGCGGGCGCGCGCGCCTGGCGTACGAGGGCTACGCGGCGGGCGCGTTCGCGAAGGCTCCACGCGCGGAGCGGCCTCCCCATGAGACTGATGTGACCGGTAAACGGCAGGAGTCCTGCGAGCGCACGAAGCAGCGTCGTTTTGCCCGATCCGTTGGGCCCCACGAGCCCAATCCACGATCCGCGCTCCACGCCCAGGTCAATGTCCTTGAGCACAGCGCGGCCCGAGAGCGCGACGCAGACCTGCTGTGCTTCGAGGACGAACATGGTGATGGGCTGGGGCGTGTGGAACGGATGGAAGGATGGGGCTGGCCGCGCACCCGGCTGGCCGGGGGCGCGGCCAGGTGGCCCGAGCGGGAACGCGCGACCTGGGCAAAGGTAGCATAAAAAAATGTCAGCCCCATGTCTTCGATCGCCGCACGTTTTCTGCTCCTTTTGGCTCTCCTTCCGCTCGCGGCGTGCGATACGGCCGAACGGCAGGATGATTTTGTGGACGAGGCATCGGCCGTGCCCGCAGGTTTCGCCCGGACGGGAGAGGACGGGCAGATCCAGGAGGATGACAAGGACGACTGGCGCACATCACCCGTCTATGGAGGAAAAGTACGCTTCGATCCGGCGTTTCCAAACCCGACGGCGGGATCGCTCGTGACGCTCTCGCTGACCGTGCTTGAGTTCAACGCCGTGCAGGGCGGCCTGGTGCTGCGGGGGCGAGACGCCAACGGCTCGCTGCGCACACTCGACGACCTGCCCGAAGCGTCCGAGCCGGGTGTACACGCATTCCTGTTCAGTCCATCCATCCTGGCACGCACGGGACTGGTTCGCGTGTTCGTCTTCGACCGCCTCGGCGAAATCGTGACGTATGGGGACCTGTTTCTGGAATAGTTAGCGAGTTGAAAAAACCATCGCGCACCCTTCTGCGGCGGCGAAACGCCATCTACTGCGTTGTCCCTCCTATGCGTAGCTATGGCTATGCAGACGTCGGGACGCCTTGTATCTGGCATTTCGGCGCTCGCATCTTGGCGCACGCTGGTTCTTCAACTCGCTTCAAATAAATGTAACAATAAAAGTTACATTTATTTAACGGCCTTCGAGCATGCGCACAATCGATGCCATGAACTCGTTCGAGGAGAAATCGCTCGATGAAAGCAGGTCAACGCCGATCTGCTGACCGTGATCGGCCGGAACCGCGCCCAGGTACGTGCCCCACTGCGCGGAGGTGACCGAAACGAATCCGTCGTTGAGGCCTTCTTTCCCGTACAACAAGGCATTGAGCGGCCTCAAAACGGGGTTGATGGTGTTTTCGCAGCCGCGTCCGGCTTGACCGGCGTACGAGAAGTACCTGACGTCCGCATGGTCGGGGACTTCGTTGTTGAAATGGTTCTGGACGTATTCCGGCGTAAGGTCATGCACGGCCCGCCGGAAATCGGCCGTACCTCCATCGATGGCGCGCTCACCAGCCCAATTGGCGGCATCTGACAGCCATTCCTGGATACGTTCGGGGCGCTCGAGGACGATGTTTGCGACGCTCGATCCGCGGTGCGGGGTGGCGATCGTGGTCAACGATTCGATGTGTTCCGCGTAGCCGAGCCGCGAAATGAGCCAGCGGGCATCGAGACCGCCCATGCTGTGGGCTATGACGTGGACCCTCTGCGCGCCGGTTTCCTGCAGGATATGGTCAATCCGATCTCGCCACATTTCGGCGCGGGCCGGCACGGTATGGTAGGGGCTCACGTTCGGCGCGTAGGCAACAACGCCGCGCAGCCTGAGGTGGAGAGCCTCGTCGTGCAGGTGGCCACCCCGGATGAGAACCGACAGAAGGCCAAACCCGTGCATGAGCACAATGGGGTGTGAGGTCCGCAGGACGGGCGGCTGCGGAAAGGCGTCAAGGCCCACGAGGCGCCGGAAGCCCTTTCGGGCAGGGCGTGCGGAGGGTGTGGAGGGTTCCATAACGTTTAAGCGAGCAGCATGAGTCCATAAAGTACTGCGGCGCCGGCAAAGGGTGCCACGAGGTTGTCGTTCATCCGGAGCGGTGCGCCCTCGACGAGCATGGCGGTCGCGACCGAGGTGGCGAGCATCCAGAAGGGGTAAGGAGATGGCAAGAGTGCGGCCGCCGCCCCCGCCGCAATGAGGAACGCCGCGCTGCCCTCGACGGTGCAGCCTTCGCGGCCCCATTTCGTGCGCCCGAAGCGTCGTCCGGCGAGGGCGGCGGCCGCATCTCCCAGCATGAACGTCACGAAGGCTATGACGGCCATGTCGGCTGGAAAGACAGCCGTGAGCAGCGCCATGGAGATCAGCACCCACGTGGCGCCATTGATGACGACCGGACCCCCGAGAGGGGGACGCTCCGAGGGGCGCATCATCCATCCGAAAACGCCATCAATGGTGGAATTGACCCAGGCCAGGTGTACACGGGCGACGTCGAGCAACAGGGCCGCGACGGCGAGCGGAATGAGGCCGATAAGGGCCGCCGAGCCTACCACGTGCACGGCCGCGGGGAGGACGAGGGCAACAAGGTGAAGGGCCTTCCGGCCGAGTTCACCCCGGTAGTCGAGAACAGGCATGGGAACTGTGGGTCGGGCAGGGGGGTGAGAGCAGCTGGGAGTGGGTGGCCAGGAACAGACTCGGTGGAGATGCTCGAAAAAATCTACTCATATTGCACGGCAAAAGCTGGAGTCACGGAAGGGTTTCCGTTTGGCGAGGGGACACTCGTACTGAAGGTGGCGGGCAAGATTTTTGCGCTCATGGGTGTCGACGAGCACCCACTGCGTATCAATCTGAAATGTAATCCGGTGGAAGCGATAGCACTACGCGAACGCTACGAGGGAGTGGCACCGGGCTACCATATGAACAAAAAGCACTGGAATACGGTGACGGTGGGGTGGGACGTCCCGCCCGATGAGATCCTTGGTATGATTGACCGGTCCTGGGAGCTGGTGTACGATTCGCTGCCGAAGAAGGCGGGCCGTCCCGAGGTGCTCTTTGAGGACAATCATCTGCTCGTGGTGAACAAGGCGCCGGGAATGCTCAGCCAGGGTGACCGGACGGGTGACATGGATATGGTGACGCTGGCGAAAATGTACGTAGCGCGTACGCGCGGGAAAAGGGGGGCAGTGTACATGGGACTGGTGCACCGGCTCGACCGGCCGGCGGGGGGCGTGATGGTGCTCGCGTGCACCTCGAAGGCTGCGGCGCGGCTGTCGGAGCAGTTTCGAGCACGCACGGCAATGAAAGAGTATGAGGCGCTCGTCGAGGGGCGGCTTCAGGGTGCGGGCGAATGGGAGGACCGTTTGGAGAAACGGGAGGGGCATGTGCACGTGGTTTCGCAGGGCGGGAAGGTGGCTCGGCTCGCCTGGCGCGCGGAGGAGACCTTTGAGGCCCGCGGCCTTCGCCGCGGCGCGGATGCTGGCTCGAACCGCGGCGCGGATGCTGGCCCGGCCCGCTCCCCGGCGAGCGGCAAACCACTGCTGCTCACGCGCCTGCGCGTGGTGCTGGAAACGGGGCGGCCGCATCAGATTCGTGTGCAGTGCGCCGAGCGGGGGCACCCGATTCTGGGCGATTTCCGGTACGGCAGCGAAAACGAGCTCGACGGGCAGAATCTGGCGTTGCATGCGCGGCGGCTCGTACTGGAGCACCCGGTGCGGCGCGAGCAGATGACGTTCGAGTCGCCCATTCCGCGCGACTGGCCGCAGTAGAGGGTGGGTGGCCGCGCACAAGGCCGCAGTAGACGATTATTCCGGAATGCGAAACGGCTGCCAGGACGTGGCGGCGCGGCCAGGTTTCGGGACGACGCAGATGGCCGTATCGCGGAAGGGGTCGACGATCACGGGAATATGATTCCAGGTTTCGAAATCACCGGTGCCGCGGCGCAGCTCTGTGGCCAGTTCCTTGCAGAAGGCCGTGTAGGCCGCCGGTCCCATCAGAATGAACCGGGCTTCCTCGCCGCCGTCGGCGAGTTGGCGTACAGATTGGGACAGAAAGTCGAGCGCATCTCCGGCTTTCGGGCAGTATTCCAGGATCGTCATGAAAAAAAAGGGGGGCAAGTGAATCCTTCGTGACCCGGGCGTGAAGCTTCGGTAAAGAGGGCTGGGCTTCACACAGACCTGAAACACAACGGTGGGTAAAGACTGTAATTTCAGGCAGTTTGGACCCGGATGTATTCCCGCCGCATCTCTATCTCATTCCAACCCTGTCGCTGCATTCAACCTACAACCTATGTCGCCACGACATTTCAGACAAGTCAACGCTTCGGATGAGCGCCTGTTCACAGGGCGCTTCTTCCCGGACGGAGGGCTGAGCCTGAATGAGGACAGCCATGTGGGTGTGCTGCTACTGGTTCCAGGTGCGCCGGAGTCCAAAGCCGAGGTGTTTTCCTATCTGTACCGTCGCCTCATGTCGCCGCCCAAGTGCGGTATTTCCCGATTCTGGCGGTCACACGTGGCGGCGTGGCTGCGTGCCCGCATTGCCGCGCGGTATCTGACCTGGCAATACGATGCCATTGGGGGTGGGAAAGCGATCAACCAGTTCCATCAGGAGCAGGCGAATATGCTGCAGAGCATGATTGACCGCTCGGACTGTGGGCGGACCACGGTGTATGTGGCATCGCCGTTTGGGAGTCCGGATATTGCGGCCGCCGCCGAAAAAATGGAACATGATGGGGTGACGCACGTGGTGCTTCTGCCGCTTTTTCCCCAATATGCGGCTGAAACGACAGGGCGGTCGTTTGCCGAATGGGAATTGCTCATGCGGCAGGGTTTCGTGTCGGCGCGGCCGACGGTGGCCGTGCGCCAGTTCGCCACACATGAGGGCTATATTGAAGCCCTCAATGACCGAATTGACCAAGGGCTGCAACGGTTTCCACGCCATGTCCGGTCACAGGTCCAACTCGTGTTTGCCGCCCATGGAAGCACGACCCGGCATCGTGGCGGCGCGCCCGATCCATACTGTTGTCTGTCGCATCACACGGTAGATGCATTGATGCAGCGCAGGGGACATGATTTGCCCCACATGTTGGCATTCGTTCGGCCGGATTCCTGGGGCGGCAATTTGGCAGGTGGCATGGCGGCACGGTTCCGTGAACTGGCTGCCACGGGGCAACGGGCGGCGCTCGTGGTCCCCGTTGATCACGTTACGGAGCAGTTCGATACGGCGTATCTGCTGGATGTGCGCATGCGCGAGGTGGCCGAGGATGTGGGGCTGTCGCATTACGAGGTGGTCAACGGACTGAATTGTCACCCACTTTTCATGGAGACGCTCCTGGATCTGGTGCGGGCGCCACTCGGCTATCGTAGTGAGCCACTCGAAGGGTTGGAGCGCTTCGGATCGTGCCCGCGGCCGGACTGGGATGTCCCGCCGGAGGGTCGATGCGCCGTATGTCCGTTCGGAGTTCACGCCAATGGGAACGATGGGAACGATGGGTCGGGGCGGGAGGCAGCAGATGCAGCAGCTGAGTCCGGGCGGATGGCGCGTGAAAATGTCCGGACACAGCGGCGCCGGGCGCACAGCGCGTCAGGCGACGGTTGGAAGGTGGGGCATGCGCAGCCCGGCAAGGGTCAGGTCAGTTCGCCGGCGCCTTCCGACGCGAAGTAGGACTTCAGGTTTTCGAGGGTCTCGTCAGACCGGGCTTCATCGCGCAGAATCTCGCCCCGCCCAATCAGTGTAATGCGCGAGCTGACGTCGGTCACGTGGCCGAGGTCATGACTGGAAATGAGCATGCTCAGTCCGGCTTGTGAAAGCCGCAGCAGGTGCTCCTTGAGACGGATCTGGGACGGAGGGTCGAGGTTGGCGAAGGGTTCATCGAGCACGAGCAGCCGCCGTGCCACGAACAGAGCGGCTGCAATGCCGATTTTTTTCGCGTTTCCGGTGGAAAGGTCGCGGATAAGGAGGCGGGAATTTGCCGTCGCGACAGGCAGGAAGTTCGTGAAGGGCTCCATGGCTTCGGCCACGTCGGTTTTTCTCAGACCGTACGTGGCGCCGGTGAATTCAAGGTATTCTGCAATGGTCAGGTATTCAATCAGGAAAGAGCGGTCCAGGAACGAGCCCGTTGCCAAGCGCCACGATTCGTCTTCGGCGACGCTGCGGCCTTCGAACAGGACATGACCCGTGTCTGGCTCAAGCAGGTCCAGAATCAGCCTCAAAAAGGTGGTTTTGCCCGCCCCGTTGCTGCCCACAAGGCCGACAACCTCCCCTCGCTGCATGGACCAGGAGGGTACGTTGAGCGCAACTTTGGCGCCGTAGGATTTCCGTATGTTCTTGAATTCAAGCAGCATAGGAGTGGTGTTACGGACTTCCCTCGCGGAAGCCGGCGAGCATGCGCTGTTTGCGCTGGCGGAGTCCGTGGGCAAAATAGCGCGCCCACAGGTTGGTGGCCATGATACTCACGAATCCGGCCGCAGCCAGGATGCCGAGGGCGAGTTGTTCGTGGTCATTCAAGGCGATCATGAAGAGCACTGGGGGCAGGGCGGTCGGAATGAACCAGACCCAATGGCGGCTGGAAAGACCCTCATAGTTGAAGAAGCCGCCGGAGCGCCCAATGTCCACGGCCTGCCGGTTACGCGCGGCGAGTTCCATGACGAGGACGCTCGTGATGCCGGCATTGTAGAACAGGAAGGCGAAGTGGATGGCAATCTGGTCGGGTGCGAGGAGAAGGAAAAGCGGGAGTGATATCACAAAGAGGGCGAGGCAGGATGCCTGCAGCACAACGAGTTTGGATTTGACTATCGTGCGGAAGGCAATATTGCGCGTGACGAGGGCCGGGTAGTAGCTGCTGTCCCAGCCGAACATGAGTTGCCCGTAGTTGAGGATGAACCCACCGGAGGCGAAGAGGCCGACCATGGCGCTCATGCCGGCTCCCGAGATCCGGTTCCCCGGGCCGAGCATGAAGGCCAGGTACATCGTGGAAAAAAGGAGCGAGATGATCAGGTAGTGGCGAGGCCGGCGGTTGCGCCACATGAGCAGGAGTTCCAGGCGGATGAGTTGCCCCTCGGTGCCCCAGTCGGCCAGGAAGAGGCGTTCGGCCGTGCGTGGCAGGCGCAGCCACGGGCGGGTCGCTGTGGCGGCGGGGGCCTCGGGGCGTAGCCCCTGCATAAGCGAACGCGTGGACAGGACGACGCCGAGCACGGTAAATGCAGCCAGCAGCGCGGTACCCAGCAGGCTGCCACGCAGAATATCGGTGAACAGGAATTCGGAAAGGGTGCGCTGCAGGCTGGCGCCGAGCCATTCGTCGACGACCGCCGTCACGACGAGTAGCAGCGTCAGCACATAAAACAGCCCCGTTCGCTGCTGCAACGTGCTGCGCAGGAACAGGATGGCAAAATGACTGGCCACAATGAGCAGTACGACGGCAAACAGCCACGAGGAGGCAGCCGCCGGGCCAGCCTCCGGCACGACGAACCGGATCCAGAACGGGACGAAGAAGAGGAGCGGGTAGACATTGTGTACCGTGGCGAGCGATGACATCTGGAAAAAGGTCGTCAGACTCCGCCTCGAAATGGGCAGGTGCAGATACGGCACGATCTTCATCCGCGGAGTTTTCTGGAACAGGAACCGGATGAAAAACAGCGACAGGAATGTCGCGAGCATGTATTGATTGACGACCTGTACGGGCGGTATGCCGGGCGCCGTGAGCCGCGAGAACGACTCAAAGAAAAAACCGAGTGTAAGCAGGGTCGATACGACGTAGAATGCCACGAAGCCGACCACCAGCCAGGTGATCCAACTCTTGCGACGAACGAGCGCCCGCACGGAGATCTGGCGCTGTACACGCGCGAGCAGCAGGAAGGCGGTGGGTCCAGATATCAGGCGGTGGGGCGTCACGCAAACACGAAATCGATTTCCCGGTTTTCCATGCTTGCGCTGGCAATTTTGACGCGTATTTCCTGGCCGAGCTTGTAGGTCCGCCCGGATTTACGTCCGCGCAGCACGTATTCCTCTTCGATGTATTCGTAGAAGTCGCCGTCCATGTCCCGCACATGGATGAGGCCCTCGATGAGGAGTTTCGGCAGTTCAATGAAAATGCCAAACCGCGTGAGCCCGGAAATCACGCCGTCGAACTCATCTCCGACGTGCATGCGGGCGTACTCGACCTGTTTGAGCTTGATGCTTTCGCGTTCGGCCTGCGTGGCTATCTGCTCGCGCTCAGTGCAATGTGCGGCCATTTCGTCGAGCGTGGCGGGCGATTGCCGGCCCTGGCCGGCCAGATGCGCCTTCACGAGACGATGCACAATCAGGTCCGGGTAGCGCCGGATGGGGCTCGTGAAATGCGTGTACGCCCCGAGCGCCAGGCCGTAGTGGCCGATGTTGTCCACCGAATAGACGGCGCGCGACATGGCGCGCAGTGCCGCCTGCTCAATGATTGCCTCCTGCGGCGTGTCCTTGACATGTTCGAGCAGGCTGTTCAGTGCCTGCGGCGTAATGGCACCGTCCGCGTGCTCGACGCGCAGCCCGAAGGCTTTCATGTAGGAGGCCAGACGGGCAATGCGCTCGGCGTTGGGCACGTCGTGCACCCGGAAAATGAAGCCGCCGAACTTCTCATCCCCAAACTGCTCGGCGACGCTGCGGTTGGCGAGCAGCATGTATTCCTCGATGAGCTGGTTCGCTTCGTGCCGCTCGCGTAGCACGATATCGACCGGATGTCCCTTTTCGTCGAGCACGACCCGGATCTCGGGAAGATCGAAGTTCACCGACCCTTTCTTGAAGCGGGCTTTCCGCATGGACCGGGCCAGGCGCGCAAGTGTGCACACATCTTCCGCAAGCTCGTGCTCTGCGCCGTCAATGAGGCGCTGGGCATCTTCGTAGGCGAAGCGCTGCTGCGAGCGGATAATGGTCTCGGCGGCGCGGAATGCGACGACCTTCCCCTCGCTATCCAGTTCGAAAATGCAGGAAAAGGCCAGGCGGTCTTCATTCGGGCGCAGCGAGCAGACGTTGTTGGACAGATGCTCGGGCAGCATGGGCATGACCCGGTCCACGAGGTAGACCGAGGTGCCCTTCTCGACGGCATCCTTGTCGAGCGCCGACCCTTCAGGCACGTAATGGCTGACGTCGGCAATATGCACGCCGACCTCGTAATTTCCGTTCTTGAGCGCATGCACGTGCAGGGCGTCGTCGAAATCCTTCGCATCGACCGGGTCAATGGTGAAGACGCGGCGGCCGCGGAAGTCTTCGCGCTGTTTCAGAATGGTGTTGTCAATCCGGACCTTGGCTTTTGAGGCCTCCGCTTCGGCTTCCGGGCTGAAGCCGTCAATGGCACCCACGCTGAGCGCGACCGAAAGCGTCTGCACGGCGGGATCGTCCGCGCGGCCAATGACGCTCAGAAGCCGGCCCCGGGGAGCGCTACCGGGCTTGTCGAAGGCATCGATCGAGACGACCACCTTGTCACCGCTGCGGGCTTGGCCCACGGTGTCCAGATCGACGAAAATGTCGTGCGTCAGGCGCCGGTCGTCGGGGGTTACGGTCGCGAACGATCCGCTGTGCTCAAACGTACCGACCGCGCTCTGGCGGCTGCGCACAACGACCTCCACGACTTCCACTTCGCGCCGCTGATCCCCTTTTTTGGCAGCAACGGTCGAGACTTTGACCCGGTCGCCGTCGAGGGCGTTTCCCATTCGGCGGGAGCGGACGTAGAAATCGTCATCCCAGCCTTCGACGGTCACGAAACCGAAGCCGTCCGGATGGACCGAGAGGCGGCCCTCCATGTGATTCTCGGGCGGGCGGTAGGCATAGCGATTGCCGCCGACCGCCTGGATATGACCCTTTTTTTCGAGCGATTCGATGGCCTGTGCGGCCGCCTCGTAGTCTTTTCTATCTGTCAGGTCGAGCCGCTTGGCGATTTCTTTCGCGCGGAACGCGCGCTTACCGTGGTTCTTGAAAAAGGACAGGACACGGTCTTCTATACGGGATGAACTCATGCTGGGGCTGCAAAAATATGGGCCGCCACGTCGGCCGGAACAGAAATGTGATCGTGGTTGAGATGGACGACGACGAGGTCGTTGTCAGCATCCAAAATACGAAAAACGGTGCCAGGAAGCAGGCCGAGGTCCTCTATCCGGTGCAGCATGTCGTGATCGGTATCGAGCAGGCGGCGCACCTCGAGATCCGTGTTGGGCGGACACGCGGGCAGGGGATCGGCCGGGCGGTGTCGGATGGTACCGTCGCGCGAGGGAATGGGGTCCCCGTGCGGATCGTGGGTCGGGTAGCCGAGCAGGGCATCTATCCGGTCCTCGAATTCTTCCGATATGTGGTGCTCCAGATGCTCGGCTTCGGAGTGCATCTGTTCCCAGCCATACCCGAGCACATCACGCAGGTAGGTCTCCAGCAGCCGGTGATGCCGAATGATCTCGAGGGCGATTTTTTCGCCGGCTTTTGTGAGCGCCACGCCGCGGTACGGTGCGTACGCGACCAGTTTCATTTTGGAGAGCCGCGTCATCATGTTCGTGACCGAGGCCGACGACACGCCCAGCCGCACCGACAACTCCGACGTGCTCACCGGACGGCCATCGTGCAGCGTATAAATGGCCTTGACGTAGTCTTCGACGGCCTGGCTCAGCATGGATTCGGGTGTTGATGTGGTCGGAGATGTTCGGTTCTCGGCTGCAGGCGCTCCGGGCAGGTGGCCCGGACAAGGGCGCGTGCCACGGCCTGTGTGGGGTTTATTACGTATGGATGCAGCGCATGGTGCCCGTCCATGGCGAGCGGAAGTTCGGTGCACCCGAGGATGACGCGCTCGGCCCCTTTGTCGAGGAGATGTTCGATGGAAATGGTGACGGCCTCGCGCGCTCGATCCGTGACCGGCGACGACACGGCCTTGATACCGAACTCCGGGTCGTAAATGGCCGGAAAGAGATGCTTTTCGCGGATCCGTGCGTCGGGAAGGAGTGGCGTGAAACCCGCGCGCTCGAGGGCGTCGTCGTACAGGCGCAACTGGTAGGTGCCGGCTGTTGCGAGGACCCCGATTTTTGGGGCGCGGCCGGAGCTGGTCGCATTCGGTGCGGAGCTGGTCGCATCCGGTGCCGCCCGGATGGTGCGCACGGTCTCCTGGATCATGTGGAGAAGCGTCAGCTCCGGGGCGTTGAGGCTTACGTGCTCCTGCACGCGGCGAAAAATGGGTTCGGCGTGGGCGGTGTTGCAGGCCACCGCCGCGACGGTGGCGCCCGCACGGGCAAGACGAACGAGCGCCTCGGACATCGGCGGGGCGGGATCGGGAAGCGCGGGATCGGGGAGCCCGGAATCGGGAGGGGCGGAATCGATACGGGGTCCCAAAAGGAAGGTCGTCCGGTCCGGGACATGGGAGGCGCTGAAAAGCAGCGTGGGAATGTGCTCCTGGTCAGCTGTGGCCCGCGTGTTGTCCAGGACGGCCTCGAACAGATCCAGACCTGCTCGCGGCCCCATGCCCCCCAGAATGCCAATGGTCGGTTTCTTGTGCATGGACCATGTACTTCTGTGCGAGCGGGATGGTTCGGCCGGGTGTGACGAACGTGGTCGCCAGTCCGGTCGTCAGTGCGAAAGTGAAGACTGTGCATATGTATTGCATTGTCCTTCTGACCGACCTGTTGCAATTTTTTATTATAAATATATAAAAATCAATTATATATCGAAATATATAAATCTGCTGTCATGACGCAATCCCCGTTGGGATGTCGGAATTTCCATCAGGATGTCGGGATTGTAGTCTTGCGACACGCCGAACCCAAATGCGACCGCAGCAGGGGTATTACAACATTTCACATACATGAGTATGATTAGTAAACCACTAATAAACAATATTTTGCACGAAAGTATCGCGACATTTCGATCGGATGGGGCCAGAACACATACACAAGGCCAGCTGGGGATCTGTATTTTTGGCCCAGCCCAGCATCCCTCGAAAAACCCATGATCGTTCCCACCCCAGCGAACGCACCGCGTTCAGCGCTCCGTACAGGTCTTTTCCTTGTGGTTTTCCTTTTGACTCCCTGGGCGGACAACCTGGCCATGGGTGCAGCGGCTGTGCACCCGGCCACCGCCGCATCGCACGTAATCAATGCGGCCCGCACACTCAGTCCGCCGCAGAAAACCGACGCCCTCCAGGTGCGAGCGCGCGATGTGGGCATAACTCCGGGGGTGCTGCCGACGGGTCCGCTGAATGCGATTACGGATGTGGAGGGCGTGCGGGTCGGGCATGTGACGCTCATCCGGGGCGATTCGGTGCGTACCGGGGTGACGGCCATTCTGCCTCACGGCGGAAATCTGTACGCGGACAAGGTGCCCGCGGGGTTCAGCGCGGCCAATGCGTTCGGGAAATTCGCGGGCAGCACGCAGATCCGGGAGCTCGGCGAGATCGAGACGCCGATTGTGCTCACGAACACGCTATCGGTACCGCAGGGAATGGAAGGGGTCATTGACTGGACACTCCGGCAACCGGGCAACGAAAACGTGCGCTCGGTGAATGCGGTGGTCGGCGAGACGAACGATGGGTTCCTGAACGATATTCGGGGACGCCACGTGCGGGCGCACCATGTGGTTGAGGCCATTGAAAGCGCGCGCCCCGGGCCGGTCGCCGAGGGCGGGGTCGGGGCCGGGACGGGGACCGTCAGTTTTGGATGGAAGGGAGGCATTGGTACGAGTTCGCGGCAGCTGCCCGAAGCGCTCGGGGGTTGGACCGTAGGGGTGCTCGTACAGACCAATTACGGCGGTATTCTGCAAATCGACGGCGTGCGTGTTGGCGAGGCGCTTGGCCAGTTCTACCTGGACCGTTTTGTGGACCGGGGCGATGCGGACGGATCGGTAATCGTTGTCGTGGCGACCAATGCGCCGCTCTCGGATCGGAATCTGGAGCGGCTCGCCCACCGGGCGCTCTACGGAGTGCCGCGCACGGGGTCGCCGGCAACGAACGGATCGGGCGATTACGCGGTCTCCTTTTCGACGCATGAAGGCGTGCGGCGCACGCCCGAGCGGCGCGCACCGGATCCGGGCGGCACGGGGACGGTGCTGGCCGAGTGGCCCAATGACCGCATGAGCCCCCTGTTCCAGGCGGCTGTTGAAGCATCCGAAGAAGCCATTTACAATGCGCTTTTCATGGCGCAGACCACGATAGGCCATCGGGGCACGGTCGAGGCGCTGCCGCTGCGGCGCGTCCTGGACCTCATGGAGCGGTGAAAATTGTGTAACGATGCCCAATCCGTTGCAGAGCGGCCGATGAATCCCTATTTTTCCTGTTCTATACCCCTTCGGGGACTCTGCCCGGTCGTCTAATGGCAGGACAGCGGCCTTTGAAGCCGTATGTGGAGGTTCGAATCCTCCCCGGGCAACAAAGGTCTGCCAGTAGACCGGGAAGCCGAACCGCCCATATTGAACGTGTCCATGAAAGGAGATCATCCCATCCAGATGTTTGCTGGCCGGTCCAACCCGGCGCTCGCCCGTGCTATTGCCACGGCGTTTGGGCAGGATCTGGGGAAGGTGGAAATCAAGAATTTCTCCGACGGGGAAATTTACGTCCACTATGAGGAATCTATCCGGGGTGGGGATGTCTTTCTGATCCAGAGCACGCCGCCGCCTGCCGATCATTGCATGGAACTCATGCTCATGATCGATGCGGCGAAGCGCGCCAGCGCCGAGCGCATTACGGCGGTCATTCCGTATTTTGGATACGCCCGTCAGGACCGGAAGGACCAGCCTCGGGTATCTATTGCGGCCAAGCTCATGGCCAACATGCTGACCATGGCGGGTGTGGATCGCGTACTGACCATGGATCTGCATGCGGCCCAGATCCAGGGCTTTTTCGATGTGCCCGTGGATCACCTCTACGGCAGTGCGGTCTTTATTGAGCACTTCCGCTCCATGCAGCTGGACGACCTCGTGGTGGTCGCTCCCGATGTGGGCGGCATCAAGATGGCGCGCGCCTACTCGAAGCGGCTCGGTGCGGATTTGGCCATGATCGACAAGCGGCGGCCCACGCAGAATGTGGCCGAGGTCATGAATATCATTGGTGAGGTCGAGGGCATGAACGTGATCCTGATCGATGACATGATCGATACGGCCGGGACCATCACGAGCGCCGCATCGGCCCTCAAAAAAGCGGGTGCACTACGCATTATGGCTGCCGGAACGCATCCGTTGCTGTCCGGTCCGGCGTTTGACCGCATTGAACACTCTGAAATTGAACGTATGGTCGTCACGGACACGATTCCGCTGATACGACCTTCGGAACGCATTACGGTGGTAAGCACGGCGGAGATTTTCGCCGATGCCATCCGGCGTATTTACACGGATGAATCAGTCTCGACACTGTTCATCCCCTGAACACAACACAACGAATACAGGAAGGAATTGGCATGGAAGCGATAACGCTCGAAGTGACCCCGCGCGAGACGGGCAAGAAGGCAACGAAAGCCGCCCGGAATGCCGGTCATGTGCCGTGTGTCATGTACGGATTTGAAGAGGACGCCAAGTCGTTCAGCGTACCTGCGCTCGGGCTGCGGCCCCTCATTTACACCGACGAATTCCGCCGCGTGAATGTGGTTTTTGAGGGCACCTCGTATGAATGCGTGGTCAAGCGGGTGGATTTCCACCCGGTAACCGACGCTCCCATCCACGCAGACTTTCAGATCCTGCATCCGGGAGAACTGGTGAACCTGCGTATTCCCGTCCACTTCGAGGGCATATCCATTGGTCAGAAAAATGGAGCCATTGCGCAGACGTTTGTCAACAAAATCCGTGTCCGATGCCTGCCGAAGGACCTGCCCGACCATGTGGTTGTCGACATTTCGCAGCTCCAGATTGGGCAGTCCCTGATGGTTTCAGACGTACAGGTGGAGGGCGTTGAGTTCCTGTCTCCTGCCGACCAGACGCTGGTCACCATCACCGTGCCGCGTGGTATTGTGTCGGTTGACGATGAGGAGGTCGATGACGACGCCGCAGGCGTGCTCGCTGAAGGCGAAGAGGGAGATGCGGTCGCTGAAGGAGAAGCGGAAGCGGAAGCGTAACGAGCTGCGTCGTGTCCACGAAGCGATTCATCATAGGCCTTGGGAATCCGGGTCCTGAGTACGCGAAGACGCGGCACAACATTGGTTTCGAGGTCGTGGACGCTGTCGCGGGGCGTCTTCGGGAGGTCGCTTTTTCGCAAAAGGGGCAATCGGAGGTGGCCGAGTCGCGCTGGCGTGGCCGCCATGTGGGGCTCGCCAAGCCACGGACGTACATGAACCGCAGTGGCCTCGCGGTCGAGGAGATTGTGCGCCGTCATGGACTGGACCACCAGGATCTGCTTGTTGTCGTTGACGACATCCATCTGCCGTTTGGCAGAATCCGCATTCGGCCGTCCGGGGGAACTGGAGGGCACAATGGACTGGAAGACATCGGCGATTGGCTCGATGGAGACGATTTTCCGCGCCTGCGGTTCGGAATCGGATCGGAATTCGACGAGGGGCGGCAGTCCGACTATGTGCTCGCCCCGTTCAACGACGACCAACTACAGGAACTGGAGCGGCTCGTGGCGCACGCCCGCGATGCCGCTCTTGCGTTTGTGACCGACGGGGTCCAGACTGCCATGAACCGCTACAACCTCTGAATTATTGGTTAACGGGTGTAAGGTGCCGCCCTGCCCCCTATTTTCACGGATCTTATTCAACCCGGAATATCAACAATCCGAATACAACCCCCACACCATGGATCTTGCATTATTGATCTGGCTTGTCCCCGTTTCCGGCGTATTGGCGCTGCTTTACGCGTATTCGCGAGCCCAGTGGGTCGCGAAGCAGGAGGTAGGTACGCCTTTGATGGCGGAATTGGCACAGGCCATTGCTGAGGGCGCGCGCGCCTTCCTCCGCCAGGAATACCGCGTCCTGTTCATTTTTGTGGCGGTCGTAGCCGTTCTGTTGGCATTCGCCAACATGTCGCAACCTGCGTCGTCCTGGATGATTGCCATATCCTTTGTAGTCGGTGCATTCTGTAGCGGACTGGCCGGATTCATTGGCATGACGGTAGCGACGAAAGCGAACGTTCGTACGACACAGGCGGCCCGTACCGGGTTGGCACCGGCACTGAACGTGGCGTTTTCGGGAGGTCTCGTCATGGGGCTGAGCGTGGTTGGTCTCGGCGTGCTCGGTCTCAGCGTGCTGTTTCTGGCCTACGACGCCATGACAATGTGGACCATTACGAAGGTAATTGGCGTGATTTCAGGGTTCTCGTTGGGCGCCAGTTCCATTGCGTTGTTTGCCCGCGTGGGCGGTGGCATTTACACGAAGGCCGCGGACGTGGGAGCCGACCTGGCCGGAAAGGTCTACGAAGGCATTCCGGAAGATGACCCCCGCAACCCGGCGACCATCGCCGACAATGTGGGCGACAACGTAGGCGATGTGGCCGGCATGGGAGCCGACCTGTTTGAATCCTATGTGGGATCGATTATTGGTACGATGGTGCTCGGCTCGGCGTTTATTTCACTGCCGGCGTTTGCGTCGGGCGGCATGGGCGACATCAGCGCCGTCATACTGCCCCTGGTCCTTGCCGGTGTCGGTATCCTCGTTTCCATTGCGGGGTCGCTCTTCGTCAAGGTCAAGGAAGGAGGTAGCCCCCAACATGCCCTGAACGTGGGTGAGTTTGGCGCGGCGGGTCTGATGGCCATTCTGGCCTATTTTATTATCACCATGATGCTTCCGGAGACATGGGATCACACGTCCTGGAACGGCGTCACGACGCAGTACACGTCTCTTGGTGTCTTCTGGGCCGTGCTGATTGGCCTTGCGGCAGGCACCATCATTGGCCTGGTTACGGAATATTATACGGCGACCGGAAAGGGCCCTGTCACGGGTATTGTGCACCAGTCGGTGACGGGCTCCGCAACAAACATCATTGCCGGACTCGGCGTGGGCATGTTCTCGACGGGCATCCCGACGGTCGTACTGGCGCTGGGTATCATTGGCGCCTTCGCCTTTGCCGGTCTCTACGGAATTGCCATTGCGGCGGTAGGCATGCTGTCTGTCACCGGAATTCAGTTGGCGGTCGATGCCTACGGTCCCATCTCGGATAACGCAGGGGGCATCGCGGAGATGGCCGAACTGCCCCCGGAAGTACGTGAGCGCACGGACAAGCTGGATGCGGTCGGTAACACGACGGCCGCCATTGGCAAGGGTTTTGCCATTGGAAGCGCTGCACTCACCGCACTGGGCCTGTTCGCAGCCTTCATGCAGCAGGCGCAGGTGCCGAATATCGACGTGGCAAACCCGAATATCCTTGCTGGTCTGCTGCTGGGCGCAATGTTGCCGTATGTGTTCAGCGCCATGGCCATGGGTGCTGTTGGGCGCGCCGCCGGTGACATGATCAAGGAGGTGGGACGGCAGTTCGCCGAGATTCCAGGCTTGCGCGAGGGGACGGCAAAGCCGGACCACGAACGCTGTGTTGAAATTTCGACCAAGGCAGCCATCCGTGAAATGGTGGCTCCTGGTTTGATGGCGGTGATTGTTCCGGTAGTGATCGGCTTCATTGACAAGAGCATGCTGGGCGGCCTGCTGGCCGGCGTCACGGTGTCGGGCGTCCTGTTCGCCATATTCCAGTCGAATGCGGGCGGCGCCTGGGACAATGCCAAGAAGATGATTGAAAGCGGGATCACGATTGACGGCACATTTTACGGGAAGGGCTCGGAGGCCCACAAGGCGGCTGTCGTCGGCGACACGGTCGGTGATCCGCTCAAGGATACATCCGGCCCGAGTCTGAACATCCTGATCAAGCTCATTGCTGTTGTCGCGCTCGTGATTGCCCCGCTTATTGCCTGAGCATTGCCCAGGCGTGCCGGTGGCCTGATCTTTTTCAGTCCAGCGGCGTATCCGACGTTCCTGTTCACCACCTGATCTCCAGATCGCGCTCCACATGGCGAAAGTTGAAGTGACCATGCCCAAAATGGGCGAAAGCATCACGGAAGGCACCGTAATTGAATGGCTGAAGCAGCCCGGCGATACGGTCGAAATGGACGAGCCGTTGCTGGAAATAGGCACGGACAAGGTCGATACGGAGGTCCCCTCGCCCCAGGCGGGTGTGCTGGAGAAAATCCTGGTGGAAGCTGGCGATACGGTCGAGGTCGGGACGGCGATTGCCATCCTGGAGACGGACGCAGACGCAGCAGATGCAGCCGGTGGAGACGGGCAGCAGGCGACTGAATCGGTCGCCAAGCCGGAGCCCGCTGCTGAGCCGGAGCCCGCCGCCGCTGAGCCGGAGCCCGCCGCCGCCGAGCCGGAACCCGCCGCTGCCGAGCCGGAACCCGCCGCTGCCGAGCCGGAACCCGCCCCCAAGCCAGGCGCAGCCCCCACGCCGAACGGAAAGCGCGTCGAAGTTCACATGCCGAAGATGGGAGAGAGCATCACGGAAGGCACCGTGCTCTCCTGGGCGAAGCAGGTGGGCGATGCCATCGAGCTGGATGAGACGCTGCTCGAGATTGCGACCGACAAGGTCGATACGGAAGTACCGGCGCCCGCTGCCGGTGTACTTCAGGAAATCTGCGTCGAGGAAGGGGAGACGGTTGACGTGGGAACACTCATTGCCGTGATTGGCTCGGAAGGCGTCGCGGCAGCGCCGTCCGGTGGCGGCGCCAACGAGCAGCCTTCGACGGATCAGAAAACCGCCAGAGAATCCTCCCAGCCCGCACAGCCCGCGGCGCCCGCACAGCCCGCGGGCCCCATTGCACGCACTGATGACGAGGGCCGGTTCTATTCACCACTCGTCCGCTCCATCGCCGAGGCCGAAGGCGTGTCGATGTCCGAATTGAAGCAGATCAAGGGTTCAGGCCGGGAGGGCCGCGTGACGAAGGCGGATCTCATGACGTATCTGGAATCCCGCGGCAGCGCTCCAGCGGCGGCGAAGGCTCCGGCGGCGAAGGGCGCGCCATCGAGGCCGGCAGCGAGCGTCGCATCGACAGGAACTCCAGCGACCGGGGAGCGGGTCGAGGTGGTCAAGATGGATCGCATGCGGCAGATTATTGCCGAGCATATGACGCGGTCCAAGGCCACGAGTGCGCACGTGACGTCGTTCGCCGAGATCGATGCGTCCAACCTGGTCCGTCTTCGCGAGAAGAACAAGGCGGCATTCCAGAAGCGTGAGGGTATCAAGCTGACGTACACGCCGTTTTTTGTACAGGCGGCGGTCCAGGCGCTCAAGGAGCATCCCATCCTGAACAGCTCGGTCGATGGCGATACCATTGTGTATCGCAAGGATTTCCATATCGGTATTGCGGTGGCTATCGGGACGACTGGACTATTGGCGCCCGTCATTCGGGATGCCGGACAGCGCAATCTGACGGGGCTGGCGCATGCGGCGGCGGATTTGGCTATGCGGGCGCGTAGCAAGCAGCTGCTGCCCGATCATCTGGCGGGAGGAACGTTCACCGTTACGAATGTGGGCTCGCTCGGGTCTGTCATGGGCACGCCCATCATCAATCAGCCCCAGGTTGCTATTCTGGCCACAGGTGCCATCAAGAAGCGGCCGGTTGTGATCGAGGATCCTGTCATGGGAGACGTGATTGCCGTGCGCCACATGATGATGGTTTCGCTCTCGTACGACCACCGGATCATCGACGGATCCATGGGGTCATCGTTCCTGAGGGCCTACACGGACGCTCTTGAAGGGCTGGATCCCGACGCGGAGATCTGACGCGCACGGAAATACAATAACCGTTATTGACAAAGTCCGTCAAAGTTGGTTGATTGGGGGGCCGTCAGTCTGCACGAATCTGCCCCATATCCATGACCCCCGCCGAAACCCAGGATCTGAAGCTTTCCCCTGCTGCGCTGCAGGAGCACGTACAGCGCTTCCTGAAGGAGTATCTGGCGGACAAGAGTCCGGAGACCGTGGGTACGTACCGCCGTTCGCTGAACGAGTTTGAGCGCTGGTTTGTCCGCGAGGATACCCACTGCATGTTCCACACGAAGGATATTGCGGACTACAAAACGTGGCTCATGGAGGCGCGCGGCCTGCACGAAGTGTCGGTTTCGACGTATTTGACAGCGGTCAGGCGGTTGTGCCAGTACATGGTGGACCGTGGCATGCTCCCCGAGAATCCGGCGCGGGCGGTCAAGGGGAATCGGCGTCCAGATGCCCACACCCGCGATGTGCTCTCGCGCGGTGAGGTGGACGAGCTGCTCGCGGGCATCCCGACGGACTCGTGCATCAGCAAACGCGACCGGGCCGTTGTGCACATGATGCTCTTCGCCGGGCTCAGTGAAATAGAGATTACCCGGGCCGATGTACAGGACCTGGAGCAGACCCTGATGGGGTGGTATTTGCGAATCCAGGGAAAAGGTCATACGCTGAAAGATCAGCAGGTGCCGATCGACCCTCCGGTCATGGACGCCATTCGGTTGTATCTGGACGCGCGGGGCCGGATGTCGCCGGAAGATCCGCTTTTTGTGTCGCATGGCCACCGAAGTGAGGGGAAGCGGCTCAATACGCGCTCGGTTCGCAGCCGGATCAGCGCCCATTTGCAGGAAGCAGGCGTAAAGCGGGACGGTATAACGCCGCACAGCTTGACGCACACGGCGGCGCTTTTGTGGCTGGGCGACGGCATGTCGGTTGACGACGTTCGCCGCCGCATGCGACACGGCACGCTTGAAACCACCATGATGTACTATCGCCGACAGGAAGAAGGTGAATAACCCATGCCAGGACCCATAGATATTCCCCATCTGTACTCTCCGGAGGATGTTGTCCGTTTCGTGGGACGTCAGCTCGCGGCGGCAAGTGACCAGGAGAAAGCGCATCAGATGGCGCAGTACATGAAAACGCGCATGCCGTTCTACGGGGTGCAGAAGCCGGGTCGCGAGCACATAGCACGCGCGGTGAAATGGCATTTTCGGCCATCCTCCCAGGCAGAGTACGAGCGCCTGGTGCGTCTGCTCTGGAAGGAGGAGCACCGTGAAGAGAAGTACCTGGCCGTCCAGTTTGCGCGCACGTTCCGGCTGTTCATCACGTCGGATTCCATGCCGCTCTACGAGTTCCTGATTCGCGACGGTGCGTGGTGGGACTTCGTTGACGATGTCGCCATCCGGCTTGTGGGCACGGTGCTGCGCCACGAACGTCCGCAGATTTCCTCGATGCTCGATGCCTGGATTGAAGATGAGGACCGCTGGATACGACGGGCGGCGCTGCTATCGCAGGTCATGCACCGCGAGCATACGGACCATGCCAGGCTCTTCCGGTACTGCCGGGCGTGCATGAGCGAGGAGGATCCGTTCATTCTGAAGGCGGTTGGGTGGGCGCTCCGCGATTATGCCAAGGCCGCGCCGGACCGCGTGGAGCGGTTCCTGGCCGAGTTCAATGGGTCGTTGCCCGGTGCCGTGGAGCGGGCGGTGAACCAGAGCTGAAGGTGGGCGCGCGCAGGCAGGTTTGCGCGCCTATCGGATGGCCGTCTGGATGGTAATCCGGTGCAGGCCGCCGAGCGACGACCACGACGTGAACCCGTAATCGACGGCCACGCGGCGCACGCGCACGCCCACGCCCGTCGACACGCCGGCCAGATCGAGGCGGGATTTTATTTTGAGTTCGTCATGGCGGCGGTGATTGTAGCCGAGGCGTATGCGGAACCCCTCCGAGAACTGGAATTCGGCCGCAGGAATGACGTGATAAAAAATGTTCGCGAGCGCCGTACTGCCATCCGGTCCTCCCTCAAGGTCATGCAGCCTGTAGGCGGTAACGGAGAAGAGCACAGGCAGGTGTTCCAGACGCTTTGTAATACCCAGTCGAAGGTCGGTGGGCACGTCGTCCCGGCGCGATCCGATGGAGGAGAGTACAACGCCGGCGTGTTGCAGCGTAATTCCTGCCGAAAAGCGCCGTTCCGGGTCATGATACAGGGCGCCGGCATCGACGGTGAGCGCCTGCGCTCCTTCCGAATCAATACTGTTGCGAAGCCAGTTGAGGTTTGTGCCGTAGCGCAGGCGCTCGCGGAGCGGTCGGGACACGCTGAGGGTAACGCCCACATCGGACGCGCTGAACGTGCCCAGCCGGTTGCCGCTGGCGTCGAGCCGGTCCAGGTCGCCAAAACCCATGTACCGGATACCAAGAGCCGCCGTACCCACGCGCTCGATGTTTCGGGCATAGGAGAGCCAGCCCCCGCTGATGTCCGATACGTGGTTCAGGTAGGTGAACTCGGCCGATCCGTGCATGGATGCGTCGAGCAGGGCAGGGTTCACGAACAGTCCTCCCGTACCGCGTGCAACGAGGGCCGGGTTGTGGCCCCCCAGACTGCTCGTCCGGGCCGATGCATCGAGCTGCGCGACGGGGAACGCTGCCGATTCGACCTGGGCGTGCGCATGGTGCGAGATCAGGCCACTGACCAACAGGAGTGCAGCAGGCAGGAGAAGGACACGCATGGGCGGTCGGTGGTACGGTTGAAGGGCTACGGTCGGGTTCAGCGCGCGCAGGGCGGACTGCGCGGGCGGCGGACTGCGCATATACCGGATTCGAACCATGTGGTTCTGCACGCGGGGTGTATGATGGGCGGCCCGGCGTAAAGGTCCTGCGAAGTGGGCACGAAATATGGCACTTCCGGGAACGACCCCCGAAGGCATCGCGTGTCAGCCGGATGCAAAGACTGCCCTGCATCATATATTGAGTCGTTATGCTGAATTTGCTCAAGAAAGTATTTGGAGACTCCCAGGATCGTGCTGTCCAGCGGCTCTGGCCGCAGGTGCACCTGATCAATGAGGAGTATGAAAAGCTGGCTTCGCTTACCGATGAGGAAGTGCAGGCCAAAACGGTAGAATTCCGGGAGCGAATCCAGGCGGCACTTTCCGATATTGAAGCCGATCAGGGCCGAATCGAGGCCGAGCTCAAGGCCGGACACGAAGACGGAACCGAGGAGCGGCTCACGCTCGAAGACCGGCTGCGCATGTACGACGAACTCGATGCGCTCGATAAGGAATGGTATGACACGCTGGATGCGACGCTCAACGAGCTCCTCCCCGAGGTGTTCGCCGTTGCGAAAGATGCGTGCCGGCGTATGATCGGGCGCGAGTGGCAGGCAGGCGGGCAGCCGGTAGTATGGGATATGATCCCCTATGATGTACAGTTGCTTGGCGGTATTGCCATGCACGAAGGAAATATTTCCGAAATGAAGACGGGTGAGGGCAAGACGCTGGTGGCCGTCGCTCCGGTGTACCTCAATGCCCTGGCCGGTCACGGTGTCCACCTGGTCACGGTCAACCCGTACCTGGCGCAGCGCGATGCCGAGTGGATGGGGCCGGTCTATGAGTTTTTGGGCCTGAAAGTGGACGTGATTGACAAGTTTGATCCGCATTCGCCGGGGAGAACGGCGGCCTACATGGCGGACATCACGTACGGTACGAACAATGAATTCGGTTTCGATTACCTGCGTGACAACTCGTTTGTGAACGATCCGGAGCATCTGCAGCAGCGCAAACACCATTTTGCCGTGGTCGATGAGGTCGATTCCGTCCTGATTGACGAGGCCCGGACGCCGCTCATTATTTCGGGGCCGGTGCCGGAATCGGACGAGACCCAATTTCACGATTTCAAGCCAGCCGTGGAACGGCTGGTCTATTCGCAGCAGAAGCGGGTGGCGGGTTTTGTGAGCGAGGCCGAGAAACTGCTCGCAGAGCGCGACGAGCTGCTCAAGGCGGGCAAGAACAAGGAGGCGTCAGCAGCCGAGAGTGAGGCCGGCCTGGCGCTGTTGCGAGCCCACAGGGGGTATCCCCGCAACAAGAAGCTGCGCAAATTGCTGCAGGAACCGGGTGTAGAGCAGCTCAGGCAGAAGACGGAATTTCTGTATCTGCAGGACAACGCCAAAAACATGCCCATCGTGGATCAGGAAATGCATTTTTCCTACGATGAGAAGCAGCGCTCCATCGAAATGAGCGACATGGGCCGGGAGTTCATTGGCAAGGCAGCCGGTAAGGATCAGAACATGTTCATCCTGCCGGATCTGGGAGAGGAGGTGGCGCAGCTCGAAAAGCAGAACATGGACGAACAGACCAGGCTCGAAAAGGAGCTCGCTGCTGACACGTCGCTCACTGAGGACAAGCGCCAGAATAAGCTGGAAAATGACGTCCGCGTGCTGCGCAACAACCTGGCCGACCAGAAGCGGGAGCTCTACGCGCGCTACGCCGACGCCGCATCGCGCCTGCACGCCATTGAGCAGCTGCTCAAGGCCTACATCCTGTTCGAGAAGGACACCGAGTACATTGTCCAGGATGACAAAATCCAGATTGTTGACGAGCACACGGGGCGTGTCCTCTCTGGACGCCGCTATTCGGACGGACTCCACCAGGCCATTGAGGCCAAGGAGGGTGTCAAGATCCAGGCCGCCACGCAGACCTACGCCACGGTCACATTGCAAAACTATTTCCGCCTCTACCACAAGCTGGCGGGTATGACAGGCACGGCCGAGACCGAGGCCGAAGAGTTTTTCAAGACGTACAAGATGGAAGTTGTTGTCGTGCCGACCAACGAGCCCATTGTTCGGAAGGACCTGGACGACCTCGTCTTCCGGACCAAGCGGGAAAAAATCAACGCCGTCATCCTGAAAATCCAGGAATATCACGAAAAGGGGCAGCCGGTACTGGTCGGTACAACGAGCGTCGAGGCGTCCGAAATGTACAGCCGCATGCTCACGCGCGCCGGAGTCCGGCACAATGTGCTCAACGCCAAGCGGGACCGGGCAGGGGCCGAGGCGCTGATTGTGTCCGAGGCGGGTCAGCAGGGCGGCGTGACTATTGCCACCAACATGGCCGGTCGTGGTACGGATATCAAGCTGGGAGAGGGCGTCCGCGAGCTTGGAGGTCTTGCCATCATTGGCACGGAGCGGCACGAGAGCCGGCGAATTGACCTGCAGCTCCGCGGACGAAGCGGCCGTCAGGGCGATCCAGGGGAGAGCCAGTTCTATATCTCCTTGGAAGACAACCTGATGCGGCTCTTCAGCTCAGACCGTGTGGCGAAGGTCATGGACCGGCTCAACCTCGAAGAAGGGGCCGTTATTACTCACCCGTGGGTGAACAAGAGTATTGAGCGGGCCCAGTCAAAGGTGGAGCAGAACAACTACGGCATCCGCAAGAGGCAACTCGAATACGATGACGTGCTCGATGCGCAGCGCAAGGTGATCTACGAGCGCCGGGCGAATGCGCTGCGTGGACAGCGCCTGGCCGGCGATCTGCTCGACATGCTGCGCCACATGATCAGTGAAATGGTGGGTCGCCACTACGGGGACGGCAACCTGGACGAACTCCGCGAGGAACTGCTGCGTGTGCTGGCCCTCGATTTCGAGGTGGATCACGAAACGTTTGCCCGCCTGGGCGAAGATGGGGTGGCTGATCGCATTTACGATGAGGCGGTGGCGTATTACACCCGTAAGCGCGACGCCCTGGCCCGGCCCTTCTTCGAGAGCATGAAGAATCTGGCCGAAAGCGACCGCGAGAACAAGCCGGAGAAAGTCTTCATCGACTTCACCGATGGGCGCAAGGCCATCCGGGCCGTCGTATCGATAGAAGACGCCCTGTCCTCGGACGGGCAGGAGGTCAACGATGCGCTTGAGCGCGTGGCCATGCTGACCTACATCGACTCGCATTGGACGGAGCACCTGCGCAACCTGGACGAGGTCAAGGAGGGGATCGGGCTGCGCGCCTACGGACAGCGCGATCCGCTGATTGAGTACAAAATGGAGGCCTATGGTCTGTTTGCTGACATGATCGATTCGGTCAACAAGGAAACCGTCTCGTTCATTTTCCGCTCTGGTCCACTCGTTGGCCGGTCATCCGAGGCCAGCACGCGCGCCCGGCAGAGCCGCCTCGATCCGCGACGCGCCAAGACGCAGCACGACTCCATTTCGCCCTCATACGGCGTGGGTGCGGGAGGCAACGGACGGCAGGCCGCAGCCGCTGCCGACCCCACCGCCAAAGCTGCACCGGTTACGATTGAGGACAAGGTGGGTCGAAATGATGCCTGCCCTTGTGGCAGCGGGAAGAAATACAAACATTGTCATGGTCGACAGTAGGTTGTGCTCCACACCCTCCACATCCGGGATCTTGCACTGATCGAAGCGCTCGACATTGAGTTCGGGCGTGGGCTGAACATTGTGACGGGAGAGACGGGGGCCGGAAAGTCCATTCTGGTAGGCGCCATGAAGCTCATTCTGGGCGACAGGGCATCGACCGACGTAGTCCGGCCGGGCGCCAAACGGGCCGTCGTGGAGGGGACCTTTCTGCTGGACGATGACACCGGTGCGGCGCGGGCCGTTCGGCGCATTCTCGCGGAGAACGACATTGACATGCAGCCGGAGCTGATCCTGCGCCGGCAGGTGTCGGCAACCCAGAGCCGGGCGTTCATCAATGACACGCCTGCGACGGTATCGCTGCTGCGCGACGTGGCAAGTCAGCTCGTCGACCTGCACGGGCAGCACGAGCACGTGTCGCTGCTTCGCACGGAACATCATCTGGATCTGGTCGATGCGTTCGGTATGCTCGGCGAGGAGGCCGCAGCCTGCAGCAGGGCCTACGACGAGGCGCGCACGCTGCATGAGCGGCGGGAAAAGGTGCGGGCCATGGCCGGTGAGCTGCAGCGCGAACGGGATGTGTTACAGTTCCAGATGGAGGACATTGACGCCGTGGCGCCCGTCGAGGGAGAGGAGGATGACCTCGAGGAGGAGCGTCGCCGCATGGAGTATGCCGAGCGGCTCTTCGGCCTGACGGCGCGCCTCCAGGCACTGCTCTACGACGGGGAGCCGGCAGTCAACGACCTGCTGGCCGAGGTCACGTCCCTGCTTCAGGAAGCGACGCGCATAGACCTGGCATTTGAGAGCACGCTCCAGGAAATGATTTCGGCGCAGATCATGGCTGGCGAAGCGGCCTCGTTCGCGCAGGAATACCAGAGTGACATTGATTTCAACGAGGAGCGCCTGGAGTTCATCCGGTCGCGGCTCATTGCCATCGATCGGCTCAAACGCAGGTACGGCGGCACGCTTGAGGCGGTGCTGGCGTTTCGCGAGGATATTGGCGAGCGCTTCGAGATGGCCTCCGATGTGGAGGGCACGCTCGCGCGGCTCGGCGAGGAGTTTGGGGCGGCCTGCCGCCGGCTTTCGGACGCCGCTTTTGCGGCGTCGGCCGCCCGGCGGCAGGCCGCCGAGACCATGTCGGCCCTCATCGTGGAGCAGCTCGCCGGGCTTGGCATGCCCAGCAGCCGGTTCGACGTACGGTTCGAGCACCGGGAACGCGAGGACGGCTGGGCGACGCATCCGGTGTCGGGAGCGAGCCTGGAGGCCGGACGCCGCGGCGTGGACCATGCCAGCTTCATGATTTCCACGAATCCGGGCATGGACATGATGCCGCTTTCGCGCGTGGCATCGGGCGGCGAGATGAGCCGGATCATGCTCGCCATGAAATCCATCCTTGCGCGCGCAGACGAATTACCGGTGCTGATTTTCGATGAGATCGATACCGGTGTTTCGGGCGCCGTAGCGCAGCGCGTGGCGGACACGCTGCGGGCCCTTTCGGGGCATCACCAGGTCATTGCCGTTACACACCTGCCGCAGGTTGCCGCATCGGGCCATACCCATTTTACGGTCGAAAAGCACGTCGAGGCGGCTGGGTCGGGCGAAATTACCCGTACGGTGGTGCGGCGGCTGAGCGACCGGGAGCGCGAGCGCGAAGTAGCGGCCCTGCTTTCGGGAGAACACATTACGGAGACGGCGCTTGCCGGAGCGCGCGAACTGCTCGCCGCCCGGCTCGACTGAACCGGGCACACCCATTTTGCACCTGTTTACACCCATTTTTCGCACCCATGCTCGATCGACATCAGATTTCATTTGGAACGGATGGTTGGCGCGCGGTCATTGCCGACGGCTTTACGCTCGATAACCTGGAGCGGGTGGCGATGGCCACCGCCGAGTGGGTACGCGAGACGTACGGGGCCGATCGTCCGGTGGTGCTCGGGCACGATACCCGCTTTGGCGGACGCATTTTCACAGAGCACGTAGCGCGCGTTTTGGCATCCGAAGGCCTTGCTGTCGTCGTAGGACGGGGCGTGACGGCGACGCCCGTGGTCAGTTGGGCGGTGCAGGACCGGGGGGCGAGCGCGGGGGTCGTGATCACTGCGAGCCACAATCCGCCCGAATACAGTGGCTTCAAGATCAAGGGGCATTTCGGCGGATCGGCGCTGCCCGCCATGGTGGCCGATGTGCAGCGTCGCATTCGGCCGTGGGAGGAGCGTACGTTCGCGGTCGCGGCCGGCTCCGTCCAGGAAGAGGACCTGAACGCCGGCTATTTTGATCATGTGCGCGCGCGCATCGATGTCGAGGCCATTCGGCACGCCGGACTGCGCATTGTGCACGACGCCATGCACGGCGCCGGGATGGGCATGTATGCGGCGCTGCTCGGAGAGGAGCACGTGGTGGGCGTGCGCTCGGACGTGAACCCGTCGTTCGGGGGCGTTGCGCCCGAACCCATTGAACGGAATCTGGAGGTGCTGCCGTCACAGATCCTCAAGCATGGTTGTGACGCGGGCATTGCCAATGACGGCGACGCCGACCGGATCGGAATGTTCGACGAGAAGGGGCAGTACGTGGATTCACACCGGATTCTGGCGCTGCTCGTGTCCTACCTCGCAGAAGAGAAGGGGCTCACGGGCACGATTGTCAAAACGTTTTCGACGACCGACATGCTCAATGCCATGGCGCGCGACCTGGATCTGCCCATTGTCACGACGCCCATCGGATTCAAATACATCGGCGAGAAGATCCTGGAGGGCGATGTTCTGGTCGGCGGAGAGGAGTCGGGTGGCATGGCCGTCAAGGGCCATATTCCGGAGCGGGACGGGATCTTCATTGGCCTGCTCGTGCTCGAAATGATGGCGCGACGGGGAAAACCCCTCAGCCGCCTCGTTGGAGAGCTCTTTGAGCGCTGGGGGCCTCATGCCTATGCCCGGACCGACGCGCATACAACGCCTGCCAAAAAAGAGGCCCTGCTGGAGCGGCTCCGCTCGGGTGGCGGCTTGACGGAGATCGCGGGCGAGCCCGTGACATCGGTATCGGACCTGGACGGCTACAAGCATCGCACGGCTCGGGGGTGGCTCCTGATCCGTCCCTCCGGCACGGAACCTGTACTGCGCATTTACGCTGAGGCGCCGACGGAATCAGAGGCCAAGGCGATGGTGGCCGATGCCACCCGGCAGGCCGGAATCTGAGCCTTTCGGCAGGCTGGAATCTGAGCCTTTCGGGGTTGCCGGAATCCAGTCCGTCAGCGGCTCTTCAGCAGCTCGGCGAGCTCGGAGAGCATCATGGCCGTGGCGCCCCAGACCACGTGTCCCTCAAAGTCAAAGTGGGGGACCTGCCGCTTTACGCGACCCAAACGCCGCGTGTGCATGCTGCGGCGCTCGGGAGTGGTCAAATCCCGTGCTGGCACCCCGAACAGGTGTGCCACCTCGTCGGACCGCGCCGAAAGGTCCGCCTCGCGCCGCATCACTCCCACGAACGGATGCACGTGGAACCGAGACGGAATCACATAAAGCGGCGTGAGTGCTCCCAGTATGAAGACGTCATCCGGGGGAATCAGGACTTCCTCGTGCGTTTCCCGAAGCGCAGTTTCCACGAGTGTTTCCCCGGCCTCGTGGCGCCCTCCAGGCAGAGCCACCTGACCGGCGTGCTGGTTCATGCCCGTGGGCCGGACGGTCAGCAGCAGGCGACTACCATACTGAGCGTCCGGGTAGAAGAGAGCCAGAACGGCTGCATCCCGCGGAGGAGGATCGTTGGGAGGCGGTTTCATGTGGTCCATCCGGTCCAGGGGTGCCATGCGCAACTGGGCATCGCGGCCTGGCAGGGGTTGCCGGCTTACGGCCGCTTTCAGTGCGCCCGCAAAATCATCGAATGACGGCGTAATCATGGAATTCAGCTTTCTGGAAGAGCTGTACCGTCACGGAGCGCATGCGCCGTGGGCTGCGCACCTCTCCCCGCACGGTCTGGCTCACGGGGACATCGACACCTTCAACGCGGGACATCTCCGAGCGGATGGTGATGCCTCTGCCACGCTCCATCACAATCCGGTGTTCCAAGACTGCGAGGTAACCGGTTTCGGCCTCGAACCAGAGGGTCACCTCGTGGAGTTGCGGACCCGGTCGTCTGTCGCGTATGAGTGGGGGCCGCCCGTCATCCATGCGCCCTCTGACTACCTCGAAGGTCCCCTCGCGGGTCGTTTCCGTTCCTGAACGCGGAGCCATGCGCGCCGACTGCAGGATCATGGCCGGGAGCATTATGTTTTCAGTCAGTCGTGACACGGCGGGAGAACTGAGGCCGCTCAGCCGCCGTTCAATCAGGACGCTGCGCGGCGGATCTACAACTTCTCCGTCGAGCGCGAGGGAAATCAGTGTGCGGACCGGGGCATGGCCGCGGTCCATGCGCAGTTCGTAGACTGATTCTACCCGCCTTGTGGTCGGCCCGGAAACGAACTCCATGTCCGATGCGGCGCGCACCGTAATGCGTTTGATGTCCGCGAGTGTGGCGCGCTGCTCCTCAAGCCAGGTCGCAAACACATCTGGCGGCACCTGGGCTGCGACCGGCTGCACTGCCAGTACGGCCTGCACCGCCAGTACAGCCAGCAGGTACATCGGGTATGCGGTAGGTGTTCGCACGGTTGGAACGGGATGTGTGGGCAACAGAAGGTGCGGAAAACAGGACGTGTTCAGCGGTTCAATGCGTGGTACTCCGCGGGCCTGGTGCGGGTTGTCACGAAAGTATGACAATTTGCGCGGCATCGGAATACGGGAAGGCGATGCTGTATTTTCTGCGTAGTCCCACCCTACGTGCGCCATGGCATCGATCCTGATTGTGGAAGATGACGTCGAGCTCTCCGCTGTCCTGGAGCGCCGGCTCGCCGAATCGGGCTATCACGTCCGCCTGGCCGAATCTGGTCCGGAAGCGCTTGTGTTGGTCGAAGAACGCGTTCCCGACGTGGTGTTGCTCGACATCATGTTGCCCGGAATGGACGGCCTGGAGGTGTGTCGCAGGTTGCGTGCGTCGCATCCCCTGTTATACATCATCATGACAACGGCGCGCTCGGACGAAATGGATCGCGTTGTGGGGCTTGAGGTAGGGGCCGACGACTATGTGACCAAGCCGTTCAGCCTGTCGGAGCTTGTGGCTCGCGTGAGGGCCGCCTTGCGCCGCGTCCAGCTTACGCGGGAAGTCCGCGAAGACGACGCCGTACTGGATTTCGGAGAACTGACCATTGATCCGGGCCGGCGGCGCGTCGTAGTCCGGGGGCACGAGGTCCAGCTCACGGTACTCGAATTCGACCTGTTGCTGCACCTGGCCCGAAACGCCGAGCGCCCGTTCACGCGCCTGCAGCTGCTCGCCGACGTGTGGGACATCCACTACGAAGGGTACGATCGTACGGTCGATTCGCACATTCAGCGGCTGCGCAGCAAGATTGAAGTGCACCCTGGCAAGCCGGCGTTCATCCGGACCGTGTGGGGTGTCGGATACCGGTTCCAGCCGGCCGGGGAACGCTCGACAGACGACACCGAGGCATGATTATCGGGCCCCGCCATACCGTCTTCTGGCGCATTGTGGCCGTGTTGGTGGGTGCTGAACTGCTCGTCGTAGCCCTGACGGTCGGTCTCACGGCACAATTCGCTGCGCAGCGCAGCATGGAACTGGCTGCCACGTCAATCGAGTCGCGGCTCGATGCTGTCGCCGAAGAAGTGGAGCGCCGGGCCGCTCCGCTGACCGATGAACTGAATCTGGACCAGACGCTGCTTGCGGACCTGGCCGAACGCTTTCCAGACCCCCTGGCACTGGTCTATGTGGACGGGCGCATGACTACGCTGAATGAACCCATGGCGCGGCCCCCACTGCTGGATTCACTGCATGCGTTCGATGCCCTCGTGGTGGATATATCGGACGACGCCGTACCCGGTGGATATGCGTTCGCGCCGCTCTTCGATGCAACGGGTTTTGCAGTGGGCGGACTGCTCGTGCAGCCGCTCGCGGCGTCCATTGAGCGGGAGCTCTCGGCCACGCGCGAGGCTGCCCGGTCTTCGGTGCGGGTGGTAGCGGTCGTGGCCGTCGTGTTGGCGCTCTTGTTGGGCGGTGTGATCACGTGGTGGATTGTGGCTCCAATCCGGCGTATTTCTGCCCGTGTCGTGGAAATTGGAAAGGGGCAGTATGACGCGCGGGTGGAGGTGCCCGGTCAGCACGAAATCGGAGAGCTGGCTCGGGCGGTCAACGACATGGCGGCCGACGTGGAACGGAGCGTCACGCGGCTCGAGGAAGCAGAGGCACTCCGGCGCGAACTGCTGGCCAACATGGGGCACGACATCCGGACGCCCCTGACGGGTGCCATGGCGTTCATGGAAGAGGCCGAGCGTTTCATGCGCGGCGGCCGAGGGGACGAGGCACGCGTTGCGCTGGGGCGGGCCAGTCAGAGCGCCGATCGCGTCCGGCGCCTCATAGACGACCTGTTCGAGCTGAGTATTCTGGAGGGCGATGCGCCGGTACTGCGCCGAGAACCCGTTCTACTGCATGAACTTCTGGCCGATGTGGTCAATACCATGAAGCCCCTCGCGCCGGATGGCGTGGTGTTAGAGCTGGACGAGTCAGACGGGACGACCCATTCGGGCACTCTGGTGGTGCACGGCGATGGCCTGCGACTGCACCGGCTGTTCTCGAATCTGGTATCGAACGCGCTGCGTCACGCTCGCTCGCTCGTTCGCATCTACCCGGAAAAAATGCTGGACAAAGGCGGAAACCCTCGGGTCATGGTGGTTGTCGAGGACGACGGGGAAGGCCTCGCGCCACAGGACATGGAACGCGTCTTCGAGCGGTATTACCGGGGGACAGATGCGCGAACAAAAAGACCGGACCCGGAAACCGGGACCGGTCTTGGATTGGCGATTGCCCGCGCGGTGGCGGAAGCCCATGGCGGGTCGGTGCACATGATATCGACCCCGGGCCAGGGCACCCGCGTCCGTGTTCAGCTGCCGCTTACGAGACCTTGATCTTGCGCGGTTTGCTTTCTTCCAGCTTGGGCAGCACAACCATCAGCACGCCGTTCTCGTGGCGGGCTTCAATCTTCTGCTCGTTGATCTGCTTCGGAAGACGGAAGGAGCGGAAGAATCGGCCGGCGTGGCGTTCGACTCGGACCACGCTGTCGTTTTCCGAGACGTCGCGTGAGGAGCGTTCACCCGAAATCGTAAGCACACCGTCCTGGAGATTGATCTGGATGTCGTCGCGGGAGACGCCGGGCACATCCATTTCGAGGAGATAGGCTTCCTGCGTTTCGACTACGTCCAAGTGGGGCGTCCACGATACATTCTGGTCAGAATCTTCCTCGACGTTCGGGAAGAACGAGCCGAACATCCGGTCGAAATCGCGTTGCAGACGATTCATGTCGTGACGGGGCGAGAAGCGTACAATCTGTGTCATGGTAGTATCTGGTTTGGTTCACTGTGCGAATACACTGTGCCCGGAAACCATTCAAGTAGTGTGCCAAACCCCGCATTCAGTCAGGTTGTCAGGTAGGTTCGACATGGTCTGACGTTACGGCAGGCAAAACAGTCCCTTCGGCACGACCGAACCCGACACGATATCCGGCTGCCTGGGCCCAACCCCGCATAACGACAGAATCACCGTCCTGTATGAAGCGGCGCTCCGTGCCGTCGGAGAGAGTCAGCGGCCTCGTACCGCGCCAGGAGAGTTCCAGCATGGATCCGTAACTCTGGGGTGTGGGCCCTGAAATGGTGCCCGATGCCATGAGGTCGCCCGGGCGCGTATTGCATCCATTGACCGTGTGATGCGCCAGTTGCTGGTACACGCTCCAGTACAGATGCTTCATGTTGGAGCGGCAGACAATGTCGACCGACTCGGCCCGGGGAGGCCGGATGCCGACTTCCAAATGAATGTCAAAGGCCGACGGACCCGGTGAGCGGAGGTAGTCGAGCGGCGCCGGATCCTGCGGCGGTCCGTCCATGCGAAACGGTTCGAGGGCCTCCATGGGCACCACCCAGGGCGATACCGTGGTGGCAAAGCTCTTACCCAGGAAGGGTCCGAGCGGGACGTATTCCCACTTCTGAATATCACGTGCGCTCCAGTCGTTGACGAGCACCATGCCGAAAACATGTTCGGATGCGCTCCCGGTGGAAATGGACGTACCGAGATCGTTGCCCGGACCGACGAAAAACCCCATTTCAAGCTCGAAATCGAGCAGTTTGCTGGCCCCGTACACCGGCGGTCCGTCATCGGGTTTGAGCTGGCCGTGAGGGCGCCGAACGGGCCGGCCGGAGACGAGCAGCGAGCTGGAGCGCCCATGATAGCCCACAGGCAGATGCAGCCAGTTTTCCATGAGGGCATTTTCGGGTCCGCGGAACATGGTGCCCACGTTGGTAGCGTGTTCGCGCGAGGAGTAGAAGTCCGTATAGTCGCCCACCACGGCAGGCAACTCCATGTGTACCGCTCCCTGGTCAAAAAACACGCGCCGCCGCATGGCTTCGTCGTCACGCAGGCGCGGCTCGCCCTCGGACAGGAGCGCCGTGAGTTGGGCGCGGATATGCTTCCACTCTTCGTGCCCCGCGGCCATGAAGGCGTTCAGGCTTCCTTTCCGGAAGAACCGCCGTCCGGAGAGCGATACAATCCACCGGGCATCTTCGAGCGTGGTCACGTCCAGAATAAAATCGCCAATGGCAACCCCCACGCGTGCAGGCTCCATGGGGGTCGCCCTGAATACACCGTAGGGCAGATTCTGGATCGGAAAATCGTGGTCAACAGGGACGTCTATGAAGGACTTCATGTGTGGGCGGGTGGAAAATAATGGGACAGGTCTTCAATGGGTTCGTTGATACTGCAACTCCCGATACCAAGAGCCAGCTCCGAGCGTACCCGGCGGAATGCATCGGGAGTGATTCTGAAGTGTTTCCAACGGATTTCCTCCCCAATGCAGCGAAACATCCGGGGAGTATACTCCTCCAGGATCTCTTCCATGGTGCCAGACGGGTCCGTTGCATTCGTTTCATCCCAGGTCGCGGCCACGGCAGTCGCGAACATCACGTTCACGAAACCGTGGACGGCTGTCCCCAGCCTGCTGTCCATGTGGCGGAAGGGGTGGTGCAATCCGGCGGTGAATTTGAACGGGCAACGGGTACGAACACCGGCCAGGATGAACTGCGCGACTTCCCGGCTCGATGGGTGGTCTTCGGGCGCCGGTCCGCCGCAGCGCAGTTTTCCGGCGAAAAGCGGCGTGCCACTGAGGCTGCCGAGCGCCTCGAAATACGGCGTGAGCCGGGCCTGATAGTCGTTTCCACGGGGAATTTCCAGAAAGACCCGATCGGGCGTGAGTCCGGTTTTGTCCAGTGCGATGCCCACGAGGGAGGCGTACTGCGCGGCATCGACCATGGGAACGGGAATGCGGGATTCCACCGCGATGCATCGGAAAGGTTGATCGGCCTGCTCCTCGAGATGCCTGGCTGCCGAGAAATCTTCGTGCAGGAGGCGTTCTGTTGCCGCAGAGGTCGCGCCAGCATGGGTATTCGGGGCGGCGGCGTCCACAGACCGGGGCAGGAGGGCGAAGTCGGTGCCGGCGCCATGGGCCTCAAAGGCGCGCTGCATGTCCGCGAGGCGTGCTGCCGGGACCACGAACGGGCCGACCATGACGTGTTCAGGGCCGGATTTGTGTCCCAAATACTCCTTAGCGGCGGCGTCCATGTCGAGCGCGGCCGGCGGAAACAGGCCGGCGTAGTCAAAAAGTCCGTCCAAAATCGGGACAAGAGCCGCATGAGATATGATATCCTTGTTGGTCATAGGCAGAACAGACTAAGAACTCCGTGTGTACTGTTGTATGAAGGGAATCCGAATAGTACCTTTTATGTTCTGTCTAACGGGCAAATAAACAGCTACGGCATCTTACCATGAAGCGCACCCAACTATTTTTCAGTCTGCTCATTGCAGCCGTTCTTCTGACGGCAGCCGACGGTTGTTCCAGTGACCCCAACGTGGAGGGCGCCAAGCTGGATCTTCGCAACAAGGACTATGACCGGGCTCTGAACAACCTGAATAAGGCCCTGGAAACGAATCCCCAGAACGCCGAGGCCTATCAGCTCAAGGGGCAGGCACTTTCAGAGCAGGCGTTCACGACCGATGATCCGGCCGAACATGCGCGCCTCCTTACGGACATGAAAGCAGCATTCGAGAATGCGGTTCAGTATGATCCGACGCTCAGTGAGGCAGTCACACGCAGCATGCGCATTGCCTATGCCAACGAATTCCAGCGGGCCGTGCAGGCCTTCAATCGTGGGCGTAATGACGACAGTGAGTTCAGTGTGGCCGCAGAATATTTCGGCAATGCGGCCACGTTGCAGCCGGATTCCGCGGGCGCATATGTAAACCAGGCCTACGCCTACATGAATGCCGGCGAGCCGAACAAGGCCCTGCAGCCGTTCGAGATGGCCATCGAGAAAGGAGACACGGAGCCGGAAACGTACCGTTTTCTGTCTGGTCTCTATGCAGCGAACGATCGTATGGACGACGCGATAGCGACGCTCGAGACGGCCACGCGTATGTACCCCGACAACGTGGATCTGCAGACAGAGCTGCTCAATGCCTACCAGCTTACCGGCCAGACGGATAAGGCCATGGACCGCTACCGTGCGGCGGTTGAGCGTGACCCGGACAATGAGCTGTTCCGCTACAATTACGGGACACTGCTGACGCAGACCGGCGACTACGACCAGGCACTCGTTCAACTCCAGAAAGCGGTCGAGTTGGATCCGGAATACGCCAATGCGCACTTCAACCTCGGTGCCGTTTTCATCAACAAGGCCGTTGATGTCAACGAGCGCATTTCGAAGCTTGATGACGCGCTGCGTGCGGAGCGCAGTGGTCTTTCCGATGCGGAAGCGGAGCGGCGCGACAACGAGATCGCGGCACTCACCGACGAGCGCCGGGAGCTCTTCCGCCAGGCCGTCGAGCCGCTCGAGAAGGCAAAGACCATGTTGGAGACTGCAGGAGAAGATGCCAGCGCCGTGTGCCGAGCGCTATTCCAGGCCTACGTTCAGGTCAACGAGACCGACAAGGCCCAGGCCATCTCGGAGTGTGCCGGGTACGACGATACCGGTAACTGATTCATGACCCGACACGGCGCGCCGACGGCGGACGAATTGAAGGGAATGGGAATAGGCACACGTGCCATCCATGGTGGTCAGGCGCATGATCCGGCAACAGGGGCCGTCATGACCCCTATTTACCAAACGTCTACCTACGCGCAGGATGCACCGGGTGTGCATCGTGGGCATGAGTATGCGCGTGTCACGAACCCCACGCGGACCGCGCTTGAGGGCAACCTGGCCGCGCTTGAAGGCGCAGCGCACGGGATCTGTTTTTCATCGGGCGTGGCAGCCACCGACGCCATCATGAAGTGGATGAGGCCGGGCAATCACGTGTTGGCCTCCAATGACCTGTATGGAGGTACGTACCGGCTTATGCGGGCCATTTTTGGCCCATTCGGTATTGAGTCGTCGTTCGTGGACATGACGGACCTCGACGTGGTGCGCGCGGCAATCCGGCCGGAAACCAAGCTGCTGTGGATTGAGACGCCGACCAACCCGCTGCTGCGCATCGTGGATATCCGTGCACTGACCGAAATCGCGCGCGAGCATGGGATTGCGACCGTGGTCGATAACACTTTTGCCACGCCTGTTCTCCAGGTGCCCCTCACACTCGGTGCCGACATGGTGTTGCATTCCACCACCAAGTACCTCGGTGGTCACAGTGACGTCATAGGAGGCGCCGTCTGTACGAACAACTCAGAATGGGCAGATCGGCTCCGTTTCATTGTCAAAAGCACGGGTGCGGCTCCCGCCCCCATGGACTGTTTCCTGACCCTGCGCGGCACGAAAACATTGCATCTACGCATGGAGCGGCACTGCCAGAACGCACGGCTGATTGCCGAATTCCTTGCCGGACACGACGCCGTGGGCAAGGTTTACTGGCCCGGCTTCGAAGATCATCCCGGGCACGACATTGCCGCCCGTCAGATGTGTGGCTTCGGAGGCATGGTTTCCTTCGTCCTCAAAGACGAATCCATAGCGGCCGCCAACAAAGTCATGACGAACACGCGCATTTTCACGCTGGCCGAGAGTCTTGGCGGTGTGGAAAGTCTCATGAACCATCCGGCTACCATGACCCATGCATCCATTCCGCACGCCGAACGCCAGGCTGCCGGCCTGCATGACAGCCTGATCCGGCTGTCGGTCGGGGTGGAGGAGGGGGGGGATCTGCAGCGGGACCTCTCCCGTGCCCTCTCCGTGCGGTGAGATCTGCACGGTCTCTGCGTTGTGCGCCTCTTCGCGTCCTCGACGTATTTTCAATACGCCTTCGTAGCTCATCGGCGCACGCCTTGATACCGCACAGATCTCATCCGCACGGCGGTGATGTCTGCGCACGGTCTCTTCCGTTGTGCGCCTCTTCGCGTCCTCGACGTATTTTCAATACGCCTTCGTAGCTCATCGGCGCACGCCTTGACACCGCACAGATCTCATCCGCACGGCGGTGATGTCTGCGCACGGTGGTCAGCGCGGGTCGTTGCAGCGGGGCGGGGTGGAGGGGGGTTTGTGGTGAGTCACGTGCCCCCGTACCGCCCCCCCCGCACGACCCCAAT
>JAJCYR010000019.1 GCA_029262775.1 Bacteroidota bacterium
ATGGGGCCAAGCCCGCCAAAGAGCTTGTCGAGACGCAGGCCATAGAACGGCGGATTCACGGCGCCATCCGGATGGTTCTGCAGCTTGTACACGCCGTCCTGCAGGAAGCCGCCCGTGAAGGTGCCCGTCATCCAGTCGACCTCTACGGTAACTATGATCTGGGTCGATGCGCCGGCCGCGAGCGATCCCACGGTCCATGTAATGGTGTGCGTGTTGGAATCGTATGCGACGCCGGCCGCCGGACTCGCCGATACAAAGGCCACGCCGTAAGGAAGCGTGTCGGTCAGCACAACACCCGTTGCGTCGCCGCTGCCCACATTGCTGGCTGTCAGCGTGTAGGTAAACGTGTCGCCCAGGTCCACAGACGCCTGGCTCGACGACTTCTGGACCTTGATGTCCGTGCCCGGTGAGACATGGGGTCGGTAGCCAAAGTCTGCATCCAGGAAGTCTTCTCCCGCCGTCAATGTAACCTGTTCGGGGTCATTATTAGTAGTCAGGTTCAGGCCAGCAGGCACCGTCGCATCGACCACATCTACACTGTAATCGCCGGCAGGCAGGGCGTCAAACAAGTAGTGTCCGTTGGCGTCCGTTGTTGCAACCTCAACGAGCTGTTGTCCGCCGTTCGTATAGAGCTTGACGTCGACGCCAGGAATACCTGCTTCACCGCCGTCCTGCACGCCATTTCCGTTGGTGTCCTCGAAGACCGTATCGCCAATGGAGCCGAGCGGAGCCGGGTCTTCGGTACATGTCACAATACGGGTTACGGCGCCACTTCCGGGGAGCTCGACCGTGATCTTGCGGACGCCGGTAGCGCTGAAGGGCACGACCTGAATGCTGTTGTCACCGAGTGCCAGGATTTGATGGCTCTCAATCACGTTGTTGTTGACATCGTATGCCGTTACAATACCCGCCACTTCCACGTTGTCCACGTCCAGGATGTGCACCTCTTCGAGGTTGGTATCCTGGTCGAATTCGAAGATCAGTGTGCCACCATTCGCATTGTCGTCGGGGTCATTGCTGTCGCCGTCCTCGGAGATGATCAGTACGTTTCCGAGCGCGGTGTCGTTGGCACCAGGCTGATTCAGGCCGCCGCCATTGCCTACGCCGGGGCCGCCAAAGTCTGCATTGGGCGCACCGAGGTCCGAGTCGCCACCGGTAGGGTTGGCTGAGTTGAACAGCATGGCCGGCTTCTGAGGGTTATTGGTCGAAACCGTCATGCCCCAGGCTGCATACTGATTTGTGATAATGGTACCTGGAGCCAGGGCCTGGCCGTTGGCATCTGTATCGAAATCAATGTCCGGGGTGCACTCGTCTACGCGTCCGTCGCCACCGGGCACAGTTGCGCCACAGAAATCGATGTTGGAAATCGCTTTCGCTGTCGGACCGGATGTACCGTTCGGATTCGTCCAGGAATTGCCGGAGAAGGGGTACAACATATTCCCGGCTTTCACCACGGCATTGTTCACGACTTTGTCGAGTGTGAACCCAACGTATTCACCGGGTTCGCCATCCTTCTGGATCCAGGAGACGATGGTTACGGTTTCCCCGTCGACCTGGACCGTCACATTGGACGTACCGATATCGGAACCTTCGAGCTTGCACGTCTCGTCGTCGTCGCCTTCAGACGCACAGAGTGTGCCACCATTTTTTTCAACAGCTCCCGCAACGAAGAAAAGTCCGGCGTCCGGATCGTTCGTTACGGAATCATTTTCATCACCATCGTCCCACTCGTCCTGCTGGGCCGCATCCATTCCCATCACGATTGGCTGCGAGCAGCTTACATGAAACGCGATCACGTTCACGTCGCTGTCATCAGAGCCGCCCGCAGAACTTGCGTCCGTCGTGTCATTCGGGTCCAGCACGACGATGTGCAGGTTGTTGCTGTCGAACTCACCGTTATTACCCTTGCTCGATTTCTTGGATTTTCCTGAATCGCCTGAATCTGCCGATTCATCGCCAGAAAATGCGAACAATTGACCGGGCGACAATATGCCGTCAAAATAGACAATCCGGTCGCTGGCACTGCCTTTGTCCGAACGAACGACGACGCGCGCCGGAGCGCTGCCTTCATAGCGTAGCATGACGGTCACTACCTTTTCGCTGCACTCCGTGCAATCGGCGCGTGAATCGCCTCCTGCCTGTGCCTGAAGCGGCACGGCCATCATCAGGGCGAGAAGGACTGGAAACGCAGCGAGTCTGCGGAGGGTGTCTGTAATGAGAGGGCGCATGATCGTATGAGCTTGGTGATGAAATCAGTCCAGACATGGGACTGCGGGTCGCTCATCTTCAATAGCCGTGCCAAATTGAAAAAAGCGGCTCATACATATCATTAGGGGCTATTCAGCCCAGTGAATGTGCAATGCGTGTCTCACTATGGATCCCGCAATTGACTTTTCTGAAACGCGCGGGTAGCTTGGCTCCATCTACCCGATACACTACCATGCTTCGCGTTCTTCTCGTAATTACTGCCCTCGTGTCCGCCGCTTTGGCGTGGGCGCTACCCATGCCTGCGCTATATGCGGTTGCAGTGGGACTGCTGCTCATTGCCGGCGTACTGGTGTCGGTAGCCATGCGGCGTCGCCACAGCGATGTTCCTGAGGTCTATTCGGAACTTCCTGAAGAGGAGGACGAAGACATGGCCTCACTCGGGATTATCGAGATCAAGCCCAAAAGTCGGGCTGCTGCGTCCTCGTCAGATCCCAGTCAGATCAACAAGAGTCAGTCTGGAGAGGACGAAGGGGAGCATGCATCGGCAAATCCGCATGCGGAAACCAGCCGTCCCACTTCTGGCATCATGGAGCCGCCCGATCCCTACCGGACTGAAGTCGTCTCCGCGCCCGTGGTCGGCAAAGCGCGAACCCGTCCACCGCGCGCCCGCGTCATGGTGGCCGAAGCCTCATCGAGCCGCGGAAATGACATTCTGGTGCCCGCACTCAGGTCCCTCAGGGCCGCGATCGACGCGTACACGGTATGTCTCCTGCGCCAGGAAGAAGCGCCGCTGCGCTACCATGTCGAGGCAATGGTGAGTCAGAATTCCTATGCTCGCAGCGGCGGCAGCTTTGCCACGAGCGATCCCCTCATGGCTGGGCACCGCACACTCGTCCCCATTGTCTATCCGCGCGTGGGCCCGAACGGCTTCTCCAAACAGAAGCTGGGATACTACCACGAACCCATCAATGTGCGTCAGGTGGCCATGGTGCCCATTGCATCGAAGAAGCGGGACCATGTGTTCATTCTTCTGGTCGATACGGTGCACGACGGTGGCCTTGAAAGCGCCGCCGTTCGCGTACTCCTCGAGCAGTACGGCCGTCTCATGGCAGTGCTTCTCGATACGGCTGCCGATGGGGACCTGGCCGAAGGCGATACCGACTTCAGCAAGCCGCGCCGGGAGATCATTGCCGACGAAATGGAGCGTTCGCGCTCCATGGGGTACGACCTGTCGCTGGCCCTCGTATTCCTGAACAAGGCCGAAGAAGACGGTGTCTCAAACGAGGATCTGGACGATCTGGAAATACGCTTCGAGGGGCGTCTGCGCGAAGTGGCGCTCGACGCCCGCATTGAACGTTTCGGTGAGCTGACGTTTGGTGTGTTCTATCATGGGCAGCAGGAGACGGTGGGCGCGTGGGCAGCCCGAATCCAGGAGGCTTTCGACGAGGAAGCAGCGCCGCTGGATGGTGGTGTCAGTATCGGAGTCGTCATTTGCGGAGAACAGCACGGTGGGCCGGATTCGCTGAGAGCGCACGCCACGGCCGCACTGCAGTCGGCGTTCGAGACGGGCGAGTGCACGATTGTGGAGTGACATACGTGAGCATCATACTGGATGGCGTGGGCATTGGCGAGGCGCCCGATGCTGCTGCGTACGGCGACCGGGGGAGCGACACGCTGGGACACGTCCTGGCTGCTTGCCGCCCGTCGCTCCCAAACCTGGAACGGTTGGGACTGGGATGCATCCGGCCGCTCGTGGGTGTTCAGTGTGTCGACGAGCCCGCGGCATCGTTCGGACGCCTGCAGGAGGTATCGGCCGGCAAAGATTCAACGACGGGGCACTGGGAGCTCGCCGGCATCCGGCTCGTCGAGCCGTTTCCGACGTATCCGGGTGGCTTTCCGCCGGAGGTGATGGAGGCGTTTCTGCGAGAAACCGGATGCCGGCGAGCGCTTGGCAACCGTCCGGAGTCGGGAACGGTCATTATCGATGCCTTCGGCGAAGAACATCTGAAGACCGGCCATCCCATCGTATACACATCGGCCGACAGCGTATTCCAGATTGCAGCGCACGTGGAAAAGGTACCGCTCGAGACGCTCTATGCGTGGTGTGAGGCGGCGCGCGCGCGCGTGTGTACGGGCGCGCACGGCGTCGGCCGCGTGATTGCGCGGCCGTTCACCGGCGCGCCCGGCAATTTCCGCCGCCTCTCCGACAAGCGCCGCGACTACGCGCGCGCGCCGCACAGGACGCCCCTGCAACAGGCGCTCCAGGAGGCGGGCGTTCGCACGGTATGCGTTGGAAAAATTGCCGATCTGTTCGCCGGGGTCGGGTTCGACGAGGTGGTCAAGACGAAGGGCAACGCAGATGGTATCCGGGAAACCATCGAGGCCATGAAACGGGCGTCGCGGGCTGAGCACGGCGATGACAAGGGCACGCCGGAACGGACGTTCATCTGGACAAATCTGATTGATTTTGATCAGGAATACGGTCACCGGAACAATCCAGAGGGGTTTGCCCGTGCACTGGAGGAATTTGACCAGGCGCTCCCGGGCCTGCTGGCCGCGCTGCCCGAGACGGGTCGTCTCCTGATCTCAGCCGATCATGGAAACGACCCGACGACCGCATCCACCGATCATTCCCGCGAATTCGTGCCGCTTCTCGTCGTCTCGCCAGACACGCCCCGCGACCTCGGTACGCGGGCCACATTTGCCGATCATGCGGCGAGTATCGCGCATTATTTCAGCGTGCCGTACTCTTCAGGCGGAGAATCTTTCGAAATGAGCCCGGCAAAGGACGAATGACGCTTGGAAAAGTGATAGGAACTGTGTGGGCAACCCGCAAGGATGAATCGTTGCGCGGCATGACGTTACAGCTGGTTCGCGAGCTGGAGCCAGACGGCGCCGAGAAGAACCGGGTGGTGGTGGCCGTGGACAGTGTGGGGGCTGGGGTCGGGGAGCACGTGCTCTTCGTTCAGGGCTCGAGCGCGCGGCAGACCGCGCTCACGAAGGACAAGCCTGTCGATGCCGTGATCATGGCCATCGTGGACCGGTTGGACGTGCCGTGAATGCCGGGCGCGTGACGGGCCGGGTCTGGGCCACGCGAAAGGATGCGAGTCTGGAAGGGAAGCGCCTGTTGGTGGTGCAGCCGCTCAATTTTCGGGGCGTCCCAGTGGGCCCGGAATTTGTCGCACTCGATACGGTCGACGCGGGCGTGGGGGACCGGGTCATATACGTGTCATCGAGCGAAGCCACCATTCCGTTCCGACCGGGTCTGACGGCGACCGATGCCACGATCGTGGGCATTCTGGACCGGGTGGACCACGTGGATGGCTCCTGGTAGGGCTTTTTTACTCCGTATCGTCCAAGAGCGGTACGAAGTGGAAGTCGTCAAGCTCTTCATCGTCCCAGGAGTCTTCTCCTGAGCGCGTGAAGCGCATCATACGCTGGTGGGACCGCGGCCCGATGGGGACGATCAGGCGTCCTCCGGCGCGCATGTTGTCCGGGTCTGGAAGACGCAGTTGCCGCAGCAGGTCCACCGGGACCGTCTCGGCGCCGGCCGTCACGACAATGCCATCGAAGGGCCCCATCGATGGCCATCCCTGCACGCCGTCTCCGAATCGGCACACGGCGCGGTAGCCGAGCGTGCGCAGCAGCTCGGCCGTACGGACCTGAAGCGGTTTAATGCGTTCGATGGTGAAGACCTGGGCCCCCATTTCGCACAGGATGGCGGCCTGGTAGCCGCTGCCGGTCCCGATTTCAAGAATCCGGTGGCCGGGCTTGATGCCGAGAAGACTGGTCTGGTAGGCGACGGTGAATGGCTGGGAAATAGTGACCCGATGGCCAATAGGAAGCGCCACGTCCTCGTAGGCGCGCTGCAGGAAGGCGTTGTCCAGATAAAGGTGACGCGGTACGCGGCCCACCGCCGCGAGCACGCCCGGATCGGTGATGCCCTTTTCGCGGATGACTTCGACGAGGTGGTCGCGCTGACGCTGGAATCGGCGGTCCGTCTTCATGGTGCGTCAGGAGTCGGGGACAGCGCCTGCGTCACGTACTTCTCGACGATGTCGGGAAGGATGTTCTGTTTCAGGTTGCCGTCGCGGGCCACCGAAATGCGTCCCGTTTCTTCTGACACCACGATAACCACGGCGTCGGATATTTCCGTGACACCGACCGCCGCACGGTGCCGTAGCCCGAGCTGCGGGCTCAGGTTCATGTTGGTGGAGATGGGAAGAATGCAGCGGGCCGCCTCAATACGGCCGTCGCGGATAATGACCGCACCATCGTGGAGCGGGTTCTGCGAATAGAAAATGGTGATCAGCAGATCCTGGCTGACCTGGGCGTGAAGTGGGGCCCCGGTTTCCACGTAGCTGCGCAGCCCGCTCGAGCGTTCAAACACAATCAGGGCACCAATCCTCTGCTCGCTCATGGACCGGACGGCACACGCAATTTCGTGGACACGCTCGGCCTGGGCCGGGGAGCGCATGAAGCGGCGCACCAGCGGATTCTGTCCCAGAAGAAGGAGCACGCGCCGAATCTCGGGCTGGAACAGGATGATTACCGCCAGGACGAATACCTCGGCAATGGAGCCGAAGAGCGCCTGGAGAATGGTCATGTCGGCGGCCGTGACCAGCAGTTGTACTATGTACAGCGCCAGAATACCGATACCGATCTGCACGGCGATGGTGCCCCGCATGAGTTGATACAGCATGTACAACACGTATGCCACGAGTCCGATCTCGAGCAGATCGACCAGCCGGATTGGTATGACCCAGGGAATAAGTGTCATGCGGTATGGTGGCGGGCGGTCATGTCGTGTGGCCGAATGAACGGGTGAGCTGAAGCGTGTGCAGAAAGCGGACCGTTTCCAGGACGTCGTGCGTCCGCACTATACGGGCGCCACGCTCGACGGCCAAACCTGTGATGGCGAGCGAGCCCGGAAGGCGGTCTTCGGGCGTGATGTCACCATGCATAGCGTCCGCGTCGCCGGGCATACTCATGGCATGGGGCATACTCATGGCATCGGCCACACTTCTTTTTCTGGATACACCGATAAGCAGCGGACAACCCAGTCCGGCAAATTCCGACAGGCGCGCCATGAGTGTCAGGTTGCCAGGCGTAGTCTTGCCGAAACCAAACCCCGGATCGAGCAGGACGCGCTCTACGCCCGCCGAGTGGGCCAGGTCGCGCGCTGCGCGCAGCGCCTCCTGGACCACACCCACAATATCGTTGTGCGGCATGACGTGCGGCATGTCACCCGGCAGCCCGACGGAATGCATGAGGCATAGCGGCGCGTCATGCATGGCCGCAACCCGGGCCAGCTCCGGGTCGAAGCGGAGGGCGGTGATGTCGTTGATCATGGCGGCTCCGGCCGTCAGGGCTGCCCGTGCCACCTCGCTCCGGAATGTGTCGATGGACAGGGGAATCTCCGGATGATCACGGCCCAGTTCCTCGACGACGGGAAGAATCCGGTCGCATTCCTGTGCGGCCGATACGAGGGTGGCTCCCTGGCCGTACGCCGAGCCACGGGGTCGGGAAGATGCACCACCGATATCGATGACGGCAGCGCCCTGTTGCGCCATGAGGACAGCCCGCGCGACGGCCTGGGAGGGCTCCATATAGCGCCCACCATCGGAAAAGGAATCGGGCGTGACGTTCAGGATGCCCATCACGAGGGGTCCCGGTGCGTCCAGAAAATGTGTGCCGAGTTCGGGCATGTGTGTTCTGCGCGATGGATGCCGTTTGGTGCCGTTTGGTGCCGGTGGACAAGATAGGCATGGATCCCCGTCTGTGGCGCGGCGTTTCCTGGTCACACGATTCAATGACTGCATCCATACATGTCTTTTTTCCCCGGGCCGGACTCCCCCGACGTACTCAGGGAGCGCCGCTGGCCGCCGCCGCTGACACCGCTTTCCACCGTACGGCTCTTCAAGGAGCAGCCCGAGGCGACGCAGCTCCGCGTGCTGGTTGAGCTGCTGGAGGCGTCCCGGGACACAGAGTGGGGGCGAAAGTATGGTTTCGCAGACATTGCCCGGGCCGCTGATCCTCGGAGCGCGTATCGGGAGCGCGTGCCGGTACACGACTACGAGGCGTTCCGGAAGGATGTGGACCGGATGCGTCGGGGGGAGGAAGACATTACGTGGCCGGGGAGCATGAAGCATTTTGCCGTGTCTTCCGGTACTGCATCGGCCGGCAAGCTGATACCCCTCTCCGTGGAAATGCTCAACAGGAACCGGCGCTTTTCGCTCGCCGCCGCACTCTCGTACTTCGATTCGACCACCGACCCATCATTCTTTTTCGGCCGGTTGTTGTCCATTCCCGGCCGGATTGAGGGAGATCCAGAGGTGCCGGGCGTCCACGTGGGAGAGGTGTCGGGGCTGCAGTTCCTGTTTGCCCCCTGGAGCGTGAAGCACCTGCTGCAGGCCGTGCCGGAAGAAATCCTGTTCATGCCGCACTGGGAGTCCAAACTGGATGCCATTGTGGAGCACACGCTCGACATGGACGTGCGGGCTATCGCCATGGTCCCGTCATGGGCCGTTGTGCTGCTTCGCAAACTCATGACGGCATACGAGGAGCGACACGGCGTGCGCGCGAGCCACGTGCACGACATCTGGCCGAACCTGAAGGTTTTTTTCTCGGGCGGCGTGGCGCTGTCCTCTTACCGGGGCCTGATTGAGCAACAGGTAGGGGCTCCGATCGACTTCGTGGAGAGTTATGGGGCATCTGAAGGGTTCATCTCGTTCCAGGACGATCAGACGCGGGGCGACATGCTACTCCACCTGGACAATGGCGTGTATTTCGAGTTCGCACCGCTCGACGAGCCCGCCCGGCGACTGGCCGTCGGGGAGGTGGAGACGGGCGTTCGCTACAGTATTTACGTCTCGACCTGTTCGGGCCTGTGGGCATACCCAGTCGGGGACGTGGTCCGCTTTACGTCTATCGATCCGTACCGTATTGAAGTGGTGGGTCGGACGAGCGAAATGCTGGATAAATTCGGGGAGGCCGTGTATGGCGACGAGGCCCGCGCAGCCATAGAAAAAGCATGCGTCGAGACGGGTGCACGCCTGAAGGACTATCACGTGGTCCCTGTCGAAGCGAGTAGCGATGCCATGCCCGGCCACGAATGGCTGGTCGAATTCGCCCATCCACCCCGTGATCTCGATGAATTTTCGCAAGTCATTGATGTGTATCTGTCTACCGTGAACCGACACTATGTTATCCGCCGGGAAGCAGGTGCTTTTCAGCCTCCACGCATCGTTTCACTGCCTTCCGGGACGTTCCTCAGGTGGCTCGAAGCGAGCCGGGACCGGGTGGGCGGGCAGACCAAGGTGCCCCGAATGCGTGAAGATCGTGAATTTGCCGACGCCATCCTTCGAATTTCGGGAAACAATACGTAACCCCGTCATATAAGGGAATCCGCAAAAGTAGCCACGCAGCCCAGCGTCACGGCACGAATCACTGTTACCAGGAATAAGCCACAGGAAAGGGAGTATGTACGTCCCACGCCAGCAACGCATGCTGGACCAATACCTGCAGGAAATCGGGCAGATCGCTCTGCTCACTCCACAGGAGGAAGTCGATCTTGCGCGCCGCATCAAACAGGGTGACCAGGAAGCTTTGCACCGCCTCACGCGGGCAAATCTCCGGTTTGTCGTCTCTGTCGCCAAAAAATACCAGGGTCAGGGTTTGACTCTGGCCGATTTGATCAATGAAGGCAATTACGGTCTGATCAAGGCGGCGCAGCGTTTTGACGAAACGCGAGGCTTCAAATTCATTTCCTATGCCGTGTGGTGGATCCGCCAGGCCATTCTGCAGGCGCTGGCCGAGCAGAGCCGTGTGGTTCGCCTGCCGCTCAACCGGATCGGGACCATTTCCAAGATCCGAAAGACGAGCGCGCGTCTGTCGCAGACGCACGAGCGGGCACCCAACATTGAAGAGTTGGCACAGGAACTGGAAGTCGATGTCGAGAAAGTGCGTGAGGCCATGCAGCATACGGGCCGCCACCTCTCCATGGATGCCCCGTTCAACGAGGATGACGACAACAGCCTGCTCGACGTGCTTCCGGACGATGATGACATCAAGCCGGATGAAACGCTCATGGACGAGTCGCTCAAGATCGACATTGAGCGTGCTCTCAGCCTGCTGCATCCAAGGGAAGCCGAAATCACGCGGCTCTACTTCGGAATCGGGCGCGAGCATCCGCTCACGCTTGAGGAAATCGGACAGCGGTTCGGCCTCACGCGCGAGCGCGTACGTCAGATCAAGGAGAAAGCGCTGCGCAAGCTGCGCCAGAAGCACCGCCGGGAAGAACTGCAAATGCATATCGGTTGACGGAAATCGTCTTTACCTTTTCACGGCGCCATGACCTGGATCAAACACGTCATACTGGACCTCGTCATGCTGGCTGTGGTGGCCGTGTGGGCTCTTGTGGGCATTGGATGGATGTGGTGGGTGATAGCCATCTACACGCCGCTGCTCATCGTGCTCAAAGTGGCGGCGTTTTCCATGGGCGTATCGACGGCAGTCAAGGCCAAGGGAGGAGACCAGGCCCCGGACTGGTTTTTTCACGTTGTCTATGCGCTGTCGGTCGTGCTCATGCTCGTGGCTGGCAACATGATCTTTGCTGCCGGTTGGGCACTCATCTGGATTCTTTCGGCCGCCGGCCAAGCCCGCAGCAGGACGTTGGCCCGGAGCAGGACGTCGGCCCGGGGCAGGACGTCGGGCTGAGCCCCGTTCGGCCGTGCTGACCAACTGGTATACGCTTCGGGCGCTCATCGGGGAGTGGCGCCCACTTCTTACCGGCCGGGTTCTGGTCGATGCATACTCCCAGAACAAGGGAACGCTGGTGCTGGTTTTCGAGGGGTCGGAGCCAGGGTCGGAGCCAGGATCGGGGTCGGAAGGGAGCGATGATGCACCGGCTGCGCAGTCGCTTACTATTTCACTCCAGTCGCCGCATCGTCATCTATTTCTGGACGGCGGCAGTTCGCGGGCGCGGCGCAATGTCGCCGATGTGTTTCCCGATGCGCTGGGAAGGCGAGTCGCTACGGTGGATGTGGCCGATCGGGATCGCCTCGTTTATATCGGGCTGGACGATGCATCCCGGGTGATCATTGTGCCCTTCGGGCCGCAGGCTAATGTGTACTGGTGTCCAAGGGGCAGAGCGGTGGAGACCTTTCTGGCGCGTCGCATCGCACCGAATACGATCCGTTTGGAGCAAGCGGGCGCCGACACCGATGCCGACGCCGATGCCGACACCGGTGCCGGGTCCGGTCATGCCGGCATGGCCAGCTCGGAGGCCGGGCTTCTGCCCCCCGCTCCGCGACCTGCGCCCTGTTTCGAGCCACCAGAGGAGGATATTCCACTTTCGGTGAAGGCACTTGCGACCAGGCTGCCCCTGTTTCCGAAGCCGCTGATCCGGGAAGTGATGGCGCGCTGCGGGGCGGCTTCGACCGGTGAAGGCCGTACCGATAGCGCCGATGCGTGGGCCCGGGCCGCGGCCGTGGTGCAGCAGATAGAGGCCGAGCTGTGCATGGCCCGGTGCGCCTGGATGTACTTCGATGGAGCGTGGCCAGAGGTGTTGTCGCTTGTCCGGCTCACCCACCTAATGGCCACGGCGCCGCCCGATGCGCTGCCGCAAGGTGCTGCGCTGCTTCAGGAAGAGGCGGGGGAGGATATTTCAGAAGCGGTGCGCCGCGTGGCCCGGCGCCGCATGGGGTTGGCCCGGTTTCGAAATCGGTACCAGCCTCTCGAGCGTGCGCTCGTGGCGAGCGCCGGTCATGCCGAAAGGTCGCTGCAGCGCATGGATGAGGAGCTGAAGAAGCCTTCGCGGGCAGATGAATGGGAAAACGTGGGTCACACCCTCATGGCGCAGATCCATCTGGTACCCCCGGGGGCAGACCAGGTCGAGCTGCCGGATATCATGACCGGCGAGGGGACGCTCACCATTGTGCTCAAGCCCGAGCTGGGCGCAGTGGGCAATGCGGAATGGTATTATGACCGCGCGCGGCGTGCGCGGGAGTCGCGCGCCCATGCCACGTCGCGCCTGGACGCGGCCCGGCAGGCACTTGCTACGGGAGAGGAGCTTCTCTGCGCGCTGCGCGCGGCCGGGTCCATGAAGGAACTGGATGCTTTCGAGCGCGCGCACGCGGGGCGGCTGTCCCGGCTGCGTGGACAGGGCCGCGCCGAGGAGGCGCGGCCCTACCGGCGCTACGTGCTGGCAGACGGCTACGAGGTCTGGGTGGGCCGCAACGCCCGCGAGAACGACCTGCTGACGCAGCGGGACAGCCGCCCCTATGACCTGTGGCTGCACGCACGCGGCGTTCCGGGCAGCCATGTCGTACTTCGTCTGAAAGGACGCTCGGTCACGCCACCGGCGTCGGTGGTTGAAACGGCCGCCGGTATCGCCGCCTGGTGGTCCAAGGCGCGCACAAGTCATCTTGCGCCGGTCATCGTGACCGAGCGAAAATATGTGCGAAAACCCCGCGGGGCGACGGCAGGGGCTGTTCTTATTGACAGGGAAGACGTACTCATGGTGGAGCCGGCACTTTTTACGCAGCGGCAACAGCGGGAGACGTAGTTTTGGGCGGCCATCCGAGTGTGGGTGGTCCGGGGCGGCCATCCCGGTGCGGGTGGCCGGTGCGTTTCAGATCGTACACACGCAGAACAGGCACGTCATGACGTGGTGGGAATCGGTATTATTGGGGTTGATCCAGGGGCTGACGGAGTTTTTGCCGGTTTCGTCATCCGGACACCTGGTGCTCGGAAAGCACGTGTTGGGCCTGTCGGCGACGAGCGGTGATATCCTTTTTGAGGTCCTCGTACATTTCGGGACGGTGATGTCCATTGTATATGTATACCGGTCCCGGTTGCTGGTACTGTTTCAGGAGGGCTTCGCGGGGCTTTCCTCGCCGTCGACATGGAGACCGGCGTACGAGGCAGAAGGGGGGTTCCGGACTGGTGTGCACATCCTGCTCACCATGATTCCAACCGGTCTCGTCTACATACTCTTCAAGGACTTTTTCGATGCCGCCTTTCATGATCCGAGGTTGGCATCGGCCATGTTGCTTGTGACCGGCCTGCTGCTCGTTCTCACGCAGCTCAGACCCAATCCGGATGGCAGGATGACCGCGCCTAAGAGCCTGCTGGTGGGACTTGCGCAATCGGCCGCCATCATGCCCGGCATTTCCCGATCGGGAGCGACCATCTGCACCGCGCTTTACCAGAATGTGAAGCCGGAGGAAGCTGCCGATTTTTCGTTTCTGATGCTGCTGCCGGTAGTAATTGGCGCCACGCTGCTGGAGGTGTCCGAGGCCGTGGCGCAGGTGGGCGACGTAACCTGGCTCGTGCTGCTACTCGGTACACTGGTAGCGTTCCTGTCGGGCATCGTGGCCATCCGCGTGGTGCTGACCTTCGTGCGGCGGGGGAAGCTGAGCGTTTTTGCAGTGTACTGCTTCCTCGTCGGTGGGCTCGGTCTCATTTTGATATGAAACATACGCCGAACTATTAAGGCCGGGCTGAAGCGGGCGATAACCCAGGGGTACTCCCACATTCTTTGTCCCTTCACCATGAGTTATCGCATTTACGTCGTTGACGACGATCGGCATTATGCCCGCATGTTGAGCTATCGGCTCGATAAACACGACAACTATGACGTGGAGGTGTTCCACAGCGGTGAAGACATGCTCAAATCGCTGTCTACCCCACCCGATCTGATCCTGCTTGACATCATGATGCCCGGTATGGACGGCGTGGACGTGCTTCGTTCGGTCGTGGCGCAGCGTCCGGGACTGCCGGTAATCATGGTATCGGCCCAGGGAGTTATCGATACGGCGGTCGAGGCCATGAAGGTGGGGGCATATGATTACATCACGAAGGGACAGGATGACCTGGTCAAACTCGATTCCATTGTCCGGAACGTACTCGAGAAAGTTTCCCTGGAGCGCGAAGTGGAAACGCTTCGCGACGAAGTCAAACAGAAGTACCAGATCAAGGGGCTGATCGGGGAGAGCGGACCCATGCAGCACGTATACCGCCTCATCCAGAAGGCCACCCGTGGCGATTTGATGGCCGCCATCCACGGAGAGAGTGGAACGGGAAAAGAACTGGTGGCCAAGGCCATCCACTTCAATTCCTCCCGTAGTCGCGGACCCTTTGTGGTCGTGAACTGCGCCGCTATTCCCCGGGATCTCATGGAGAGCGAATTTTTCGGCCACGAGAAGGGTTCCTTTACGGGGGCGCATGCCCGCAAAATCGGAAAGTTCGAGCAGGCAGACGGAGGTACTATTTTTCTCGACGAGATTGGCGAACTGGATCTGGATCTGCAGGCGAAACTGCTGCGGGCACTCCAGGAAGGAGAACTCAACCGAGTGGGCGGCAGCGCGACCATTGAGTTCAATGCACGCGTCATCAGCGCCACGAACCGGGATGTGGTTGCCATGATTCGGCAGGGCACGTTCCGTGAGGACCTGTACTACCGACTGTTCCAGTTCCCCATCCCTCTGCCGCCGCTGCGCGAGAGGGGCTCGGACCTGCTCCTGCTGGCTGGCCACTTCCACCGGGAATACATCAAGGATCATCCGGAATTCAAAGGCCGGAAATTGTCGGCCGAGGCCCGCAAAGCCGTTGCTGCCTACAAGTGGCCGGGAAACGTCCGGGAACTGAAAAGCGCCATTGAGCGGGCCATCCTGCTCTCGGACCATGAAGAAATCACGGCAGCGGACCTGATGATATCCGGCGTGAATCCGATTTCCCCATGGGCCGATCGGATGACGCTGGCCGAAGCGGCGGAGACGCCATTCGCCTCGGAACGCGCGGCGAACGGGCGCAGCGCGGGGACCGATGGTGTGTCTCTCGATGACGAAGAAGGGGGGATACTCTCGCTCGAGGATCTCAAGCATCGGGCCGTGGAACGGGCCTACAAGTTGTGTGATGAAAACGTGGATCGCGCAGCCGTCGAACTGGGAATAGGCCGCGCGACGATGTACAGGCTTCTCAAGAAATATGACATGATGAGCTGATTCGGGTGGCTCGGGCAGGCAACATGGGGCCGAGCGCAGCCTTTTGGCGACTCGGTCGTATACTGCCGCCATGCGACTCAACGAATACGAAAAAACGGCCAAACGCCAAATTGACGCGTGGCAACACGGTGACGCGTCGTTTGTAGCCCAGGCCATGAACTGGGCCATGCAGCCCATGGACTGGGTCGTCAAGCGGACCGTGTCACCGGATATTGTGGACCAGGTGGACGAAGCCGTCAGCGACTTCCTGTCCATGCTCAACGATGCATCGGGCTGGACCTACAACCCCGACGATGTGCTGGCTGGCGCCCGGGCGCACGGACTGGATGTAAGGGCCGTTCCTGAACTGCGGGACATGCCGCTTGAAAAACTGGACCGACTCGCCCGCACGTATGTGTCGGAGAACGCCATTCTTGCCGCCGTTGAAGGGGGCGGCACGGGTCTCGGCGGCGCACTCCTCATCGCAGCCGACATCCCGCTGCTTTTTACCATCAACCTGCGACTCATCCAGCAGATTGGTGCAGCGTACGGTTTTTCCGTCAAGGGACTCGAGTACCGGCCGATTGTGCTCTCCATATTCAACGTGGCGGCGTCCTCGGGTCGCGATGCCAAGGGCGATGCCCTGCGCGAGATCAATGTGGCCGGTGCAGCCTTTGCGCACGGCACGGGCTACAAGGGGCGAGTGAGCGGTACGTTCCGCGATCAGAACCGTCATCTTCCTCGCGAAATAGCGAAGAACATCGTGGGCCGCAAACTGGCACAGGCCATTCCCGTGGCGGGAGCCGCCATCGGCGCCGGAATCAATTATTGGTTCACAACAGAGACCGCGGAAACAGCCTATATGTTGTTCCGCGCGTTGTACCTTGAGCGAAAAGAACGCTCCTGATGTCCCTCGTTGCTATCGTGGGCCGGCCCAATGTCGGCAAGTCCACACTTTTCAATCGCCTCACAGAAGAGCGTCGCAGTATTGTTCACGACGAGCCCGGAGTGACGCGGGATCGGGTGTACGGTCACATGGACTGGGGCGGGCGGACGATGTCCATCGTCGACACGGGTGGATTTGTCCCCGGATCGGCTGACCGGTTCGAAGCAGCCATCCGGGAGCAGGTTCATCTGGCCATCGAGGAGGCAGGTCTGATACTCTTCGTCGTGGACGTTACGACGGGAATCACGGATCTTGACGCCGAGATGGCGTCGACATTGCGTCGCAGCGATCGAGCTGTCATTCTGGTCGTGAACAAGGCCGACAATGATGAGCGCCGCTGGGAGGCTGGGGAATTCTATGCGCTGGGGTTCGAGGAGGTCTACGCGCTCTCATCCATCAACGGCATGGGAACCGGTGACCTGCTCGACCGCGTGCTGGAACTCCTCCCGCCCGACCCCGAACCGGATCCGGACGCACGTCCACGTATTGCCATCATTGGTCGCCCGAATGTCGGGAAATCGTCGCTCACGAACGCCCTCTTGGGGTCGGAGCGTTCGATCGTAACCGAAATCAGCGGCACTACCCGCGATTCCGTCGATACCGAATTGGAGTTCGGGGGGCAGAAGATTGTCCTGGTCGATACGGCGGGGTTGAGGCGCAAGGCGCGCATCCGGGAAAATGTAGAATTCTACTCGTGGCTTCGCACGGAGCGGGCCATTGAAACATGCGATGTGGCCGTATTACTGATCGATGCGGTGGAAGGGCTCGAGGCGCAGGACATTCGCGTACTGGCGTCGGCCGAGCGCATGAAAAAGGGTCTCGTCATCGGTATCAACAAGTGGGATCTCTATCCGGACAAGGAGACCAATTCCGTGCGCGACTACGAGCGCCTGGTTCGGGATCGGCTCAAGACGCTCAGCTACGTACCCATTATTACACTCTCGGCCCTCACGCACCAACGCATTCACAAAGTGCTCGATGCAGCCCTCGGCGTGATCGCCCGCCGCCGCACGCGTGTATCGACCAGTCAATTGAACGATGTGCTGGGCCCGGCGACGGAGCGTCATCACCCGCCGTCCTACCGGGGACACTATGTGAAAATCAAGTATGTCACGCAGGTACGGGCCGATCCGCCGGTTTTCAATTTTTTCTGCAACTACCCGAAAGGAATCGGTGATGCCTACAGGCGGTATCTGGAGAACCAGATCCGCGCGGCTTTTGACTTTGAGGGTGTGCCGTTGACGCTCGTCTTCAAAGCCAAATCATAAATTGGATCGTATCTTTTCAGCAACCCGACATTCATACGCTGGCCATGCCTGGAACACCTGTCAATACCGCCACTGCCGGAGAACGGACGCTCAATTTCTGGGAGCGCCTCTATCTGCCGGAGGTCTTCAAAGGGCTCGGATACTCGTTCCGCAAGATCTACAACGAGCCCATGTACACCTTCCAGTATCCGGAAGAACAATGGTATCCGCCGGACAGCTACCGCGGGCGCCCGGTACTGGTGGAGGAGGAGGGGAAGACGCGGTGCGTGTCCTGCAACCTGTGCGCGCGGGCGTGTCCTCCCATGGCCATTTCCATGAAGTCCCAGGAAATGGAAGGGCCGAAAGAGCGCGAGCCTGAGTGGTTCGAGATCAACATGCTGCGCTGCATTTACTGCGGATTCTGCGAGGAAGTGTGTCCGGAGGAGGCCATCATCATGTCAAAGGAATACGACATGACCTTTCAGGACCGGGAGGAAGCCATTTTTGGTCTGGATCGCCTCATGGTGCCCAAAGAGCGGCTCGCCGACCGGCTGGATTGGCTGGCGGCGCAGCGCAATCCCGATTCGCAGGGAGCATGGGCGCACAGGCACGATAACAATCACCATTCTCTTCGGGAGAGTCCTTTTCTTGCCTCGCTGGCCGCGGATCTGGCCCACGCCTGATGGACGAGGGCCGCGACGCCATACTGGACCAGCTGGCCTACCTGGTCGATGAGCTCGAGATGCAGCGGCCGCTGCTGGCCGCGCTGCCGAGCGAGCGCCTCACGCTGACGCATGTGGGGTCGTCAGACAGTATCTGCGACCGGTACCTGGGCATGCTGGAGGCAGAGATCACCAGGCATCTTCCCGAGGCAGCGCGCCTGGCGGGTCTTGACGATGTGCCCACCGTTACCGTGACCATCGAGCCGGACGCCGAGACGGTATGGCTGGTCGGGGAGTTGGTGCGTGTCCGGGGCCTGCTGACCGGACACATGGCCCGTGTCGATCCGTGGCCGGATGCCCTTGCGGAATACCTCTATGGTGTCGTACTGCAGGACACCGATGCGCTTCGCAAAGTGGCCGAGCAGTTCCATGAAATGAGATCCTGATGGCGGCGCCCATTCCGTACAATGAGCTCCGGAAGGCATTTGAAGCCGGGAAATTTGAACCTGTATATCTGGTTCACGGGGAGGAGCGCTGGTTCATTGATTCCCTGCAACAGACGCTCGTCAGGCACGCCATACCCGAGCACGAGCGGGACTTCAACCAGGACATCCTGTATGGGTCGGAGGTGGAGGCGCGTTCGGCCCTGTCAGCTTGTCAGTCCTATCCCATGATGGCAGAACGCCGATTGGTGATTATCCGGGACTTTGACAAGATGAAAGAGAATTCACTGTTCAAGGCGCTGGGGGAACAGCCCAACCCCGCCTGCATCGTCTTTCTGGTCTGTTCAGGTAAGCCGAACCTGTCGCGGCATCCGTACCGCGCGCTCAAGAGCGTGGCGCGCGTGGCCGGCTTCAGGGCGTTGTATGCCAACGAAACAGCGCGTTGGATTGGCGTCATGGCGCGTGAAAAGGGGTACAGGCTGGACCAACAGGCCATTCACATGCTGGCTGAATTTGTAGGCACTTCCCTTTCGGCGGCGGCCGCAGAACTGGACAAAATATCTACATATGCCGGTGAACGCGCGGAAATCAAGGTCGACGATGTAATTCGGTCGAGTGGCCAGACGCGTGAATTCAACGTGTTTGAACTCCAGCGTGTGGTGGGACTGCGAGATTACGGCGAGGCGCTCCGGATATCGGAACGATTATTGCAACAGTCCTCTAACCCGCACGGAGAGTGTACGCGAATCGTCGCCATCCTCTCCTCGTACTTTTTGAAGTTGTGGCAACTGACAGGATTGCAGAGAACAAGAATCGCTGAAAACGACATGGCGAAACGGGTCGGCCTTTCGCCCTACATACTGAAAGGTTATCTTCAGTCGTTGAAGAATTTTGATCTTCGACAGATTGAAGGAGCCATTTCAGCGCTCACTGCTGCCGATTTCGAATTGAAAGGTGGCAGCGCTCGCAGCGAGCGTATGATATTGCACCTTCTGTTGCGCCACGTGACGGCAAATAAATGATTACCAATACCGAGCAGGCAGGAACGTTGAAAAAGCGAACGCTCAAGGTCAAAGCATCTGAAATGGGGTTGTCCGGGAATGTAAACCCGAACAATCGCCATTATGATGCGCTCAGCCAGATGAGTGACGAAGACCTCATGTCCCAGTTCCAGATGGGGACGGTCGAGGCCTTCGATATCCTGGTCAGCCGGTACAAGGACCCGCTTACGAACTACATCTACCGGTTCCTGGGCGATATGAAGGAGTGCGAGGATCTGCTTCAGGAGACCTTCCTGCGTGTCTATCGCAACCGACACTCCTACCGCCGCATTGCCAAGTTTTCCACGTGGCTCTATACCATTGCGGGTAACCTGGCCCGATCGGAGTACCGCAAGCGCAAGCGTCGCCGCCTGTACTCGCTGCAGTCGGTGAACCGGGATGACGAGGAGTACGAAGTTGAAATCCCGGACGAGACGTTTTCGCCGGACAAGTACGCGGAGAGCACCATCCAGGATTTCTTTATCCAGGAGGCCCTCAAGCAGATCCCGGAAGAGTTTCGCGAGGTGGTTGTGCTGCGCGACGTGCAGCAATTGGCCTACGAGGAAATTGCCGACATCACGGGCCTTCCGATGGGCACTGTCAAAAGCCGGATCAATCGCGGCCGGACCAAGCTGCAGAGTCTGCTCCGGGAAGTCTACACCCCGCAGAACGACGAATAGGCCCTGGCCGCGGCTTCGTATTCAGGCGGACTGGCTGACGGCTTCGCAGGTGGTCTGAAACCTTGCACACATATCGTGGTACGGATTCAGAACCCGTATTGACGCTTATGACGGAAGGTTACTGCCCCGATTCCAAAGACGACCAACTCGACGAACTCATGTGTGAGTACGTCGATGGCACCATGGATGCCGCCGTCCGCGCTGCGTTTGAAGAGCTGTTGGCGGCGGACCCGGAATTAGCCGACCAGGCACATTGCCTGTGCCGTACCCGGGCGCTACTCAGTTCGTACGGCTGTCGACATTCACCCCATGACATTGAGGCGGAAATCCGCTGCCGTGTGGCCATGGAATTGAGTCGTGATCAGCACCTTCAGACTACGCTGACCGACAGGTTGAGTGGTGTGGCAGCCGTTACATCGGTCGCCTGCGTGCTCATGCTGATCGGCGTCATGGCCGGGATGTCTGTTTTTTCGGAGCCCAGCGTCGTAGGCGCGCAGCTTGCCGTGGATGAACCGTTGGGGACGGTGGGTGAATTTGTATTACCGGTCGATGCGCACGGAGCCTTCGCCTCGGGCAGCCTGCCGCTGGACAGACTTTCTGCTACCACGTCGTTTCCACTGGTTGCTCCGATGGGTGTGTTACCCGTAATTTCTGTCTCTGCCCATATGACGCCGCGCCGGGACAGTGGTCCAATCCCGGGTGCGGCTCGTTTATCGTCCCGATCGGGCCTGCTGCAGGTGGCCGTAAGGGAGTAGGGGCCCTTAGCTCAGCGGTTTAGAGCGCTCGCCTCACACGCGAGAGGTCACAGGTTCGAATCCCGTAGGGCCCACAAAAAAACCCCACTCCATTCGGGAGTGGGGTTTTTTATGAGCCCGGAGGGATGAGAATCGTACCCGAGCAGAGCGAGGGAGGTTCAAACGAGGGCAGGCCACGGGTGGCCTGGCCGACTTACGAGCCTTACGGCAGAGCGATTTCGAATATCAGGGTTGATGGTGGCGAGTAAATCCCGTAGGGCCCACGAATAGAGCCCGCCCCTGAATGGGGCGGGCTCTATTCGTATTTTCGGGTCCGGTGAATACCGTACCCGAGCAGTGGCTCTAAGGGCGGTGCATCAACGCGCCGAAACCAACGTCAGGACATTGGCTGCGAACGTCACATTGTCAGACGAACTTGCCTGAAAAGCGGTGCTGGATTCGATGGCCGCGCGGGCGTTGGTCTCGAACGTGCGTTTCGCACTCACAATCGCATCGACACTGGAGGCCGATGAGACCGATGCCGCGAATGACGAACGTGCACCATTCAGGCTGGTCTGTATCAGGCTGGACAGGTCAATGCCGAGACTCAATCCTACGCTGATCTGGCTCGCCACAGCTGCCTCGAAGTCGCTCCAGGCTTCTGCGAGTTCTGAATCGCTGTCTGCTGCCCGAAGGGAGGCACCGAGGGTTGTGGCGGCTTCAGCGACTACGCTGGCCCGAGCCGATGCTGTGCTGTTTTCCTGGAACGCCTTGATGACTGCCTGGGCGGTGGCATCTGCCTCAAGCAGATGTGCTCGCTGACTCAAGGCAAACCGGGTTTCGCTCGAAAGTCCGCTCGACAACGCTTCCAGCGTCACACGCGCGACCTGCCGGGCGTGGGCACTGGTTTCGGCATCGATACCGACACGGGTATGTGCCGATGTCATTCCGGATTCAAAACCGACAAGGGCACTGGCTCTCGTCTGCGCCGTCGAATTCGCATTCAGGCCACTTTGAAGTTGACCGAACAGTGATGCTTTCTCGGCGACGAGGAGTTCAATCGTGGCGTCCGATTCACCGGAAACCTGCTTCATGTGCCGGATTTCTGCTTCAGTGGCCGAGCGGATGGCTGCACTGACCTGTGCATGTGTCGTGTTGCTTGCGGCCAATTCAGCGGCAACGTCTCCATCTACGAAAAGGGCCACATCTGCCGGTGTCACAGGCTCATCGTCGCTGTCCTGTTGCTTGGCCGCCACGTAGACATCTGCCTCTGCAGTGGTTTCCAGGTTGATGTTCATGGCATTCACATCGCCTGAACCGGACGCCGCTGTATTGGCCATGGCCACGGTCTTGCCTTCAAATCCGGGCTTGGACGCCACAATGAGGATTACATCCGATTCCACATTGGTTTCCAGGAAATAGCGCCCTGATTCATCGGTCGTGGCGTCACCCTCGCGTTGCCGGGTCGTCCCGTTGTCGTCGATTTCCTCGGCGCGGACATTGGCGTTATCCACATCGCCTTGCTTGCCGAAGGACGCATCGTCGGTTACGCGCCCCGAGATGCTTGTTGTCGTGGATGTCGTGTCCGACGAGTTGGAGTCACTGTCGCACCCTGCAATAAGCAGAGCGGCAATGAACAGTGAGGTGATGGTATGAAATGTGTATTTATTCATGGCACATAGTTGGGTTTATGGAGGATCTGGATACATCTTACGCCGGATGTGCCCCGTTACAAATAAGCAAGCTGCACCATCTGCCGTCGGCATGAACTGAATGCAGTGTAGGAAGTGTCCTACGACACATCCGTCAGTTCGTGTTCGATGGCGTATTTCACCAGGTCAGCGTTCGATTCGAGGCGCAGTTTATCGAGGATTCGGGAGCGATAGGTGCTGATTGTTTTGACACTCACGTGCAACTGCTGACCAATATGAGTCAGTGACTCTCCGTTGACTATCCGTGTCAACACATCAAACTCGCGGTCCGAAAGATGTGCATGCAGTGGGCGGTCGTCGGCGTTGTCCATGACATCGAGCAGTTTCTCTGCAAGCGAAGGCGAGATGTATTTACGGCCTGCTGCTACGCGGCGGATGGCGTCGATCAGGATATCCGAAGTGCTGCCCTTGGCTACGTATCCGGAGGCACCTGCGCGCAGTACGCGTACTCCATATTGCTCCTCATCGTGCATACTGAGCACCAGAATGGGCGTGTCGGGATACACGGACGTGATGTGATCCATGACCTGAAAGCCGGACATGCCCGGCATGTTCAGGTCCAGGACGACGACATCGAATGCTGTGTCCTGCATGATTGCAAGGACTTCCTCGCCGGATCCCGCTTCCATGATCTGCGCTATATCGGATGACTCCTCAAGAATCTGAGCGAGTCCTTTGCGCACAACGACATGATCATCGGCTATGAGTATGTTCATTCAGGTCTTCTGCTATTGGGACAATTACTTCCACGACGGTACCCTGATCCCGGATCGATTCGATACTCAGCCGCCCATTCCATGGTTTGATCCGCTCGCGAATCCCCAATAAGCCCAATGACTCGACCTTACCGGATTCCGGTTTCTGCATTCCGACACCATCGTCGGAAATGGAAAGTACGAGGTTTTCACCGGGGTGGGTCAGACTGATATCGATTGCCTTGGCATTGGCATGCCGGGCAATGTTGGTCAGGAGTTCCTGGAATATGCGGAATATTGCGGTCGACAGTTCTGGCGAAACCGACAACGAATCGACCGCTCCCAGCCGGACTGTCAGGCCAGTCCGGTCACTGAACTGCTTCGCCTGCCATTCGACGGCAGCGGCAAGACCGAAGTCATCCAGAATACCCGGCCTCAGTCCATGGGCAATACGACGGGCGGTTTCCAGGGTGGAGGAAATGCGCGCTTCGACCTGCTGAAGCCTTTCCCTGCTTTCGTCCTCACCATAATGTTTCGTGGTCCAGGCTACGTCCATCTTCAATGCCGTCAGCTCCTGTCCCAGAACGTCATGTACTTCCCGGGATATCCGGGTGCGCTCTGCCTCCAGAATGTTCTCCTGGTGCCGCCGCAGGTTGCGGAGCAGTTCTTCGCGGCGAATTCGCTCCAGTTCGTCCCGCAGGTAGACAATATAGATGAGTCCGTCTTCCTCGTGGATTTCGTTTACATGGGCATGAACCGGGCGGTGGTCCCCCTCAAGGGTCCTGATTTGGACATGTCCGACGGCAAAAACCTGATCCGCTGACCTGTAATCTGGCGCGACAAGATCCAGGGCCTGTGCGCCAATCAGTCCGGTATCCTGCGCATCGAACAGGACAAGGGCAGATTCATTGGCGTCGAATACACACCCATCGCGGCCAACCAAGAGGACAGTATCTGGACTCAACTTGAACAATTCTTTGAATCTGTTTTCAGTGACACGCGCTGCCTTCTTTGATTTTTCTGCCTCCGTTTCATCGTGGCTGGTGCCGAACAGGGCCACGGGTTTTGAATCGTTGGACAGGACGACCTCACCCCGAACGTGTACGATGCGCTCTTCACCGGAGGCCCGGACAATTCTGTGATGCAGCGAAAACGCCTCATGGGAGTCCATGCACGTGGCGATTGCCGACCGGACGCTCTCACGATCCGACGGATGTATGGCATCCATGAATCGTTCGACCGAGACTGGGGAATCCTGTGAGAAGCCGTATATGCGGTAGTGTTCGTCGGACCATGACAAGCGATCATTGTCGATATCCCACCGCCAACTTCCGATGTGTGTTATGCGCTGAGCCTCGGAGAGCTGGGCCTCCCGTTGTTGCACTTCTGCTACGGCCTGTCGGAAGTGGGTTACGTCCCGGGAACTGACAATGATTTCGGGCGCGTGATCCTGATTGTCGACTTCCACGCTCTCAGCGTGGCTCTCGAGTATACGCCACGTTCCGTCTGCGTGTCTGAATTGGTACTCTTCCGAAACCTGGGATCCGGGTACGGAACCATATTGCTGCAGCACAGCCACAAGGCGTTTGAAGTCGTCTTCGTGGACGAAATCGAGAAACGACCGTCCTGTCATTTCATCCGGTGCATATCCCAATACAGCCTGGACCGACGGACTTTCATATCGAATAATGCCGTCGCTGTCGAGTTGCGTCAGGACGTCTCGGGTATGATTTACCATACGCTCAAACCGTTTCGTCGGCTTGAGCCGATACAATACGCCTGCAGTCCTGGCCGCCAAACGCACCAGAACGTGTTGCTTTCCCACCTCGGAAGCGGCGATTACCTCCAGGCAACCGGACGCAAAAAGCTCGCACGTTGCCCGTTCCGATGGAATGTAGTCGTCCGAGTGGATCCAGACCACGAATCTGTCAGGTCTGTTTTCCGCGAGCAGGGAACGTGGAAGGTCAATGGCGTCGCGGTTGGAAATGAATACGATATGTCTGTAGGTAGCCGACAGGTCATCAGTGGCCCGCCTGAACTCGACGCGGTCAAAAACATCATGCAGTATACGTATTGTTTCGGCCGGGGGAGGGTCATCCGAGACCCAGATCGCCGACAGCGCCATGAAACTCTCCATCAACGATCCCTTATATTCGTGTTACCCACCCTGAACCCCCATGATCGGAAAAATAATCGCGCAATACCATATCCTCGAAGAACTGGTTTCGGGCGGTATGAGTGTGGTCTACAAGGCGACCGACACGAAGCTCAGACGAAACAGCCAGGGAACGGTTCGTTCAGGTGTCCGTCGTAACTGGCGTAGTGATGTCAGCGCGAAATGCGCACGTTATTCGAAATAAACAGAACATTGTAAACAGAACCGTCATGAATCGTTACGCTTTTCTCACTACCGTTTTTCTGTTCGCGGCCGTTTTGACAACCGGTTGCGGCGCGCCGAACGAGGCCGCCGACCTGGTGCTGCGCGGCGGAAAGGTTGCCACGGTGAACCCGGAGCAGCCGTACGCCGAAGCGGTCGCTGTGCGTGCCGACACCATTCTGGCCGTTGGCTCCAATGCCGAGATCGAAGCCTTCGTGGGTCCTGGTACCGAGATCATCGAACTGGACGGGGCGCTCGTGACGCCAGGGCTCATCGAGGGGCACGGCCACTACATGTCGCTCGGCCGCACTAAAATGATCCTGGATTTGACGAGTGCCCGCACGTGGGATGAAATCGTGGCCCTGGTCGAAGCAGCCGCGGCCGAGTCCGAACCCGGTGAATGGATCCAGGGGCGTGGCTGGCACCAGGAGAAGTGGGATGAGGTCCCCGATGGTGCTGTGGAGGGCAATCCGGTCCACCAGTCGCTGAGCGCCGTATCGCCCGATAACCCGGTATATCTCGGACATGCCAGTGGGCACGCGGCATTTGTGAACGCGGAGGCCATGCGGCGCGCGGGAATCAGTGGAGAGACGCCGAATCCGGATGGGGGCGAAATCATCAAGGACATGCGGGGGGACCCGACGGGACTCCTGCGCGAGACGGCGCAGGGCCTGGTGGGACGCGCACTGGCCGAAGCTGAGTCGGAAATGAGCGCCGAGGAGCGTGACGAGCAGAATCGGACCATGGCTCGGCTTGCCGCCGAAGAGGCGCTCCGTCATGGCATTACGTCGTTCCACGATGCCGGGTCTGGGTTCGGGACGATCGATTTCCTGAAGACACTGAACGAGGAAGGGGCGCTGCCCGTCCGGCTTTACGTCATGATCCGCGCGGGCAACGATGCGCTCCGCGAGCGGGCTGCCGATTACCGGATGGAGACGCCCTACCTGACGGTGCGCTCCATCAAGCGGTCCATTGACGGCGCCCTTGGCGCGCACGGGGCGTGGCTCCTGGAGCCGTACGAGGACTTGCCGCAGTCAAGCGGTCTCAATACGTCTCCCATGGATGAACTCGAGGTGCTCACCGGGATTGCCGCCGACATCGGATTTCAGCTCAACGTGCACGCCATCGGGGACCGGGCAAACCGCGAATCGCTCGACATTTTCGAGCGGACGTTCACTGAAATGGGGCTCGAAGATCACCGCTGGCGCATAGAACACGCCCAGCATCTGCATCCGGACGACATTCCGCGGTTTGCAGAACTGGGCGTCATTGCATCCATGCAGGGTATCCATGCCACGTCCGACGCCCCTTGGGTGCTTCGCCGGCTCGGCGAGGAGCGGGCTCGTTCGGGTGCCTACATGTGGCAGAGCCTGTGGCAATCGGGCGCGGTCGTGACGAACGGAACGGACGTTCCGGTTGAGCCAGTCGATCCGATTTCGAGTTACTATGCCACCGTAAGTCGCCGTCTGGAGGATGGTTCGGTGTTCTACGCGGACGAACGTCTGACACGCGAGCAGGCGCTGCAGTCCTACACGCTGAACAACGCGTACGCCGCATTTGAGGAAGCCATCAAGGGCTCGATCGAGGTGGGCAAGCTGGCCGACCTCACGATCCTCTCGCAGGACATCCTGACGGCCCCGGAAGCGGCCATCCGGGATACCCGCGTGCTGTATACCATTATAGGAGGGGAGGTACGATTCGATGCGACGCAGGATAACTGACTCGATTATTCTGGGAGTTTTCCTGGTGCTTGGTGGCATGCTCGGCGGGGCTGTTGAGGCCAGTGCGCAGGGCGCGGCGGCCGGGCGAGCTCCGGCGGCGGCGGGGCCATCCGTGGAGAATTTTGATACGCTCTACCGCGTAGAACTCGTGCGCGCCGCGCCGGGGGCGTTCGCCGATGTGATGGCGCTCTACGAATCGCATTTCGATGCCATGGAGGCGGCTGGTGCCGAACGCCCTCTCTGGATGCGCCACAGCCAGGGCGATCAGTGGGATTTTCTGGTCGTGCACCCCATGGGTTCGTGGACGGCCTGGTATGCGCCCGGCCCTGTCGCCGCCCGGCGCTCGGCGGAAGCGGCCTTCCGGAAGCGGCACAATGAGCTGGTATCCTGGACGGAAGATACCTTCATGTGGGGTCCGTCCACAGGCGTGCTACGCCAGCGCGCGAGCGGCGCGGGACTCTTCCATGTCGAAATGTTCGAGGCGTTGGCCGGAACGTTTGACGCGCTCGTTGCGCAGCGGCATATGGAAAATGCCTACTACGCCGGCATGGACCACCCGGGCAACCTGATTTTCGTTCGCGATGCGGGCGGTGCCTGGGATGTGATGACGCTCGGGTTCTATCGGGATCTGCCCCATTTCGCGGAGAGCGCCACATGGCCGTTCGATCGGGACGATGCCGCCGCGCGTGCCGCCGGGTTTGACGGCGTCATGGCCATTGCCCCGTTTTTGCGCTCCTTGTTGCTGTCCCACCGCGATACGCTGGCGCGGGCCATTTCACGTTGAGTATGGGCCCCATAAGTGTTTTCGACATGCTCAAGATTGGCATTGGTCCGTCGAGCTCGCACACGCTTGGACCCTGGCGCGTGGTCCAGCGATGGAAGGCCGAATTCGGTGCGTTGAGCGATGTCGATCGGTTGCAGGTTGATCTATATGGCTCCCTTGCACTTACGGGTAAAGGACACTGCACCGACACGGCCATCTGTTTGGCGCTTCTGGGGCACGATCCCGCCACCGTTCCCGTAGAAGACATCGATATGTTGATGGGGCAGCTTCGCGAGGAGAGGCACGTGGAGCTGGTGCCCGGGCACGTAATTCCGTTCCATGCGGACGAGGACATTGTTTTTCACACTTCAGAGCGTCTTCCGGGCCACCCCAACGGCATGACCATGCGGGCGTTTGTCGGTAGTGAGGAACAGGCATCGAACTGGTACTCCATTGGTGGTGGATTTGTACTGCGCGAGGGCGAGGAGCCCGACAGCACGGCAGATGTTGTGTTGCCCTATCCAACAACGACGGCCGCCGAGTTGCTGGCGCATTGCCACGCGCAGGGCTTCCGTATTGCAGACATGGTCTGGGCCAATGAGTCTGCCTGGCGCCACGAAGATCAGAGCCGCGAACGGGTTATGGCCATCTGGCATACCATGCGGGATTGTATGTACCGGGGATGCATGACGCGCGGCACACTGCCTGGTGGGCTCGACGTGAAGCGGCGCGCAGCCGATCTGCACGACCGCGTCATGCCCGATGACATGACGCCCGGCCGCACGGCTGAGAATTGGGTAGATCAGCTCTGCCGACGTACCATCCGGTTCAAGGAAGTCATGAACTGGGTCAGTTGTTTTGCACTTGCCGTCAACGAAGAGAACGCCGCCCTCGGTCGCGTCGTGACGGCCCCCACAAACGGCGCCTCGGGCGTCATCCCGGCTGTCCTCATGTACTTCGTGTGCTTCGTAGAGCAGGACGTTCGGGACGAGGATATCGCCAATTTTCTGTTCGTAGCCGCCGAGATCGGGACGCTGTTCAAGAAGCGCGCCACCATCTCGGCCGCGGCCGGTGGGTGCCAGGCGGAGGTCGGCGTATCGTCCGCCATGGCCGCCGCCGCCCTCACCGAAGCGCAGGGTGGTACCGTGGAACAGGCCCTGATGGCCGCAGAAATCGCCATGGAGCACCATTTGGGACTGACCTGCGACCCGGTGCGGGGCCTCGTCCAGATTCCCTGCATTGAGCGCAACTCAATGGGGGCGCTCAAGGCCATCAACGCCGCCGAACTGGCACTCGCTGGGAATCCGTCCGAGGCCCGCGTCAGCCTCGACGACGTCATAAAGACGATGGACGAGACGGCCCGCGGCATGAGTGATCGGTACAAGGAAACAAGTGAAGGCGGCCTGGCGGTCAACATTTCGGTGCGCGTACCGGAGTGCTGATGTCGGCATGGTGACGTGCTCCGGTTCGGCGCATTGAGCCAGAATCTTCCCCCCAGTTGCAGATTTGCTTCCCACGGAATAGTATGGGGGTTCCAACCAATCTCCTGCTGCCATGAAACCGTTCCCGCGCATTCTGTTTTCCTCGCTGTTGACGTTCGCAGTGCTGCTGCCGCTGTCGTTCTTTCCCGCAGGTACGGTCTCTGCGCAACTGGGTCCGCAGTTTGGTGCCGCGGTCGCTACGGACGGTGAACACCTGTTTGTCGGGGAAGGGCGCAATCTGATGCAGCCGGGGACACTGTTCATTTTTGGCCAGGACGGCGACGCCTGGTCTGAGGTGGACCGGCTTTCCGTTGCCGAGATGGACGGTCCCAAGGACGGGTTCGGACGCGCGGTCTCGGTCGATGGCGACTGGCTGGCGGTCGGCGCACCGCTCCAGGGCAGCGTGTACATGTACAGACGCCAGGCAGATGGCTCATGGGCCGAAAGCATGCGTCTTATGCACGATGCCGCGGAATTTGGTGCAAACGTACGCCTTCGCTCGGGTCACCTCGCTGTGACGTCGTCGGGCGGCGGCGACGAGCGGGCCGAAGTCCATATGTACCGGATTGAAGGCAGCGACTGGATGCCGTACGGCACACTCGTGGTCGAGGACAGGGTTGACAACGATGCTTTCGGGAGCGCCCTCGCCCTGTCTGGGCGGCATGTGTATGTCGGCGCTCCGCGGGCTGAACAGGGGCGTGGTCGCGTCTATGACTTTCGATGGACCGGTAGTCGCTGGACGCATAATGCCACGCTCAATGCCGATGCCCCGGAAGATGGAGATGCCTTCGGATCGGCGTTGGCAGCCAGTGATGACCATGTGTACATCGGCACGCCCGGGCGGTTTGAACGCCGGGGGACGGTCCTTCGCGCCGCCGTGACCGATGAGGGTCTGGTAATCGATGACGGTCTGATGCCGGCGCTGTCAACAGGGAATGACCGGTTTGGTGCGAGCCTGGCGTTGTCGGGAAATGCGCTTCTCGTGGGCGCACCGGGTTACGATGATCAGGGTGGTGCGGTCTTCCGTTATTCCTGGTCTCAGGGCTCGCTGCCCGATATTGATCTGCTGGCACCGGAATACCTGCAGTACCGGTCCGGCTTTGGCGGCTGGGTGGCCGCCAGCGGCGACATGGCCGTGGCGGGTGCGGCAGGGCACGACAATTTCGAAGGTGCTGCCTTTCCGGTCCTGGGAGGAGACGACGGGGAGTGGCTGGTTGGGGAGGCGCTCTACAGCGACTCGGGTGTTTTCGATTCCATAACGGGAGGCATGGTGACGTGCGAGAAGGACAACGCGGAAGGTTTTCCGTGCACGGATATCAACATGGTCTCATTTCTTTCCCGGTCCGATGTAGGCGCGAAGCGCGGCATCCAGATGTCGGATGTCTGGGGTTGGACCGATCCGGAGACGGGCCGCGAGTATGCACTGATTGGCCGCACGGATGGTCTCTCGATTGTGGATCTCACGAATGCCGAGAATCCCGTCTATGTGGGCAACCTCCCGAAAACGGCCACGGCCAACCAAAGCCTGTGGCGCGACGTGAAGACGTACAAAAACTATGCATACGTCGTTGCGGACGGCGCTGGAGCTCACCACGTACAGATTCTGGATTTGACGCGGCTGAGGGACATCGATCCCGCCGACATGCCGGTGACGCTCACGGAGGACAACATCTACAAGGGCGTATACAGTTCCCACAACATCGTGATCAACGAAGAAACCGGATTCGCCTATGCGGTGGGCTCTGACTCGGGCGGAGAAGCGTGTGGCGGTGCGCTGCACATGATGGACCTCAGCGACCCCCTGAACCCCACGTTTGCCGGGTGTTTCAACGACCCGAGCACGGGTCGAGGTGGATCGGGAACGACGCACGATGCGCAGTGTGTGCTCTACCGGGGGCCAGATGCCGATTACACGGGGAGGGAAATCTGTCTGAGTTCCAACGGCACGGCGCTGTCCATTGCTGACGTGACGGATAAGGATAACCCGGTGGCCATTTCCGTGGCCGACTACCCGGCTGTCGCCTATGCCCATCAGGGTTGGCTCACCGAGGACCAGCGCTATTTCTATCTGAACGATGAGGCCGATGAGGCCCAGAATCTGGTCGATGGCACGCGAACGCTGATTTTTGACCTGTCCGACCTGGATGAACCGGTGGTTTCCGGGGAATACATTGCGCCCGACAATGCCATAGACCACAACCTGTTCGTGCGCGAGAACATCATGTACCAGACCAACTATGTCTCGGGGCTGCGTCTGCTGGACGTATCGGATCCGGAAAACCCGGTCGAAGTCGGCTGGTTCGATACGGTCCCGTACGGCCCGAACGATAATTCACCCGTTCTCGGTGCGTGGAGCAACTATCCGTACTTCAAGAGCGGCGTGATTGTGGTCACGTCCGGGCGCGAAGGGGTGTTTTTCCTGAAGCGGAAGCAGGTTGACTCGTAGCTCGGACGGCAAATCCTGTCGTGTGGCCCGGCCTCAATTACACCCGAGGTCGCGGCGCGCTTCGGGATCGTTGGCCGGAAAGCAGTTGCCGCTTGGCAGGGCATTGGGCACGAACCGGTCCAGATCCGGATCCCGAAGCGCGCCGCGTAGAAAGGCCACCAGATCGGCGACTTCGTTCCGGGACAGTTCGAGCGGTATGAACTGCGTCGCGAGGCGACCATCGGGAACGGTCCGGGCCGGGATCCCCTGGTTATAGTAATCGACAATTTCCTCAAGAGACGAAAATTCGCCTCCATGGCCGTAGAACGGGGAATCGGCCAGGTTGTAGAGCTGAGGTACCTTGAACGTGAAATCATCTGTCTCGCGCCCGGTGAATGAGCCGCGTCCCCGGGCGCCAGGCCCAGACGCATCAATACCGGGCATGTCGGGCATTCCGAGGCTGTAGAAGGCCATTTGGCTCAGCGCCGGACCCGTATGGCAGTTTGAGCAGTTGGCCTTCCCGAAATACAGGATGGCGCCCCTCTTTTCGGAGTCAGTCATGGCGTCCACACTGCCTCGCAACCAGCGTTGCCACGGGGCTCTGCTGGCCACGAGCGTCCGCTCGTAGGCCGCAATCGTAAGACCGACTCGTTCGCGCGTGATTTCCTGGTCGGGCCAGACCTGTTGCCACATGGACTGATACGTGGCGTTCGAGGCGAGCACCGACTGTTCAAACCGGTCCATGCGGTGCGCACGCAGGCCGGCGATGGCCTGTGACTCGAGACCGTCGTATCCCAGACGGTTTGCGGATTCGCCGCTTTCCTCGGGCCAAGGGCCGGTAAATTGGGTATTTACGCTGTTGGCCCCCAGGTTGCCGCTCCACATGATGACGCGTTGGAAGCCGCTGTTGAGTGCGGAGGGAGACCGTAGGGGTTGCACATCCAGGTCGACAGCGGCGTAGACCGAGCTTGGGCGTCGCCCCTCACCACGCTGGCCCCAGCCCGCGCCGCCATCGCCAATGGCCTGCTGTCTCCCCGCCTGGAAACCAGCATCCGCATGGTGGCACGTCGCGCACGAATACGTGCCCGCCGACGACGGGTGCACCGGGTTGGTCGCGAGACCTGTTTCATGGAAGAGGAGCTTGCCGAGGGCCACCTTTTCCGGTGTCAGCGGATTGCGGGGGTCCTGCGGGAGCGCCGCGAGGTCGGTATCATCGGGAATCACGAAGGCAGAAAGCGGTCGCAGCCCATTGAGCGTGACTTCACGCTCGAGAATACCGTCCAGCTCCGTATTGATCTCCGGAGATGGGGTGGAGGAGTCGCAGGCAGCGGCGAACAGGATGACGGCCAGCATGGCAGAGATCCCGGGCATGGCAGAGAGGAATCGTGTCATCAGGTTCCTCCATTGGGTGCATCGCGCACCGTGAAAATCCATACGGGCGACCATTCGCTGTATCCGGAAGGGCCGAGGGCGCGGACTTTCCACCAATATGGATAGGTGTAAATGAGTTGGGTGAGGTTCAAGGCCGGTTCCTGCAGGCCCTCGACGTTGGCCTGGAAGAGGCGCATGTCCTCATCTATCGTGACCAGGATTTCGTAGGATAACGCATTTTCGACCGGTGACCACCTGATTTCGGCGAACGTCTCCAATCCTGTTTTGCCATTTTCAGGGAGTATCGGGGTAGGTGCAGCGATCGATTTTGGCGCTGTCAGGGCTGTAAACACGCGTTCCTGGCTCCAGGGGCTTTCTCCGCTTACATTCACCGAACGCACCTTCCAACGGACGCGGGTGCCTGCGGGTAGATTCGCGATGAGGTGCGACAGACCTTCCGTGGCCGCATGTCCAGCCGTTTCCGCCCCATCATCCGGAGCAATAGTTCGCCATTCCACTTCGTACGACCGAACATTTTGGACCTTGTCCCAGGCGAGCGCGACGGTCGTGGGTGCGAGTTGGTCCCCATTGACCGGAAACCGGAGCGCCGGCGCCGAAATCCTGGACGGTACTACGGCAGTTGGCGTAGCCGAGTCGCTGTCGGAGCAAGCAGACAGGCCCACCAAAACAGAGAGTCCGACCAGCAGGAAAGACAGGCCACGGGGAGCGGATTGCAGACAATAAGGGAGCATGGTGAATAATAGATTGGCCTGGGGCAGGACGGATGTAGGGCATTCCCCTAAATTTATTCTTCCTGATCAGCGCTGGTCTTCAGCCATCCTTAGCCAAGCTTCCGAGCGCGTGCGAATGAGAAATCGACCAACACGCCGCGGATCTCGCTGCCCCGGCCCCCGTTCTTTTACTATACTGTTACCTGCGCAACCACACTTCCGACGGTATCATGAACCTGCTGCTCGCTGTTTCCTTTCTTGCCAGTTCCCTGTCTGTGATGACCACGGACAGTATTCCTGCCGACAATGTTCGTATGGACCGGTTCGGCAATACGCTGCTCATGACCGAAACCCGGGTGTTCGTGGGTGAACCGGCAGGTTTTTCCAACACCGGCATGGTGCACGTCATTGCACGCGACGAGCGCGGTGAATGGAATATCACACATACCATCCGTGCGTCCGATGCCGAAGTTGGTGATGGATTCGGTATGGAGATGGTTCTCTCCGGTGGTTTTCTTGTGGTATCCGCACCCACGGCGGCCGATGGAGCCGGCGCCGTCTACATATTTCGTGAGCAGATGGGCATGTGGAGTGAAGTAGCCGTTATTCCGGGACCAGGCGGCGATCGGGTGGCGGAATTCGGATCCACCATGACCGCCTCTGACGGGCTCCTGTTCATAGCGGCTCCCGGAGCGGATGCGCGGACCGGCTCCGTGTACGTCTACCAACTGGAGGCGCCATTTGGGCAGGTTGTCGTTCTGACGCCACAAGACCGGCAGGAGGGTGATCAGTTTGGATCGGGGCTGGCAGTCAAGGACGGCCGCCTCCTTGTTGGCTCTCCGGGTCACAACCAGAACCGGGGTCGTATTGACATGTATGTCATCGCGGACAATTTCCGGCACACGGGAGGCATGCATCGTGACGATGCGCCCGAGGGCGACCGCCTCGGGGTTTCGCTCATGGCTGCTGGCGAGTATGTGTTCTCGGCCAATCCGCGGGCAACACGCGGCGCCGGACAGGTTCATGCCTTCACCCTGAAAGGAGGTTCGCTCGATCTGGCTGCTACTCTTTCTCCCGATGGCGAGGGAGGCAGCCCGCGGTTCTTCGGGGCATCGCTGGCCGTTTCAGGTGCCGAGTTGATTGTAGCGGCCCCCCTGGACGATGGTGCGGGCAGACTGTACCGGTATGACACCAGGAATCTGAAGCCGCTGGGAGCCATCGAAAACCCCGGCACCGGCCCGAGAAGTCAGTTTGGATCGGCTCTCGCGGCATCGACAAACAGACTTGTCGTGGGTATTCCAGGAGACGACTATGGGCTGGGTTCGACAATGATGTTTGCGCGCGAGGGGACCTTGTGGCGCCGCATTGATTCCCAGGCGCGTCCGGTGCCGACGATGGAGCCGATTGCGGGTGAAATGATTGAGTGCCAGGAAGGCGAAGCCATGGGGCACGCCTGCCAGAACGTCGACCTGGTGTCGTTCATTCCGCTGGAGGACCTGCACATGAATCGGGGTGTCCGGCTCAATGACGTGTGGGGATGGACCGATCCGGAGACGGGCAGGGAATTCGGGATCATCGGGCACATGGAGGCCGCCGTGCTTGTGGACCTGACCAATCCGCAGCAGCCCGTCGTACTCGGAGAAATTCCGCGGACAGAAGGCTCGCCCGGTTCCACGTGGCGCGACATGAAGATCTACAAGGACCATGTGTTCATTGTGGCCGACGGGGCGGAGCAGCACGGCATGCAGGTCTTCGATATGACACGCCTGCGCGACTGGCCCGGCGAGTATCAATATTATGAGCCGGATGCGCATTACACGGGTATTGCCAGTTCGCACAACATTGTGATCAATGAAGAGACAGGCTACGCCTACACGGTGGGTAACAGCAGTGGTGGAGAGACGTGCGGCGGCGGTCTGCACATGATCAATATCCGGGATCCAAAGAATCCGATGTTTGTGGGCTGTTTCAACGATCCGGAGACGGGCCGCAACGGGAGCGGCGCCACGCACGATGCCCAATGCGTCAATTACCAGGGGCCGGACACGGAGCACCATGGCAAGGAAATCTGCATTTCGTCGAACGGAACGGCCATCTCTGTGTCCGACGTGACCAACAAGGAGAACCCGATTGCCATTTCCCAAGGGCGTTATCCCAACTCGGCGTACGTTCACCAGGGATGGTTCACAGATGATCAGCGTTTTTTCTACCAGAACGATGAGGCCGATGAAATCTCGGGGGCGGTCGAGAAAACCCGTACCATGGTATGGGACATGACCGACCTGGACGAGCCCATCATGGTGGCTGAGTATTACGGGGCTACCAACTCCACGGATCACAACCTGTACGTGAAGGGAGATTTCATGTACCAGACGAACAACGCCAGTGGCCTCAGAGTGGTCGACATACGTGACCGCACGTCACCGGTTGAGATAGGCTACTTCGATACCACGCCCAATAACAGGAATGTTGCCGGATTCGACGGTACGTGGAGTTCATACCCGTATTTCCAATCCGGCAACATCCTGGTCACAAGCCGACGGGAGGGGCTCTTCGTGCTGCGCGCCCGGCAACAGGATTTGTAGAACGCCGGTTGAAGCTTGTCGGGTTGTGCCCTAATTTGCAGCCAACACGCCATTGAAGCGCATGCAGCCATACGTAGCGTCCAATTACGCGACGCAGGAAGCCCCCCTCCACGCCCAGGTCCAGTCCCTCCTGTCCGAAACAGCTGTGAACCCGCCCGATTTCCGGGTGAGCACCATCATTGTGCCGGATTCCAACTGCCTGTTGGGCGGCGAGGCTGCCGCCAAGGTCTATGCGGCGATCAAGGATGGTGAATTCCAGACCGTGATCGTGATTTCGCCGAGTCCGGAGCACATCAAGGACTTTCGTCGCATTGCCATTTGTAGTCTGGACAATTATTCGAGCCCCCTTGGAAGTGTTGAAATCGATGAGCGGGTTCGCGAGGAGCTCTGTGACGAAGACGATGACATTTTCATTGATGACACGGGCCATTTTCACCATACCGGGATGGATGTGCAGCTGCCGTTTCTGCAGGCTGTGCTCAGGGATTTTGCTGTCGTTCCCCTTGTGATGGGTTCCGAATCGCTCGACTTCTGCAAGGAACTCGGCAATGCGGTCGGAGAAATCATGTTCAACCGCTCCACGCTGGTCGTCGCCTGCGCCGATATTCAGCGGGCGAACGAGGCGGGTATGGAGCGTCTGCGACGCGGGCTGGAGAACCTGGACGTGAATGATCTCACGGTACTCATGAACCAGGAAAGTGATGTACTCGTACGCGGCAAGGGGGCTGTTCTGACGGCTGTCATGGCAGCCAGGCATCGCCGGGCCAATGCCGTTCGCGTCGACGCCCTTTCCGGACCGACAGATACAGATCCCGGGTTTGCGGGTGTGTTGATCGGCAGACGCTGATCACGACATGGACCGATTCTCATTGATTGGAGCCGGTGCCCTGGGTTCGCATCTTGCGAGGGCCCTCGTCCGGCAGGGTTTCGAAGTCGATGCCATCCTGTCGGGATCAGTCAGGTCGGCCCGAGCCCTGTGTTCGGAATTGTCCATGGGCGCCGCCCTCAACACGATGGATGTCCGCCTGTGTGTATCGGACCTCCTGCTGATCTGTGTACCCGACAGCGCGATCGCCGGTGTTGCCGAAGATCTGTCCCGGCTGGGGGGCAACTGGACGGGCACGACGGTTATCCACACCGCGGGTGTGCTGGGATCCGACGTGCTTCGGCCACTGGCCGAGAAAGGAGCGCAGACAGGCTCCTTCCATCCCATGCAGACCTTTCCTGCTGCTGCCCGGCATGCCGCCCCCGACCTTTTCAAAGGCATCACGATTGGTATTGAGGGGAGCCCGGCTGCCCGTGAGCGTATGAAACAGCTGTCTACAACGCTTGCCGCGGAGCCCCTCGAAATTGCATTGGAGCATAAGGCCCTCTATCATGCGGCGGCAGTCATGGCGAGCAATTTCAGCACAGCCCTCCTTCACACGGCGCAGTCCGTATGGGATGGAGCGGTCGATGGGCGCGTTCCGTTTGCCCGCGCCATACAGCCTCTGGTGCTGCAATCTATTTCCAATGCCCTTCGTGACGGGCCGGAACAAGCGCTGACCGGCCCGTTCGCCCGGGGCGATGCAGAAACCATCACCCTCCATGTAGAGGCGCTTCGGGCGTCGATTCCTGATCTGGTTCCCGTCTATTGCGCGCTCGCTGTCGAAGCGGTACATGCCGCCAGGGCGGGTGGCCACTTGACGGGAGAGCGCGCAGTCGTACTTTTGGATCAGATACATTCGGCTTTGAAAGCCCGCTGAACCGGCATGAATCGCACAGAATCGGCCTCGAAACTGCAACAGATCACCGAGCGGGTGGAAATCCGGGACGCGTCGTTCCATGCCGTCTGTGCCGTTCTGGTACAGGTGCTCTCACGCGTACTGGCGGCTGAAACCACCGTGTGGGCTACGGCCATCTCTTTGGCACACAAACAGAAGTTGGACGAAATGTGTCGAGAGGTGCGTGGGCTCATTGATGTCCTGACGCCCTTCGTGCCTGGAGGCCCCCACATGCCCGTGCGGCCCGCGGCGGAAAAGTCCTGGTGGTACTCCCTGTCTGAGGCCACACACGTGGTGGAAGAATCGGCAGAGCAGCTCTCGGCTGTGGTTGCCCGGCAGGAAAAACGGGCAAACCTGCGTAATATGGCGGCCCGTGTCGTCAGCGTCCTGCGTGACCATTACAACATCCTGATTGCAGAGTCGCAGTTGTGGCTGGATGATTTCTCCGATAAATAAATAGGTGACCGTATCCAGGCCCAATTATTCAGAACCAACCCCATCGTCATGCAATCCATTCAGAAACGTGTACTGACCGGCATCCTGCTGGTCGCATTCTCAGCGTGCGCGGCAGATGAGCAAAAAATCCCTGCCGACAATGCGCCCGCTGCCGAAACTACTCCCGAAAACGCTCCCGAGGAGTACACCATGACCGACTTCTACGAAATCGAAACCCGTCTGGGCACCATGGTGGTCGGCCTCTACGATCAGACGCCCCAGCACCGCGACAACTTCAAAAAACTCGTGGACGACGGATTCTACGACGGGACGAGCTTTCACCGCGTCATTGCAGGCTTCATGGCGCAGGGGGGTGACCCTAATTCAAAGGACGATGACCCCATGAACGATGGTCAGGGCGGTCCCGGATATACGGTCGAAGCAGAGTTCCGAGAGGGGTTGTTCCACCGCAAAGGAGCCCTGTCTGCCGCCCGCCAGGGAGATCAGGTCAACCCGGAGCGTCGTTCGAGCGGATCCCAGTTCTACATCGTACACGGAGAACCGATTGCGCCGGCCATGCTGGATCAGCTCGAGTCGCAGATGAAAGCCCAGAACCCGGACTTCTCCCTGTCGGACGAAACCCGGGAAGTCTATGCCAGTGAAGGCGGGACACCGTTTCTCGACACGCAGTACACGGTCTTTGGACAGGTCGTGGAAGGCCTCGACGTACTCGATGCCATTACCGCCTCGCCAACGGCACGCAGCGAGGGAGGGCAGGTACATCCGGCACTTCAAGACCAACCCGTCGAGCGCATTGAAATGGTCATCAGGCCGCTCCCCGACTACTCTCCAGCTGACTGATATGCCCCTATGGCACGCGAAATGACGGAACAGGAAGAAGTGCGCCGCGCAGCGCTTAAGAGACTACACGAAGAAGGTGTACAGGCGTACGGCTATGCCTGGGATGTGACCCATCATGCCGAGGACGTGCTCGAATCTTTTGACGATGCGACGCATGGCGACGGCGATGGCGACGGTGAGCCCGTGGAACGCATGAAAGTCTCCCTGGCCGGACGCATCATGTCCCGCCGTATCATGGGCAAGGCCTCCTTCCTGCACCTGCAGGACGAATCGGGGCAGATTCAGGTCTACGTCCGGCGGGATGATCTGCCGGAGGGCTTCTACAACACGGTCTTCAAGAAGCTGCTGGATATCGGCGATATCGTGGGTGTTCGCGGATTCGCCTTCCGGACCCGCATGGGTGAGGTGTCCGTGCATGCAGAAGCCCTCGAACTGCTCGCAAAAGCGCTTCGTCCCTTACCCGTAGAGAAGGAGACGGAAGGCCGCGTGTTCAATGAGGTCACTGACAAGGAATTCCGATACCGCCAGCGCTATGTGGACCTGATCGTGCATCCGGACGTCCGCAAGGTGTTCAGGCAGCGAGCCACAATCATTTCCGGTATGCGCCGCTTCCTGGATGACCGCGGATACGTGGAAGTGGAAACACCGGTGCTGCAGCCCATCTATGGAGGCGCTGCCGCACGCCCGTTCAAGACCCACCACAATGCGCTCGGGATGCCACTTTTCCTTCGAATTGCGGACGAGTTGTACCTGAAGCGTCTTATTGTGGGTGGCTTCGACGGGGTCTACGAGATTTCCAAGGACTTCCGCAATGAAGGCCTCTCCCGGTACCACAATCCGGAGTTCACCATGATGGAACTCTACGTGGCCTACCGCGACTACGACTGGATGATGTCACTGGTGGAGGAAATGGTGGAGTCGCTTGCTGTACTGCTGCACGGAAAGCCCGAAGTGACGGTGGGCGAGAGGACCATTTCACTCGCTCGGCCCTGGCGACGGCTGCCGCTTTTTGATGCCATCGCGGAGAAAACGGGCCATGATCTCCGCGGTCTGGACCGGGACGCCTTGGCCTCGGCAGCCCGGGAGCTTGGACTGGAGGTCGACCTCGCCATGGGAAGCGGGAAAATCATCGATGAGGTGTTTGGCGAGTTCGTGGAGCCCCATTTGATCGACCCCGTGTTCATTACCGACTATCCGGTAGAGCTCAGCCCACTTGCCAAGCGGCATCGCACGGAGGAGGGGCTCGTGGAGCGCTTTGAGGCCATTGTGAATGGTAAGGAGCTCTGCAATGCATTTTCCGAGCTGAACGATCCCGTGGACCAGCGAAGCCGATTCGAAGACCAGGTGGCTCTCGGGCACCGCGGCGATTCCGAAGCCATGCAGCTGGATGAAGACTATCTGCGTGCATTGGAGTATGGCATGCCGCCTGCTGCCGGGCTGGGTGTCGGTATTGACAGGCTGACCATGCTCCTGACCGGACAGGACTCCATCCGGGATGTTATTCTCTTCCCGCTCCTCAAGCCTGAAATAGCGGCGGATCAGACCACGGATGGCCCGTAGCGAGACCGGTTACGTCGACCTCATCCGGGGCAATGTTGATTTCCGTCGGTTGTGGTTGGGCAATGTCGTGTCGCTGTTCGGCGACTGGTTCAACACGATTGCCCTGTACAGCCTGGTCCTATCCTTGTCCGGGTCGGAATTCGCGCTGGGTGCCGTCTTCATCACGAAGATGCTGCCCATGGCCTTGGCATCGCCCATTGCCGGTCTGATTGTCGACCGTTTGGATCGCCGCAAGGTGATGATTGCAGCGGACCTTCTCCGCGCCACGATCGTGCTCGGTTTTCTGTTTATTGACGAACCCGGTGAAGTGTACTGGGTGTACCTCATTACGGCAGCACAGGTTATCGTCGCGTCGGTGTTTCAGCCGGCGCAGTCCTCCTCCATTCCAAACCTGGTATCCCGGAGTGAGTTGGTAACGGCCAACACCATTCTTTCTGCAACCTGGTCCATCCTGCTTACTGTCGGCGCGGCCGTCGGCGGGGTCGCGGCCGATATGCTGGGTTTGAAGGCCGTGTTTGTGATTGACAGCTTGACCTATCTCGTCTCGGCGTGGTTCATTTACCGGACGCAGATTCCCCAGCACACGGTGTCCATGGACCTTGGCACCATACCCGGAAAGAGGCCGTCGCTGTTTCGGCTTCTACAGCGTGCAACAGCAGATGTACTCGCTGGGTGGCAGCGCATGCGGAAGCGCCCGCAGGTGGGTCGTATGGCGCTCGCCAAAGCGACGTGGGGACTTGCTGGAGGAGGGCTTGTCTACATGCTCACGCTCATGGGGGAGGAGATCAGTCCTCAGAGGCAGGCAATGGCCATTGGGCTGCTGTTCGCGGCCCGGGGTTTTGGGACGGGTCTGGGTCCGGTCCTTGCCCGGGCTTGGTTCCGGGACACGACCACATGGCCGGCTCTGATGGGGTTCTGCATGGTGTTCAGCGGCGCGGCATACGGTGTGGTCGGCAGCCTGACATCCACATTCTGGGTCATTCTGCCCGTTATGCTCGCGCATACAACCAGCGGGGCCAACTGGGTATTGTCCACCGTACTGCTCCAGGAGCGGTCGGAGGATCGCTTCCGGGGGCGCATTTTCGCCACCGAATGGCTGCTGTTTTTTCTGGTCGATGCGGCATCCATACTCGTTGCGAGTCTCGTTCTGGAATTCAGCGGGTTCAGTCTAAGTCAGGTCGTGCTCGGATTCGCGTTTTTACAGGTTCTCAGTGGCGTCTGGTGGCTGTATCGGGTGGTACCTGCGGAAAAATCAGACGGCTTTGCCTGAACGGAGATTTTTGGCATTGTATTGGCAGTGCACGGGTTACAGTCACCATACAGATTCATGCCATCAGATTCCCTGTTGCCCCACATCATGCGTTCCGAAGCCGCTGAGCCGGCTTTCGTCGAGCTTGACGCTATGGGTTGCGTCATGGATCAGAACGAGCGGGCCGAACGGAATTGGCGCTGGCGGATCGGAGCCCGCCCGCCCGAGGACATCCTGTGGACACTCTCGACCATGCGCGGCCAGTACGCCCGCGATGACGAAACCATTACGCTGCCCATTGTCCAGAACGGACTACACGTCACGGTCATGCCCAAGGCCGAGGGTGAAGGATGGTTCCTGTTCGGCGAGGGCAATGCACACGCGGACGGCGCCACTCTGGGTGTTGCCCCCCCGGATCCGGCTGACGAACTCCGAGAACTGGCTACATCTTGCTTCGATGCGCACATTTTCAGGGACGGTGCGGTCGAGCTGTTCTCTCGCCAAACGGAGGCCCAAAGCGTGGCTATCTATGAACGAACCCATCCTGGCAGCACGTCTCTGGAGCGCACAGCCACCGTCACAGCCACCGCCACGACCGCGGCCGATCCTTTTGCGGACCTGCCACCACGGGCCAGGCCAGGCCAAATGGAGTCCCTACCGGCGTACACAGAAGGTCGCATGCGCCTGGTTTCGCTCCGGGATCGGTATGGAGTGAGCGCCCAGCTCGTATTTATCTGGCCGGCGTCCCATCTCACCTGCGATGTACAGGAGCTGGAAAAGCTCGCTGAATTTTACCAGCACCTGCACGCATGGCTTCGTACCGGCAACGTACACGCTCATGCCGCCGACGTCATCGACGATGCCCTTTTCGGATACCGGCTTGGAGAAGACGGGGAGCGCCAGTATGCATTCGTCACCCGTCAAATTGAAAATCTCACTGGAAGAAGTCGGGACATGTTGCTTATGGGTCAATACGGGTGGATGCAGCGCATGGTGCACGCCGATGACGCATCGCTCGTCAGGGCGCATCATGCCAACCTGGCCGCTGGAAATGAGTCCCGTGTGACGTACCGGGTGATCCTTCCCGAAAATGGGTTCCGCTGGCTGCAGGAGTTCGCATCGCCCCGAATAGGGGGGCAATCTGAGACGATGATGTACGGAATTCTCTCCGACGTAACCGAGAGGAAGGAGGCGGATCTCATGATGCAGCAGGCCCGGCAGGAAGCCGAAGTGGTTGCCAGCGCCCGCACATCGTTTGTGGCGACCATGAGCCACGAAATAAGGACGCCGCTCGGCGCGCTGAATGGGTATGCCCAGCTGCTTGCGCGAGAATGCGAGGAGTTTGAAGAAAAAAGCGGTCAGAGGCTGCCGGAGCAGGTACACGAATTCATAGATGGCATTGGCGAGCGTTCCCAGAAAGTGCTCGTCCTGGTGCAGGATCTGTTCGATCTGTCGCAGCTTGAAATGGGGCAGGTGCGCTTGCGGCAGAATCGCGTCAATGTGGCGCCCATCCTGCAGCGTGTTGCCGATCGGATGGAGCCGCTGCTCGACGGCCGGGACATCCGCCTCGTGCTGGAACTGGACGCCTCCCGGTACGATGTCCAGGGCGATGCCCGCCGCATTGAGCAGGTATTGGAGAATCTGGCATCGAACGCATCGAAATTCACCGAGACGGGTAGCATTCACATGAAGGCGGAGGTATGCGACGCGCGCGTTGCCATCAGCGTGCGGGATACCGGTATCGGGATCTCGCCGTCGTACCTGGATCAGGTTTTCGACGCATATACCCAGGAAGATGCCTACATGAACCGGCGCTTTGAGGGCACCGGCCTTGGACTTGCCCTTTCAAAACGACTGCTCGATCTGATGGGAGGTAGCATAGAGGTCGACAGCCGCCAGGGGGAGGGGGCGTGCTTTACCGTGTTTCTACCCCGTCCTCCCGGCGACGATTCTCCAGCGCGTATCGCACGTTCCGCTTGAAACCTTCAAACTTGGTCCGCTTGACCGGGTTTTTCCGGAACTGCTCCCGAAAGGCATTGAGGTCCATCTCGTCCCATGCTTCCAGCGATGTGGAGTACATGCCCGGCCGCGGCGCATAGCGCGGCTCGCGCGTCGGTTTGCTGAACTTGTTCCAGGGACACACTTCCTGGCAGATGTCGCATCCGAAGATCCAGTTTCCGTGGCCGCGGCGGATGTCCCGGGGAACGTCGTCTCCCCGGTGCTCGATCGTGGTATAGGAAATGCATTTCGATGCATCGACCGAATAAGGCCTGAAAATGGCGTCTGTAGGGCAGGCGTCGAGGCAGCGTGTGCAGGAACCGCAGTAATCCGTTGCCGGATCGTCAGGCGGCAGTTCGAGATCCACGATCAACTCGCCAATGAAAAACCAGGACCCGGCCTCGCGGCTGATCAGGTTGGTATGCTTGCCAATCCAGCCGAGCCCGGAGCGCTGCGCCCAGACTTTGTCCATGACGGGAGCCGAGTCCACGAAGGCCCGGCCCTCAACGGCGCCCGCCTCTTCGCGCAGGCATTCGAACAGCTCAAACAGCCGCTCTTTCATGACAAAGTGGTAGTCTTCTCCTGATGCATATCGACTGATGCGGCCCATGGAGGGATCAGAGGGCGGCAGATCCTCGTCATGCAGGTAATTGTGCAGCACCGAAATGACGGTCTGGGCACCCGGTACGAGACGGCTCGGATCGATCCGCTTTTCGAAGTGTCCCGTCATCCAGTTCATGCTGGCGTGGCGGTCCTTTGAGAGCCACTCCTCGAGACGCGTGGCCTCCTCATCGAGCTTGACGGCGCGGGCGACGCCACACGCTTCAAAACCAAGCCGGATGGCGTGCTGTTTCAGCACCGATTTGAGTTGGTAGGGGAGCTCGCGCAGAGCGTCAGGCATTACGGGCTGTTACGTAGAGGCGGGCATCAGCGGTTGGGAAACAACAACCGCGAGCAGTCAAATGGCACACTTTCCACGCGGTGGGTTTCCTTGCACTCTTCTCCCTTGCCTTTGGGGCAGGGCGTGGTGATGGCCTCGGCATCGACCGTGAACTGCTCGGGGCTGAGACCAGCTGCAAGGTAGTATGC
>JAJCYR010000020.1 GCA_029262775.1 Bacteroidota bacterium
CCGCGCTCAATCCGGCTGCGGTCGTCCCACGTGACGCGGATACTCGTCTCCGTCTCGGCATCCGTGGCCGCTACGGACGCAGGCGTCAGAAGGCGTCGCATACCTACGGCAGATCCAACGCGCGAAAATCCGTCGCGGTCAAAGGCCACGACACTGTAGCGATACCGCGTGCCGGGCACGCCGCCGCGGTCCGTGGCTTCCGCCTGCGACGCCACGGTTTCCTCGACCAGCGAACTGTCGGCCGCGAGCTCGCCCGTTGAATTGTTGAGCACGGCCCGCCGGTATACCCGGTAGCCGCGTTCGATTTCAGAATTATCGACCCACGTAATGTCGACCCGCCCCTCGAACTCGCCGTCCGATGCCTGCACATCGGTCGGTACTTCCATGGATCGGCTACCGGTGTCACATACTTTGGGCGACTCCACGCCTTCCGCTGAGACTGAGGTAACGCAGTAGTTCAGATCGGTGTCCGAGGGAATGCCCTTGTCCGTATAACTCAGTGTCGTGAGCGGAAGCGTCGCGAGCACGGTGTCGTCCCGGTACACCTTGAACACGGAGGTCCGCGTCGATGTGCTCGTCCAGCTGAGTTCCACGCGGTCTTCAAAAACGGCATCGGTGGCCACAACCGTGTCCGCACCCAATGCATTGGCCCGGCGACCCGTCGCACAGTCAGCGTCCGTTTCAACGCCCTGATTCGTGAATGCAGCCACACAGTAGGTATAGGAAACGCCGGGTTCGGCGAAGACATCCACGTAGTCCGTACGATCGGTCGCGGTGGCGGCCTGCAGGGCCGGTAGGCCCTGGATGAGCGCAGGCTCTCCGGCCATGCGCGCATTCGCGGCCAGAGCGGTGACGCCAAGTTCGCTGAATCCGCTCGGGCCGTCGCCGCTTCCGAGTGCCTGGTCGAACGAAATGGCCGCGACCAGGCCGCCCGCCGCCGCTGGCGCGGCCCTGTGCATGTTGTCCCGGATGTCGCTCTCTGTGCGGGCCTCGTTCCAGATGCGTGTTTCATCGAGACTGCCGGCATAATTGCTGCCAAGTACCAGAGCCTCCGAGTTCTGGCACAGCGCCGCGCCCAGTTCACGCTCGCGGTTCAAAACACCGTTTATGAAGAGCCGTGCCGTCGTGCCATCGTAGGTGGCCGCCACGTGCGTCCACCGACCGGGGGGCACGGGAAATGTACTCTCTACAATGGGAAGCCGTGGATCCGAGCAGACCACCGGACCCATAACGAGTCGAATGTGGCTGTTCGGCATGCGCACGAGCGCGTAATTACTGGGAGCGGCGACACCCCCGTCCGCGTCCATCTTGCCAAGAATGTTCTGCTCTTCAATGAGCGGCTCCGGCTTCATCCATGTCTCAATGGTGAACTGCTGCAGGCTGAGCGCCGCCACATGATCCACAACGACGCGGTCATCCGCGCCGTCAAGCCGCACGGCCAGACCTGTCCCGAACTGCACGAATGGCGCCGTTTCAGACGTCCAACCGGGTACGGCCGGTGTCAGATCAAAACCCGCCAGCGTTCCGTTATGGATACTGAAGGCATCGTTCGCCACGCCGCCCGAACCGCTGTCCAGCGGCCAGTAGGCAATCAGACCATCTTCGTCCCCATTCAGGCGGCTGTGCATGGTGGCCCGCACCTCGGCCCGCGTCCGCGCCCCACTCCAGAGACGGACCTCATCCATGGTCCCCTCGAACGACGAGAATCTCCCGCCACCGAGGGCCACCGGCTGCGACGTAGTACATACACCAGCCAACGGCGTCGTCGCACTCTCAAATCCGTTCACAATGAGCGCTACGGATGAGCCAGACACCGACACGGCGATGTGACTCCATGCCCCAAGCGGTAGCGGTTGGGCACTGTTTACCGACTGAAACTCAGCACACGTCACACTGTGCGCCGCGAAGTGTAGCGTGCCATCTTCGAGCAGCAACACGTCAAAATTCCGCGGGTCTCCCTTCTGCATGACACTGCGCACCGCGCCAAAGGCCGTAGGCTGCAGCCATGCTTCGAAGGTCATGTCCGGGCGGTCAAACGCCGCATCGGCTGCAATTTCCACCACATCATCGGCGCCATCGAAAACGAGCGCAGATCCCCCCTGCCGGTACACATTGTATCCGGTTTCATGGTCCGTCTCGTCCTGCCACTCGACTTCCACGCGGTCATCGAATGTGTTGACAGACGCCGTGGCCTGCGTCGGCGCAGCCAGTGTATTGATGGAGCCTTCATCGCACACTTCTATCGAGGCATCCCCGCCCACGAGGCGGCGCACGCAGTACGCATGCAGCGTCCCCGAGACGGCAAACGCGTCGTCAAACGAGCGCACATCGGGGCCCAGTTCCGCTACGAGCGCGCCATCGCGGCGCACCTCGAAGCCGGTCGCACCAGTGCCCTGGTCCACCCAGGACACACGCACGGCCGCCGGCACCGTGCCGTCTGTCGCCGCCACCTGTGCCGGCGGCAGTACGTTGGCACGCCGACCCGTGGCACATACGGCTTGATTACCTTCAAAACCGTTCTGCGTGGGCACGACACAGTACTCATGGTCTACCATCGAGGCGACTGACGCATCGTCATGGACCTCGGTATTGCCTCCGAGCGAAGCCACGAGCACGCCATCCCGGTACACATTGTACCCCGTATTGAACGTCGACAAGTCATCCCAGAGCACCTGTATCCGGTCGGTAAAGCGCTCCACCGAGGCCTCCATATTTCCCGGCTTGAAGAGCCGCCGCCGACCACCATCGCACCCGAGCACCAAGCGGTCACCTCCTCCGTTCTCGGTCACCACGCAATACACGTGGATTTCGTTGGGTCGGCCGCCACCGTCCTCATATTCCTCATTCTGGCTCGACACCACGTCCAGAAGCTGTCCGTTCCGCAGAATCTGCACCAGCGTCGCCGTCTCCCCCTCCGGAAGCGTCCATGTCACACGAATACGGTCTTCCTGCAGGTCATCGGAGGCCAGCACGGTCGTAGCCCGTTTGGGCAATGTCGTCGACTCGAATACAGCACCACCCACCAGATCCCCATGCAGGTCGTGGCCCGAGTGGTCCTGCGCATCGTCCGAGCCGTCATTGTTCACGCCCAGATTGCGCTTGATTTCATAGCGGTGCAGCAGCACGAGGCCCTTCTCGTTGCCAAGCAGTCCGCCTGTCATGGTTTCCTGTATTTCCTCCTCCGAGATAGCCTTGTTCCACAATGTGAAATCATCGACCATGCCCGTCATGAACAGGTCCGAGGCCCGCGACCCGATGAGCAGGTCGTCCTCGGACGTCGTGGGCTGCAGCGGTCCGCCGCCGTCGCCCGTGTTGGCTGCGCGGGCGAGGTTTCCGTCCACAAAGATCCGGAGCTTACCGTCGGCCTCACCCGCCGTATCGTCCCAGACCACGGCTACATGATGCCACTGATTCCGCGACACGGCGCCAGCACTGGTGGTCACAAATCCGAATGATTGTACGTCCCACTCCACGCGCCCATCGGCGAGGATGTTCAGCCCGTAATTCCCGCCCGTCGCGCCCCCTGCACGGGCCCGCGTAAAGAGGCTCACACTGCTCCCGGTCGCGACATTCACCCAGGCCGCCGCTGAAAAGGCCTCGGGGGCATTCATTTCGGGTGCAAAAGGCACCCGCATGCGCTCGGCCCCACCTCCCAGCGACAGTACCGATGACGTGGCGCTCTGAACGGGTAACACAGTCTGGAATGCTGTGAAGGTGCCCGCGAGCGGATTTCCACCCGTGCGCCGCTGATGGGCCGTCGTCGCGTCCACGCCGAGAACGAGCAGTGACGTTGCCTCACGCGAGGTCAAAACGAGTTCCATGGTCTCGGACGCGCCGCCGGGAAGGGTTTCGAGCGACCAGCGGGACATGGCCACGTCGTGCGTTCCACGATCCGGTGCCGCACTCACAAAATCAGCCTCTCCACGGCGCAGGAAATGGTCCAGTCGCAGTCCTGTGACAGCGGGGCCTTCATTTTCGACGCGGACTTCGAACGTGACATTCTCTCCAACAGCTGCCCGGGTCACATTGCTCGTAAGCCTGATGTCGAGCTTCGGGGCCCCCTTCATGGGAATGGTCGATACGGCCCACCCGGCACCATTCTGCAGCACGCCATCGTGACCATTTCCGGTGGCATCGACAGCCGTGGCGCCCTGCTGATTGTTCTCATCGAAGCGGTAGTAGGCCACGAGTCCAGCCTCGCTGCCCGAGAGCGGCTTGACCATGCGCGCGCGGATGTCCGCACCGCCGAGCGCCGTATTCCAGATACTGATTTCGTCCAGTTGGCCATTAAAAAACGAATCGGACAGTCCACGGCGCCCAATAAGCACAGGGGCGCTGACAGCAGACGGTGCGGCGACGTCTCCCGACGCGACGAGCGCACCATTCACGTAGATGTGCGTGGTAGGACTCGCGCCCCCCGAGTGCGTCACAACAATATGATTCCACTCACCGGCATCGAGCACGTCCGGGGCCGACAGACCACCCTGATTGTTCGTCTCATAGGACACGGTATTACCGGAAACCGCCAGATTATAGGCGCCGTCTGTATCGTCCCCGACCGCATCGTGGGATACGAGGTGACCACCACCCGACCCCGGCTCGGGCCGCGCCCACACCGCTATCGTGAACGTGCCGGTGACGTCGAGTGCCGCTGCATCAGCGACTTCCACATATTCGTCATCACCGGCCAATGTGAGGGCATACCCCCCGTCGGAACCGGCGTCCGCCTGGACAATGCCCCGTCGGGAGAAGCGGTCCGGGCTTCCGGCGACCTGTGCCGTGAACACGTCGATTGCGTGCAGTCCGGTCCATGTGCCAGTGATCGTCCCCTCTCGGCTCTGGCCCACGCCAACCGACCCTACCGTCCACATCATGGCATTCTCGTCAAACGTCCCGAAGTCGGACTCGAAGCCGGTGATGCCGAGGGACCCGGCCATTTCCGTCAGGATGTCGATCCGGACATCCTCGGCCGGCGCATCTCCCGAATTCAAGACCAGAATGCGTACGTCCACATCCTGGCCAAGCGTGGGGCGGACCTCCGAAAAACTCAGGAAGACCTTTACGTCGGCCGCCGGGACGGCTTCTGAAGCCAAAACTTCTGAAGCTATAACTTCTGAAGCTAAAACGGTCTGGTCAGGGGCGGTGCTCCAGAGGGCGAGGAGGAGGATTGCCGGGAGGAGAGAGACCAGTAGCAGCAATCGATGTCTCCGTACCGATACAGTCATGGTTCGCGTAGGGTTGGGTTGGGTGCACACAAAAGCTACCCGCACGGCCGGTCGGTCTTGGGACATCCATAGCACGATTTCGGGACAAAACAGCCAAATTGGAACCTCTTTTGGGACATGCAATCGTTTTTGGGTCTTTCCTCATAACTCATTATCATCACCTGTACCACCCCTCCCACCGCAACCACGTCGCCCCCGATGGGATCTTGCCGTCAACCCTCCTGCCGTCTGGGCACGCTGTTTATTGCGATCAGCGTCCTGCTTGCCACTTCCGGCGGTGCCTCCGCACAGGCACCTGTCCGCACCGGCACGATGCAACCGGAAGACTGGGTCCAGAAGCAGTGGACGGTTGACGATGGCCTACCGCAGAATTCGGTGAATGACCTGGTAATTGACCAGGCCGGATTCCTGTGGCTCGCAACCTATGACGGCCTGGCTCGCTTTGATGGTGCCCGTTTCACCATATACCGAGCGGCGACAGCCCCGGGTACGTTTCCCAGCGATCGGGTCACGACACTCGCGCTCGCATCTGACGGGCGGCTCTGGATTGGCACCGAGGGTGGTGTTGCCATCTGGGACGGGTACCGGTTTCATTCGCTGACGACGGAGAATGGACTGCCGAACAATTTTGTTAATGATATCGCCGTTGGAGCCGACGGCAGCGTGTGGGTATCGACCGAGGGCGCGTCCCCTGGAAGTACCGTACGCCTGGTCGCGGGTAAGATCGACGCCGTGATTGCCGGCCCGGAGGGCTCGTCGCCCCCTGCCGAGCGGCTTCTGGCCATGAACAAGGGAGTTGCATGGAGTATGGGCCGGAATTCCGTCTACAGGCTGCCCGGGGCGGAGCGGCATGCACTTGTAGACCCCACCCAGGATGCGTTGAAGGGGCTTTTCCTCCGAAACGACGGTATGCTGGTTGTTGCCTCGGAGTTCGGTCGTCTGTTCGCCCGCAATACAGCGGGCCAATTTGAAGAATACAAGCGTTCCGAAGGGCTCTCGGAACTGCACACATGGGCCGCCCAGCCCGCTGGACAGGGGGAGAGCGCCATGCCTTCCGGAATATGGGCAGGATCGGTCGGTGCTGTTCACTTCCTTGCGGATGGCACGGGCTCCCGGGCCGGCGCGGAGCCTGATGTGACCATACCCCTGAAGGGCGCTCCCATGGCCACCGTCCGCAGTATTCTTCCCGGACCGAATGGTCAGATTTGGGTAGGAACGAATGGACGGGGTCTCATTCAGCTTAAACCGGCGCTTTTTGAAGTGTACGGCTCCGCGAAGGGTCTTACCAATGAAGTTGCGCTCTCCGTCACCGAGGCGGCAGACGGAACGGTTTGGGTCGGAACCAACTGCGGTGGTGTGTACCGCATTCCGCGTAGCAACCGGGCCGAGCCCGTGTCCACCCCACTCATTCCCGACAATGCATGTGTCTATTCTGTGCTGGGCGCAAAAAACGGCGACGTATGGATTGGCCACGAATATCTGGTCCGGTACCGGAATGGATCTTTTACCCGGTTTGGACAGGAAGCGGGCCTGGCCGCGAATGTCAGCCTGCGCTCGGACTTCATCGTGGCACTCTACGAAGACCCTGAGACGCCCGGAACACTCTGGGTGGGCACCCAGGAAGGTATGCAGCGCTTTGACGGCACCCGCTTTCACGATGTACCGGGTAGTGAGGACGTCCTTCACCCCCACGTCCGCTCTTTTCTGCGCGACTCCGCAGGCCGCCTCTGGATTGCTACACGCGGAGGCGTGAACATTCTGGATGGGGAATCCATGACCGGCCTCACGCTCTCTGATGGACTGTCATCGCTGGACGTGCGTGCCTTTCTTGAAGCCCCGTCAGGCGACATCCTCATCGGTACGTACGGAGGCGGACTGGCCCGTTGGCAGCCGCCCCAACAGATTTCTGTTATAGGGCAGGGGGACGGCCTCTTTGAAAACGTCGTATCGTCCCTGATGATCGCAGAAAATAATCTGTGGATGTCCGGCAATCGCGGCGTGTCCCGCGTACCGCTCGCGGACCTGGACGCGTTCTTCCGGGGCAATGCGCAAAAAGTCACGGCCATCGGTTACCAACAGGAGTCAGGCCTGAGAGTGCCTGAAACAAACGGTGGCTTCCAACCCGCTGCGTGGAAAGCCGGAGACGGTAGCCTGTGGTATCCGACGCTGGGCGGAGCAGTCCGCGTGGAACCCAAACGTGCCGTCATGGAACCGATACCACCGAAAGCCTGGATCAATACCGAATATGGAGATTTCCGGATGCCGGGCGTCTTGACCCTGGAGCCGGGCGTGCGAGATGTGGAAATACCCTATGTGGGTATTGATCTGATGGCTCCGGAGCGTATGGCTTTCCGCTACCGTCTCGACGGCTTCAACGACGATTGGGTGTATGCGGGGTCCCGACGGGAAGCCATTTTCACGAATCTACCGCCAGGCGCCTACACATTCCGGGTAGAAGCCTCAGGACCTACCGGTGCGTGGAGTCTCGAGCCGGCCGTGCTTGACATGGTTGTCGTGCCGCTTTTCTACGAACACTGGCTGTTCCATCTGGGTCTCCTCATGGTTTTAGGCGCGCTGGCGGCTGGGGGTGTACGCGCCTGGTCTCGGGCCCGCTCAGACGCCGCAGAGAGACGGGAACGCGAACTCAATCGTATTGTCGCGCTTCGCACGCACGACCTGCAGGAAGCGCTGGAAACCATTTCGTTACAGACCGAACAGCTGAAGGAGCTTGACCGGGCAAAAACCCGTTTCTTTGCGAACACCAGCCACGAGTTCAGGACGCCCCTTTCCCTCATACTCGCGCCCGTTCAAAAACTGCTCGATGGGGCGTACGGGTCCGTCACGCAGCGACTTGATCCAGGGGCGGAGCGTGACCTGCACACGGTTCTCGAAAATGCGGAGCGACTACGGGATCTCACCGGTCAATTACTGGATCTGGCACGCATGAAAGTCGGAGGCATGACCCTTGAGCGGACATGGGTGGACGTTGTTGACATGGTGGGAGCACGTGTCGGTATGTTCCTCTCCGCCGCAGTGGACAAGAATATTGACCTGACGTGCACGTCCAGTCAGGAGACCATACCGTTCCTGTGCGACGAGCAAGCCCTCGAGACCATTCTCATAAACCTGATCTCGAACGCGATCAACCACACGCCGGATGGTGGCCGGATATCGGTATGCCTGGATGTGTTGGCCGACGGTGATCTGTCCATGACCGTGGAGAACACAGGATCTGGTCTGCCGGACGTGGATACCGACGCATTGTTTGAACCGTTCTTTACCATCCGCGACGACAAACATGAGGGCATAGGACTTGGCCTTGCCATTGCCAGGGAATACGTCGCCTTGCACGGCGGAAGTATTGCTGCCTCGAACATGGCAGTGGGAGGAGCGCGCTTCATGGTGCTCATTCCGCCTGCCGACGAGAAAATAGATCGCACGCGGCGTGTCCATGCGCTGCCACCGGCTCCGATGGACGACGCCGAGGATGAGGACGAGGCCGACGCGACCCACGTGCTGGTGATAGACGATCATGACGACCTGCGGCAATTCATTGCCGAGTCGCTGCCCGAATACCAGGTCCTTGAAAGTAATAATGCCCGCGACGGGCTCGAACTGGCTCGCACACACCTGCCCGACGCTATTATATCGGATGTCATGATGCCCGGCATGGATGGCATTGCGTTCTGCCGGGAAATTCGTTCCGACCGGCGCACCAACCATATCCCGGTCATATTGCTCACGGCACGCGTCGACACGGAAAGCCGCATGCAGGGGCTGCAGGCGGGCGCAGACGACTACATTGAAAAACCCTTCCGGACTGACGAACTTCGTCTACGGATGGCCAACATTCTGCGCCGTCGTGAGCAGTTGCAGGCCTGGTTACGGGAGTCCACGGACGGCAGCCCGGTCTCCGGTGGGCAGCGCCGCGTCGCTGAGGTGGAGGCTGCGGGCACCAATTTGGAACCTGCGCGCGAAACCGATCGGGAATTTGTGGACGAAATCAATCGAACCATAGCCGAAGAGATCGAGAACGCGCAGTTCGGGGTAGATGCGCTCGCCGAGAGCCTTTCCCTGAGCAGGCGCCAGTTGACACGCAAGCTGAAAGCCCTGCTGGGTCAGTCGCCCGGCGCGCTTATCCGCGCCCGTCGTATGGAACACGCCAGGTTGCTTCTCTCGACGGGGGACCAACACGTCAGTGATGTCGCGCGGCGCATTGGCTACAGCAGTGCTTCACACTTCAGCCACGCGTTTCAGGAACACTTCGGTCAGGCCCCGTCGGACGTATCAAATTGAAGTCAACATGTGACACTCTCGTGACAACTTCCCATGGGGATTGGGCGAATATAATGGTAGCTACTCAACCAACCGGAGACAGGACCATGACGACGACATCAATCACCACCCGAATGACCTTCAGCCCTCGCGCCCTGGCGTTGGTACTTGGAATGACCATGCTGCTTGCGGCGTGTGATTCAAACAATGCCATTGAGAGCACCACGGACGGCACCGGCGGCGCGTTCGCCGCGGAAAGTGCACTCGGCTTCCTGACGAACGAGGAGATTGCCATCGTGGCCTCGGATCTGGGTGTTTCCATGAATCAGGACGGCACCATGCGCGATCCCGGGGCGCTCTGGGCGCTCGCGGCGGAGCTGCATAAGACCATGACACAGGAGCAGCGGGCACGCCTGCTGGAGCGGCTTGAGCAGATGGCCGCCAACCGGCGAGCGGGCGGCGAGCGCGGTATGCGACCCGGCCGGCCTGGACAGGGTGGCTTCCATACTGGTCCGAATGGCCAGCGGGACAATCTGCTCGCCGAGCTGAACCTGACCGCTGAGCAGGAAGCAGCCCTTGCAGCCATCCGTGAGGATTTCCGTGCACAGTCCGAGACGCTTCGAGGCCAGTTCCATGCACAGGATCAGGGCCAGGATCGGGTGGCCTATCAGGAAGCCGTCCGCGCCCTGCGCGAAGAACTGCATGCGGCCGTTATCGGTGTCCTGACCGCCGATCAGGCCGCCCAGCTCGAAGAGCTCCGGACGGCAGCCGAGGCCGAGCGGGAAGCGCGCCAGGCGGAGCGTCGGCAGGAGCGGGAAGCGCGCCGGATGGCCACTGAGGCGGCACGCGCCGAGGCGCTGAACCTTACGGCAGAACAGTTGGCTGCTTTGGAGGAGTTGGAGGCGGCACGTGAGGCGTTTCGTGAAGAAGTGCGGGCACTTCGGGATGCGGGCGCATCGGCTGAGGAAATCCGGGCAGCGATCGACGCCCACCAGCAGGCGCATCCGGAAGGGATAGCGCAGATCCTGACGCAGGAGCAGCTGGAAATCACAGCAATCCACCGTGTACTGACGCTCCGCATGGCAGCCCGCCGCTCGCAGGCGGGTCAGGGCGGCATGCAGGGTCGACCCGGGCCAGGTGGCCAGGGCCCGCGCGGATTCGGTGGCCAGAACTGAAACCCTCCGTAAAACTGAAACCTCCTTAAGTAGAAGCGTTTACTGTGTGGCGTTCCTCCCTGCGAACCTATCCACCACGCACCATGGCATCTCCCGAATCAGACTTGGTATCCACTGGACCAGGACCGACCCCTGAACCCCTCTGGCAGCGGGGTATCCGGCTCATAGCGGCCGCCATCTTCCTTGTGGGAGGCCTGAATGGGTTCTTTTCGTTTCTTCCCGCGACGAACGTCCCCCCGTTCATGGACATCATGATGGATTCGGGTTACATCTATATTGTAAAGGCCATTGAAATCACCGGTGCGCTGTTGCTGATTTACCGTCCCACGGCTCCCCTCGGCACCATCCTGCTGGCGCCCATTGCGGTAAATATTGTGGCGTTTCATGCGCTGATTGACCCGACCGGCGCGGCACTCGGTGTGACCGCAGCTGTTCTCATCGCCGCCCTGTTGTTCATTCACCGGCGCACCTTCTCGGGCATTTTCGTCTTCCGCCAATAAGAGGTTACGCCGGCCGCCTCTGCGTGTCCATATGATCCGTTTGAACAGGAACTGTGAAGTGGATCATGTGGAGGTCAGCCATGCGCCAACGTCTTTTTGCCCGCCAACTGGCGGCGCGAACCGTCTTTTATGTCCTTTTTGCCTTTTTCGCCCTGCTTCCGGGCACTATAATAAATGTAACCGCACAAGTTACATTTTTTGAGGAGCTGTTCGATGCGTCGGGGAGCGCTGCGCCCCCTACCGTCGTTGAACTGGGAGCGGGATGGGCCGTCGACGACGGCTCGTCGTCCACTGGCAGTGGCGCTTTCAACCTGTCGCATACAGGCCAGACCCGGGGACGCACGGTCCTGGGCCCCGTCAATCTCGGAATTGCCACGGGCGCCACGCTCTCCTGGCTGGCGCGCCGAACGGGGACCTACCCGCAGGACAGCCTGTCCGTGCATGTGGGCGCATCGCCGAGCGGGCCGTTTATCACGCTTGCCCCGCCCGGTCTGGCGCTCCCGGCGGCTACGAGCAGCTGGGCTGCTCTGTCCCTACCCATTCCGGACTCGCTGCTCGGCGGCCCCCTGTATATTGTGTGGGATGCGTTCGGCGGCACGAGCAGCGGCTCCAATCTCCGACTCGATGACATCCGCCTCGCGGGCGACGCGGATCTTTCGCTCGTTACCGGCGAGCTCGGCTTTGCCGTCACGCGGCAGGATTTTGATCTGGAGGCGCCTGGGGGCGGCGAGCCAGGATCGGATGGTCCAGCCGCCGTACCCGTGCAACTCCCCGTCGACCTGTCCTTTCCCGGGCCCGATTCCCTGGCCGGACTGCAGTTTGATGTAACCTGGGACAGACCCTGGCTCAGCTCGACCGGTCTGTCGACCGGTCTCGCCCTCGCCGACACCACGCTCTGGGCCATCCATACGAGCGCGCCCGCGTCCCAGACGCTACGCGTGCTCATCACGCCCAAGAGTCCATCGAGCGGGGCGGCGCTGCAGGCAGGACTCTACCCGGGGCTTGTGACGCTCACTTTCGACGCCGCGCCCCCCGCCGCCACAGACAGCGTCGCCGTTTCGCTCTCCGCCGTCATTGCATCGGCCGCCGCGCCGGACGGCCACGATATTCTGCTGCCGGGCGGCGAGCGCGCATTTCTGGCGCATTTTGCCGCATCGACAGCAACCTTCAGCCTGGGCGATGACACCGGCGCGGACCTTGGAGGCGGCGGCGCACTGGCTGCAGCAACCCTCGCCGCGACGCCAGCCGGTGGAACGAGCGTTGTGACCGTGTATGTGCGCAATCGAGCCGCGAATGGCGATCTTGGCGCGCCAGGCGGCACAGGCGGTGGCGGCAGCCCCCTTACGGTCGACAGCCTTCGCCTCTCACATGACCTTTTCAACGTTGGCGCGCCCGACGGATCGGGAGGCGCAGGCGGACCGCTCACGGCGCCGTTCACAGTCGCCCCAGCCGATTCCGCGGGTATTGCCGTCACGTTCTCGCCCTCACCAACCCGTTTCGGCTTTATCACCGCCGAGCTCACCATCTTCCACTCCGCCCCCACGTCCCCCGATACCCTTATCGTGCGCGCCACAGGCACGGGTGGGCGCGGCGACACCGACCAGGACGGCGCCGTCGACGTGGCGGATATTGTGCGCGGCGTGGACATGGCGCTCGGCCTTGCTGGTCTCGACCTGGTACGATTCGACCTGTTTCCCTTCCCCTCGGGCGATGCATTGATCGATGTACGCGACATCACGGTCGCTACGCAGGCGGTCATGAACAATGCCTGGCCCGATGCCGTCGTGCTTCCGGCACCTGCGCCGCCCGATCCGGCCGCGGCCGGATCGGCGGCCCCGGGCCTCATTGCCCGCTCGAACAACCCCGTATTGACCACCGCCGAGCCCCTGCGCGCTCTCCAGATCGAATGGATTCCAGAGCTGGGTGCAGCGCCCGAGAGACGCGTGGATGTGCGCTGGCCGGGCGACGAAATTCCCCCGGGCGACATTAGACTACCCGCTGGCGAGTTGCTGCGCGTCGTCACCGTGAACACGCGCGGCCAGAAGAAGATTGCCTACGGCGAGGGTTTCACGGCAACACATACGGAATCAGAAGTGGACCGTGCGTTGCCGCACACGGCGTCGGGGCTGGAATTGTGGCCCAATCCGTGGCGAGCGGCGCAGGGCGGCGTGCTATCGGTGCGGCTGCGGGGTCAGGCGGGCGGAGCGGACACAGCCGCAGGTCGGACCCGCTCAGGCCGCAGCGGCCAGCAGGCGACCCTTTACGACGCCCTCGGGCGGGTAATAATGCGCACTGAACTCAGACAAACGGGCCGGGATGCAAACGGGAATGCGGTCTTCGAGGGGGCGCTGTCGGGGCACCAGGGAGGCGCTGCCTCAACGGGCCGCCATCTCGTTCCCGGGCTCTACTTCGTACGCGCAGGTCGCCACGCGGCGGGAGTCGTCATTCAGTAGGCGGACGAACAGAAGTCGCAGCACTCGAGCTACTCCTTCACGGAAACAGGTACTGATCCATGTAGAGGAAGAGCAGCGTGCTCGCCGTGCCAATCCAAATGAAAAAGACGAATACGAGGGCAACGAGTTTCCAGGTGTCGGTGCGCTGGGTGCCCTTCTCGTCGGTTGGGCCGGTGACACTCGTGGGGCCCATACTGCGGACCGGTGTTTTCGACGTGCCAAATGGCAGCCAGCCGAAGAGTCCCTTCCGGCTGGGCGCTGGTGCCGGATTGACGTTGAGCACCACGTCCTGCGCGCGGCCGCCTTGACCATCGCCCGAGACAGCAGGCGCATCCAGCAGTGGGGCCGAAATACGACGCCCCTGTCCATCGCCGCTGGGCGTTCGGACGGGGGCGTTATACATTGGGAAAAGCGGGTTCGCGTGGTAGCTGCGGCCATTACCACCATGCCAGAGCGGTACTTCGTCCTGCGGCGTACCATCGTTCACCACGGTGGGTGCATATTGGCGGTACAGGTGGTGACTCATGGCGGGGTGAAAAGCGTCGTTGTTTCTGCTATGGAGAACGAGCAATTATGCAGAATTTGCGCCACCCCCTGAAAAAAATCCGATCGGTGCGCTCGGCGGGTCCTGCGCCTGCAAGTAACCCATTTTCCAAACGGTTCGCAAGGCACGAACGCGCTAATTTTTCGCCCCGTGAGACGATGAATGTGACGGTCCCGTCCGCCACAGCCCGTGCTACCGGGCCGCCGCCACGCGCTGCCGGAGTTCACGGAGCGAATCGCCGCCGAACTTTTCAAGCAGAGCATTGGCCAGGACATGCGCCACGACTGCTTCGGCTACGGTCGATCCCGCCGGCACGCTCGTCACGTCCGACCGCTCATAGCGCGTCGGCTGCTCTTCACCCGTCAGCAGGTGGGCGGTGCCAAGCGGTTTGATGAGCGTTGGAATGGGTTTCATATAACCGCGCACAATGATCGGCATGCCGTTCGACATGCCTCCTTCAATGCCGCCTGCGCGGTTCTGCGTCCGCGAGAACGCGGGACCCGAGCCGGAGTGGGGACCACCACCACCCGAGTCGCCCGAGTGGGAACCACCACCCGAGCCGCCCGAGTGGGAACCGCCGTCCGAGCCCGAGCCCGAGCCCGAGCCCGAGCCCGAGCCCGAGCCGTCCGCCCGGATGGGGTCGTGCACGCGCGAGCCGCGCTCGGAGGCCGCAGCCACTCCGTCTCCGATTTCCACGGCCTTCTGTGCCTGGATGGACATGATGGCCTGGGCCAACTGGCCATCGAGCCGGCGATCCCACTGCACGTAGGAACCCAGTCCGGCGGGTACGCCGGTTACCACAACCTCGTAGACCCCGCCGAGCGAATCGCCCTCTTTCTTGACGGCCTTGATGTGTTCGACGCAGGCGACTGAAAGTTCGGGGTCGAGCATGCGGACCTCGGACGCGTCCACCACGTCGTTCAGCCGCTCCGCACCGAGCGCTGAGCCACCCGCAGAGTCGCCGCCCGCAGAGTCGCCGCCCGTCGTTGTATCGCCCAAGATCCTGTCAACGAGTCCGCGCCACGCCGACGCGTCCTCAAAACCCACGTCGCCAATGCGCACCACATGGCTGCCTACGAATATGCCGCACTCGGCGAGCAGGCGCCGCGCCACCGAGCAGCAGGCAACCCGCATGGCCGTTTCGCGCGCGCTCGAGCGGTCAATGACCGGGCGAATGTCGTCGAACCCGTATTTCTGTGCGCCCGTGAGGTCGGCGTGCCCCGGCCGGGGTAATACAACCGGCTCCACACCCTCGCCCGTGCCGCCGATGGCCATGACTTCCGGCCACTCCGAGCGGTCCCGGCGGTAGGCCGCATTGTCCAGCCGCAGGGCAATGGGGCTACCCATGGTTTCCGAAAAGCGGACCCCGCTGTAAATGTGCACCAGATCGGTCTCAAACTTTGCGCGGCCGCCGCGCCCAAATCCCAGCCAGCGCCGCGCCAAATGCCGGTTCACGTACTCGGCCGTCAGCGGCAGGCCCGCCGGAACGCCCTCTACAATGCCAATCAATGCTTCCCCGTGCGACTCCCCCGCCGTCAGGTACCGAATCACAGGGTCACCTCGAAGAACAGGAAGGCGCCGTCCACGCGGCGCACCTGGACGAGGACGGGTTCGGAATCCGGATCGGAATCGAGCCGCTCGGCCGCCGCGCGGAGCCTCGACACCGCATCTTCGAGCGTAAACACCGGCTCCCCGTCAAGGTGCGTAATGACCTGTCCACGCGTGAGGCCCGCCACCGAAAACGGCCCGTCGCTCTCGACAAATGCCACGAATACCCCGTGTGCAACGCCGAACTGATCGCGGATGCGCGCATCGAGCCCGACCAGCCCCGCGCCCCACTCGGAAAGCTCCTCTATTTCCACATTGGGCGGCGGAATGACCGGGGTCTGCTGCGCGCTGCCACCGAGATCGCTCAGCCACTCATCGTATGCCGGATCGTCGCGCCCCTTGAGGACCACGGGTACCGTCTGCTCCTCGCCGCCGCGCCAAATGCGCAGCGAAATCCGGTCTCCCGGCGAATAGAGTGCAATCATGCTCTGTAGTTCATTCGGCTCGAAGACGGGGCGCCCCTCGACAGCGAGCACAACATCCCCGTCGCGCAGCCCCGCTTCGGCGCCCGCGAGCCCGCGCTGCACGTTCTGGAGCAGCACACCCTCAACGATCGGCAGTCCGAAACGCTCGGCCTCCACCGCCGTCACCGGCAAAATAGACACCCCGAGGTATCCGCGCCGCACCTCACCGTAGCGGATCAAATCGCGCACCACGCGCTCCATGAGACCAACAGGCACAGCGAACCCGTACCCCTGGTACGATCCCGATTCCGTGGCAATGGCCGTGGCAATCCCCACCAGCTCGCCCCGCAGGTTCACAACCGCACCACCCGAATTTCCCGGGTTGATGGCCGCATCTGTCTGAATAAAACTCTCAATACCGAGCTGGTCGTCGATCACGTTCACCGAGCGCCCGAGCGCCGACACGATTCCCGCTGTCACGGTCGATGTCAAGCGAAACGGGTTGCCAACAGCCAGCACCCACTCGCCCACCTCGACATCGTCGGCATTGCCCAGCGCAACCGCTGGCAGATCGCCTCCTTCCACGCGGATCACCGCCAGATCGGTCGTAGGATCGGTCCCCACGACCTCGGCCCGGAACTGCCGTTTGTCCTGCAGCGTGACCCATATTTCCGTCGCATCTTCAACGACGTGGTTGTTTGTCACAATATAGCCGTCGGACGAGAGCACGACACCGCTGCCCGCACTCTGCGTCTGCCCGCGCCCGCGCTGCTGCCCGAACCGCCGCAGCACCTCCTGCGGCCCATCGGAAATAACCTGGATGAACACGACCGCCGGCGTCACACTCCCCGCCACCTGCTTGAACACCTCGTTGAGCGATAGCACATCCAGGTAACGGACATCGCCAAGGCCTACCACGTCCGTCATCCCACTTGGCACAGGAATCCGGGTCGATGCGCCGGGCTGCGCCCCTATTTCCACGCGGTCGACCTGCTGGGGCCGCTGCATGGGGCCGGCACCTGGCGAGAGCCAGATGGTAAGCATAATTCCAGAAAGGAGGCCCACCGACAGAAGGGCAAGCCACGTGAGACGTTGTATGCGGTGATCAGTCATGCACGTATGTACCCCGCGCGCGCCCGTTTCGTTTCCGGACTCCCCCATCTCACAGCACTGTCACCACGCGGCTCTTCGTGAACGCCCCGGCTTCCATCCGAACAATGTAAACGCCGCCGGGCGTGCGGCCAGTGCCGCCGGACGAGCCCGAAGCGCCCCCCGCTTCCCACACGGCCTCGTGCCGCCCGGCCGGCAGGTCACGGCCAACGAGCAGGGCCACTTCGCGGCCGAGCACGTCAAACACGCGGAGCGTGACGCGGGCGGCGCGCGGGACCTCAAATGGCACCGTCACGCCGCCACGCGACGGATTCGGCCACGGCGCGCCGAGCGCGAACGCCGTCGGCAGCGCGCCGTCCGCGCCGCCGCTGACCGCCAAGCCATCCTCCTCGCCCTCCGTGCCCACAGCCGTCCCCACAAAGAACCGCACCGGCTCCGATGTGCCGCCCGCCACATCCGTCACGCGCCACCAGTATGTACCGGGTTCGATCGCCGACATCTGCGCCCGCCCGGGCTCAGCCGCATCCAAGACAAGTAGCAGC